>CAIMWO010000062.1 GCA_903845195.1 uncultured Phycisphaerales bacterium
CAGGGTCGGATGGGCGGTCGTGGTATGCACCCGCGAGGCCAAGCCGGCATAGGAACCACCGGAGAGCACATTGCCGCTCAGCACGGTGGACTGGGAGAAGTCGCCGCGATCGATGCCGTTGGTGGCGATGCCGTTGCCGATATTGGCGGTGACGTTGATGGTGGCGTCGTTGGCAGAGGTCGAATTGTTGATGATATTGAAGGTGGAGTTCACATTGCCGTAGCTGGAGCTATTGGCAGACGCGGTGAGGGTTGCGGTGCCGCTGGCGCCGATGGTGCCCGAGCCGCCCGAGACGATGATGACGGGGGAGGAGGCATCATTGTGGTAGTCACCGCTGGCGGTACCGGGGTTGCCGATCGTGGAGGTTCCGCTGCGTGAGCCGTTGAGCAGGACATCGCCCAGGGCGATCGGCGAGGTGGCGGTGAAAGGACCAACCACAGTGGCCTGATTGATTGACAGGATGCCGGTGGTGTAGTCAAAGGCCCATGTTTTGCCGCCGGTCAGGGTGGGCAGATAGGTGCCGTCGCCGGCAGTACCGAAGGTGATGTTATTGGCAAAGCTACCGGACTGGCTGGTGAAGTCGAAGAGGTTCCAGCTCTGTCCGGCGGTCAGCGTGCCGGCGATATTGGTGATTTTGAGGTTGCCGCCGTAGGTGAGGGTGGTGATTTGATCAATGAGGTCGTGAGCGGCAGTGGAGGCGTTGATTTCGAAGTCGTTGGTGCCGGTGATGTTGTAGGTGCCGGCGACGTGGAGGGTACCGATGGAGTTGCCGGGGGCGACTGCACCGGCACCGCTGACGTTGCCGGTGATAGTGCCGGTGCCTTGGAGGGTGCCCGTGACGGTGACCGCTCTGGCGATGGAACCATTGACGACGAAGGTAGCGCCGCCGGCGACGGTGACGGCTGAGCCAGCACCGGTGATAGCGCTGGTGGAAGCGATTGTCAGATTGCCGCCGTTGACGGCGATGCTGCCGGTGAGGTTGCTGTTGCCGCCGAGGACCCAAGTGCCGGCATCAGATTTGGCGATATTCACTATGCCTGAGGCATTGGTGAGGCTGCCATTGAAGGTGTTATTGCCCGTGTTAGTGCCTTTGAAGGTGAGGGTGCGGGTGGTGGCGGGGGTGGTGTAGGTCGGTGCGCCCGAGAAGGTGATGGCGCCGGAGCCAGAGGCATCGAGTTGGGCGCCGGCGGTGCCTACGGTGAAGTTGCGGTCAGTCGAGGCGGTAGCACCGGTGTAGCGGAGGGTAGCGTTGCCATTGATGACGAGATTGGCAGCGGCATTTGTTGAGGCACCGATGCTGCTGTTGGTTCCGCCATTGGCGAGAGTGCCGACTTCGAGGATTCCAGACGTGATGGTCGTGACACCGGTGTAGGAACTCGCGGCATTGCTGAGGGTCAGGGTGCTGGCCCCAAGTTGCTCAACGGTGCCATAGCCGCTGATTACGCCCGCATAGGTATACGCATTAGATCGCGCGAAATGCAGGGCACCATAGTTGGCTATATTGCCGTTGATGCTGCCGGTCGTGCCCGAACCTGCCGCGGCGACCGTATTTCCTGATGCGGTTCCGCCGACGACGACGTCGCCACTGCCGCCTCCGCCATTGCCGATCGTGAAGAGACCTTGAGGCGTCTGATCAGTCGCGATGGCGAGCACGCCCGGCCCGGGACCCTGCTGGTAATACTGGTAGGTCCAACTGCCGGTTGTGTCGGTACTGCCGCCGGCGATTTTCAGGTTCGACCCGAGGAGGACGCCGGCGTTGTTGCGACGCATTGCAATAAACAATTCGTTGCCGGTAGCGCCGAGTTGGCCATTGGAGATCGTGAAGCCGTTGCCGGCGCTGATGAGAAGAGAATTCGTGGTGATGGAGAGCGTTCCGCCGCCGATGTTCAAGTTATGCTGAATATCCAGCGAGTTTACCGCCCAATTTCCGCTATTGTGCGTGACGTCAGCGGTGGTTTCGAAATTGGTGGTAGAACTATTGCTGCCGGCGGCCAATGTGGTCGCGTTGGCGCGGGCGTAAAGCACAATATTTCCGCTGGCATCGATCGTCGCGTATCCGAACGTTGCGGCGCCGGTAGCAATGGTCACATAGGGGAGGATGATGCTGGTGGCGCTTTGGGCCGCGCCCCCAGTCATTGTGGTGTGCAGTGTTCCTCCAGCAGACGCATCTATATACAAGCTGCCGCCCGCATTGTGACTGATCGTTCCGACATTGAGCGTGGTACTGGTGCCGCCATTTTTGTTAACTTTGATGGTGCTCATGGGGCCGCCGTTGACGGTGACATTGCCAAGGTTCTGGATGGAGGTGCCGGAGCTCTTACCCGTGATATTCAGCGCGCCGCCGCCAAGGGTGAGGGTAGGCGAGCCTGTGATCAAGTCGGTAGGAGTCGTAAGGCTATTGAGGTTCAGGGCCAGGATTCCGCCATTGAGAGTGATACCCCCACTGCCGACTGCGAGTTGATTGGCGCCTGCCAAGGTGATGGTTGCAGTCGAACCTGATTGCATAGTCAGGCTCTTGGCCGCGAGGCCGGTGGTGTCGAGCGTAATGGTGGACGAATTATTGATACCGCCGGATTGGCTGAAGATCACATCATCGCCACTGCCCGGAGCGGCAACTGGATTGGGCGTGGTGGCGGAGGAGCTAGTCGACCATACGGTGGCATTCGACCAGTTATTAGTTCCGCCGACAGGGCCATCGTAGTAGATGATACTTGCCGAGGCTGGCAAGGCCGCAGCGGTTACTGCCGCAGCGACTGCAGATGCGAGGACGAGATTTCGGTTGGAAAGACGAAAATTTCCACGAGAGAGAAATGCACGCATTAGCGGACCCTCGAAAGAGATGACTCCCTCCGCCGTGCACACGCAACAGCGGTACAGACTTCTCTCTCGACCCTGCCGGTCTCTCTCTCAGTCCTAGGATATTTTTCCCATCCCGCCCGAAGGGGAAGGGCTTCGACTTGTTTAGGTGTTGAAGTATTGCCTTCGAATAGCAATCGTGCCATCCGATTTTGCATGAATCGTTTACACTTTTTAGTTATTTGGGGCTGTATGAGTCTGTTTCGAATGTAATTACCTCTTATCATGTTGAAATTACTGTTCCTTCAGGGGAATTGGAATGAGACAAATCGGAGTCATGGTCGATCTCATGGGGCGTTATGGCCGCGCGGTTCTTGAGGGCGTCACGGATTTTTCACTGCAGTGTCGTCAACTCAAGATCATCGCGCCGCAACCCTTTGGATATTCAAGTCTGAGCGGTTGGACGCAGTGGGATATCGACGGGATGATTATTCAAATGCCTGCGCTGGATTGGGGTGAGGAAATTAGGAGTCGGGGGATCAAGGCCGTAAATGTCTCGAGTATCATGCGCGAAACGGGGTTTCCGACAGTCACGCTGGATAGCGTCGGCATAGGCCGAATGGCTGCGGAATATTTTTTAAATCGTGGGTTTCGAAATTTTGCCTTTATTGGCGGCTTCAGCTATTTCGCCCAGCTTCGCGGGGACGCATTCGTTGCACGAACAATAGAGGCAGGATATTCCTGCATGCGCCCTCCGATCAACACTTTGGATATCTCCGTTCATGGGAGCGAGTGGACGGATTTATGCAATTTTCTAAAAGCGGCGCCCTATCCTCTGGCTATCTTTGCGCCCAACGATCATTCGGCGATGACGGTGCTGGACGTGTGCGCTGCCGCGAACATTGCGGTGCCCGAACAAGCGGCCGTATTGGGCTGCGACAATGATGAACTTTTCTATCGACGGGCGCAGCCGCCGTTGTCGAGCATTGATGTACCGGCAGTGAAGGTGGGTTTTGAGGCGGCACAGGCGCTGATGGACCTTATTGAGGGCCGGGCCGTGCCCGAAGTGAAGCTACTGCAGCCCTTGTCGATTGTGACTCGAAAGAGCACGGATATACTTGCGATCAACGATCCGGAAATTATGAAATCGCTGCAATTTATTCGCGAGAATGCACATCGGCAGATTCAAATCAAGGATGTAGTTGCACAAGTACCTTTGACGCGTCGCACGCTTGAACTGCGATTTCGGGAGATTGTGGGACGACCGATCCTGGCGGAAATTATTCGCGTGAAGATCGAGATGGCGAAGGAATTGCTGCTCGATACGGATTTGAAGATGCCTGAAATAGCCATACGATGCGGCTTTACAAGGGCGCCTTATTTCGGGGAAGTCTTCAGAAGAAAACTCGACATGACTCCGACGGAATTTCGTCGTCGTAACAAGAAGTAAAATAGATCGTTCGACGCGTGAGAATAATTCGCTGCAATCCGATCCCCCCCCTCCCACCCCCAAGCGCCGAGTCGATCAGGCGATGCAACTTCGTGAGGCGCTGGTCCGGCGAAAGCACACGCGAAATGATGGCCCGCGGCGGCCACGTTCGGGAAATCGATCGAGCCCAACGCCATTGGCTTGGGCTATAGTTCCGATGCCGGCTCGAGGTCGAGTTCGCAATTCATTTCATCGCAGACGGCTTCGAGTTCGGTGCGGAGTTTTCGCAGCATGACGGTTTTGGGGACGGTGAGGCGCATTTCCATGATGAACATGGGGGAGCCGTCGAAGGGGGCGGATTCCTGGCGGGCGGAGAGTTCCTCGATGTTGACGCCGTGGGCGCGAAGGACTTCGGTGATGCGGTGGACGATGCCGGGCTGATCCATGGAGTAGCTCTTGAGTTTGAATGGGATGCCGGCGGGAGGCGCGGTGGGAATCTGATGTTCAGTGATGAGGAGTTTGAGGCCCATGCGGTCGGCGATGGCGGGGAGGGCGGTCTTGAGGGAGGCAAGTTTTTCGCCGGCAGCATCGATCAGGACGATGACGGCGAATTGGCCGCGGAGATTGACCATGCGGGAGTCGAGGATGTTGGCGCCGCCGGCATGGAGATGGCCGGTGAATTCGCCGACGATGCCGGGACGGTCTGCGCCGATGGCGGTGACGATGAGCTGGGACATGGGGGCCTCCGCGTGAGATATGAAAGTAGTGTAGAACGGGTGCGGGGAAATGCAAAATGGAGGAGGGTGGGGGGGATTCAGAATTCAGAATTTGGAATTCGGAATTCGGAATTCAGAGTTCGGAGTTCGGAATGCCTTTTCTTGAACGAGTGTTACCGATGAGTTGCTCGCGGTGTTCTCGCGCGCCGAAGGATCAGGGGGATGCCGGCCAAGGCCAGTGTTCCGAGCGAAGCGGGTTCGGGAATGGTGGCGTCGACGGTAAAGGTCGTGCCGTCGCTGGATAGCGGTCCAGTCCTGGCTCCGAAGCCGGAGAGCGGAACCAGATCAAGGGGGAGGGAGTTGAAGGTATCGACGGAGTAAATCGTGCTGGGATCAACGGCGGCCTGGCTGGCGAGCTGCGCGTAGGCTTGCGAGAAGGTCACGGATTGAAAATCGGCCAAGGGTAGGACGCCGCTGTTGGAGCTGGGTGCTTCTTCAATCCATTCGGCGGAATGGCGCTGGACCGAAGACGGCGTGTTCAAAGTGCCTTGAACAGCAATGTTCGTGGAAAAATTGGCCATATAGAAGAAGAAACTATTGCCGCCCGTGTATTCAACTGAAGCCCCGACGGTATCGCCGGGGTGGATGGTCAGATTGCTGATGACCAGGGGATTGGCGGGGAAGAGTTCGATCCACGCATAGTACTGTGCGGCGGCGGAATCGCCGGGCGCGCCGTCGGCTTCGGTACCGATCTGCTCGACGGTGCTGGAGCCGAAGCCGTCGAGTCCTACCCATGTCGAACTGAATGAAAATGCTGGGGACGAGGCGCTGATCGTCGGTACGGTCCAGACGGCTTGCACGTAAGTGAAGTGGTCATTGGCCGGCGCGACGGCGGCATAGCCGGCCCAATTGGTCGAGGAGAGATTTTCCGCGATGCCGCCCGACTCTGTTTGCAGCGGCAGTGGCGCTCCGAAGGCTGGATGAACGAAATGCAGCATGCCGGCGACGGCGATACTGACGGCCCAACAACGTTGCGCAGTGTTCATGGATTTGTCTCCCTACCCTGTCTCCCTCTCCGCTCAAGGGACAAGTGGGCGACGACCGACCGAAGTTCTGCCGTCTCGATGACGGCGACACGATGATGCGGCGTGGACACCCACGCATTTTTGCTCTCATCAAATGCCTATGGCCGCGTACGTGCATGCGACCACACGGGTGGCATTCGTACGCGTTGGCCAGATTTTTACAGGAGAATGCCGCGCTGACGGCGCGGTTTGTGGAGAACGACTTCTCCCACTCGCATCCTGTCTCTCTTCCCGGACAGAAACGAACCGCTTCTTGATGAAGCGATACTGGAATTTACCCCGGAATTGCCAAACGTCAATGACGGGAGCGAATAATTGTTCATTATTTCGGGGATATGAATACCGCCTGAAGACGCGGGGTCCGCAGCGGTAATTCATTACCTTGCGACGTACTGGAGTCTGTCCTAAGAGCCCGTTTGAAGCGTTAGAAGGAAGCGCCAGGGTGAAAGAAGAGACGCATCACTGGCCTGGTTTGCCGATGGGATGCCTTTCGTGAATTGTCAGAGGGCGGCGCGGAGCATTTTTAGGCTGGCGGGGTCGAGTTTGCGGGTGTCGGGGATTTCGTAGCGGTTGCCGTCGACATCGATGAGGAGGATGTGGGTGGGGGTGAACCAGAGGGCGTTGTCCTGCAGGTGCTGCATGACGAAATCGCGCGGGCCGCGGGCGGTCTGGACGGAGAAATAGGTGGCGCCGTGTTCCGGGTCGATGGTGAGTACGCGTTCGATGGTCGCGGTGAGGTAGCGGCGGCCGAGTTCGAGATCCAGCGCGGCGCGGGAGTCGGCGTCGAGGGTGGCGGGGTCGGCAATCATGATGACTTCCTCGCCCTTTTCATCGAGCAAGGCGAGATACTTGTCGGGATGCGAAAGCGGTGCTGCCCAGACGGGCTTGACCAGGATGCGCTGGCGCGCGTCGGTGAGCGTGGCCCGGAACATTTCGGGCGGATCGTGAAAGAGTTTCAAGTCTGCGTTCATGGTCATCCTATGCGTTGCCGACGCCGACGATTTCATTGACGGCGGTCTGGGTCTTGACGAGGTTGTAGAAGACGCCCTGCTTGGCCATCAGTTCGGCGTGGGTGCCGCACTCCACGATTTCACCTTTTTCCAGGACGATGAGGCGGTTGGCGTTCCGCAGCGTGCTGAGGCGGTGGGCGATGGCGAAGGTGGTGCGTCCCTGGACGAGGCGGCCGATGGCTTCCTGAATTTGCTTTTCGGTTTCGACATCGACGGAGCTGGTGGCTTCATCGAGGATGAGGATGCGGGGGTTATGGAGGATGGCGCGGGCGATGGAGACGCGCTGGCGTTCGCCGCCGGAAAGTTTGGAGCCGCGTTCGCCGACCTGGGAGTCGTAGCCGTCGGGCTTGCCGAGGATGAAGTGGTGGGCATTGGCGGCTTTGGCGGCGGCGATGATGTCTTCGAAGGGTGCGCCTGGTTTGCCGTAGGAGATGTTCTCGGCGACGGTGCCGTTGAAGAGGAAGGGTTCCTGGAGGACGACGCCGATCTGGGAGCGCATGTCCTGGAGGGAGAGCTGGCGGGAATCGATGCCATCGATGCGGATGCAGCCGGAATCGGGTTCGTAGAAGCGGCAGATGAGGTTGATGGTGGTGGACTTGCCGGAGCCGGACTTGCCGACGAGTCCGATCATTTCGCCGGGGGCGGCGGTGAAGGACATGCCTTTGATGACGGGGTTGGACTTGTCGTAGCCGAAGCGGACGTTTTCGAACTGCACTTCGCCGACGATGGGGTGGGCGTTGTTGCCCTGCAGGTATTTTTCGGGCTCGGTGTCCATGACTTCGAAGATGCGTTCGGCGCCGGCCATGGCGCGGCTGAACCAGTTGTTGATGGCGGCGAACCACTGCATGGGTCCGTAGATGAGGCCGAGGTAGACCTGCATCATGACGAAGTCGCCGATGGTGAGGCGATCGTGGAAGACCATCCATCCGCCGACGGCAAAATGGACGAGCATACCGAGGGCGATGAAGAAGCTCATGGTGCCGAAGACGGTGGACCAGTACTGATCGGCGTCGGTGCCGGAGTGGCGGAGGCCGTCGTTGGCGGCGATGAAGCGTTGATTTTCCTGGTCTTCCTGGGCGAAGGCTTTCATGACCTTGATGCCGGAGAGGGCCTCAGTGAGGTGGCTCTGGAAGCGCGCCCACTTGTGGCTCCAGCGGTGCCAGCGGCTGATGAGGCGGCTCCAGAAGATCGAGCTGATGACCATGACGATGAGGACGGGTGAGAGGATGCAGAGGGTGAGTACCCAGTTGGTCCAGAGCATGATGGCGAGGATGCCGAGGACCTGGAGAGTGTTGGAGAGGAGGAAGGGGACGCCGTCGACGAGGAAGCCCCAGATGTTCTGGGTGTCGTTGGTGAGGCGCGACTGGATGGCCCCGGCTTTGCGTTTTTCGAAGTAGGACATCTTGAGGAATTCGATGGCGCGGTAGACGGCGGCGCGGATGTCGGCGATCACGTGGGCGGAGAGAAAGGCGATGAGGCGTCCCTGGGTGATCTGCACGGCGGCGCCGAAGGCGAGCAGGACGGTCCAGAGGCCGATGAGTGTCCACATCTGGGAGAAGTCTTCGTGCTGGATCAGGATCTTGTTGATGATCTGGCGCTGGATCAGCGGCGGGGCGAGGTGCAGCGCGGCGGAGGTGATGGCCAGCGCCGCCAGGGCGAGGGTGCGGAACTTGTAGACGGTGAGGAATCTTCCGATGCGGAAGATCATCTTCCACTTGCTGACGCAGGCGGGGCAATGGCCGTCGCGTTCGGGCAGGAGGCGTCCGCACTTGGGGCAGCGGATTTTCTGGAGCTTGATGCCGATGGAAAAGGGTTCGCCTTTGGCGAGCTGTTCGATGCCGCGGGCGGCTTCGGAGAACCGGTCGGAGAGGGAGGCGGTGTAGGCGATGACGGGGCGGATGTCGGTGTTTTTGAGGGTGATTTCGAGCCGGCCGCCGCCGACGAGGGACTCGTTGCGTGCCGAGGCGATGTCGGCGACGGGGATATCGACGAGGGGTGCGGCGGCATCTGGGGCGGTGACGCGGACGTGGGTGGATGTGATGTGGAGGGTCTGGCTGCCGAAGCGGCCGTCGAGGGTGAGGTCACTATCGAGTTCGAGTAGAGGCGTGCCCGGGGCGCGATCAGGGAGGATTAGCTCGGGTGAATCGACGGTAGCGGTCATACGGGCTCCGGAAAAACGGTGCGGGAGTGCATAGTAGCCGGAAGAGGGGGGTGGATAGAAGCGGGGAGGGATGCCAGAGGGCAAAGCCTTCGGCAGTCCTCACGGACTGCTTGGCACGTGCGTATTTTCGGGTATTCCGGGACAAGACATGATGGAGATGCTGCGTGAGTGTTGTATTTGTAGGACAATAACTCACGAATGCGAGAACTCATTAGGCGTTAGGAGTGATTGCAATGGCGTTAGCGGATTCGAATGATGCAGGTGAGGCACCGGTTATTATGGTCGCGGGGCGATTTTTGGAGCTGGTGAACGCGGGGGGGTGGGAATATGTGCGACGGATCAAGGGAGACTGGCCGGTCGGGATACTGGCGGTGACGGATGATCGGCGGATACTGCTGATCTCGCAGTATCGCGTGCCGGTCGGGAAAGAGGTGATTGAGATTCCCGCGGGGTTGGTGGGCGACCAGGAGGCCGGGGAATCGTGGGTGGCCGCGGCCAAACGGGAGTTGCTGGAAGAGACCGGGTACCAGGCCCAGTTTGTAGAGGAACTGGCGGCCGGGCCGACGAGCGCCGGGCTGACATCGGAGATGATCCGGCTGGTGCGTGCGACGGGGCTGAAGAAGGTGGGTGTGCCGGGCGGGGATGCGACGGAGCAGATCACCGTCTATGAGGTGCCGCTGGCGGAAGTGGGGGGGTGGTTGGCGGAAAGGGCGTCACGGGGGATGCCGGTGGATCCGAAGGTGTATGCAGCCCTGTATTTTGCGGTGGCAGGGCTCGCGAAGTGAAAAAAAGTGAATCCTTTCTACGTAAATGCCGTGGCGGTGTACAATTGTGGAAGGCGTGGTTGGGTACTTGGACATCGGGAGGACGGGTATGAACTTCTCGCGGAAACTGCAATGGGCGATGGTGGCGGCTTGTGTTGTGTCGGCAGCGCCGGCGTGGGGCGATCTGATTGAGTTAAAAGATGGGCGGAAGATTTCGGGGCGGATGCAGCGTGCCGGCGAGTTGATGGCGATCACCGCTGACGATGGATCGGTCATCAACGTCAAACCGGAAGACGTGGCGCGCGTGACGCTGGTGAGCACGGTGACGCCGGCGCAGGCGGCGGACGCGGATTGGACGCTGGCGGCGTCACAACTCAAGAAGGCCGACACGCTGGCGGAGATCATCGGCATTCATGAGAAGTTTCTGGAAAAGCATCCCGATCAGCCGATCACGACAAGCGTGCAGAAATCACTGGAGGAATACCGGAAGCTGCAGCAGCAGGACGGCGTGCGGTTTCGCGGCAAGTGGATGCCGCGGACGCAGGCGGAAGTGATCGTGCGGCAGGAGGAGGAGGCGGCGCGTCCCGCGGTGACGTATTACAAGCAGGGGCGGATGAAAGAGGCGATAGATTCGGCCCAGAGCGTGCTGAAGACCGACGACGTCAATCCCACGGCGCTGATCATCGGGGGGCTGGCGAGTTATCGGCAGAATAATTTGAATGGTGCGCGGCAATTTTTCGCGCGGCTGGCCGATGCGGATCCGTCCAATCTGTTGGCGCTGAATAATGCCGCAGTCATCTGTTTCCAGTTGAAGCGCGAGCCCGAATCGCTGCAGTATTACACGAAGGCACTGGCGGCGATGCCCGATCATCGGTTGCTGCTCGACAACGTGACCGAGGCGATGAACAGCTACGGTGGGAGCAAGACGACGGCGCCATACACTGATTTGGCGCGCCAGTTCGACCAGGCCGAGACGCGTATGGAGGCATTTCAGGCGAAGAAGAATTTGTATCGCTTCGGCAGCACGTGGGTCGCGCAGGATGTGTATGAGAAGCTTACGGCGCAGAAGCGTGCCGTGACGGATGCCATGGCCCAACTTGAGGCCGACAATAAAGCCGCGATTGCGGCGGGGCAGGCGGCGGAACAGGAATACAAGCAGGTGTCCGCGGATTACGACAATTGTGCCAATGACATCGCGACGCTGAATCTTGCGATTACTTCGGGATTGCAGCATGGGCAGGATGTGAGTTACCTGGTGGCGCAGCGCGATGCGCGGATCATTACGCTGGATCAACTGGCCAAGCGCAAAGCGGCGATACAGGACCAGATTGCAAAGATCTTGGCAATGATGAAGCAGTTCAAGGTGGAAGCCGAGCGATTGAAGGCGGCGCTGGCGGCGGTGCAGGGGCAGCAGTTCACGGGCGTGCAGCGGATGATGGAGATCGGGGATGTTGAGAACCCGCCGCCACCGGCAGCACTGGTTTCGCCGCCGAAGGGGGCGGGGAAGTGAGGAACGAGAAGCAAGAATAAAGAAGCAAGAAGCAGGAAGGAAAACTGAACGCGTCAGTCCTTCCTGCTTTTCTATTTTTGCTTCGTGCTGTTCTTCGTTAATGGCTGAACAGGTACGTGATGTCGTTGAAGGTCACGAAGAGGAACAGGCCTGCCAGCAGGACGACGCCGGCGGTTTGAAAGATGGTTTGGGTCTTGAGGCTGAGCGGGCGGCCACGGATTTTTTCCAGAATCAGCAGCAGGAAGTGTCCGCCGTCGACGACCGGAAGGGGGAGGAAATTGGCCACGGCCAGGTTTACCGACACCACCGCCATCAGATAGCAGAGCCAGACGAAGCCGCGTTCCTGCACGTCGTAACCGACCTTGGCGATGACGACCGGCCCGTGCAGGTTCGTCGCCGAGACCGTGCTGCGCATGATGCCGGCGAGCGTCATGTAGGTCTGAATGATGAATTTTTTGGTATGTTCCATGCCCATCATGACGGCGTCATAGGCGCTGTCCGCTTTTTGAATCTGGTAGATGTTTTCCAGCGGCAGGCCGATGCGGTAGGTAGTCTTCGCGACGAGCTCGTGGAGCTGATCGTCGCTGATCGGCAGGCTGGCGGATTCGTCGCCATTGGGTCCCTTGAATGTCACGTTCACAGCGCCGGGTTCAGAACGGGCGCGAAGGACGGCGACGATTTCATTCCAGCTCTTCACGGGTTGCCCGTCGATGGCGGTAATCTGTGCGGATTTGGCGCCGCCCTTGAACACATCGAGATTGGCCGCGAGGCCGTTGTGATCGCGGAGTACGACATTGTTGGAGTCCATATCGCTGTCCGGTCGCACGCCGATGAGGGGGCGGTATTCTCCGGTGGGGGTTTTGCCGCGAACGGGCGTAAGCGTAAACGACTGCCGTTTGCCATCGCGTTCGACGACCAATTCGAGCGGATCGCCGTTGCTGTGAGCGGTCATATCGCTGAGTTCTTTGGCGGTCGGGTCGGTGCGATTGCCGATGCTCAGGATGATGTCTCCGGGTTTGACGCCGGCCTTGTCGGCAGCGCCGCCGTCGACGGTCGAACCCACTTTGAGCCGCGGCCCGACACCGAGCGGGAGGGGCAGGCTCTCGGCACCGATCTGCAGATCCAATTTCGGATCGAGCGTGATTTCACGGTCCGGGATGGAGGCGTCCTTCGTGTTGTGGACGGTCAACACCACGGGCTTGAGGGCGTTGGTTTGAAGCTGTGCATAGACGTCGGCGAAGGTTTCCACCGGTTCGCCGTTGAACTTGATGATGCGATCCTTGGGCATGAGTTTCTTGAGTTGGGCTCTTTGCTGGGCGTCTTTTTCGTCGGCGGTATCTTCCTTGGGCAGCTCGAAATTGCCGGGAATGTTCAGGCTGGGCATCGGTTCGACGCCGATCGACAGGAATCCCTTGGGATCGAGTTGTTTGGGTTGAATTTCGAAGTGCAGGGGCTGATCGACGCCGGGGCGTTGGACTTCAAATTCGATGGTGTGCTGGCCGGTGGAGAGGGCCGAGGCGATAACCAAGTCGGTGAATTCGACGAAGCCGCGGGATTTCAGGCGGTCGATGGAGATAACTTTGTCTCCCATCTTGAGTCCGTTTCCGTCGGCGTAGGCCGGGGAGCCGTAGTAAACGTGGCCGATGATCGCCGGCGGAAAGGGCACGCCGATGGCGGGGTGGAACACGATGGAGAAGATGACGGCAGCACAGATGACGTTCATGATGACGCCGGCGGAGATGATGCACATGCGTTGCCAGATGGGGCGGCGGTTGTAGGCGTTGGGATCATCGGAGACTTTGGTGGGGTCCATGTCGTCCTGTCCGAGCATGCGGACGTATCCGCCGAGGGGAAGCATGGAGATGCGGTAATCGCAGCAGCCTAAGGTTGCGAGGTCGACGGAGGGCGGGGTTTTGCCGAGGATGTCGGCGGTGAGGTTCTTGGTGTTCGGCTCGATATCCACATTGCCGGCTTGGGTGCTTTCGGCAATCTTGTCTTTGCGTTCCTGAATTTCCTGATCTTTCAGTTTGTCGAAGGGGTCGGGGCCGAAGGTGAGGCCCAGTCCTTGGCGCCAGCCGAGCAGTCGCGGACCGATGCCAATGGCGAAAGCTTCGCATTTGACGGAGCAGAGGCGAGCGACGACGAAATGGCCCAGCTCATGGATGAAGACGATGGAGCTGAAGCCGATGAGGACCAGCAGCATGCGTTTGGTCGATTCGGCGGCGCTGCCGAAGGTCATCGCGAGTACCATCAGCGGCAATGTGAGCGAGTAAAGCATCACCTGCGACCGGCGATAGTTGCGGCGAAGGCGAGCGGGGATTCGATCCATCAGTGAACCCTCAAAATTTTAAGCGACGTTCGTGTAGTTACAGATTCTTGGTTTCCTTGCGTGCCCAGGTGTCGGCGGCGAGCAGTTGTTCGAGTGTGGGCGACTTTACGAACCCGGATTTCTTGTGCCGGCGGAGGACTTCCTCCACCTTCTCTACGATCTCGCCGAACAGAAGGTTCCCTTCGCGGAACATTTCGTTGGCGATTTCATTGGCGGCGTTGACGACGGCGCCGGATGTTCCGCCAAGGCGAATGACTTCAAAGCCTAATTGTAGCGCGGGAAAGCGGTCATCGGGTTGTTCGAAGGTCATCTCCCTGATTTTCGTCCAATCCAGGCGGGTACTGCACCCGTTTACGCGATTCGGATGGGTCAGGGCGTATTGGATGGGGGTACGCATGTCGGGCGTGCCGAGCTGGGCGATGACGGAGCCGTCGACGAATTCGATCATGGAATGAATGATGCTTTGCGGATGGATGAGGACTTCGATTTTTTCGGGCGGGAGGCCGAAGAGCCAGTGGGCTTCGATAATTTCGAGGGCTTTGTTCATCATGGTGGCGGAGTCGATGGTGATTTTCGGACCCATTTTCCAGTTGGGATGGGCCAGGGCCTGATCGACCGTGGCGTGGCGGATTTTCGCTTTGGGCCAGGTGCGGAAAGGGCCGCCGGAGGCGGTGAGGATGATTTTTTTGATTTCCTTTCCCTCGCCGCTGCGGAGGGCTTGGTAGATAGCGGAGTGTTCGGAATCGACGGGGACGATGGTGGCGCCGTGCTTGCGGGCGGTGGGCATGACGATGGAGCCGGCGACGACGAGGGCTTCCTTGTTGGCCAGCGCAATGGTCTTGCCGGCTCTGGCCGCGGCAATGCAGGGCGCCAGGCCTGCGGCGCCTACCACTGCGGCCACGACGATATCGACATCGTCGCGCACGACGATTTCTTCCATGGCATGCGGGCCGACGACCATCTCGATGCCGGTGCCCAAAAGCTGATCGCGTAGTGCGCGGAGGTTTTCCGAGGGCTTCGCGATGGACGATTTGTCATTGAGCGCCACCATTTTCGGGCGCACTTCCAGCGACTGCTCGGAAAGTTTCTTCCAGCTGGTGCAGGCGGTGAGCGAGTGGATTTCGAACTGATCCTTGAGGTGCGTGCAGACGTTGATGGCATTGGTGCCGATCGAACCGGTGGCACCGAGGATGCAGACGCTGCGGCGGGTGGCTTTGCGTGCGGTGGAACGGCGCGCGGTGCGGACAGCGGTGGAGGGTGCTGGCATCAGGATAAAACCTTCCGTGGTAAGCATTTGACAGACCTTGAATCGTACCTTGCCAGGGGGTGGCTTGTCGACCAACTGAGCCTCCCGGCGTAGGACCGGCGACGGCGGAACGGTCGGCAAAACGCGAGATTCGGGATTGCGGCCAAGCACGTCCATTCCCTTGACCTGCGCAAAAAAGCTATAATGATGGAACTTAGGGTTGGTCGAGTCTTTGCGTCCCGGATTGCAGAGCGTTCGGTCATCTCAAGTGGGGATCGTTCGAGGAAATTTTGCCGGCCCTGCCGCGGGCCCGCTGAATCGTGGAATGGTCTTTTGCGAGGAGCCTAACGCATGACCGCTGCAATCGAGGAAACTGCGCCGACTCAACTCTCCGACCGTTACCAGGTGACGGTGGAGCAGTGCATTCATTTCCGGCGCTGGGGATACCTGGTGGTGCCGCAACTGGTGGCCCAGGAGCACATTGCCGAGCTTCGCCAACACACCGAAGAGCTGATGCAGGGGCGGCTCCCGCAGCAGCGGCAAGTGATGGAGCGCGACCCGAGCAAGGACGACGGGGTGACGATTCAGAAGCTGGAAGCGCCGCCGGCGGACTTGTCGCCGGAGGAAAAGGCACAGTTCTTCCTGCGGATTCACATGCTGCATCGGCAACTGGAACTGCACGAGCGCTACATGCTGCATCCGCGCGTGCTGGATGTGCTGGAGGTGCTCATCGGTCCCGACGTGCTGGCCATGCAGACGATGCTGTTCCTCAAGCCGCCGGGCAAGCCGGGACAGGGATGGCACCAGGATTCGTATTACATCCCAACGCATCCCGACACGCTGTGCGGCGCGTGGATTGCGATCGATGACTGCGACGAAATGAACGGGGCGATGTGGATGGCCAAGGGGAGCGCCGCCGAGCCGGTCTACCCGCCCTGCCCGGGGATTCCTTACGGCTTCGGCGATCGGCTGATCAGCGGGATCAAGCATGTGAAGCACGTTTCGGACACGAACGATGCGCGGAACTTTCTCTCGCCCATCGCCAACAAGTACGACCAGGTGCTCATCTCCGCCAAGGCCGGCGATGTGGTGTTCTTCAACGGTCACATCCTGCACCGCAGCAAGGACAACTTCACGACGGACCGGTTCCGGCGTAGTTTTGTCAGCCATTACTGCAACGCCCGCAGCTTTACGCAGTGGGGCGCGGATGGCGGGTTTGACGCCGGACACGCGGCGCTCTGCCAGGATCCCATCACCAAGATGACCAACGGCAGTCACATCCTCGCCCGCGGCGATACGCATCTGCCTTTCGCCCGGCCGCGGTTCGGCACGGCCTGCGCGGCACTGCTGTCGGCGGAAGAACGCCGGCAGGAAAGCGAATTTGCCGCCCGCATGATTGCCAACACCAACGACGGCCTGATGGGCTGCGCGATCGCGGAGCCGCCGGAAGATGATCATGATGCGCCCAAGGCCGCCAATGCGGGCGGATATTAAGGGCCGAATCCTCCGCGTTTGACACTACCCCAGCGTATGCCTACATTGGTTGATCTCTGCCCCCATCGTCTAGCGGCCTAGGACGCCGCCCTCTCACGGCGGTGACACGGGTTCGAATCCCGTTGGGGGTACGTGAACGGGAAATGCCCCACGCCGCGTCCTGCGTGGGGCGTTTCATTTTTGCGGGCTGCCGAAGTGGTAACCACGAAGGCACGAAGACACGAAGCTCGCTTTGGAAATAAGCATTCAGGGAAATCTTCATGCCTGTGACGCTCGATCATGTGGCCTTTATGCGGGTGGCGTTGGAGTTAGCGCGGGAGGCGGGGGCGCGGGAAGAGATTCCCGTCGGGGCGATCGTAGTGCATCATCCGGTGGGGGGGCAGCAGCGCGTCATCGGCCGCGGGTTCAACTTGCGGGAGCGGGAGTGCGATCCGTCGGCGCATGCCGAGATCGTGGCGATGCGCGAGGCGGGGCGGGCGCTGGGCTACTGGCGGCTGGTCGATTGCACGCTGTATGTGACGCTGGAGCCGTGCCCGATGTGCGCCGGGGCGATGGTGCAGGGGCGGCTGGAGCGGGTGGTGTATGGGGCGCGGGATCCGAAGGCCGGGGCGGTGAGCACGCTGTACCAGTTGTGCAGTGATCCGCGGTGGAATCACCGGGTGGAGGTGGTGGCAGATGTATTGGCGGACGAAGCGGCGGCGTTACTTCGCGAATTTTTTGCAGCACGGCGGAAGTCAAACGTGAAGGGCGGAACGCTTTCGGAAGAATGATCGGCCCGGATTGAACGGCCTGCCCGCTTCGGCTATTATTCCCAGCGAGTCATCCATCCTGGGGGATGGTGTAACGGTAGCACTGCAGACTCTGACTCTGCCTGTCTAGGTTCGAATCCTAGTCCCCCAGCTTCCTGTCAGATGGTGCTGCGCGACGGCCGCAGGATTACTAAGACCTTGATATCGTTTGTCGCTCGACTTGCAGAGGTTCCGGGGAGGGGAAAATCCCGGAGTATTCGACGATGTCGTCACCAGCCACCGCCTCAGACCCGGTTGTCTCCGCAACTCCACAAATGGCCAGCAAGAAGCGCGATCCCGGGCTCGATGCCGTCCGCTTTCTGGCCGCAGCGCTGATCGTCTGGTTGCACGCGATGGAGATCAGCCCCCATCTGACGAAACTGGCGGTCATCGGACGCGGCTCGGTGCCGTTCTTCGCCATGGCCGCCGTGCTGCTGATGGGCCAAAGCCTGCGGCGGGATCCGGCTCGTCCCTATGGCGCGTACGCCTGGTCGCGGGTGGTGCGCATCTACGGCCCGTTTCTCGTTTGGACGATTCTGTACCTGTTGTTCCGTAACGCCAAGTACATCATCAGCGGCCATACCGGCGACTTGCAGATCAACCCCGGGCTGCTGCTGGGTTCGGCGGCGCATCACCTCTGGTTCCTGCCATTCCTCCTTATTGTTTGCCTGGTGATGTTTCCGATCGTGCGGATTATCGTTCGCGGCGGGCCTACGGCGCGCCTGGTGGCGGCGTTGTGTGCAGTGGCGGGTCTGGCGATTGCGTTCATCAACATTCCATGGTCGACGGCACCCGCCGTTGAGCAGCAGCGCGTCACAGCCTGGGAAGGTACGCTGGGTGCGGCCAGCTATCTGGGGGGGCTTGGTTGGTGGGCGCTTCCCGCGGTCTTCTGGGGCGCTGCCCTCGTGGCAGTGGATACCCAAGTGATCAAGTGGCTGGCGCGGTGGCGGCGTTTGGCCTTCGCGAGTGCCGTGCTGGCCATCCTCGGTTGCGTAACAGCCCTGCTTCTGCTGGGGCGGTTCAGCTTTCTGGAGAATATTTATGGGGTCGCCTTTCTGGCGGCCGCACTGTTGCCATGGAAAGGGCGAATCGTCGACTTCCTCGCATATCTGGGGCGCTATGCGTACGGCATCTACCTGATTCACGTGGCAGTGGGTCTGGGTATGGAGATGTTTGTCGTGCGCGACCGCAACAGCGCGTCATTTCCGGTCATCTTTGGGCTGATGCTGGCCACGCTGGTCATCAGCACCCTTCTAGCCGTATTGATCGGGCGGTTCCGTGCCACGCGGTGGCTGGCGCCCTGAACCAGACCGTTCTTTGCGAGCGCTGGCCGTGGTTGCTTAGTGTGCCAACCCGGCCGTTGCCCACAGCCATTCGACTTGCCGGCCGAACTCGTCCCAGGCGGCTTGATCCATGCCGGTGTTGTGGGTGGCGTTGGGCAAATCGATCAGGTGCGTTGGGCCGGCGTATTTTGCGAGAATCATTCGCTGAAATTGCACGGGCACCACTTCGTCTTTTTCAGATAGCACGAACACCGCCGGGGCTTTGGCGCGTGTTGCGTTGGCCAGTGAATCCAGGTCTGAGGGAATGGCCAGTGATGCCGGCCCGGCCAGCAACCAGAGGTTCCACCAGCCATGATGCTGCAGAATCAACCGCTTCAGAGGCGGTGGGTTCTGGATCGTGGCGCCGGCCACGTCGCGCCGGGCGAGCACGCACAGGGCGGCGGTCGTTCCGACGCTGTTGGCCTGCACAAAAATCGGCCGCGATCCCGCTTTCGCACGCACCGCATCGTAAGCCGCCAGCGCCGCTGGGCCGATCTTCTCCAGATACGCCGGCCCCGTGCTGCCGCCAAATCCCGGATAGTTCATTCCCACCAGTTCCACCGGTTTGTCGCCCCATTGAGCCGCGTTGAACGTCGCCCAGCGTTCCGCCCGATCGGCATTGCCGACGAAATACATGACAAACGCCACTGGTTCGACGGTCTTCGCCCCCGGCGAACGCGCGTGCCACAGTTCCAGCGCATCGCCATTGGCCAATGTCAGCACTTCCCGCTCCGCCCCCTTCGCATCCATCGCGTCTGTGGTTGGATGCAAAATCAAATGATCCGGCAAATGCCCCAAACACCCCGCCAGCACTAACAGCAAATAGACCACCGTCGCCCAACGCAGCCGGTTTAACCAGCGCCATTTCTGTTTTGCCGGCGCTGCGATTA
Organism: uncultured Phycisphaerales bacterium; assembly: GCA_903845195.1. Lineage (GTDB taxonomy): Bacteria > Planctomycetota > Phycisphaerae > WQYP01 > WQYP01 > CAIMWO01. Next base: position 19,541 of record CAIMWO010000062.1, read on the forward strand.
TTGGCGGAGTTGCCATCGTTGATCCCTACGCATGAGGAGAAGATTCAAGTGCTCATTTGTTGTTGCTGGTTGTTGGAGACCTTGGGGCCACAGGTTGCGTCTGCGTCGCAGGCGCGGTCGCCGGCTGAGTGGACGGCTGCGTAGCGGGTGCCGTGGTCGGACCGCTTTCATCCTCGTACATGTCCTGGTTCGCCGGCGCCTCGCTGCCTGAGATTTTCGCCCGTCGATATTCCAAGTAGGCGTGGCGCGTAAAAGCATACGGGTCGATCGCCGCCTGATCACGGAAGCGCACCTCGCGATCCAAGCGCGAGCGCGAATCGACCGCCTGCAGCGCAAAGAGCGGAATCGTGACGTACCAGGGCGGATCGATCCAGGTGACCGGGTTCGTCAGAATTCCCACGCCAATATCCGGCGCATCGCGCACGCACGACGGCCCGAACAGCGGCAGCACCAGGTACGGCCCGGCGTCGGCGCCCCATTTGCCCAGAGTCATCCCAAAATCGTTGTCATGCGATGGCAGATTCCAGCGCGTTGCGACATCAAAAATGCCTGCGATTCCCACCGTCGTGTTCACACCCATGCGTCCGGCATCCGACCACCCCTGCTGCCACTGGCCCTGGAGGAAATCGTTGAGGATGACGTCGCCGTATTGGAGGTTGTCGTAGCCGTTGCCGATGCAGGTTCGTACCGGCTTGGGGATGATTTTGACGTAGCCGTCGGCCAGAGGTTTGAGGGCGTAATGATCCAAGTTGTCGTTGAAGCTGTAGAAGAAGCGGTTGGTTTTCTCCCACGGATCAATGTTCTTGGGATCGTTGGCGCAGCCGCCCAGTGCACCGATCATCAGAATGCCACCGAAGATGCAGACCAGGCACTGAGTCAAGATTCGCACGAGGAATCCTTTATGAAGTGAATGGGTCGTAATAAGCTACTTGCCGCTGTCGGCGTTTTTGTCTTTGAGCATTTTGATCAACCGGTCGTAGCCGCCGTTTTCCATGATGTCCTTGAACTGGGCGCGGAAATTGGCCATGAGGCTGACGCCGTCGATGGTGACGTCGATGATTTTCCACTGCTGATCTTTCTGGCGCAGGCGATAATCGACCTTGGCGACTTCCTGTTTCTTTCCTTCTTTCATGCCCATGATGCGGGTCTGCACGGTCCAGTCGCCGCGGACTTCCTCGCGGTCGCCGACGACGTTGATATCCTCATCGGTATATTCGTCGACGGTGTGGCCGTAGGTGGCCGCCACGTGCTTGCGGAATTCCGCGACGAATTCCTTGTGTTGATCATCCGAGAGGTTGCGCCAGTACGCGCCCAGCGCGAGCCGCGCGAGCACTTCAAAATCCATCGTCTGAAAGGCGATCGAGCGGACTTTTTCGTTCTTTTCCGGCTTGGTGAGCTTGGTGTCGCGCAGCACAGCGAGAACATCCTGCATCACTTTTTCAATGATCGAGCGTGGCGTGGCTGCGGATTCGGCGGCGAGGCTCCAGGAGTTCAGCGCAAGTGCGCCGGAAAGAACCACGAGAACACTACATTTCCAACATTTCATAGGCCGTACTCCCACCCTATTGAATCGCAAAACGAGCGGATTGCCAAATCATCAGTCCGTGGATTTGGCCGGTTTCGTAGCGGTGGTCGCGGATTTGTTCGCATCGCCTTTGGTTAATCCATAGACGACCTGTCCGAGCACGCGCTCCAGAATCATCGCCGATTCGGTGTAGGTGATCTTATCGCCGGACTTGAGCAACTGCTCATCCCCGCCTGGCTGCAATTCGATATAGCGATCACCTAGCATCCCCGCGGTGACGATTGCTGCTGAAGTATCGATAGGCAGTTTGAGGTTGGAATCCAGGTCCAGTACGACCTGTGCGCGGTAATCTTTGTCGAGCGTGATGGCCTTGACCTCGCCGACGTGAACGCCCGCGATGACCACCGGCGAGCGCACGGTCAGGTCTCCGGTCTCGTTGAAGCCCGCGGTCACTTTCAGGCCTCCGTGGCCGTGCCAGGTGAAGCCGCCGATGCTGATCGACAGGTACGCCAGCGCCGCGAGGCCCGCGAGCACGAAAAGTCCCACGATGAAATCCCTGCCGGGCGACCGATCCATGATTCAAACTCCCCAAAGCGCTGTGATGATGTAGTCGAACAGTAAGACCGAGACCGATCCGATGACCACCGTCGAGGTGGTGGCGGAACTGACGCCTTCAGATGTGGGCTTGCTGGTATATCCGCGGTAGGTGGCGATGAGTCCCAGTAGCACGCCGAAGACGACGGATTTAATCAGCCCGCCGCCGACGTCGGTATGGAAGTCGACGGAGGAGCGCAGGCTGGACATGTAGCTGCCGGGATCGCCGCCCATGAAGCCGATGCCCACGATATAGCCGCCGAGCATGCCGCAGACGATGAATATGCAGGTCAGCAGAGGGACGACTGCGAACATCGCCAGGGCCTTGGGCATGATGACGAAATGTACGGGGTCGATCGACTGCATCCGCAGGCCGTCGAGTTGTTCCGTGGCGACCATCGTGCCGATTTCGGCCGTGGCTGCGGAGCCGGCGCGCCCGGTGAGCAGCAGCGCCGTGACCACGGGTCCAAGTTCGCGGATCAGGCTCAACCCCACCAGGGCTCCCAGCGAGCGGTCGGCGCCGAAGCGTGACAGCGTGTGATAGCCCTGCAATCCGACGACCATTCCCACCGCCACGCCGCACACGCCGATGATGATCAGCGACAGCACGCCCAGCTTGTGCAACTCGCGCCAGAAAGCGCCGACGCGCACCGGCGGCATGACGATGCAGCGGCCGACATCGGCGCTGAACACCGCCATCCTGCCCAAGTGCTGCACGAACGTCAGCGACTTGTATCCCACCAGCGCGATCGGATTAAACATCGGGTTATTCCCTCCCCGCCGGCTGTTCCATGCCGTCATTGAGAAACTCGGCGGCTTCCTTATCGGGGCCGCGGCGCAGTTCCTCCGGCCGTCCTTCCACCGCACGTTTGCCCAGCAGGAGCAGCACGCGATCCGCCATGCGCATGGTCGAGGGCACGTGATGCGAAACCACGATGAGTGTGATGGTGTGTTTTTGATTGATCGCCATCAGCAGCGCCTCGATCCGCTTGATCGACACGGGATCGAGGCCGGAGAAGGGTTCATCGCAGAGCAGAATCGTCGGTTTGCGTATGATGGCCCGGGCCAGGGCGACGCGGCGCAACATGCCGCCGGAAAGCTGACCCGGCAGCAGTTCCGCCACATCTTCCACGCCGACGGCCTTGAGCGTCGCATGGACCTCCTGGGCAATCTCCGACCGGCTCATGCGGGATTGTTCCTGCAGCGGCAGCGCCAGGTTTTCAAAGACATTGTAAGAGTCAAGTAGCGCGCCACCCTGGAAGAGCATGCCCAGTTTCTTGCGGACGTTGTAAAGGCCGCGTTCCGAGAGGCCCGTCACATCCTGGCCGTCGACGATGACCGATCCGGTCTGCGGAGAGATCAGGCCGCCGATGAGCCGCAGGACCGTGCTTTTCCCCGAGCCGCTGCCGCCAAGAATCACCGAGATGCGTCCGCGCGGGAATCCGCAGGAAAGGTTTTCGAAGACCTTTCGTTCGCCATACGACATACTCACGTGATCGAGGGCGACATGCATCGTCTTGTCGAGACGGGCATGCGGCCGACGAATTTCGTCGGCACTTCCAGTGAGCCGGGAGAATAATCCCTTCAGCATCACCGGCCCGTTATTGACGAGCGTCTGCATGATGAACCTTTCGCGAAGAAGTCATTTCAAAAAGCCAGAAGTCGATCCCCAGATGCATTATGACACAGATCGAGCACTCTTCAACTCAGCAAATTCACCAATGCGGTACTTGTCCCTCAAGACGCAGATTCTTTGTCGGAATTCCGGAGATTGCCGCGGAATTCCGCGCCGACCATTCAATTATCTCTCACACGTGCTGCCGAACCCATGAAGGCGGATCGCTGGCCGGGAACGATTCCTCAGATGCCTCTTCGACCGAATCCTCTTCGGGTTTCTTTTGCTGCTCGCCCTCGCTCGGCCGGGCCTCCGCGCTTTTCAGCACGAACCGCGGCATCCCCACCACCTCGAACTCCACATGGTCCCCCGCATGGAATCCTTGCGCCGGTTGCTCCAGCGGCAATACTGCGTGCACGGGATAGCCTACTTCGACCAGCAGTTCATTCTTCTGCGGATCTACCCCCAGCACCTCTCCCTGCATGTGACTCGGCTTGCCGATGATCGGGTCGGTGAAATTTCCCCCGACATCGATGGCTTCCACCTTTCGGGCATGGGCGTACGCCTCGCCTTCCATGCGATGGCCGGGTGCGGTGTGCGTTGCCCCGCCGATTTCATACCAATGCTCGTAGGTGGTCTGGGGAATTCCCAGCGTCGCGACACTTCCGTTGATGGCCTGCAAAATAGCCTTCATGATCGCCTCCCTCTCGTACATTTTCGATCATAGAACGCGCAGGCGGAAATTTCTTCGATGATTACAGAATGCGAATATTCATGGATCGCCACAGAGGCGTGCGCCGGAAATTCGGTTGAGCTTATTTCGCCTTGGCGGCGAAGTCCCCATCCAACTTCAAAGTCTTGTGCATCTGGTCGACCATCACCGACCCCGTCAGCGCGTCGACAAATTTTGCTTTGAACGTGATGTCCGCATGTGCCGGCGGTGTCACCCAGGGGCAGTTGAAGGCGAAGTAGTTCATGCCCAGCTCGGAATACCAGCTCTTCTTCATTTCGGCTGGCGTGAACGACCATGTGCCGATGCGCTGCGTTTCGTCATGGCCTTCCAGCGCCAGGTCAAAGGCTTCGATCGTTAGCGTGCCTGTCGCCGGAATGACTTGGTCTTTCGCGGTGAGCACGCGTAGGAATACGCGATATCCATCCAGTCCTGGGCCGCCCTGAAAATCCCATGCGTCGGTCTGGGGTCGAATCTGTATTCGTGCGGCGGTAAACAATTCCGCCAGTCGTTCAGGTTTCAGTGTCTGGATTCGGGGGGAATTTTGCTCGAGTCGCGATTCGAGCTCAGCCCGGGTGGCCGCATCATTGGCCAGTTGTTCTTTGAGCCGGGCGATCTCCTGCTCCTGCTTGAGATTGCGGTCGCGCAAGTCATTGGCGACATGCTCGTAATTCGGTCCGAGGCAGCCCCCCAGGACGGCCAATGAGCCCGCGACGACGGCTATCAATATCGCTGATTTCGTATTCATGCCGGCATTATCCGACCGGCCCGTGTCAAAATCCACCTTTGCCTTGCTGGACCATGGGGACAGGGGTGCCAGATTGCATGAGGCGAGGCATCCCTTGGCCATAGCTTCCGCCCCCGGCATCGTGGCTAGAATCAATGCAAGAGGAAACGCGCGCAAACGTTTATACAGAGCCTGCGACACTCACCCGGCGGAATAGCCCGAGTTGATGAATCGAATTTTTCAAAAGACGAGAAGCACATGATGGATCGCGGACGTAATTGCTCGGTATTCCTGGGGGTTTTTGTGGCCGCGGCTCTCGCGCTGAATAGCGGGCGCGCCGTTGCCGCCGACGCCGTCGGCCGTGCAGACGCGAAGGTCTTCGAGGGTCCAGCCGCCACGATGACGCCCGACATCTTTCTGCCGCACGAGAAACCCCCGATGCTTCGCGTTCTCACCGTGCAGGAGCGCCGCGGCGCCGCCCGCAAGAACGAACTGGTGCGCGTGCCGCTTTTCTTCCACGAAGGCGAGTGCGCCGATCCCAATGCGTTGACCATCGTCTCGGCCGGCCCGGACAAGACGCCGATTCCCTACCAGGCCGACGACATCCGCCGCGATGAATCCGGCAAAGTTGCCCGTATGCACATTTATTTCCTGGTCGATCTTGAACCGTGGCAGCGGAAACAGTTTCAGCTTCTGCCCGGCAAAAATCCCGGCGCATCGCTGCCGGCGCTGCCGGTCACTGAAACGTCCGGCAAGGTGACGCTGGCAGGACAGGACATGCAACTGACCTTCCTTGCCGGCGGGCCACGCGCCGGCGCCATTGCCGGCATCGGGACGCCTGCCGGGAAAGTCCTGCTTCCGCAGAATTACGTTGGGCCCGCGGTGCAGCTCTTTCGGCAGGGCAGCGATCTCAATCCGCAACGGCAGAGCGACATCTCCTACGACTCACCGGAGACGCTCGAAATCCGCGATCTCCGCTGGAGCAGCGGCCCGTTGTTCTCCAAACTCATCGTCCGCACCGGCCCCAGGGGTCTGACGGACAATGCCGAATTCATCTACCTAGTCCCCAAGTTCGGCAGCGAATTCACGCAGACTGAACTGCTTTTTCCCACGGAAAAAGATTCTTCCGACACCGTAGGCTCCAAGGAAAACGCCCTGCTTCGTGGGAAGATCGTCATCGGCGATGACGCGGCAGACCAGCAAATCCTCAAGATTCCCGCGGGGCTCCGCCAGCGCACCCGCCAGGTCTTCAACTATTACGATGACGTGCTGGTCAATCCCAAATCCGGCATCAGCCTGTTCATGGTTCCGTTTGTCGAAATGGGGGCGCGCGGCATTGCCAGGAGCGATGACGGCACCCTCGCTTTCTCCGGCTCTAAAGATTTTCAAACGCATCCCGGCTCCAACAGCGGCTCCCTCCGCGTCTTCTTCGGGCAGGTGCGTTTCATCTTCTCCAAGGCCGTCAGCGAGGAGGACCTCTGGCACCTGGGCGTGAAAAGTTTTCAGCCGCTTACGGCCGCAGTCGATGAGCCCTGGGCCACGCCCGCGAGATACGACGCTATGGCGCGGGCCGTCGGGGCCAAGTTCTGGAGCATCGACAACTGGGGCCGTCCGCCCGAAGCCGTGATGGCGATGACTTACCTGAGCCGCGACGACAGCGAATTCAAGGCCTTGCTCGCCAGGCTCCCCGAGCCGGGAAATCAGCACGTACAGAATCTGATTCCTACGCAGGAGGACATCGCCGGCGCGTGGAAGAAGACCCAGGGCGCCGGCGCCTTGGATCCGTGGGGCATCACCTATTCCCGCAGCGCCATTGCGCTTATGTCCGCGTTCATTCATCCCGACAAATCTCTTGATCGCGAGTCGGAACTCACCGCCGATGCCTGCCGCCTCGTCAACGGCCGCATCGACAAATACGGCTGGCCTCACGTGCGATCGTTCTCCGATGCGGTCAACATGCATGTCGGCACTTACCTGCTGGGCATCTGGGGCGGGCGCAAGGACGGCAACTCCGACATTCTCCGCTGGTGCCTCGATGCCACGCAGAATCAAGCCCTTCTCGGCAACTATGGCCACGCCCAACGACCTTATTCCATGGACGTCGGCTCCGGCTATAACAGCGATCAGCTCTATCTTTCCGTCACCGACTTCTGGCTTCGCGCCATCGAACTGACCTGCAACGAAGATCTCAATCTTCATCCCGGCATCTACGGCCGGTACTTTGATTGCGTCGATGTCAACGCCGATGTTTATCAGCGCAGGATTCTTTCGACCGGCGGCAGTCAGCCCTCCTGGTGGCGCGCCACCCAATTTCGCGGACAGGCGCACGACCACCGCTGGGAAGCCTACGGCTGCGATCCGTGTCTCGGCATGCTTGAGATCGGCCCCGATGGCTCCTCTGCCGGCGTCACGGAAGCTGCCTACTTTCTGCATCGAGAGATCGAGAAGCAGCCCGGCTATAACTTCCTGATGCAAGGCGTTTTCTTCCCGGATGTCCTCCTCACCAGAGGGGTGGGCCAGTACCGCCCCGCGCTGCGCCCGGCGCTGCCGGAGAATCTCAAGATCGCCCACAACGGCAGCGCCAACGTCCTTACCTGGAATGCCGTGCCCGGCAAAGACATCCTCGGCTACCGGGTCTACCGCACCGACCGCGTCGGCGGCCCGTGGACGTGGCTCAATTCTCCCTACAAGGATCTCCCTGCGTTCGTCCCGCCCACCAACGCCCAGCGTCCCGCGCCGCACAGAGCCAAGAAAGGCGAATCCACGCCGCCCGTTTCATCGGACTCCGCAACGCCCTGGGTCTTCAAGAATGTGACCATCCCGGAAACGCTCATCAAGGGGACCAGCTATACCGACAGCACCGGCACTGCGGATTCGGTCTACTTCGTCACGGCCGAGGATGCCAATCGCCGCGCGTCCCGCTGGTTCCCTGATGAACCGTTGCCGACAGCAGCGAAATAGCACGGGTTATTCGAAGTCATTCCGCGAACTTGGCACACCAGCGTTCCCGAAAACCGTGAAAGAAAAAACCCTCGCGTGTGCGAGGGTTTTTATTGCGCTGCGTTCATCGGCGGTTCTGCAGGAATATTACTGATCCGGCGCTTCGGTATCCCCGCCCGGCGGTGCAAGGTCGCTGGCGCCCTTGATGCCCGAATCCTCCGGCATCCGGTCGAGCATCTTGTCCACCACCCCGTAGGCCACCGCTTCGCCGGCCTCCAGCCAGAGGTTGCGATCGCAATCCTTGTGCACTTTATCGATCGGCTGGTTGGTGTGTTTGGCCATGATCTCGTACATGCGCTGCCGCAGCCGGAGCATTTCCTTGGCTTCGATCGACAGGTCGGTTGCCGTTCCCTGCATCACTCCGCCGATGAGCGGCTGGTGCAGCATGACGCGTGAGTTCGGTAGCACGAAGCGTTTTCCATTTTTACCCGCGGCCAGCAGCCATGCGCCCATTGAGGCGGCCAGGCCGATGCAGGTCGTCGCCACATCGCAGCGCAGGAACTGCATTGTGTCGTAGATGGCCAGGCCCGCGGTGACGCTTCCGCCGGGCGAATTGATATAGAAATTGACATCCGTCTTGGAATCTTCATTCGACAGGAACAACATCTGGGCGATGATCAGGTTCGCCGAGTCATCGTCCACGCCGCCGGCGAGGAAGATGATCCGGTCCCGCAGCAGGCGTGAGAAGATGTCGTACGACCGTTCGCCGCGGCCGCTCTTTTCGACCACGATCGGCACAAGGTATGCTCGGGGATCCTTCGCCAACTCTGCATAGGTACGAAGCGTCTTGACGGCCTGGTCCACATTCATCGGGCGTTCGAACTGGGGCATCGCGCTGACTCCATTTCACTTCTTTCATCCGTGTCGAGTGACCCACAAGCCTAGCCGCACCTTTCGCGCAAGGCAACCGCCGCAGGCGTGTATAACACATGGCCGGGCGTTACTCTGGACGACGGGATGTAGTTCCTGTCGTTGGGCATGCGGAGGGAATCTCCAGGCGATGGCCGGCGCCGGCCGACTTCTTCATTTTGAATCATCTTCTCACTTGCCCGATAAAATCGTCCAGCATGGCAGAAAAATCCATGAAGATTTCAAAAAAAACTTCCAGTTTTCATTCTTAATTGAAAATTTGTAACCATATGCAAAATATAGACTTGCAGACGATTTTGCATGAGTTTTATTTAGCCGACTAATTGGTCGGACAAATCGTCACATAATCTATTGCTTCTACGGCTTCCACGGGGCTATGCTGATTCTTGTTGAGAGGGTTTGGACCCAGGTTGGGAGGGCAGTATGAACAGTAATCACGCAAATCCCGAAAAAAGCCGCGAATCCGCGGCTGTGCGCGAGGAAGGTGGCACGATCACCCTGCGGCGGGCTTCTCCCGAATTCACCAGTTCGATCCTTCAGGGGTCCGTACATGAAGCGACCCGCGACACGACGGCGAATGAATATTCCCGCCGCGTCGAGAAACAGGAATGCCCGCCGGAAGTGTACATCGGTTGAACCCCGGCCCCTCCCCCACGCACAGAGTTTCGATAACTCGCGCCGCCCACCGAAGAGTGGTCTACGGCGCGAGTGCTGTTTTTGCCGGGGAGTTACTTTCCGCTTTCCATCTGCACTTCGGCCCCCGCCAGGCTCATCTTGAAACTCAACTGCTCCAATTGCACCGCCAGGTCCACCCCCTGCACGCTCACGTCGGCCGGCACGCTGACCGAGACCGGCGCGAAGTTCATGATGCCGCGAATTCCGGCTGCCACCAGTTTGTCCGCCACGGCTTGCGCCGCATCGGCCGGCACCGACATGATCGCCAGTTTGATCTTCTCTTCTCCCGCCACTGCCGCCAGCCGATCCATGCTTTCGATTTTCAACTCCCCGAACTCCTGTCCCACCTTGCTCGGGTCCGCATCAAACACGGCCGCCAGCCGAAACCCTTTGCGCAGAAAGCCGTGATAGGCCATCAGCGCGCGTCCCAGGTTGCCCGCTCCGACAAGCAGTACGTTCCACACTTTGTCCGTGCCCAGGATCTTGCGCAATTGCGAGATCAGTTCTTCCACCCGGTAGCCGATGCCTGGATGGCCGAACTGTCCGAAGTAGGCCAGGTCCTTGCGCACCTGCGCATCGGTATACCCCAGTGCATCGCCCAACTGCTTCGAGCTGATGGTGTGCTTATCCCCCTTCTGAAAGGCCTCGAGCTGCCGCAGATAGAAGCTCAGCCGGTAAACCGCGGGCGTCGGGATATCCTCGAACTTCATGCATCACCTTGCTTATTTAAGAGATTCATCCACTTGCCCCACTGTCACTATTGCACTCTAAAACCCCACTCCCCCAGCGTCAAGCCGCAATCCATAAATCGTTTACAGGCAGTTTCATAATACCGCTTATGGATTGACGGACCGTTGTTTCCGGCGTTTTTGGGGCATTTTTGAAACGGCACTCGCGGCGAAGGATAGGCGATAAGAAGATCGACGAAGGACAATTGGCGATCGCTGCTCTACGGGCCGCTGGCTGCCTGATCATACCGCGCCAACTCGATGTCCCGCCCTTCCAGGGCCTCGCGCACCAGCGGGTCGCGCAGGGCCTGCATCTCCACTTTTCGCTGGGCGAGCAGCCGGGTATCGGCCCGCGTCACATCGCCGGCATCACCCGGATGGACCATCACTTCGCCCAACCGAAGGTCCGGTACCCCGGCCGCGATCTTCAGCCACGTTGCGCTGTCCGTCCGCCCCGTCGTCGCCAGGCCAAAGAACCAGTCGTTGGTCTTCAGGCCGCGCTCGCGAATTTTCCCCTTTAATTCTTCCGCCAGTTTCGCCAGACGCCCGTAGGCCCAACCCATTGCGGGCGTGCCAGCAATCCGCGTCTCGCAAGCCGTGCGGATCCACTTGACCCCGCACACGCCTGCCGCCGTGATCACCGCTTCATGCAGCGCCCGCAGATGATGCACATGCTTGTGCGAGTCCACATGCGTCGGCTTGAGCCCGCGCAGGCGCCCGTATTCAATCTGCGCGACCATTTCATCTTGCGCCTCGCGCTGCGCGTCATGGCTGCGCAGCCGCCAGAATAATCTCGGCAACCCGCGCGGAAACGTTCCGTCGCGATTCAATATCCGCCGGCATTTCGTCAGTGGTGTTCCCTGCGTCAAACACAGATGGACGCCCACCCCAAGCGTCGGCGTTTGCCTGGCCAGTTCCACGGCCCGGTCCCGGTCCGGCATCGTCGCCATCCAGGTGGTCGACGTGAGCACCCCCTCCCGATGGCACCACAGAATGCCGTCGGTGATCCCCCGCGAGAAACCGAAATCATCCGCATTGATTATCAACCGTATCGCCATGCCCGAAGTATATAGGATTTTCCCGCCGCTGACCCCGCCGCTGACTACTGACCACTGGCCACTGCCACGTTACACTACCGGCATGCCGACCTCTTCGACCATCCCCTCCCCCTGGCGCAGTGCTCGCCACTTTCTCGTTCGCGCGTTGCTTGCACTGCTTCTGGCCGCCGCGCTCTGGGCGATCTGGTACGCCTACGCCGCCCACGCCCTCGCCCGCCAAGTCGCCGCCTACCAGGCCGTCGGCGATCCCACCACGTATGCCGAACTCTATCGCGCGTCGGATCCACCACCATCAGTCAATGCTTACGCCGTGCTGGTCGACATCGATGCCCACATCAAGCTCGACTCCGATGAAATGGAGCTCGTCGAATCATCGACGAGCCCCACCCCGACCTATCTGCCGCTGACCGATGCCGAATTGCGCGTCGCCGAAAGAATGCTCGCGCGCTTCTCCGGACCGCTGGCGAACTTCGAAAAGATTCGCGTCCATCCGCAGGTCGTCTGGCCGATGCCCGCCAAACCCCTCGATATCCCCAGGCTGGGTTACTATCGGCATCTGGCCAATCTCCGCCGCGCGACGGCACTGTACCACCACCAGATCGGACGTGATGACCAAGTCCTTACGGATCTGGCCGACATGCACATGACGGCTGACGTGTGCGACCGCGGTGACCTCCTCATAAACCATCTGGTCGCGGTCGCTATTCATACCCTGACCAACTTCACGTTGCTCCACATCGCGCCCGATTTCCAAGTACGTTCATCCGCCTTCCCCAACGGCGCCGAACGCACTCAGGTCATGGCACTTATCGATCAACTTGGTCACTCAGATGTGATGCTCCAGGGCCTGGTCGACGCGCTCAAAGGCGAGCGCGTCTACGTCCTCACCTACGAGCGCTCTCGTAGCGCCCGTCAGCCGCTTCTCGTCCCGGCCCATTGGCTCGCAGCGCTTCACGACCTGCAGAATGCGGACCACCGGCTGCCCGCTATGCGCGCCAACGACTATCCCGCATTCCGCGCCCTCCTCCCACCGGAAACGCCCGCCACCACGGAAACTTTCCTCTCACAGGTGTTCGATCCTTTCGGCTCGTCTTTCGGCTGGGATCGCGTGGGCGCGATCTGCTTCCACGGCCTGACCGACCAGCGCGCCGCCGCCATCCGCCTGGCGCTGCGGCTCTACGAACTCGACCACGATCGCCTGCCGCCAACCTTGGAAGACCTGACGCCGCAATACCTGCCCAAACCTATTGCAGATCCCATGCGCGCCGACGGCGCCACCTTCCGCTACGATCCCGCGCGCCGCCTCCTCTACTCCGTCGGCGACAACAGAATCGATGACGGCGCGACCATACTTCCGCCCAATACTTCGTCCAGATTCCGCGATCCCGATTTGGTCTACCGCCTTGATCGTCCTTCCCCGGCGCCGCCCGCCCCCGCACCAACCTCCTCTACAGCGCCAGGCTCCGCAAGATAATGGCGCTGAAATTCACCACGTACTGTGTGCACAACCAGCCAACCCCCAGCAGCACCACCACCCCCGGCAAAATCAGCGTGGCCCCCAACGCCGCACGCGTCCATCCCGCATGCCCCGCCTTCCGCAGCATCCGCATCTGAGCGATCCACCACAACACCACGAGCGGCCACAGCATCAAATTGAACGCTACCGCCACCGTCGTTTGCGCTATTGCGGTGAGGGAATCCATCATCGCCTTTTCATACACCCACATGGCTAGCGCTGCCCAGACCGCCACGACCAGCGGTAAAAACCATACGCATCCATAGAGTCCAATCGCCGACGCTTTCTCACGCCGCTCGCGCCCGCAGATCATCCAGAACACCGCCCGTATCCACCACGACCCCAGCGCCAATCCCACAAAGGTGCCCAGCGTCAGTGCGATCAACTGCCACGGCCCATCCATGAGGACCATCCAAACCGGGACTTCCGTTTCGCCCGTAATCATCCTTGCATACGGCTCGAATCGAAGTTCCGGCCACTGAAATCCCGCACGCCCCGTCACCGCCGCCGCACACGCCAGCGACACCACCGCCGCCAACACCACCATTACCCATCGAAAACGATTCGCATCTCCCCAATCCACCGGATACGCCACCTGCCGCCCCAGATCCCCCGGGCGCCGCGCGGCCATCCCCACCGTCCGCCAAAATGCACGCCACTTCCCCAAATGCTTCCGATGCGCCCACGGCAACCGTGTGACCGACAGTTCCATCGCCACAAACGCCGTCCCGCACTCCGGGCATTTTCCCGCCGGCGCCAGCCCGCGCAGGCTGTACCCGCACTCCGGACACACAATGTCCAACGCTTCAGTCTGCGCTTCGGTGTCTCCACTCATCGCTGTGCCGCCGTCCTTACGTTTCAATCATTCCAGCCTGGATTCATTTGGATCTTGATTCGTCATTCTAAGAGTCCTGAGCCATGATGCCAGTCCCCGTCGGGCGTAGCGCCGTCGTGGTCATTCAAATTGTTTCAGAATTCAGAATTCCCACCCCAACCCCTTTCCCATCTACTCTCTGCCGTCCACCACTTCATAAATCTTTACATCGACCACCCGCGATCCCCATTCCTTGGCCTGTTCAAACGTCGGCAGCAACACATCCAGCCGATGGCCCTTGATCGCTCCGCCCCGATCCAGCACCGGTACCGCAGCGCCGCCATCATATCCCGGCACGCTGACCAGTGAGTGCATGGGGATCAGCCGCGTGTCAGCCGCGACGAGTCTGCCGCGATTGGTTTTCACGCTCAGGCCGGAAGCCGTCGTCGTGCCGTCGAAGGGCCAGCAGCAGCGTGCATCCGGTGCGTAGGCGGTCACGCGCAGCCGCAGTGTCCGAACATATTTGTATTTTTCACCTTTGAACGTTTTGAATTCGACCGCGGCCTTCTTCGGCTTGGGCGCAAGTTGTTTGACGATCGCGGGAATCGCCGGTGGCGCCGGCGTATTCAGGGTCAGAGATTTCCATTCAATTTTCGACGCATCGGAGGCTACAGGAGGCGTCAGAATCGACGACAGCGACAGGTGATCGAGATCATTGGATGCCGAGGGAGACGAATCGGAACGATCGGGTGCCGAAGGGGTATCCGCGCGGCCAAAAGCCAGCAATTGCGGCATATCGCCATAGCGTACAATGGCCGCGAAACAGAGGAATCCGCTGATCAGCATGGCCATGAACAGGCCGAGCTCCCAGCGTTCAGAAGAGTTTAACCGCCTGGATCGGCGCATACATGCAACTCCGGCCTCAACGCGATGCTACAACTCATCCGTGACCAGATTGCCGCGTCATCCATGACGGCTGGTATCCCCAACCCGTTATCTGCCCGTGCTGAACATCCCATCAGCACGATTCCTGGATTTTGGCGCATCCTGCCCAGCGGATGCGATTTAACGTCTTTCCCCGCGTCCCCTTTCTAGACAGCAAACGAACGCCTTCGGTAGGTCCGATTTGCAGCAAGGTTATTAAATATACCGGGAAAACTTTGTGAATACACGATCAATCTTCAACTATCGCCAAGATGAAATCCGCAAACGCAGTTCATTTGCGCGTGATTTGTTCGCGCAGGCGGGTCAGTGCGCCATGAATCTGTATTTGCAACGCCGGCGACATACGCAACATGCCGAAGCGAATGTCATAGAAAACATCCACGAGCCAGCGGGCGTCTGGGGCTGCGGCGTGCAGGCAGGGGGCGACTCCGTTGACGAACTCGCGCGGGGTCTGATCGGGCGGTTTGTGATGACCGCTGCGCCGCAGAAGGCGGAGCAGATCATCGAAGAACATGAGATCCTGAATAAGTTGTTTTTGCGTTTTGCGGTTCATGCCGCTGAGAATCGTGGCCAGATGACTGTGACGCCGCCGGTGGAAGTAGCGCCACATCCACCCAAAGCAGAATATGTTCATGCCGAGTGCGATGATGGCGATGAGCCGGGCGGCGAAGGGGGTATCGCCGTCAGCGAAGACGGCCTGCAGACCACCGGCGATATCATCGAGACGGGCCAGCATGAAATTCCGGCAACTGGCCAGCATGCCGCTGATACTGGTGTACAGGTAATGGCGGGAGGTATTGTCGAAGGCGACGATCATGCTGAGCCAGTTTTTCTGGATGATCTCGCCCAGCTCATTGACCCAGCGCAGCCAGGCGAAATTGAAAGCACCGGGCGTTCCGGCGTCGCCTGGGGTGGGATCAAAAAGGGTCCAGCCGCGGCCGGGGAGGAAGACTTCAACCCAGGCGTGGGCATCTTTTTTGCGGACGACGTAGTAGCCGCCGAGGGAGTTGAAATCGCCGCCGTGAAAACCGGTGGCCATGCGGGCATTGATGCCGACGGCGCGGCACATCATGACCATGGCCGAGGCGAAGTACTCGCAATGGCCGCCGAGGGTTTTGCGATTGAGCAGAAAATCGGCGGTGGGATCAAGACTGCGATTGACGGTGTGAATGATGAGGGAGTAACGGTAATTGCGGCGGAGCCAGCCTTCATAGCGCTTGGCAATCTGGTCGATGCGATCCAGGGGGATGTCTTCATTGGGAGGCGGGACGAGATCACCGGCGACATCGCGGGCGATCTTGACGACTTCAGCGGGGACATGCGAACTGTAGGACTCTTCGTTGTCAAAGGTGAAACCCGGATGACCCAGGTCGCCGGGGCGAACGAGGGGTTTTACATCGGGTACATTTTCCGGCGGCAGATACGCAGCCGATTCGATGGTGTAGCGCAGGGGATTCTGGAGGCTGTCGCGTGCGACGAGTGTGCCGTCGCGCGAGGAATAAAGGACGGAGGGGAACTGATCGGAACTGACGCTGACGGGATGGGTGAGGCAGAACAGGAGATTTCCCGAGAGCATGTGGATGGTGTATTGCTGGGAGACCAGTCCGACGGAATTGCGGGAGGCGAGCGAGCGGAGTTGGGCGCGGCCGTCGATGAGTCTGGTCTGGGCATCTCCGGCGTTGCCCAAAGGCGAGCGGAGCCAGATATTGGAGCGAGAGTCGTAGGCGTCGAGTGCGATGCCGCGGAAGTAGGGCTGGTAGAATTCGGAGCCGATGTTGATGTCATTCTGTTCGAGTTTGACTTCCATGACGACTTCTTCGGACTGCTGGATGCGGCCATAGTCGGTGAGGCGTACGCTTTCGGAGAATCCGGTTCGCATCGACGGGCCGAGGGCCCAACTGGCGAGGAGGTCCTGGGTTTTATGGCGCGGGAAGAGGGTGAAGGCGAGTGCGGAGATGAGAATCAGAGCGGTGCCGACATAGTAAGTGATGCGGCGGATATCGCGGCGGAGGGTGTCGTGGCGCTCGGGCAAAAGGGAGAGGTCGGCGGGGACGAGCGTTTGATCGATGGCATTCTGGGCTTCGAAACGGAGGTGGAAAACCAGGATGGCGTAGAGGCCCAGGAGCAGGTAGCCGGCGAGCAGCAGGGCGAAAAAGAGGGAACTGGTGAGGATGGAGCCGGCGACCATGACGAGCAGTGAGAGGGTGAGGATTTGGGCGTAATCGCGATGGTTTTTGGATTCGAAGAGTTTGCAGATGAGAATGGCGACCATGAAGTGGCCGAGGGCGACGAGAAGGTTGTCCTGCTGGTAGAGGACGATCTCATAGAAGAGCACGAGTGCGGAGACAAGGACGCCAAGGTTAATGAGCCAGCGGGGGAGGGAGCGATCCTGACGATTTTCGACGAGGAACCAGGAGAGCAAGACGCCGCCGAAGCCAAAGGCGAGGACGAAGGGATTGGATTCGGCATAGGCGAAGCCGGAGATGGCGAGGATGACCAGGAGGTAAGCGAGGGTGCGGAAGCGGCGGAGGAATTCGAGGTTGGGGGCGGGATTGCTCATGCGATTGATTATACGGTGGGGAGGGGTGGGAGTGCGGTGGAAAATGGCGGGTGTCGGGGTATCGGAGTGCAGGGGTGTCGGGCTGGCGTTAGGCGGTTGTGGGTTGGGAGGTGTGTTCGTTGAGGGGCAGACCGGCGGATTTCCAAGCGTGAATGCCGCCGCGGAGGGACCAGGCGGATTTGAAGCCTTTGCGGCGGAGGGTGCGGGCGAGCTTGGTGCTGGTTTCCTGGTTGGGGCAATAACAAAAGAGGACGATGGGCGTGTGACGCGGGAGGGGTTCGAGTTCGGCGAGAAGCTGGTCTTCGGAACGGCGGCGGGCGAAGGGGATGACGAAGGGGAATTGGGTGAGGTCGCCGGGAGAACGGAGATCGATGAATTGCAGGTCCGGGCGCTGGGCGACGAGGCGATGGGCGGCCAGCGGGGCGATTCCGGAAACGTGGGCCTGCACGACGAGCCAGTAGCGAGCGAGGAGTTTGTAGACGATGTAGATGGCCAGGAGCAGAACGAGGATGAGCGTAAGATTCTTTCCGGCGGCACCGACCTTGGAGATGAGGGTGTCGAGTTGTGCGGCGAAGAGGTAGCCCAGGACGAGCAGGGGGGTGGTGAAGAGGAATGTGCCGAGGAAGTTGTAAGTGAGCAGTGGGACGAGGGGTTGTCCGGTGGCGCCGGCGATGGGCGGTGCGACGATGCTGAAGCCGGGGACGTAGCGTCCGGCGATGAAGGCACGGAGTTTGAATCGCGAGAAAGTGAGCTGGGTTTTCTGAATGCAGGCGTCACGTTCGAGGGAAAGTTTGCAGAGCGTGGTGACGACGCGGTGGCCGAAGCGTCGTCCGAGGGCGTACCAGAGGAGGTCTCCAGGGAGCAGGGCCAAGGGCGCCAGGACGATGGCGAAGGGGAGCGAGGCTTTGCCCGATGCAGCGAGTGCCCCGACGATGAGGAGGGCTGGCGTGGCGGGCAGGGGCAGTCCAGTGCCAACGACCAAGAGGAATAGAGTGAGATAGAGAAGAGGGTGAGATTGCAATGTGGAGAGTAAATTCATGGAAATATTGTAGGCAGGGTGGGGAAGGGCGGTGTCGGGGTGTCTGCGTATGGGGGTGTCGGGGTGAGGGCGTAGGCGAATGACGCAATGACCAAGGCCCAATGACCAAGGTTCAAATTTTCAAGGCGCAAAGTGAGGGTTGCACGGGATGTCGACTATTGCGTGGCGGCGGAGACGGTCAGGGGAACGCGGTGGTGCTCTTCGAGCTTGCGGAGCGAGTAGGGGAGTTCGAAGTGCATGTCTTCTTCGGTGACATGGGCATCTTCGACGGTGGCATCATATTTTTCCTTGAGCACCGCGATGATCGCCTGCACGAGGTCTTCCGGGGCCGAGGCGCCAGCGGTGAGCAGGAGAGTCTTTACGCCCTTGAGCCAATCGTGATTGATTTCCGAAACGTCATCCACGAGGTAGGCCTTGATGCCGCGGTTTTCAGCGATTTCGACGAGTCGGAGGGAGTTAGAAGAATTCTTGGAGCCGACGACGAGGACCAGGTCGCTTTGCGGGGCCAGTTCGACGACGGCCTGCTGACGGTTGGTCGTGGCGTAGCAGATGTCTTCTTTCTTGGGCGTGTGAATATGCGGATATTTCTTGCGGAGGGCATCGATGATGCGCTGGGCATCATCGATGGAGAGGGTGGTCTGCGTGAGATAGGCGATGCGGTGATCGGCGGGGATTTCGAGACGCTGGACGTCTTCGGGGGATTCGACAATGCTGATGGCGTCGGGGGCTTCGCCGAGGGTGCCGATGACTTCGTCGTGATCTTCATGGCCGATGAGCACGATCGTGTATTTCTTTTTGGCGAATCGGATGGCTTCGGAGTGAACCTTGGTCACCAGCGGGCAGGTGGCGTCCACTTGTACGAGGTTACGATCCTTGGATTTGTTGCGGATGTCTGGAGAAACTCCATGGGCGGAATAGACGACTGTGCTGCCGTTGGGGACTTCATCGATGGAGTTGACGAAGACGACGCCCTGCTGGATGAAGCGGTCGACGACGTGGCGGTTGTGCACGATTTCGTGATAGACGTAGATCGGTGCGCCCTTGAGTTTGAGCACGCGTTCGACGCACTCGATGGCCATGTTGACGCCGGCACAGAAGCCGCGGGGATTGGCCAGAAGAATTTTCATTCCCATGAAGGGCTCCGTAAAAGCATCGGGGTGCCGCGAAGGGTTGGCACAACCGGTGCGACCTGTCAGAATACAACGCAGCCAAGCATTGTAGCTTGTTGGGAGAGGCAAAGGAAGATGGTACCGGTCAATGGTGTTATGGCCACTGACGCAATGAAGAATGCTTAATGAGCGACAGTTTGTCCATTCCTGCGACACCCCTGCCCGCGGCGGATGCTGAGCGGTTGGGGCTGGCGCGCGAGGCCCCGGGGACGATTCGGGCGGCGTTTGAGCCGGTGGCCAGTGCGGCAGCGGCGGAGGCGTACACGGGGAAGCTGACGCGGTCGCATTACGAGAATTTCTCGGTGGTGTCGGTGCTGCTGCCGAAGCATTTGCGGCAGGATTTCTGCAACGTGTATGCGTTCTGCCGGATTGCGGATGATCTGGGCGATGAAGTTCACGACAAGGAGAAGTCGCTGCGCTACCTGGGGGTGTTCCGGCGGCAATTGATTGAGTGCTATGCCGAACGGGCCAACACCGCGGTCTTCGTGGCGCTGCTGCAAACGGTCAAACGACACAACATTCCGATGCGGCCGTTTGAGGATTTGATCAAGGCGTTCGAGCAGGATCAGACGGTGACGCGGTATCAGACGCACGAGCAATTGGTGGATTACTGCACGCGCAGTGCCGACCCGGTGGGGCGGCTGGTGCTGTATATGTGCGGATACCGGGATGATGCGCGGCAGGTGTTGAGCGACAAGACGTGCACGGCGCTGCAGTTGGTGAATTTCTGGCAGGATGTGCGGCGGGATATGATCGAGCGCGATCGGATTTATCTGCCGCGGGAAGATATGGAACGATTCGGCGTGACGGAGAAGCAGTTGCTGGAGGGGCAGATCACGGCGGGGTATCGCGACCTGATGCGCTTTGAACTGGAGCGGACCGAGGCGATGTTTGCTGAGGGGACGAAACTGCTGCCGCTGCTGGCGCCGCTCTATCGAAAGCAGATCGAGCTGTTCGGCAAGGGGGGCATGGCAATTTGCGAGGCGATCCGGAGGCAGAATTTTGACACGCTGACGCGGCGGCCAAGTCTGAGCAAATGGCAGAAGATGCGGCTGGTGGGAACAACAATGGTCGGTTTTCTCGCGGGGAAATTCCGCGGGGGAGCGGCGAAGTGACAGCCACTACGATGCAGACATTGAAAATCGATGGGGATTCGCTGGCCAAGAGCCGGGTGTATTGCCGCGACCTGACCAAGCATGCGGCGAAAAATTTTTATTATGGCCTGAAATTGCTTCCCGAGCCGAAGCGCTCGGCGATGTATGCGTTGTATGCGTACATGCGGCTGGTGGATGACATTGCGGATGATGACACGCATCGCACGGCGGACCAGCGGCTGCGCGATTTGCAGCAGTGGCGCCAGTGTACGCAGGCGGCGATGCGCGGCGAGCCGCCGAAGGGGCACATTCTTTGGCCGGCGTTTGCGGAACTGGTGCATCGCTACCGCATCCCGGCGAAGCTTTTTGACGACATGATCGACGGCCAGCAGCAGGACATGACGCCGGCGCCGATGCAGACGTTCGCGGATCTGCATGCGTATTGTTACCGCGTGGCCAGCGTGGTGGGGTTGGCGAGCATTTACGTGTGGGGCGTGCCGGGTGGGAAGGTCGCGGATGTGGAGCAGTTGGGAATCGACCGGGGGATTGCGTTTCAGCTCACCAACGTGCTGCGGGATTTGAAGGAGGATGCGGCGCGGGGGCGGTGCTATCTGCCGGTGGAGGATCTGGAAAAATTTGGAGTGACCCAGAAAGAGATTGCGGACGGTGCGGTTACGCCGGCGTTTATCGAGATGATGCGATTTGAAATTGAACGTGCCGAGGGTTTTTATCGCAGCAGTTCGCCGCTGGAGGAACGGGTGAGCGCGGACAGCCGGCCGACGTTGATGGCCATGACGGAAATCTATCATGGGTTGCTGCAGAAAATTGCCCAGCGACCCGAGCGGGTGCTGCACGGCCGGGTGCGGCTGAGCACCACGGCCAAATTGATGATTGGATGGCGGGCCATGAGAAATAGAAAATGAAAAATAGAAAATAGAAAAACCAAGCGGGTGCAAAGCTCTTAAGGCATCCTTTTTCTATTTTTCATTTTCTATTTTCTATTTACAACTTTCAATTTGTCGTATCGCAGAAGAGTGGTTCGATGTCGGATTCGGTGAATAAACGCGTGGTGATCGTCGGGGGTGGCCTGGCGGGTATGGCTTGCGCGGTGGCGCTGGAGACGCTGCGCTGGCGCGGGGTGCAGGTGACGTTGCTCGAATCGCGCCATGCGTTGGGCGGAAGAGCCAGTTCGTTTGAGGATCAGGAGAATGAAGCGGAACTACTGGACAATTGCCAGCATGTGCTGCTGGGATGCTGCACCAATCTGATCGATCTCTACAAGCGGCTGGGGGTTTCGGAGCTGATCACGTTTTATCGATACGTGCATTACCTGGACACGGCTGGGCGGCGGCACGATCTATGGGGCGTCGACGGATTGCCGGCACCGCTGCATCTGGGACCGGCGATGGCCCTCTTTTCGGCGCTGACGTTCGGCGAACGCATTGCGGTCATGCGGGCGATGGTGGCGATGCTGGCCCTGGGCCGCGCCGGACGCGACAAACTGGAGACGATGAGCTTCGGCGACTGGCTGGATGCCAATGCCCAGCCTGCATCGGTCGTGACGAAATTCTACGACCCGGTGCTGATCAGCGCGCTCAACGAAGAGACGCGCCGGGCCTCGGCCAAGTATGCGATCCAGGTATTCCAGGAGGCCATGCTGGCCAACGCAAACGGCTATCTCATCGGCCTGCCCAACTGTGCGCTAGCAAAGCTCTACGAGAAGGGGCCGTGCGAGGATTTGCGGCTGAGTACGCGCGTTGATGAAATCCTCTTTGCGCCCCGGCCCACGGCCCACGGCCCACGGCCCACGGGTGTGAAGCTGCGGGGAGGCGAGGAAATTCAGGCCGATACCGTGGTGTTGGCGACGAACTATCACGCGGTGCAGAGATGGGTCTCTGAGGAGTTGCAGACATCGGATACGCGATTTGAAGGATTGGCGAAGTTGGAGAGCGTGCCGATTTTGGGGGTGCATTTGTGGTTCGATCGTCCGGTGATGAAGTTGCCTTTTGCGGCGCTGATCGAGGCGCCGGACGGGGGCGAATTCGGGGGAGGATTGCAGTGGCTATTTCGCAAGGATGCTGAGGGCAAGGTATTGCATGGCGTGATTTCCGCGAGCCGGGCGTGGGTGAATGTGCCCAAGGATGAAGCGCTCAAAAAGTTTGAGAAGCAGGTGCGGTCGCTATTCGTCGATGCGCGACATGCGAAATTGGAACGCGGGGTGATAGTCATTGAGAAGCGGGCGACCTATTCGCCGGGGCCGGGGTGTGATGCGCTGCGGCCGCTGCAGGGGCCACCGGTCGGGGGGATTGAGGGGTTGTTTCTGGCGGGTGATTACACGGCAACGGGGTGGCCGGCGACGATGGAAGGGGCGGTGCGCAGCGGCTATCTGGCGGCCGAGGCGGTGGCGAAATCATTGGGGATTGACGCGAAGTTCATGGTGGCCGATCTGCCGGTGGAATGGCCGGCGCGGATGATGGGGTTGCGGTAACGAGGGCCGGAGGCGTAACCGCGAGGGAAAACCTCGCGTGCAAATGGGGCAGCGTGTTGGTTCGCGATGAAGAAGATTGCGATATTACTTTGGACCTGCGACGGCCCAACTGCTTCCGCGATGGTTTCCGGCGTACCATGCGCTTGTGTCGACCAGATCGCCGGTGCCATTGGGTGTCTTATAAGTTGCGAAACGCACACTTCCGTCATTGAAGAGGGAATTGAACCCACTGTCATGAGTGGCGACAGGATTATCAAAGCGATCGGTGCCTTTCATCCAATGGTTTAGTTTGGGAGGATTCGGATCTTGATAATAGCCGGCAATATCGGCCATGATGATCGAGCCGGGGGGATCCGTAATGAATCCTGCGGCAAAGGTACCGCCGTTATTGGCGAATCTGCGGGGGGCGTTATTCACAGTTGCGTAGACGGGTTTGCCTTGATAGGCGTCGCTTGGTGCGGCTGAGGACCATAGCATCATTCCGGATGGCGGCGGATTGGTAGTTGAGTAACCTTCGGGATGGATGTAACCCGGCGAATTGCCATTGAAGTAGTTATATCCCATATTGGGGATGCGGACGCCAGAATCCCAGTTAGCCTGATTGGACCAAAATTTGGTGGCGGATTCAAAGCCCTGAGTCAATTGAAACGTGGGGCAATAATAAATTTGCCAACTGACGGTGAAGAGTGTGGGGCCGCGGATCAGACAGTTTCCAAAGCCGGTCGGCCCAAAGGTCACCGAACCAGTTCCGCCGGCTGGCGGTCCTGAGTAGCGAGTCCCGTCGGAAGTAATACCGGCCCACATCTCACCAAGTCCGAGACCAACCACATCACCGTTGTTCATTTCACCATAAAGCGGATACCAGCCGGAATAGGTAATGGCATAGGCAGCGACGCCCGAATGTATCTGTCGCAGATTGGAGGAACAGACGACGATACGGGCTCGTTCCTGCGCAGAAACGATGGCATACATGCAGAGTACGACAATGATTACGAGGATCGCAACCACGGACAGGAGCTCGATCAATGTGAACCCGCGAGATCGTTTCATACTTGGCCTCAAAACCTACGCCATCATTCCCGCGGCGTTGCGGGCTCTCGTCCGAATCGTGTGACCGATCAATAGGGCATAATCTGCAGTGTGCCCGTTTGCGCCTGGGACGTTTCAGTGGGCAAAAGGATACTGTCATTGGCGTTGGACGGCGGCTCGCCGCCGTAGGTGTCCTGGGATCCGGAGATTGGGTCGGTGTAATCGCTGGCGCCATCCGGCGAGGGCGTGGAGGACGTGCTGTCGGGAATGGGCTTGGCGCGGGTGTAGATATTATCCCCGGCGACGCCGACGAAAGGTGTCTTCGTCCAATCGACGTTGCCGGCCACATACAGAACATTTTGGCCGACGCGGGCGTGGTTGGAACTGTTGCCATTCAGCATGTCGAGAGAAGAGGAATTCCTGATGAGCGAGGAGAGGACGGGCGTCAGGCTCGGCGTATCGCCCGGGTTAAGGTCCGCGGCAAGCGCCATGCCCGGGGCCATCTTGGCGTTATAGACGTAATTCACGCCCATGCCATCCAGAACGAGATTTTGGTTTTGTGTGTAATGGCCTTTCCATGAAGAGGTGGAGTAGGGCAAGGCGACGCTGTAGGAAAGATTCTTCTTCTTGGTGAAATTGCTGCGCCAAGCCATGTTGGTGTCTTGTTTCCCATTATCCGAATAAGCGCCGTGAACGCGTTTCGGGGCAGATGCGCCGGCATCGGTGAAGCGCGTGGCTGGGAATTCGCCGACATCGGGGAAATAACCGGCGGCGCTGGGACAAACAAACTGCTTGGAATTCATGCGGCCTTGTCGAACCAGGAGGAACAGGGCCGCAGTGACGTCATTGTCATAGGGGCGGGAATATTCGCCGTGGGAACCTGCGCCGCCATATCCGTCACCGGAACAGTTTTGAGCTGCAGTAGTGGTGCTGGTGTTGAAGGGGTCGTATCCGCGGGCGGCACTGAAGGCTACGACAGCAATATAATTGGCCTTATTGTAGGTTCCGGTTGGCGTAGGGTTGTAATTGGTTCTCGGAAAGGATCTGGTATCAGCGAGATAGATGCGCATGGCCTTGCCCAAGGCGTTGAGATTTGTCGCACAAGTCGCTCGCCGGCTGCTTTCCACCGCCTTGGAAAGGACTGGAACCATGATTGCAATGAGCAGCGCGATAACGGCTACAACGACCAGCAGTTCTATCAGCGAGAATGCGCGTATGCTTCGCATGGGCATGTATTCAGACTCCACCGCCACGGACAGCTGACCGCCGCCGTTGTGTACAATTGGGGCGATCTGTGCCATCTGATCGCCCACCATTCAGTTTTCTGCTTGTCTGACGAGTTTGTATTGCCATCAGCAAGAGATTGTTCAGAAAATTAATTATACAGTTGTTACTGTGCGTTCTGGTCGCTGAAACTGATGAGTCTGCCTGCCCTTCATATCTTATACTGCGCATCTTTTCCGTTCAATTGATATTTCCCGATGAATTCGGAACGATTTTGATAGTGAGAATCAAACGAATAGGAAGGCAATTGCCCCACCAAAGGAACGCAATTGCGTTGGAGTGCCGCAAAATGATAAATATAATTCGAGCAATATAAAGCCAGAAGTCCCGTCTGGGTTTCCTAAATATTTTTCGTGAGGGACTCATCTTGGTTGGGGGCGCAGACTGGGCGTTACCTCGGCAAGGCTGAATCACGCAGGGCCGCATTACGCTGGCTTAGCGTGGGACCGGGCCGGATTGAGGATCGCGGGCGAGGTTGCCGGGGGGATTGAGGGCGTCGATGGCCTTGAGTTCGGCGGGGGTGAGTTGGAAGTTCATGGCTCCGAGGTTGTCTTTGAGTTGATCGACGGTGCGCGGACCGATGATGGGGCAGGTGACGCCGGGGACCTGGAGGCACCAGGCGATCGCGAACTGTGAAGAAGAGCAGCCACGGGCGTCGGCCATTTTGTCGACGGCTTCCATGATCGGCCACTGGACGGCGGGGAAGTCGGTTTTGTTTTGGGCGGCATACCAGGTGCCGACGGGAATTTTGCGTCCGCCGCGGGTGTAGGTGCCGGCGAGGCGTCCGCGGGCGACGGGGGCCCAGGTGATGGTCGCGACGTTGTACTTGATGCAGAAGGGGAGGACTTCTTCTTCGATGCGGCGGTCGATGATGTTGAGCTGGGGCTGTTCGACGTCGAAACGCGCGGTGCCGAGCTTCTCAGCGGTGAAGTGGGCTTCGGCAAGTTGCCAGGCGGCGAAGACGGAGGAGCCGAGGTAAAGGACTTTGCCGGCGCGGATGAGATCGTCGAGTGCGCGGAGGGTCTGGTCGATGGGGGTGTCGTTATCGGGGCGATGAATGTGGTAGAGGTCGATGCGATCGGTCTTGAGGCGGCGGAGGGAATTTTCGACTTCCCGAACGATGTGCCAGCGATGGTTTCCCGCGTCGTTGATGTGGGGGGAGCGGCGGCCGTGGACTTTGGTGGACAATACGATCTTGTCGCGAACGTTAGTGTCGCGGACCCATTCGCCGATGATGTCTTCGGAGCGGCCGTCGTTGTAGACGTTGGCGGTATCGATGAAGTTGCCGCCGGATTCGAGGTAGCCGGCGAGGACGCGGCGGGATTCATGGACGTCGGAGCGTCCGCCAAAATTCATGGTGCCCAGGCACAGGGGGGTGACTTTGACACCGGTACGGCCGAGAACGCGGTACGTGGGCATGGGGGCTCCTCAGCGAAACTGAAACCTAAAAGATAAAACATAAAGCGTTCATGCGGCGGTCGCAAGCGCTGCGTGGTTCCTTGTTGAGGCATGCGGCGACGCGAAAAGATGTGTGGATTGTTGAAGTGTGGAGTGGATTACATTAGGGTTAACGACTTGCGTCAAGTGGATACCCGGAGCCTATTTTGCGGAGAAAAGTGAAATGAGCAATGCGCCCGTTTTCAAGAATGTGATTGTCCCCGCCAGCGGCAAGGCCATCACAATGGGGAGCGGCAACAAGGTGAATGTGCCGGACAATCCGATCATTCCGTTCATCGAGGGCGACGGGACGGGCCCGGACATCTGGCGCTCGAGCGTGCGAGTATTTGATGCGGCGGTGGCCAAGTGCTACGGCGGCAAGCGGAAGATCGCGTGGATGGAAGTCTATGCCGGCGGCAAGTCGTTCGACCTGTTCAAGACCGGCACGCCTGAGGGTGATGCGGCGGCGTGGTTGCCTGAGGATACGGTGACGGCGTTCAAGCATTTCCTGGTGGGGATCAAGGGGCCGCTGACGACGCCGGTGGGTGGCGGGATCCGTTCGTTGAACGTTGCGTTGCGGCAGATGCTCGACTTATATGTGTGTCTGCGTCCGGTGCGTTATTTTACCGGCGTTCCCAGCCCGGTGAAGCGGCCGGAAAAGGTGGACATGGTGATCTTCCGCGAGAACACGGAAGACATTTACGCGGGGATCGAGTGGGCGGCTGGTTCGCCGGAGGCCAAGAAGATTCTGGAGTTCATCAAGAAGGAATTCCCGAAGGTCTATGGCAAGGTGCGTTTTCCGGAGACGAGTGGGGTGGGCATCAAGCCGGTGTCGAAGGAAGGGACGGAGCGGCTGGTGGCCTCGGCAATCGATTATGCGATTGCCCACAAGCGGAAGAGCGTGAATATCGTCCACAAGGGCAACATCATGAAGTTCACCGAGGGGGCGTTCCGGGATTGGGGGTATGGTCTGGCCAAAGAGAAATACGGCGCGGTGGAGATCGACGGCGGGCCGTGGTGCCGGATTCCCGAAGGCAAGCCGGGCGCCGGGATCGTCATCAAGGACTCGATTGCCGACATCACGCTGCAACAGGTGCTGACGCGGCCGGAAGAGTTCGACGTCATTGCCACGCTGAATTTGAATGGCGATTATTTGAGCGATGCGTTGGCGGCACAGGTCGGCGGGATCGGCATTGCGCCGGGTGGGAATATCAACTATCACACCGGACACGCGATTTTCGAGGCGACGCACGGCACCGCGCCGAAATACGCCGACAAGGATCAGGTGAATCCCGGCAGCGTGATACTTTCCGGCGTGATGATGTTCGAGTATCTGGGCTGGCAGGAAGTGGCCGACGCCATTGTGAAGGGCCTGGAAGGCGCGATTGCCGCCAAGACGGTGACGTACGATTTTGCGCGGCAGATGGAAGGTGCGAAGCAGATCAAGTGCTCCGAGTTCGGGGACGCGATCATCAAGCATCTGGGGTAATCTAAGGATTTGCGGAATGATGCTCATATAACGGGAAGCCCGACGCGGAACGGCCGCGTCGGGCTTTTTTGATGCGCCAGAGCAGGAGGGGCAGGGGGAGTATCGCGATCGCTTCTGATGCCCACAGGGGGAGACGGCGGGTTCTGTAGGAATCAGATTCCGGGGTGTTGGAGAACGCGGTAATCGCCAGCGCGCCGCGATGGCTGACGAGATGGTAGGTCTGGTTGAACGCGGAGAAATCGAGGGAGCGGTTACGGTGATAAGTGTCGGCCCAGAGAAGGGCGTTGGCGATGGCGACGACCGACACGCCGGTGAAGAGCGAAATGTGCAGGGCTAGTTTCATGGGTTTCCCTGAATTTATGAGAAATTCTATTGAACTGTGAAGCCGCTGCGATATTATAACCTAAATATTTAGGTTTAGTACATTAGGAGCTGCGGCGATGGTGCGTCAAGAGGAATCCGGCAGGACCGGGCGAAGTATTGTGGGCTTGGCGGCGTTGGGCCTGGTGGTAGTGTCAGTGGTGATCATGGCCCAGCGGCAGGTGGGGCATAAGCCGGAGATCGCGGGCCAGCCGGGATCGGCGGCGACAGGTGCCGGAGCTTCCACACGGCCGGCCGCGCCGCCCAACGCCATGGCGACCAATACCGTCGCGCACCTCGACATCGAATATGCCGCTCATGATCCGGTGCTCAATACACTCGATCTCTATGGGCCCGCGGATGCCAAGGGCGCTCCGGTCGTGATTTTTGTTCATGGCGGCGAATGGTCGCGCGGCGACAAACAGCCGGTGAGTTATAAACCGAAATTCTTCAACGAGAACGGAATCATTTTCATCACGACCAACTACCGGCTTTCACCGAAGGCGCCGCATCCGGCCCAGGTCGATGATGTGGCCGAGGCCGTGAAATGGGTGCATGACCATATCGGCGAGTACGGTGGCGATCCGGCGAAGATGGTTCTGATGGGGCATTCGGCGGGTTGTCATATTGTGACGTACGTGGGGCTCAATCCGGAACCGTTGGGGAAGGTGGGCTTGAAGCCGTCGGACCTCAAAGGGGTGGTGGCGTGGAGCGGCGGGATGTATGACTTGGCGGATCGCTACAAAGGCGGAGGCATGTATAAGCCATTCATCAAGGCCACGTTTGGCGAGGCGGAGGATGCCCAGCGCGCCGGGTCGCCACTGACCTACGCGGGCAATGCCAAAGACGGCCCGCGGTTTCTCATGGCCTCGACGGATGAGGAACGGGCCAAGACATCGCGGGAAGCATCTGAGAAAATGATCACGAAAATCATTGAGGCCGGCGGCAGCGCGAAGGCGGAAACTCTGGCCGGACGCAGCCATCGCGGTGCGATCGAGCAATTGGGAGCCCCCGACGACAAGACTGGCGCAGAGCTTCTGGATTTCATTCATTCTGTGACGCGGTGAAGCGATGAAGACGCGACGCGGTTTTACGTTGATCGAACTGCTGGTGGTGGTGGGGATTCTGGCGCTGCTGATCGCGGTGCTGGTGCCGTCGCTGGGGCGGGCCAGGCAGCGCGCAATCGCGACGCGGTGCATGGCGAATCTGCACGGCATCGGGCGGGGATTGGTGATTTACGAGGCGCAGAATGATGGGTTTGTGGTGCCGTCGTACAACATGCCGCGGACGGCCAGCGGGGGGTATAAGTCTGCGGCATCATCGGGGGATTTGATCGACGGATGGGCGGCGATACTGGACCGGGCGGGGGTGGTGCCGGCATCCAAGAGCCCGACGAACAATATTTTTTTCTGTCCGAACACACTGGATATTTCCGGTATGGATGGCGGACAGACCAATTACGATTCAATGAAGCCGTCGGGCTATCAGAACTGGCCGATCGTGTTTACATCTGCCGGCGGTGACGGGGCAACGAAGTCGATGCCGGCGTCGTTGCCGATTCCGGGCTTTACGGATGGAAACAACCCCTATGAGCATTTGCTGCGCTGCGGGTACTGGCTGAATGCAGACAATCCGATTGGCAATGCTCCCAAAGCCGTATCGGCCGGCGGCGCGCCTACGGCGCCGGTGGGGCAGTATTACACGCAAAGTGTTGGGTATGGACCATATCCAGACGGCTCGGCGATGGGACCGGTGAAATCGAGGAATTTCGTTCGGCCGCAGGCGCTCATCGTGGCGACGGATGGAATGTACATGGGGCGGAATTCGGTGACGCAACTGGGGGAACAGCATCGGCGGATCGGGTACCGGCACCTTGGTGTTATTGCACGAACCTATGGCTATAAGGATGCCAGTCTCAACCCGGTCGCGGGATCGATCACGACCGACTCTACGGTGTCGAATGCGGTGTTTGCCGACGGCCATGCGGAGGCGATACGTTCCGAAGAGATGCCGCATGCGAGCAAGACTGCCGAGAACGACGGGCCGTACAGTATGCTGTCAAGCCATTAGGAATTGCTGCGATATCGCATGACGTGTGGTGACGATAAGAATGCCCCTGGCACGAGCTGGGAGCGTCTCTTTTGCGGGGATTTGCCTCGGGTTGGTGGGAGTGCTATAAGGATGGACTTGTTACGAAAGTGTGGTTTTAAGGACAGATGACGCAATGGCAGACTTGAAGAATCAAAAGGTCCTGATCGTCGATGATGATCCGGATGTGGTGACGGCGATCACGATGTCTCTGAAGGATCAGGGGGCGTCGGTGTTTTCAGCGGTGGACGGGGCGCAGGCCGTGGAGATGTGCGAAAAGGAACAGCCGGACCTGGTGGTGCTGGACATGATGTTGCCGAAGCGGTCGGGGTTTTTGGTGCTGGAGCGGATCAAGGCCCGCAAGCCCAAGGGGAGCAAGCCTCGGGTGATCATGATCACGGGGAATCTGGGATCGCGGCATAAGACGTATGCCGAGACGCTGGGCGTGGACGATTACATCAACAAGCCGTTCCGGATGGATCGGTTGCTGGGGAGCATTGTGAAGATACTGACGGCACCGCCGCCGACTGCTCCTACAGCTTAGCACGATCAATAGGTGGATTTTCTGCAGAGCCTGCGGACCCGCGTCCGCGGGCTCTGTTTTGTTGTGTGGTGAAGGCGGCGATTCTGCCAGGAAGAGGGCGACGCCCTCCGGTAAGGAATCGGCGAGGCGGCGGGAACATTTGGCCGATAAAGGGTAGGCCGGTTGATTTGTGGGTGGGCACATCATATCATCCGTCTATCCGGATGAAAGGATTAAGTCTTATGCATATCCAGGATGTGTTTGCGAATCATCGCACGACCTTCTCGTTCGAGTTTTTCCCGCCGAAGGATGATCAGGCGGCCGAGACGCTGTTTGGGCACATCAAGGATCTGGAGGGGCTCAAGCCGAGCTTTGTGAGCGTGACCTACGGGGCGGGAGGCTCGACACGGGAACGGACGCACAACCTGGTGGTGCGGATCAAAGAGACGACCGCGCTGAATCCCGTGCCGCACTTGACGTGCGTGTGTCATGGCGAGGCGGATGTGCGGGGAATTCTGGAACGGTATGCAGAGCATGGGGTGGGGAATATCCTGGCACTGGGAGGCGATCCGCCACGAGACCTGGCGGGTTACAACCGGGCGGCCGATGCGTTTCAGCATGCAGCGAATCTGGTGGGGTTCATTCGGCAGTTCAATAGGAGCGGAGTGCATCGGGATAAGCGGGGCTTTGGGATCGGAGTGGCGGGTTTTCCGGAAGGGCATCCGGCGACGCCGAACCGGGTGCTGGAGATGGACTATCTGAAGGCGAAGGTGGAGGCGGGGGCGGACTACATTGTGACGCAGTTGTTTTTTGAGAATCGGGATTTTTACGATTTTCGGGAGCGGTGCGAGCTGGCGGGGATCAAGGTGCCGATCATTGCCGGCGTGATGCCGGTGACAAGCTTGGGAACGTTCAAACGGATTCCGGAACTGGCGCTGGGCGCGCGGTATCCGGCGAAGTTGCTGCGGGCGATTCAGCGGGCTGGGACGGATGCCGAGGCGGTGAAACGCGTGGGGATTCACTGGGCGACGGAGCAGTGCCGGGATTTGCTGGACAATTCCGTGCGCGGGATTCATTTTTACACGCTGAACCATTCGTATGCGACGCGCGAGATCTACAAGAGCCT
Organism: uncultured Phycisphaerales bacterium; assembly: GCA_903845195.1. Taxonomy (GTDB): domain Bacteria; phylum Planctomycetota; class Phycisphaerae; order WQYP01; family WQYP01; genus CAIMWO01. The sequence continues at coordinate 52,024 of CAIMWO010000062.1, forward strand.
GGGCGCGAAGGATTCGGCGGGGCTGCGGTGAAGGGTGCGGGGAGAATTTTCAGGATTCGATTTTCTGGTTTCTAGGATAGCGGTGGGCATCGATCTTCTTGCTTCTTGATTCTTTGCTTCTTTATTCATGCGGTGTGCGTTGCGGGGTGGGAGCGCGTGACGTATTCTGCGGGCATGACCATACAACAGTCAGATTCGGCGGCGCATGGGTTGCGGGCCTCCTTGGCGGGCATTGTGGTCAATGCCGTGCTGGCGTGCGTCAAGATTGCGACGGGGGTACTGGGGAGTTCCTATGCGTTGATTGCCGATGGCATTGAATCGGCGGCGGACATTATCAGTTCCCTGGTCGTGTGGAGCGGGCTGAAGGTGGCGATCAAGCCGGCGGATAAGGAGCATCCGTACGGCCATGGGAAGGCGGAAAGCCTGGCGGCGCTGGTGGTATCGGGGGCGCTGGTGTCGGCGGCGATATTGATCGCAGTGCAGAGCGTACACAAGATGCTGGCGCCCGATCCGCCGGCGCCGAAGTGGTTCACGCTGCCGGTGCTGGTGGTGGTGATTGCGCTGAAGGAAGTGCTTTTCCGCTACGTGGTAAAGACGGCCGATTCGATCGAGAGCACGTCGCTGCGGGGCGATGCGTGGCATCACCGTTCAGATGCGATCACCTCGGTGGCGGCGTTCATCGGGATATCGATAGCGCTGATCGGCGGGAAGGGATACGAACAAGGCGACGCGTGGGGCGCGATGCTGGCGTGCCTGGTGATCGGGTTCAATGGGTTGCGGCTGCTGCGGGTGGCGGCGGATGAATTGATGGATCGGGCGGCGCCCGAGGGGCAGATGATAGCGGTGCGTGGACTGGCAGCGGCGGTGCCGCGGGTGAAGTCGATCGAGAAATGCCTGATTCGCAAGTATGGCTTGGGGTACGTGGTGGATATTCATGTGGAGGTGGATGGGGGAATGACGGTGCGGGAGGGGCATCACATCGCGCATGAAGTGAAAGATACGCTGATCAAGAGTGAGCTAAAGGTGGTGGATGTGCTGGTGCACATCGAGCCGGCGACCTGAGGGGTTGTGTGTGGGGGGGGAGGTAGTACACCGATACACCCACACGCCGACACGCCATTACTCCATCACACGCCCTACACGCGGCCGTGGATGTATTCCTGGAGGTAGTGGATTTCAGTGGCTTGGCCGTCGGTGCGGAAGGCGTTGACGTCGCCGATGGAGACGAGTCCCTGCAGTCGGCCGTGGTCATCGCAGACAGGCAGATGGCGGATGCGGCGGACTTTCATGATGGCAGCGACTTGGTCGACCTCCGTGTTCATGCGTGCGTAGGCGATGTCAGAAGTCATGACATCTTCGACGAGGCAGTCGACGGGGTCGCGTTTTTCACCGACAACGCGCGTGAGCACATCGCGTTCGGTAAAGATGCCGATGATGCGGTCATCGATGCATACGCAGGCGGAGCCGACCTTGTGGCGGTTCATGAGTTGAACGGCATCGAGGACGGTAGTGGTGGGGGAGATGCAGAGGACGAAATTGCCTTTGCGAGCGAGGAGGTCAGAAACCTGGGCCATAAGTCACCTCTAGGAAACATGGAATATGAAGCGTAGGGTGCGAAGCACGAAACCTACCAAATACAGGATAGGTACAGGTGCAAGAGATATGCAAGAAAGTGAATATTTTCTCGAAGAATTGTTGCGGAGGAAGGAATGGCTCAGGTTTTGTTGCGGCGTTGGGCCAGTTGCTGACGCAGGAATTCCTTGAACGTGGGAAGGCCGACAAGAGCCCAGGCAGATTCAATTTTATCGACGAGAGCTTGATTGCTGGCGCGGATAGCGGCAAGCCATTGGGCGTCGGGCGAACCGGGAGGGGCGTGAAGATGGCGATCGTGGGCATCGGTGCGGAAGAGGAAGGCCTGAGAAGTGTTGCCGGGAACGGGCTCGATGACGAGTTTCATGTGGGGATATAGCGGCTGTCCGAGGCGCACCGCATAGGCCGCTCCGCAATTGCCGGGGTGCGGTTCGAGAAGGTCTTCCGCGACGCTGGTATCGGCGGGGAGGGAACGGATCGCTGCGGCCCTTTCGAGGACGGGGGTGGGTATGGCGACACCGGCGTAGGCGTGTTCGAGATAGATGTCGATGGCGCGTTGGAGTTGATTGGCGGGGATGATCATGAGTTCGCGGTCCGTGGTTCGTGGCCTGTGATCCGTGGGGTCGAGCGGGGTGCGAATGAGCCCCGGTTTGGGGCGCTAAATCATTGTACAGGGGCGAGCGATAGAGACGATAGCATTCTGGCGATTGCCGATTTTGCTGCAAGAAGGCAGAATATGGGGCTGGCCGCGACTTTGGCGCGGAGGTCCATAAAATGAGACGGGCACAAGGCGCCCGAGGATTTGCGACTGCGATGAAGGCGGTTCGAGGGGTTCATGAGTACGACGGTATTAGTGGTCGAAGACGACCAGGAAATAAATGAATTGCTGGGGGAATACCTGGCGCTCGAGAACTTTCGCTACGTGGCGGCGACCACGGGGAATGCGGGGTTGACCAAGGCGGCGGGGGAGCATCCCGATGCGGTGGTGCTGGATCTGATGTTGCCGGACATTGACGGGTTCGAGGTGGCGCGGAAGCTCACAACACATCGCGAGACCTTTGATATTCCGGTGATCATTCTGTCGTGCATGAACCAGACGTGCGACCGGGAGAAAGGGTTCGGGAGCGGGGCATTGTATTACATGTGTAAGCCGTTCTTGCCGGATGATCTGCTTGCGACGTTGCGTTTAGCGTTGGAGTGGAAGCGCGGGCTGAAGAATCGGCCGCCGACGGGGGCACTGACGCTGGGCGGGGTGGATCTGTGCGAATTGGGGCGCGGGTTGCACGAGATGGCTGTGGACTTGTTTTCGCATACGGATTTGACGGACGAAGCCGTGGAGGATGTGCGGCGCGGGGTGGCGATGCTGGCCTCGTGGGTGGATCGGTGGGACAAGGAGCATGCCTCGAAGTGCCAGATCCGGCTGGGGTATCAACTTGGCGGTGCGGGTGGGGGCACGGTCAATGGGGCAGGCAGAGGGCAGGTGGAATGGACGATGACAGAGTTGTCCGGGCCGGGGCTGATCAACGAGGTGTTTTTCAAGCCGGCGACCGCGGCGACGGGCGGCGGCTTTCTGGGGTGGAACGTCGTGCCGTTCCGAAACAAGGCGGCGGTTGTCACGCCGGTCGAGCTTGCCCCGTCATTGCCGCAGCCGTGGCTGGAACTTCTGCCGAAGCTGGGGGCGACGAGGTACCTGCGCGATGCGGCGACCAAGACCGTGAAGATTCTGGGCGGGAAGGTCGATGGGGAGACGACCGGTGGGGCGGCCAGCGCTGCAGCGAAAGTGGAATCGACCAAGTGAAGGATCGGCCGGCTCGAATCGCTACGCGACCAGATGCGCGCAGATCCACCGCTCATTCGGCATAGCGTTTTTTCAGCAGGTCTTTCATCCAGAGACAGATTTGCCAGAGGTCGGCGACGGGTTGCTGGGTGTAGGGCAGGGTGTGCAGATAGCCGGGAGGGCCGAACTCGGGGGTGAGGGTGGCCAGAGCCGCGCCGGTGGATTTCTGGTGCGCGAGAATGGCATCCCACCAAAGCAGGTGCCGATCGAGGGCGTACTTGGATTCGGGTGCGGCGGGGTCGGTGACCTGCGGACCTTCTTCATAGCCGACGCGGGCGTGGATGTGGACGGTGTGGGAAAGGGCCAGTTGGACGGATTCTTCGTTGTCGTGGAGGAGGGATTCGCAGACGCAGCACCAGTGGGAGAAATCGGCGCAGAGCTTGAGGGTGGGGAATTTTTCGAGCAGAGCGGCGGCGGCCCAGGGGGTGAACATGGCGCGGCCGCGGTGGGTTTCGTGGCCGATGGAGACGTTGTATCGGGCCTCGGTCTTGAGTGCGGCATCGTAAAAGCGGCACTGATCGTCGAAGGAGAAGGAGTCGCGCGCGGAGTGAACGGTGAGTTTGACGGGATTGGAATCGACGGCGCGCGAGAGAAGTTCATCGAAGGACTTGATGTGTTCGGCGGCGGTTTTCCCGGCGGTAAAGAGCATGCCGATGAACTTCAGTTGATGTTTTTCAAGGGATTTGAGGAAGCCGGGGAGGTCTTCGGACTTGGGGACGCCAGTTTCGATGCCGTCGTAGCCGGCGGCTTTGATGCGTGTGAGCTGGTCATCCAAGGGTCCGGTCATGCCCCAGAGGGCCTTGTAGATTTCAAGTTTCATCATTCACCCCACAAAAAGAGAAGGGCGAAGAATAGCCGGAGAGCAGCGCCCCGCCAAGAGTATTCTGGAGAGTTTCATGGGCGGGCGCGATCGTTTACCATAGCGGGACTATGACCATATTAAATACGCAGAGTTCATGGAATGTGGGACGGCCGGCAGCGCAGTGCGCGGCATGCGGGACGGAGTTAGCGCCGAATGCGGTGTGCTGGGCAGCGTTGTGTGAGCGGGCGCTGGGAGAGAAGCCGGAAGCCAGCAGTCAGAAGCCAGAATCAGGAGCCAAGAAACAAGAAGAAGCGGCGGCGGTGTCCCCGTTTGTGCGGGTGGATTATTGCGAGAAATGCTGGGGCGAGGGCAAGCGGCCCCAGGCCAGCAGCGGGGCGGTGATGTTTTCCCATTGGAAGACCGTGGTGCCGGTACCGCAGGAGAAGAAGCGGTTGCTGGTGGATGATTCGGTGCTGGTGGATCTGTTTCAGCGGATGGAAGGTCGAACGGAGCCGCAGGAAGTGCGGTTTCGATTTGTGCTGGCGCTGATTTTGATGCGGAAACGGCTGTTGAAATACGAAGGAATGGAGGGGAATTCAGAATTCGGAATTCAGAATTCTGAATTGACCGCCGATGCCCAATCCGCTGGTTCGGCGTCGGCTCCTCCGCAGGAAGTGTGGTTGATGAAGCTACGCGGGACGGAAGCGCCGATCAAGATTGTGAATCCGCATTTGACGGCGGAGCAGATCAGCGAGGTGAGCGGGCAATTGTCGTCGATTCTGGCGGAAGAAGTGTAACGAGTGGTCAGTGGCCAGTAGTCAGTGGTCAGTTGTTGGGAGCGGGCATTTGGCGGTGAAATTCGGATTTTCGTATGGGGCGGTGGCGGGGATGGAGTTGGCGGCGGCAGCGGCGCTGGCGAAACGACTGGGGTTTGAGGGCATTGAACTGGGCGGGATCGCGGATGACGGGTCGCTGAGTTTGTTGCTGCGAAATGCCGAAGCCACGAAGAAAACGCTGGATGAAGCGGACATGCGGGTGTGCGTGCTGGCGACGACGATTTGCCTGCATCATGCGGATGAGGCGCGGTGGCAGCGGGCGAAGCTGCTGATCAAGCGCGCCGTGGAGATGGCGGTCTATTTTGGGGCGCCGGTGGTGCGGGTGCTGGGCCATGAGGTCCGCCGCGGCGAGGGCCGTAGCGCAGTCATCGGCCGAATCGGGGCTCATCTGCGCGAGGCGGCGGAGGACGCGGTGGAATACGCAAAGGAAAGTGGTGCCAAGCAAGCTGTGAGCATCGCGCTACAGAACGGCGGAACTGGCGGCAGCTTCGTGAACGCCAAGGAAATGTGGATGATGACGGAAGTGGCGGGGCATCCGCGGGCCGGCATTTATTGGGATGTTGCCGAGGCGGCGCTGGTCAAGGAATCGCCGGGGCTGAGCGTCCCGACGCTGAATTCACGGATGCATGCAGTGCGGATATGGGATCATCACCACGGCGAGCGGAAGGCGGTGCCGCTGGGAGAAGGGGACGTCAAGGGACAGTTGTTTGCCGATCGGTTGCGCGGGATTGGCTATGGCGGGTGGGTGGTCTATGGCCCACCTGCGGATCCGGCCAATGCGGAAGCGGAAAAGATGTTGGAAACAGCCGCTGCGACACTGCGGAAGTGGATCGGGATTCAGGATTCCGTGGAAGCTGTGACATGAGGGAGCAACGGTGATGCTGGCATATTATCTGCACAATCTGAATCCGATCATCGTGCAATTCGGCTTCATCAAGCTGCGTTGGTACGGGCTGGCGTACCTCACCGGGTTTGTGTTTGCCTACGTGCTGATCAAACGGCTGGCGAATGATGGGATGCTGCGACTGCCGAAGGAGAAGGTGCCGGACCTGGTTCTGAACTGCTGCATTTTCGGCGTGCTGGTGGGCGGGCGATTGGGGTTTTGCCTGTTCTATGATTTGCCGCATGCGCTGTGGAACCATACTACGCCGCTGCTCTGGTCATTTACGGACAGTCTGCCGTTCTGGGGCGTACTGCGGGTGAACGAGGGGGGCATGTCAGCGCACGGGGGGATTATTTTTACGCTGCTGACGGTGATCTACTTCGCGCGGCGGAACAAGGCGTCAGTGGTGAACATCAGTGATGCGGCGGCGATGGTCGTTCCGCTGGGATTGTTCTTCGGGAGGCTGGCGAACTTTGTGAACGGGGAGTTGTACGGTCACGCGACGAAGGTGGCCTGGGCCGTGCAATTTCCGTCGGAATTGGTCTCGCCGACCAACGGGGTGTATGAAATTCCGCTCGAGCAGCGTTGGGAGTTGATCAAGAAGGCGGCCGAGAAGGTGCCGCCGTACATGGATTACCTGTCGTTGATGCCGCCGGGTCTGGAACAGACCGGTCAATACCAGTATGCCATGGGCGGTATTTTGCAGTTTGCGCAGCGGCACAATGCCGAGATGGTGCAGCTGTTGCATGAAACGCTGATTCCGCGGCATCCGAGTCAGCTGTACGAGGCCGGACTGGAAGGCCTGCTGCTGTTTGCGATTGTCTGGACGATCGGGCGGCTGTGGCGGAAGGACGGCATGGCCAGCGGGGCGTTTGTGTTCTTTTACCCTGTGATGCGGATTATCGGCGAGCAGTTTCGCGTCGGGGATACGCCGATTCAACTGGCGGGGGTCGAAATCAGCAAGGGGGTATTGTACAGTTTGCTGATGCTGATCCCGGCGGCGATCTATTGGGGATACTGGATTCGCAAGGATCGGCGCATGCCGTGGGTACGGCCGGAAACGGAAACGAAGTCGTAGAACTGTTCAGGCAGACGTAAGAGTTAAGAAAGGTGGGCGCTTGACGACGCATTTCATCGAGTTGATGGAAGACCTGCAGCGACGCTGCATCCGCATGGCCGGGCTGGCGCAGCAGGCGGTGGGCAACGCCGCAACGGCGGTCAAAACGCTGGACCTGACGCTGGCCCAGGCCGTGCATGAGGGAGAAAAAGCCATCGACGCGGAAGAGGTGGAGATCGAGCGGCAGGCGATCAACCTGCTGCTGCTACACCACCCCGCCGCGACGGACTTCCGCACGGTCTTCGGCATCGTCAAGATCAATGCAGATCTGGAACGGATCGGGGATTGCGCGGTGAACGTGGCCCAGCAGGTGGGGCGGCTGGCGCAGTTGGGGGTGGAGTCCAGCAACGTGCCGTGGGATGTGCGTGCCATCGCCGAGGCCACGCTGAAGCAGGTGGAAGATACGGTACGGTGCATCGCCTCGCGGGATTCGGGACTGGCGGATCGCATCCGCAAGGCCGACGACCTGGTCGATGCGCTGAACAGCCAGATCATGCAGGAACTGCAGGCGGGGATGCAGCAGGATTCGACGACGGTGCCGGCGGATCTGGCCATGATCATGATCGCCAAGAATTTCGAGCGGATCGGCGACCACTGCGTGAACATCGCCGAGGACGTGGTCTTCCTGATGCGGGGGCAGATCGTGCGGCACGCGCACGAGCAGTAGTGAATGAGCCGCTGATCGACGCAGATGAACAGGGCTGCACGACCGCGACCGCCGGCAACCGCGACCGTAAGGGAGCGCCAACGGGATATGAGTGCAGCGACAACGGTGATTCATGAGTGAACCTCTCGCATACTTCATAACCTTCAGGACTTACGGAACATGGCTCCACGGCGATCCACGTGCGTCCGTAGGTCGGTTGCCGGATGGGGTGAGAATGGGAATGCTCGATCCCAATCCCGAGATGGAGGAAGCGTCACGCGAGCGGATGAATGGCCCGGCATTTGAGATGAATGAGCGACAGCGCGAGGTCGTTCGTGCAACGATACAAGAAGTGGCCTGCCACCGAGGTTGGGAGGTGCATGCGTTGAATGTCCGGACGAATCATGTACATGCCGTGGTGAGGGCACCGGGAGCGGCTGCGGAGAAAGTAATGAATGACTTGAAAGCGTGGTCGACGCGGCGGTTGCGCGAAGCGAGATTGGTTCGGCACGATGCAAAACTCTGGACACGGCATGGGAGCACGCCACACTTGTATGAGACTGATGAGTTGCTGGGGGCAATCGATTATGTGGTGAATCAACAGTGAACAATGGGGCGCTGGCGGACGACGGGGATGATGGGCAAGAACCCTCGGCGCTCCCTGATGGTCGCGGCTGCCTATGACAGCAGGATCTGCAGATCGTCGGCCGTGAGGGTGGAAAGCAGAGCGTTATTCTCAGAAATGATCGCATCTGCGAGATCGCGCTTGGTCTGCTGCAACTGGAGGACCTTTTCCTCAACGGTGTCCTTGGCGATGAGGCGGTAGGCGAAGACGTGGCGGGTCTGGCCGATGCGGTGGGCGCGGTCGATGGCCTGGGCTTCGACGGCAGGGTTCCACCAGGGGTCGAGGAGGAAGACGTAGTCGGCGCCGGTGAGATTGAGACCGAGGCCGCCGGCCTTGAGGGATACGAGGAAGAGCTTGGTTTCCGGATCATTCTGGAACTGTTCGACGGGCGATTTGCGATCGCGCGTTTTGCCGTCGAGATAGGCGTAGCGGGTGTGGCTGTTGTCGAGGCGGTTGCGGACGATGGCCAGCAGGCTGGTGAACTGCGAGAAGACCAATGCCTTGTGACCTTCATCGAGAATTTCTTCGAGCTGTTCGAGCAGGACGTCGAGCTTGGCGGACGGTTCGGAGATGCGGGTCTTGTCGATCAGTCCGGCGTGGCACGAGGCCTGGCGAAGGCGGAGCAGCGCTTCGAGGACCTGCATGCGATTGGCGTTGAGCGATTTGTTGCCGCCGCCGAGGAGCGACTGGCGATAATGATCGCGGAGTTCGTCGTAGAGCGTGCGCTGTGCTTCGTCGAGTTCGCAGAGGATGGTTTGCTCGGTGCACGGCGGAAGTTCCTGCGCGACCTGTTCCTTGGTGCGGCGGAGGATGAACGGGCGAAGGGCGCGGGAGAGCAACTGGCGCGGCGTTTCATCGGGCTCATCTTCGTCAATGGAAGCCTCGGCTTCAGGCGCGGCGACGGCCGGAAGGTTGCCCGCGGGGGCGGCGGCCAGAGGTTCGGTCTTGCCGTTTTTCTTGCCGTTGGTCTGGTAGCGCGAGTCGAAGACGGCGGCAGCGCCGAGCATGCCGGGGTTGAGGAATTCGAAGAGGCTCCAGAGTTCGCCAAGATGATTCTGCACCGGCGTGCCGGAGAGGGCCAGGCGGTGTTCGGAACTGAGCAGGCGTACCGCCTTGGCGGATTCGGTCTGGGCGTTCTTGATGGCCTGGGCTTCGTCGAGGATGGCGTAATCCCACTTGAAATCTTTGAGGAAGAGGATGTCGGAACGGAGCGTACCGTACGTGGTGAGGATAAGGTCGTACTCGAAGAAGCGTTCAGTGGTGCGCGGACGGTTGGGGCCGGTGTGATCGAGGATGCGCAGTCCGGGAGCAAACTTGGCGGCCTCCTGTTTCCAGTTGAAGACAAGCGATCGCGGGGCGACGACGAGCGAGGGGCGCGGCGTAAATTCCGCCTTCCCATTCTTGGCTTCGGCGCCGGCCGGCGTTTTCGTCTGCTTACCATTGGCGCCCGCGCGCCGTGATTCCAGCAATGCGAGCACCTGGATCGTCTTACCCAGGCCCATGTCATCGGCGAGGCATCCGCCGAAGGAGAATTCGCGGAGGAACTTGAACCATCCCAGGCCGTCACGCTGATAGGGGCGAAGCTCGCCGGTGAATCCGGCCGGGGCGGGAAGTGCTTCCACGCCCGTAAAGGCGCGAAGGTGATCGCGGATGGAGAGAAAGGTTTCATCAGCCGTGGCATGAGGCTGCGATTCGAGGAGGACGTCGAGCATGCCGGCCTGGGCGCGGGAGAAGCGGATGGCCTCGGCCCCCTGTTCATCTTTGGTGGTCTGTCCGGAGCGGACGATAACCCCGTATTTTGAAAGCCATTCTTCGGGCAGTACCCCGAAGGTGCCGTCGGCAAGGCGGATGAGGTGTTCGCCCTTGCGCGCCGCAGAAAGAAGCCGCGGCAGCGGCACGACCTGATCGCCGAACTGGACGGAGCCGGTGAGATCGAACCAGTCGATGCCGGAGGCGACGCTGATACGGAAGTCGGACGCGGCGCGATAGAGCTTGCCTTCGGCTTCGACGGTCCACCCTTCGCGGATGAGGGTGGGCACGGTTCGCGGAAGGAAGCGCGCGGGAAGTTCGTAGTGGGGTTCGTGGGTGTCGGGATCGACGTTGCGACGGAACCCGGTGGATTTGAGGATGGCCAGGGCACGCGCTTCGGCAGGCTTGTCGCGGAGAATCATTTTGCGTGCGGCAGCGTCATAGACACCGGCGGCCGGGGTGTGGGCTTCGACCGGGCCGGATTCATAATCAAATAATACATCGGCGAGGACCGTTTCTTCGGATCGGCCGCTGGCGGTAAACGGGGTGTTGACGGGTTTTTTGAGAATAAGCTTGGCCCGCGGCGCGCCGACGAGTTGCTCGAAGGCGAGCTCTTCGGGCAGATCGAGTTTGGGGACGGCCGGCAGGGTGGCGAGATTGCGGAGGAAATCCTGGCCATCGACTTTGGGCACGTGCAGTGCACCACGGGTGGAGAAGAGGTCGATCCATTCGAGACCGCCGTTAAAGCGGATCGGCATAAGCTTGTTTTGAATACAGATGACGCCGGGCTCGCCGGGGGCCGGTTCCGAGAAGAGCTGTGCGACGGACAGCGGCATGTTGCGGTCGCCTTCGGCGAGGTGGCCTGAGAGGGTGTAATGTTTGCCATCATCGTGGGGTGAGATACGAATGAGGAAGTCGAGGGTGGTTTCATCGCTCCAGGAAACCGGGATGGGTTCGACGAAGGCGCTGGCGCGGAGGCGCGTGCGTCCAGTCTCGACCATTTCGCGGAGGAGTTTGAGACCGACGGCGCCACGAAGGACACAGGTCTTGAGGCTGGCGGAATTTTCATCGGCGGCCGAGATGGGATCCTGCGGGCGCGCGCCGACGATGCGGCCGAGGATGTCGCGATCGGCCGAGTCCGTAAAGGTGTCGATTTCGCGGGGGTCGAGGCGGAGCGGTTGGGGACGCGTCCACCCTTCGCCGTTGCGGGTGCGTTTTTGCTGGCGTGAGAAGAGTTCCACCGTAATGGCGTGGCGGTCCTGTGCCGAGGCGACGGCATCGATGATGTAGACGGCATGGCGTGCAAGACCCGCGCGGCTAGGCAAAGCTTCGGAGGCGCGGCGCGCTGCGGATTGCGCCAGGCTGGCCAGGTGGATCTTCCAGCCGGGCTTGGCGGGCCAGGCATTGGGCGAGCGCCGCTTATCCGCCCCTTCCGTGTTCCGCAGAAGCAACGGATGCGAACGGGCTTCTTCCAGCGGGCGGAATGCGCCGGACTTGTCGGCCAGCAGAACGGTCGCCCAGATGTGCGGGCAGACGAATCCGGCGGCGCGCTGTTCGCAGGCGCAGATGGCGTTGAATTCCGTGGGGGTCCATTCCAAGCGGGTGTCATAGTGGTCCTGGTCTAGCACGAAGCCGTGGGCCGAGGTGCGGGTGTTCTTGACCAGCAGGGCATCGCCATCGGCGATCATTTTTCGTGCGGCGGAATCGACCTGCGGCGTGACATCCTGCGCGAGGGCATCCACCAGCCGAAGGCGCGCCTGCGGCGTGGATAATGATTCAGAAGCGAGAGACTCGGATAGATCACTCATGCGATTGAAAACGAACCTCGAAACCCCACTGGAAACCCGAGCGGGGACGGGCGTGACGAAATCGTCAGGCAGTACCCATGGATTCTTCCTGCGTCTTGACGGCATCGAGAATCTGCTGGGCGCTGGTGGCGGCGCGCATCGCCTGGCGGAACGCGTCGACATTCATAAGACGGCTGATGCGTGCCAAGGCCTGGATGTGCGGCCCGGTCTGATCCGGCGGACTGGCCAGCATCACGATCAGGCTGACGGGGCGGCCGTCGATGGACTCAAAATCGATGGGCGCTTCCGGCTTGCCGATGGCCACGACGAGATGATCGACGCCGGCGCATTTGCCGTGCGGGATCGCCAGGCCGTTGCCGATGCCGGTGGTGCGGGTGGCTTCGCGCTCCAGCACGGAGTTGAGAAGGATCTTGGCATCCTTGACCTCCCCGGCATCGGCGAGCAGTTGCACCATCTCACCGATGGCTTCTTTCTTGTTCTTGGCAACAAGAGGAACCTTGATATGGGAAAGCTTCAGAATATCCGAAAGCCGCATGACGCACTCCATGGGGGCCGGGAGAACCAAAGCACGGTAGTGTAGATTCATGCCTCCCAGCATTCAAGGAGTTGCGCCCACGATTCGCAGTTGATGAAGAGGCGAAAGCGGGTATGGCTGGCGGTGGCCCCATCGGATACGATGCGGAATGCCGCTTCATCTCTGGAGAAATGTCTATGGCAGAGCTCAGTGGATCGGTTCCTACGCCACCCCCCATTCCGCTTGCGGATCAGATTCCCGCGCCCGTCGAGCACGATCCCGCGGGTGCCGCCCCGCTCGCCGGTGGGGGCGATCTGCATGCCGTCGAACAGCTCAATCGCGCCTACAAGCAGATGTGCGAGCAGTTGGGCAAGGTGATTGTCGGGCAGAGCGAGGTGATCGAGCAAGTGCTCACGTCGATGTTCTGCCAGGGCCATATCCTGCTGGTGGGCGTGCCGGGGCTGGCCAAGACGCTGCTGGTCAAGACGATCAGTGATGTGCTGGCGCTGAGTTTCAAGCGGGTGCAGTTCACGCCAGACCTGATGCCGTCGGACATCACGGGAACGGATGTTCTGGAAGAAGATCGGGCGACGGGGAAGCGCGCGTTTCGCTATGTGAAGGGGCCGATTTTCGCGAACATGGTGCTCGCGGACGAGATCAATCGCACGCCGCCCAAGACGCAGGCGGCGCTCTTGGAGGCGATGCAGGAACATCGCGTGACGGCGGGTGAACACACATATGACTTGCCGGAGCCGTTCTTCGTGCTGGCCACGCAGAACCCGATCGAGCAGGAGGGTACCTATCCGTTGCCCGAGGCCCAGTTGGACCGGTTCATGTTCATGACGGTGGTGAAGTATCCGACGGCGGAAGAAGAAATCCGGATCATGAAACAGGCCTCGAGCAACTACCGGGTGGAAGTCAAACGGATGCTGGATGGGGCGGCGATCCAGCGGCTGCAGGAAATCGTGCGGCGCGTGCCGGTCGCCGAGCATGTGTACCAGTACGCACGGGACATCGTGCGGATGACGCGGCCGCGGGAAGAAGGCACTCCGCAGTTTGTGAATGAATTGGTGCAATGGGGCGCCGGTCCGCGGGCGTCGATCTATCTGATTCTGGCCGGCAAGGCCCGGGCGATCCTGAACGGACGCGTGCACGTGACCACGGAAGACATCATGAAAGTCGCCCACCCCGTGCTTCGCCACCGCATTCTGCCGACGTTCAGTGCCGAAGCGGCGGCAATGACCAGCGACAAGATCATCGATCGGCTCCTGGCGGAAGTTCCGCGCAGCAAGGGATGACGAATCACCTCGTTGTACGGATAGGACATTGACGCAATGGACGGTGGGTGTGGGGCGGCGGTGAGTTGGCATGACACAGACTCTGCAAAACGCTTCGGCCAGTGGAATCGGCGCGATCGCCGGTGCGTCGCTGCTGGATCCCAGGGCGCTGGCCGCCATCGGCAAGATGGAGTTGGTCGCCTCGCAGGTGATGGACGGGTACGTGCAGGGGATGCACCGGTCGCCGCACATCGGGTTTGCCTTGGATTTTGCTCAGCATCGTCAATATGTGCCGGGCGACGACATCAAGAAAATCGATTGGCGGGTCTATGCCAAGCAGGATCGGTACTACATCAAGCAATATGAAGTGACGACGAATCTGCGGGCGCATCTGGTCGTCGATGCCAGCGGGTCGATGGCGTACCAGGGAACCGCCGACGCGATGAGCAAGTTCCGGTATGCCCAGTTCGTGACGACCTGTCTGACGTATCTGATTTTGCATCAGACGGATTCGGTGGGTCTCGTCACCTTTGATTCGGTGGTGCGGGACTTTATCCCAGCACGCTCGGCGTCGCCGCATCTGTTTACGATCGCGCGGACGCTCGACGCGTGTCAGCCGCGGGATGAGAGTTCGATCGCCGACGTCCTGCACACCGTCGCGGAGCGGCTGGGGCATCGGCAGATGGTGATCCTCATCAGCGACCTCTTCGATGATGCCGGAAAACTGCTCGAAGCGTTTCATCACCTGCGGCACCAGCGGCACGAGGTCATCGTGATGCAGATCATGTCCGAGGATGAACTGACCTTCCCCTTCCGCAAATTCACGCAGTTCGAAAATATCGAGACCGCCAAGTCGCGATTGAAACTTGATCCCGCCACGGCCCGTGCGACGTATCTGCAAAACGTGGCTCGTCACCTCAAGACGATCCGCGACGGATGCAATCAACTGCGCATCTCGCACGTGCTTTTCAAGACCAACGAGACGGTTGAACGGGCATTGACCGAGTATCTGGCAACGCGGATGGGAAGCCGATGAAGGAAACGATGAACGATGAACGTGGAACGATGAAAGACGGCAGAGTTTGCCGTCCGTCGTTCTACGTTCATCGTTCTTCGTTCATCATTTAGTTATGTTTCTGATGTCCTCCATTCTCTTCGGCGCCCTGGCGGTGATCATTCCGGTGATCATTCATTTGCTGCAGCGCCAGAAGCCGGTCCCCATCCGCTGGGGCGCGATGCAGTTTCTGTTGGAAACGCCGCTGAAGGCCAAGCGCCGGCAGAATATCGATCATTGGCTGCTGATGCTGCTGCGGATGGCGATTCTGGCGCTGCTGGCGATTCTGCTGGCGCGGCCGCTGTGGCGGGGCACGCGCATGGCCGGCACCGTGAACATGGATGTCGCGGTGGTGCTCGATCATTCGCTGTCGATGGGCCGGCGGGGCGGGGAGGGGGGGGGGACGCTCTATGAGAACGGCCTCGATGTCGTGGACAAGCTGACCGAAATGCTGCCTGCATCGGCGACGGTGTCGGTGGTGCTGGCGGAACATACGCCGCAGGTCGTTACACCGCTGCCGGTGACGCTGGGCGACGCCTCCGGCAAACCCAACGCCAATCCCGAATGGCTGCGCCTCCGCCAGCAGTTGCGACACATGCGTCCGGGAATGACCGACGCCGACATCCCCGCGGCCCTGCAGGCGGCGCGCGAGCTGGTGCAGCACGGCAAAAACGTTTCCAAGATGATTCTGGTGCTCTCGGATGAACAGCGCTCGAACTGGCAGATCGGCAACGCCGGGGCGTGGCGCATGGCCCTGGGGGATCGCAACGAAACCGCGGCACAGGACCTGCCGATCTTCTCGCTGCCGCTGGCGCAGTCCGGCGGCGGCCCCAACATTGCCGTCCGCGCGGTGAATATCGCGCCGGAATTCATCGGCATCAATCGGCCCGTGCAGATCACCGCCACCCTCACGAACACAGGAGCGGTGGATTTCCCGGCAGCACCGGTGAAACTGATCGTGGACGGCCTGGAAATTGCCCAGCAGCAAGTGGCGAATCTGCCGGCCGGCCAGTCCCTGACGATTCACTTCGATCATTTCTTCGCCCAGCCCGGCTCGCACTGGGTAAAGGTGCAGGCGGATGTGATTGATGCGCTCGAGGCTGACAATTCGATGCTCGCGGCCGTGGATGTATGGCCCAAACTTGAAGCGCTGATCGTCGATGGACAGTTGACGCCCGCCGCGGGCCCTGCCGATTTCCGCGATGCCCAGTTTCTTCTGGCCGCGATGAATCCGGCGGAGGTGACCACGGACAGCGCCACGCTGATTTCGCCGCGGGTCGTCAGCGTGAGCGATATCGGAAGCATCCCGCTCGAAAATTATCCGTTGATCGTGCTGCATGATGTGCCGCGCGTTCCGGCGGAAACGATCGCCCGCATCGCCGCCCACGTGCAGCGCGGCAACGGCCTGTGGATTGTGCTGGGGTCGCGCACGCAGGAATCATTCTTAAAGGATGTGCTGGCGAAATCTCCACTGCTGCCTGCTGCGATAAAGAATTCCCATGCCGCCGGTCCGCAGGAGCGCATCGGTGTGGACATCCGCGAACCGACCAATCCCATGGTTTCGCTGCTGGTGGCTGCCGAGCGCAATTCCATGGCCGGGATGGCCATCCGGCAATGGTGGCCACTGACGCCGGCCGGGCCGGAGATGCGCACGATTCTGGCAACCACCAAAGGCGATGCAACGGACAGCAGCGGTGAGAGAGGGGGGGAGGATCCGCTGGTGACGGAGATGGATTTGGGCGGCAATGGCGGCCGCGTGGTTGTCTGGGCGACGTCCATCGACGGTCGATGGAACAATCTGCCGCTGGCGCCGAATTTTGTGCCGCTGGTCAACGAAACGCTTTTTCACCTCGCCGGTGGTTTGAGCAAGGGGCAGCAGCGCCAGCTCGAAGCGGGTCAGACGCTGCTCTGGACGGGCCCCGCTCAGCAACCCGTCGAATCCGTAAAAATCACATTGCCCGATGGCCAGTCGCGCTCGCTGACGGCTCAGCTTCGCGGCAACCAGTACGTCTTCAGTTTTTCGGACACCAACATGCCCGGCCTCTACGAACTTCGTTTTTCTCCGCGCACCATCCCGCAGCCGGTCTATTACAGCGCGAGCATCGATCGACGCGAGCTTGACCCCGCCGTGATTTCCACCGCGGAGGCCCAGTGGCTGCGCGAGCGCAATGACCTGCAGGATCGGCTGACGCCCGCCTCGCTTCCGGCCGCATTGGTGGCCCGGCACACAGGTACGGAACTCTGGCCCCTCCTAGCATTTCTCGTACTCGCCCTCTTAATTTCCGAAGTGTTCCTGACGCGGCGGCTCGTGCGCCTGCAGACCGACATCCATCCGGAAGATGCGGGACTCCTTCCGCACGCGCATCGGCCGACGCCCGGCCTGCCGGGGGGAGCGCGATGAACATGATGATGTCCTTATTGGCCGACGTGAGCGCAAACGCAACAGCCGCCGACGGCGAGATGCGGACCACCCTGGAACTTCACCCCGCGGTGCCGTGGTGGCTGCTGGTGCCGTGCGTGTTGCTGGCCGTCGGCCTGGTGATGCACCTGTACGGCCAGCAGCGGAAGATTGCCTCGCGAAGAACCATCCTGGCACTCACGGCAGTTCGCGTCGGCCTGGTTCTGCTGATGGCACTGCTGCTGCTTCAGCCGGTGCGGAAATGGATCAGCACACGCACCAGCGCCGGGACGCTCTGGGTACTCGTCGATCAGAGCCCGTCGATGCAGATGAAAGATCCGCAGGCCGGCAACGTCGAGAAACTGCACTGGGCCGAGGCGCTGGGGTATCTTTCCGATGACGTTCGACCGGAAAAGGTCGATGTGCTCAGCGCCCATCTGGCGGCCCTCTCCGCCGAATTCCGCTCCCTGCGGCCGGCGCTGACGCACGCTGCCTCAATGGCTCCTCCCGGGCAGGAAGCACGCGAAGTTCGCCAATTCGTCGAGCGGCTCAAGACGTGGGCGGATGCGGCGGATGCCCTGCGCAAACGACTGCGGAAGAATACGACCATCACACGCGATGCACCGGTCATCATCGAGACTTTTGATGCGGCGATCGCCAAGATGCGCCGCGGCATCACCGACGCCGGAGCCACGGGCAGTCTGCCTGATGCCGTCGCCGCGGTGAAGTGGGAAGACATTGGCCCGATTCTGACGCGCGTGGGGCGTGATCTGGCGGCCCTGGCGGAGTCGTCCGATGCATCCTTCATCGCTGGCGCCAAATCGAACAGTGATGTTCAGGCGGCCCTGTCGCGCATGACCGGCGTGCCGCGTTCTGAACTCGCCTACCTGATGATGACCGATCCTCACGGCCGCGGAAGCAGCGAAAAGATGCGAATGCACGACCTGGCGTCCAAGTACCGCGTGCGTGCCCTGGGCTTTGCGGACACGGCCCGCGATGCCGGCAGCGTGGATGCGGGGGATTACGCCGATGTGATGCGCGGGGCATTCACCTCCACCGGCCAGGCCACCAATATCGGCGCGGGATTGCAGATGGTCGGCGAACAGTTGGGACCCGAAGAGGCGGCATCCGTCGTGATCGTCACTGACGGCCGGCATAACGTTCCGGGCGATCCGACCGAGCCGGCGCGAGCCCTGGCTGCCCGCGGGGTGAAGGTCTACGGACTCCTCATTGGATCGGCCGAGGTTTCGCCCGATGCGGCCGTGGAACAGATCGACGCCCCAGATTGGATTTACCGCGAAGATACCCTGACCGCCAACGCGCTGATTCGCATGGACGGCCTGGCGGGCAAGACCCTGCGGGTGGAATTTCTCCGCGGCGGCGTGCTGCTCGACACACGCACGCTCCTGGCCCGCACCAATCAGCAATCGGAACGCGTCACCTTCACCGACAAACCGCCGGAATCAGCCGGGCATGAATATGAAATTCGCGTCGCCCAGGTGCCCGGCGAAGTCAACGTGCAGAACAATCGCCAGAGTTTTCGCGTCGCCGTCAAGAAGGACAAGCTTTACGCGCTGGTGATTGAAGATCGGCCGCGCTGGGAATTCCGCTACGTGACGGCAACCCTGGAGCGCGACCCGCGCATGAAGGTGCAGACGGTGCTGCTCTCGCCCGGTGAAATTGCCGGGGTGACCAGCCCGCCGCCGGTGAAGGCCTCGCCCGCCAATACGCAGATCGAGGCGCAGATTCTTCCCGAGACGCGCGACGAGTGGCTGGCTTTTGATTTGATCGTGCTGGGTGACATCGCACCGGCAACGCTGACGCCGCAACAGCAGCAATTCATTGCCGTGGCCGTGCGCGACAAGGGCGCAACCTTGATCACGATTGCCGGCCAGCGCAACATGCCGGAAAAATTTGGCGATACGCCGCTGGCCGACCTGCTCCCCGTGACGCTCGCGCCGCAGTGGGCTCCGGAGATCATCGTCCGCCACAGCCGGATCGGCTTCCGCCCCGCGTTGGCGCCGGAAGGGTCCGTCTCCGTGCTCGGACAGTTCGGGATCGATCCGGCCGGTACGGCGGCGCTTTGGTCGGCCGCGCCGCTCTGGTACTGGCACAGCCCCTTCACGCAGGCCAAGCCCTCGGCCAACGTCATCTGGTCGATCGTGGATCTCGAAGGCGCCAGTGGAGATGATGCCGCGGGAACGCTAGCCGCTTCACGCAAACACGCGCTGCTGTCGACCATGAATGTGGGACTCGGCCGCACGCTGCATCTGGCGAGCGATCAGACGTGGCGTTTCCGCCAGATGAACGGGCAGAATATTCAGGAACGCTTCTGGGGACAGGTAGTGCGTTGGGCCGTGGGAAGCGATCTGCCAGCAGGCGGAAAATACGTGCGTTTCGGCGTCAGCCGTCCGCGCTATTCCGAGGGCGAGCCGGTCGTGGTCACCGCACGCGTGCTGCGCGAAGACCTGGCGCCGTATACCGGGCTGAATTTCTCGGCATCGGCCCGGCTCTTCCCCCAGCGCGACGCCAAAGGCCAGCCCATCGGCGATTCGCACACCGTTGCCGAAACGCGGATGATCGAAGCTCCTGAATCCCCCGGGTATTACCGCGGCACCTTCGGCGGATTGCCGACAGGCGAACTGGAAATCACCCTCCGCGGCACCGAAGTCGAACGCCTTCTCGATGTCGACCCCTCCGTCACGCAGCGTTCCGTCGTCATCCGCATTGAGCCGCAGTTGAACGTAGAACAGCGCAACCTAAACACCGATCGCGCAATGCTGGCACGCATCACTCAGGCCGGTGGCGGATTCATGCTGGACGGTCCCTACGCCGATGTCCTTGCCGGCCATCTGCCGGAGATTCAGCAGACCCGCACCATCGCACGGCAGGTGGGTTTCTTCACCGATCCCAAGGATGATGGCACGTACTGGGCACACTGGGCCTTCATGGCCGCGTTCGCAGTGCTGATTACGGCCGAATGGGTGATTCGCAAGATGGGCGGGTTGGTGTAAGGGAAAAAGAAAAACCGATCAGGGCTGCATATCGGTAGTCGTGGCGGCGGCTCCCCGTTCCATGATGGTGAAGTATTTTCCTTTGAATCCTATTTTGAAGCCCGGGCGCAAGGCGGCATATTCCGGCAGGTCCCATGTGTCCACTTTTTCCGTGTGATAATGCTGCCAAAGGACGACGCAGTCGGCACGTTCAATCTGCTTCTGAATCCGCGCGATCTCACGGGCCGTCGGTATTCCCGGCTCGGGAAACCAAGCGTCGGGCATTTCCATGTTCGCCGGCAAATCCGCAGGCCAACCGTTGGTCATGACCAGCGCCTGCTTGCCTGCCACTGTTGCTTTTACCATATCCCATTCTGCCAGCATCTCGTTTTCCACCCATAATCCTGCCGGCGTCTCTTGCTTCTTTGTCCAGTCGCTCATCACCGTTCCGGCAAGTTCGACGTGAGCCGCCAGCAGGAGCAGCACGAGGATCGCCCACGCCCATCGCCGCAGCGGAACCATCGACACCAGCAAGGCCAGCGTCAACATCGGCAGGTAGGAGTAATACGTCCAACTGCCCGGCCAGCCGTAGAAACCAAACAGAAACGCCAGATGAAGCGCACAGAAGACGAAGAGCAACTCCACACGCATCGAAAGAGGCGAAGAGTTTCCGACGCCCTGTGCTGAATGCTTGGGGCCGAGCACGATTTGCCATGCCGCCCAGATCATCGCCGGAATGCTCACAGCAACAATCATGAGCCAGACCCCAAGGGACGTTCTTACGTATTTCAAGATTTCCGGTTGTATCCAGAATGACCGTCCTGACGGCTGGAGGAATCCGAACCCCGTCGACGCATACGTCTTGGCGCCCGTGATCGGCAGCATGGTGTGGATGACCGGCCCCGTGCCGTACCAAACACTTAAGCCCGCGAAGCAGACCGTCATGACCGCCGCTGCCGGCAGAAGCTGTTTTCCGATCCCCCAGATTCGCTCCCCCCAATTCTGAATTCTGAACTCCGAATTCTGAATTTCGCTCAGAACAATCAATCCCACCAATACCAAACCATACACATACGCCATCGACGGCTTCACAAAAATGCACAGCGTAAGAATCGCCAGCGCCCGCGATCGCCGGCCTTCCGCATGATCCGCCAGCGCCAGCAGCAACAGCAAGGCTTCAAGCGGATGCGTGAGCGTCAGGTACACGGGCATGATCGCAATGGGCAAACTGATCAGGAAGATCAGTATCCCCCCGCGCCCCAGGCGCAGGGCAATCAGCAGCCGCGCCAGCGGCCAGGCCATCACCATTTCCAAACCCAGCGTCAGCAGGAAATATGCCCGTGGCGTGCGTCCAAGCACCGCAAATCCCGCCCGTCCAACCAGCAGCGACACCAGCCCGTGCGTGTAGCCGAAGTCCACGGTCGGCACATACCCCTTGGCCAGCAGCATGTCCCCCTTGAGCGTCGTTCCGGGATCGTAGAACGAAAAAAGCGACCAGTCGGCCACCTTCGGCCCCCGAACCTGTGCCACAAAACTGACCAGCAACACCAGCGCGATCAGGCCCATCAGCGGCCCAACCCGCAGCGGCGATTTGTCTACGCCCGAAAATTCCGTCACTCGGTCACCCCGTTACGCTTCGAAAGCCCGCCGATGATATACTTACTTCATGACCACCGCGATGTGTTACCGACCCAATCCCGCCGGCGGCGTTTCGCTCAACGTCCTGGCGGATGGCCATGCCCAGCCCAACCCGCTCGGTGGGGGGGGCATCACGGGTCCGCATAACATCTCCGCGGTCAAGATGCTGCGTATTTCCGTTACTGATGTCTGCAATCTCCGCTGTCTTTATTGCATGCCGGAGGAAGGCGTAGAATGGCTGCCCAAATCGGAAATTCTCTCGTTTGAGGAAATCGCGGCGATCGTCCGCGCCTCGGTAGGTCTGGGCATCACCCATTTCAAACTGACCGGCGGCGAACCGACGGCCCGCAAAGATCTGCCCGTCCTGGTCGAAATGCTTCGCAAAATCCCCGGCGTGGAAGATCTGTCGCTGACCACCAACGGTATCCTTCTCACGCCGCTACTTCCCCGCCTGCGTGAGGCCGGCCTCAACCGCATTACCCTTTCGCTCGATTCGCTGCGTCCCGACCGCTTCAAGCAGATCACTCGCGGCGGCGATTTCACCCGCGTCTGGACCGCCTTGGAATCCGCCCTGAGCATGGATTTCACCCGCATCAAGATCAACGTGGTCGTCATGCGCGACATGAACGTCGACGAAATTCCAGACTTCGCCGCGCTGACGCTCAGCTACCCACTCACCGTCCGCTTTATTGAATTCATGCCGCTGGGACGTTCCGGCCTCACCGACGATCCGCTGTCCGCCATGGTCTCCGAAGCCCAGATCCGCCGGGCCATCGAATCGACGCATGGCCCCATTCAATCTGTGGATCGCCAGTCGGAACGCGGCGTCGGTCCCGCCAAAGTCTTCGCCCTCCCCGGCGCTCCCGGCCGCCTCGGTTTCATCTCCGCCATGTCGCACCCCTTCTGTGAAACCTGCAACCGCCTCCGCCTCACCCCCGACGGCATGATGCGCTCCTGCCTCTTCGACGGTGGCGAGGTCGATCTGAAACCGATTCTGCGCGGCGGCGAGCTAGATCCCACCACGAAGACCCGAAAACACGAAATCGACGCCGACGGCAATCTTGTCGGCCCAGAATCCCGCATCGCCGCAGCCATGACCACCTGCGTCACGCTCAAACCCGACACTCACTCCCAGCACGGCAACAAAGCCATGAACCGCATCGGCGGATGACCACGTGTCCATGCCCGTGCAAGCGCCTGAGAATCCGTTCCGAGATTCCCTTTGCATTACCCGCCATTTCCCTCATAAAATGCCATTCACTTCAAAATTTCACACAAATCAGGAGCCTGCACCATGAAGCGTTTTCTGATGGGATTTCTTGTCGCGTTCATTGTCGCCGGAGTGGGATTCGTGATCAGTCTCATGATTTCCCAGAGCAGTGCACCAACCGCAAACTTTTCACACCAATCCAATTTTTCGATTCCTCGCACATCCGCAGTCCTGGAAGTCGTTCGTCCGGCCGGCGCCGACGACGCACTTTGGCAACGCCAGATCGCCACCTATGCCGCCCAGGTCGGCCTCGATGATGTCGTCAGCGCCGTTGAACTGAGTCGCGACTTCCACAACGACGCGCCGAAGATGTACCCGAGCGTCAGTACCGGCGAAGGTCTCCGAGCGGCCATCCATGTTCGCCAGATTCCCGGCACCGC
Source organism: uncultured Phycisphaerales bacterium (assembly GCA_903845195.1). Lineage (GTDB taxonomy): Bacteria > Planctomycetota > Phycisphaerae > WQYP01 > WQYP01 > CAIMWO01. Next base: position 75,441 of record CAIMWO010000062.1, read on the forward strand.
ACTCATCGAAATCCGCGTGAACTGCTCCGACGATCCGGCCGTCGTTGCCGCAGTCACTCAATCGCTGGCCGATTCATTCTTCCGGAGGATGCAAAGCCAGCAAAATCACCGCCGGGCTCTCGCGTTGGAGGATGAACGGAGTTTCCTCAACAGCGTGCTGGATTCATCCAAAAACATGGAGTCCAACACCGAGGACTTTATCCGCGCCTACGGACTGGACACTCCACCGACTTCCACCGCGCCGGCCCGATTGCAGCGGGACTATGCTATGCTTCGCAGACAGTTGGAAAGACGTCAGGCGGATGCGGCAGTCTATCAAGCGATCGTCGATGAACATCGCCGTATCGTGCTGCAGCTCGCAATGCCGTCCACTGTGACCGATCAAGCCCTCTGTTTCGTTCAAAAACCTCAACCCTAAACGGGAAATATGAAACGCAAATTTAAACTTAAACTCTCACATATCTCCGAAACCGGCGCCGCCCGCATGGTGGACGTTTCCGGCAAGCAGCCGACTCTCCGCCGCGCTCTCGCCGAAGGCTACGTCCTCATGGCCCCCGCCACGTTGGACGCCCTCAAGCACCACACCGGCCCCAAAGGTGAAGTCCTCTCCGTCGCCCGCATCGCCGGCATCCAGGCCGCCAAGCGCACCGGCGAACTGATTCCGCTCTGCCACCCGCTGCCGGTGGAACAAGTGACGGTCGATTTTGAGCTGGACGCTGGAAATAAAAATTCAGAATTCAGAATTCAGAATTCAGAATTGAAAACCGTGCGGATTGTGGCTTCGGCGACGATCACCGCCAAGACCGGCATCGAAATGGAAGCCTACACCGCCGTCGCCGTCGCCGCCCTCACCATCATCGACATGCTCAAAGCCATCGACCCCGCCATGCAAATCACCGGCATCCGCCTGCTGGAAAAAACTGGCGGCAAGTCCGACTACCACGTAAAAAAATAAACCACCAAGACACCAAGGCACCAAGGTACCAAGAAAAAGAAAAAAAAGAAGGGAACGCCAAAGCGTTCCCTTCTCTATAATATCTTCGGAATTCTTGGTGCCTTGGTGCCTTGGTGGTGAAAAAAACGTCGTGGTTAAAAAAGTTAGAACGATTTTAAAAACTGCTCGTTCGTCGGGAACTTCGCCATCGCTTTGAGCAGCGCTTCCATGGCCTGGATCGGGTCGCGGCTGGTCAGGTCGCGCCGCAGCAGACCGACCTTCCGCGCCACCTCCGGTCCCAGCAGCAATTCTTCCTTGCGCGTGCCCGATCCCGGCAGATCGATCGCCGGCCACGTGCGCCGCTCGGCAAGTTTCTTGCTGAGCACCAGTTCCATGTTGCCCGTGCCCTTGAACTCCTGGAAAATCAGTTCGTCCATGCGTGAGCCCGTGTCGACCAGTGCTGAAGCAATGATCGTCAGGCTGCCGCCATGCTCGATGTTGCGGGCAGCGCCGAACATCGACCGCGGTTCCTGCATCGCCTGGGCGTCGATGCCGCCGGACATGGTGCGTCCGCTGCTGCCCACAAAATGGTTGAACGCCCGGCCCAACCGCGTGATCGAGTCCAGAATCACCAGCACGTGCTGGCCCATCTCCACGAGCCGCCTTGCCCGTTCGATGACCATGCGGGCGGTCCGCACGTGCGAGTCGATGTCTTCATCGGTGTTGCTCGCCCAGACCTGGCACATCGGCAAACTGCGGCGGAAGTCCGTGACTTCCTCCGGCCGCTCGTCGATCAGCATGATGAACACCGTCATGTCCGGGTGATTCTTCGCCGTCGCCTCGGCAATCTGCTTCAGCAGCGTCGTCTTGCCCGTCTTGGGTGAGGCCACGATCAATCCCCGCTGTCCCCGCCCGATTGGCGTGAGCAACTCCATGATGCGCATCGACGCCGGGCCGCCCAGCGTTTCCAGCTTCAGCGGTATCCGCGGGTCGATGACCGTCAGTTCCAGAAACGGCTGCGTATGGAAAAATTCCCGCAGCGGCTTGCCTTCCACCTGGTTGACGTACGTCACCAGCGGTCCGGGCCCGCGCTTGTTCGGCCCCGTATTCACACTCAGCATCAACCCCGGACGCAACTGCGTCCGTTTGATCACATCCGACGGCACGTAAGGATCCGTGGGCTGCGGGCGAAACCGCCGCTGCTCCATTCGCAGATACCCATGCCCCTTATCCGAGACTTCCAGCATTCCGGTGACCGAGGGTTTGTCAGACAAGACCTGCTCCGACCATAAAAGAAATGAAAATGATGAACATGACCTGCACGACTGGCGTGCACTCTCTTGAATTTCGCCTTGTAGAGATTCGGGCATCACGGATGAACCGACGCATCAGCTTCATCTGTGTTGATGGGTGGCTGCCAGCCTGACGTATCGCAGACGCGCCTTGTTCGGCGCCGCGTCCGATCAGGATCTCTCGCAGGGGTCAACTTTTGTTACCGGGCTTATCGGCGTGTTCGAATCAGATCGGGTCGATCGGTGATAATTCCCGTCGCACCCAAGGACGCACACGCCGCCACCATGCCTACATCATTAGCGGTATAGCACCAGAGTTCAAGTCCCAGCGGCTCGACCGCGGACGCCACCCCGGTTCCTAAGACATCAGTATGCAATATTAACACCTCCGCGTCGAGCTTTTTTGCCCGATTCGGCAAATCCGCATCCCACGTCTCTGACAGCAGACCCAGACTGACCGCCTTGCTCTCCCGCCGCACGGCCCCCAGCCATTCTGCCCGGAAACTGATCACCAGGCAGGCTTCTTCCAGGTCATACCGTTTCAGGTGTCCCAGCAACTCCACGGGCGGCACCGGCGCCTTGAGCTCGATGACCGGCATGGCCCTGGGACCAATCGCCAGCAGTGCCTCGTCCAGCGTCGGAATCCGCGTGCCGGCGAATCGCTGATGCATCCAGCTCCCGGCGTCCATGCGCATCAATTCCAGCAAGGGGTGATCCTTCACGCGGCCCCGGCCGGTCGTTGTCCGTTCAAGGGTTTCATCGTGAATCACCACCGGCACGCCGTCGGCGGAAAGTTGCACATCGAACTCGACGGCCCGGGCGCCCCGGCAGATCGCCTCATCAAACGCCGCCACCGTATTCTCCGGCGCATAGGCCGAAGCGCCTCGGTGTGCAATCGACATCACAGGTTTTCGCTGCATGAGGGGAAGTATAGACCAGTATTCCCCGAGTGCAAAAACGAAGCGGGCCCGGCTTTTTGCCAGGGCCCGCTGTTTTTCATGCAATTGACGAGGCGTAATTAGATCGCCATGCCGCCGACATAGGGCAGCATGCCGAGGAAACGCGCCCGCTTGACGGCGTCATTGATCATCCGCTGTTCGGCGGCCGAAGCGCCGGTCCGCTTGCGCGGCAGGATCTTACCGTTGATCGAAACGAATTTCTTAAGCGTTTCGACGTCCTTGAAGTCCACATATACCTTGCCCAGGCTGCTCACCTTGGCAATGCGGGTCTTGGGACGCTGAAAGGTCTGGAAACGGGGCTTGCGGGGAGGGGGCATGTAGGCAACTCCATCAAATCTCGTCCCGCCACGCGATACAGGTCACTCGCCCGCATCGACGGTTAGCAATGCCTCAGCATCGCCACATGGCAGGGAAGGGGAAGACTATACCACAAAATGACTCAATGACCAATGCCCCATGACGCAATGACAGGGGAATGCCCACCTGGTCCTTGGGCATTGGTCATTGCATCATTCCAAGGGGCTATTTCTTAAAATGATCCGCATTGATCTGGATGTAATTCTTCCATTCGGCCGGCACATCGTCTTCGGTGAAGATCGCCTTGACGGGGCATTCATCGACGCACAGGCCGCAGTCGATGCAGGTGTCCGGTTCAATGTACAACTGCTTGGCCGGGTCAAAATCGGGCTCGTCCTTGCGCGGGTGGATGCAGTCCACCGGGCAAACGGCCACGCAGGCGGTATCTTTTGTGCCGATGCACGGCTCGGTGATCACATGAGGCATGGTTTTGACTCCTCTGGGCCCGGGTCTGATGTCCGCCACCCACATAGGACCGCAACTTGCGGCACGGACGGAGTTTGTCGCCGGGCAAAATGTCTGAGTCGCTAATTATAGGGGAAGTGCAAACTGATTCAACGGCACAGTGTCCGCTATCCTCAAGACCCACATTGAAGTCAGCGGGCAAGAGTACCTAACCCTCCTGTAACCCTCGATCCGGCAGCGGCTTGTTCGCATGATGTTCGGCATCAAAATCAGGGGCATCTCGCTCGACAGTCGGGGCAAAAAATCGTAGAATTATCGGATCAGCGGAGATGGGGAAAACAGGCCCCATTCCAGCCGCTTCCAACCCTTCGGAGCAAAGGAAAAAAATGGCCAAGGACGAGCCGAAAGTGTCTGCCCATAAGGTTACTCACGAATACGCCGCCGCAGATATTCAGGCCCTCAAAGGCCTTGAGGCGGTGCGACTGCGCCCCGGCATGTACATCGGTGATACCACCACCCGCGGCCTTCACCATCTGGTCTGGGAAATCGTCAACAACTCCGTCGACGAAGCCATGGCCGGCTACTGCGAGAATATCTGGGTCAAGATCAACGCTGACGGATCGGTCTCCGTCGATGACGATGGCCGCGGCATCCCCGTCGGCCCGCACCCGACCGAAAAACGCGAAACACTCGAAATCGTCATGTGCGATCTCCATGCCGGCGGAAAGTTCGGCGGCGGCGGCTACAAAGTCTCCGGCGGACTCCACGGCGTCGGCGCCTCGGTCGTCAATGCCCTGGCCGAATGGACCGAAGTGGAAGTCGCCCGCGAAGGCAAAGTCTTCGCCATGTCCTTCGAACGCGGCGAAGTGAAAGAAAAAATCAAGGTCATCGGCAAACGCCAGAAGACCGGCACGAAGATCACCTTCAAGCCCGACGGCCAGCTTTTCCCCGATACCAACTTCGACTACGACCGCATCGTCGCCCGCTGCCGCGAACTGGCCTACCTCAACGAAGGTCTGGCGTTCTTCATCGAAGACGAACGCTCCGGTAAGAAAGATGAGTTCCGCTACAACAAGGGGATCATCCAGTTCGTCAAGCAACTCAACGAAGGCAAAGAAGCGGTCCACGCCCAAGTCGTCTACCTGGAAAAAGAAGAGCCCAACAAGGATAACCCGCTCTCGGTCGCCATCGCCATGCAATACAACGACGGCTATGCCGAGAACCTGCACTCCTTCGCCAATAACATCAACACGCCCGGCGGCGGAACGCACCTTTCGGGCTTCAAGACCGCCCTCACCCGTACGCTCAATCAATACGCCAAGAACAACAACATTGTGAAGGACGAAAAAGACCTGCCCAACGGCGACGACCTCCGCGAAGGCCTCTCAGCCGTCATCACCGTGAAAGTCCCCAGCCCGCAGTTTGAAGGCCAGACCAAAGACAAACTCGGCAATGGCGAAGTCGAAGGCTTCGTCTCCGCCGCCATCAACGAACAGCTCGGCATCTGGTTGGAAGAGCATCCCGGCGACGCCAAGCGCATTATTCAGAAAGGCATGGTCGCCAGGCAGGCCCGCGAAGCCGCACGCAAGGCCCGCGAACTGACCCGCAAAGGGGCCCTCAATTCCGGCGGCCTCCCCGGCAAACTCTGGGATTGCTCCAGCCGCGATATGGAAACCACCGAACTCTACATCGTCGAAGGTCAATCCGCAGGCGGCACCGCCAAGGGCGGCCGCGACCGCGTCTTCCAGGCCATCCTTCCCATCAAGGGTAAAATCCTTAACGTCGAAAAGGCCCGCGTCGACAAAATGCTCGGCCATGAGGAAATCCGCACCATCGTGCAGGCCCTCTCCTGCGGCATCGGAGCCTCTGACTTCTCCGTCGAAAAACTCCGCTACGGCAAAGTCGTCATCATGACCGACGCCGACGTCGACGGTTCCCACATCCGCACGCTGCTGCTGACGTTCTTCTTCCGCCAGATGACCCAGCTCATCAAGGACGGCCGCGTCTATATCGCCCAGCCGCCACTCTATAAAGTGACACGCAAGAAACAGGTCGAGTACGTCAAAAATGAATCCGTGATGCGTAAAACACTCACCGACCTCGGTCTCGACGGCACGTCGCTGGTGATCCGCGACAAGGCCGGCAAGGAAAAGGCCCGTTACAAGGGGGCGGACCTGCGCAAAGTGATCTCGCTGCTCGAACAGGTGGAAGAGTACATCCACATCACCGAGCGCCGTGGCTTGCCGTTCGCTAAATTGCTTACGCTCCGCAAGGATCAGAGAAAATTGCCGACGCACCGCGTGCTGCTCGACGGCAAGGAAAACCTGTTCTTCAACGCCGAGGATTACGAGGATTTTGCCGAGAAGAACAAGCTGGCCGAGATTCAGGCCACGGCGCATTCCGTTTACGTTGTAGAGAGCAATGGCGACGGAGAAAACGGCGCAAGCGCCAGCGCCAAGGATAAGAAAATCGGCAAGGGCGAGTTCGAGGACCGGAAACGCGCCGCCCAGCGCCGCCTGGAAAAGAATGAGGAACTCCACGAGAGCCGCAAGCTCGAAGACCTCTTCGCCAAGCTCGAAGACCTCGACCTGCCCGTGGCCGACTGGTATCTGAAGATCGAAGAAACCGATGCCGGCGAACGCGTCATGACGCGCTACCAGCTCGAATCGAGCGACGAATTCAAGAAAGACATCGCGGGCATCGGCGAGATCGTCCACGAAATCCACGCCATCGGACGCCAGGGCATGGAGATCGGCCGCTTCAAGGGTCTGGGCGAAATGAACGCCGAGGAACTCTGGATCACCACCATGGACCCCGCCCGCCGCACGCTCCTCCGCGTCACCCTCGAAGGCGCCTCGCAGGCCGAAGCGATGTTCTCCACGCTGATGGGCGAAGACGTCGAACGCCGCCGCCGCTTCATCGAAGAACACGCCCTCGAAGTCAAGAACCTCGACGTATAACGAATCGATCGCACAATCCAAAAACAAGAAGCCCCAGCGCCGCAACGCCGGGGCTTCTTTATGGATGCATTCTATTTCGGGAAATCTTCAGAGCCGTGCGGCTCCGCCGCCGGCCCGGTCACCAATCTGCTATTTCGGCACAAGTTTATTCGAAGCTTACCGACCGGTTCCGCTTCTTCTCCGACGTCAGCCGCTTCCCCTCCAGCCGCCGCATCTTGCTCCCCTTGCTCGGCTTGGTCTTCCGCCGCACCTTCGGCTCGATCATCGCCTTGACGATCAGCACGCGCAGCTTATCCATGCACGCCCGGCGATTGGCTTCCTGCGTCCGCTGATTGTCGGCGGTCATGAGGATTTCGCCGGCCGCGGTCAGGCGGCTGCCCAGCAATAACCGAAGTCTTCCGCGCGACCGCTCCGAAATGCCATGTAGCGCTTCGATCTGCACCCGCAATTCGGTCTTCGAGTTGACCTTGTTGACGTTCTGCCCGCCCGGTCCGCTGGAGCGCGAAAAACCGAACCGCAGTTGATCGCGATCGGTCCAGACGCCGGGTCCCAGTTCAATGCCGGGGAGGTTGTTTGCCGCGTTTATCATGCCCATAGTGTAACCGGGCGGCCCTCCACCCGCGAATTCCCTGCCGATTTCGCACCCGTTAGTACAGAAAGCCATCGGCAAGCTTGACATGTAAGCGCTTCGATTCGTATTCTGGCCCGTTTCGCCAGAGTTGATCCGCCCGCAGGGGCCTGATGGAGTTTGCCGTGGACATCCCGATCGAAGCACCGGTTATCGAAAAAGCCGAGTCCTTAATTGAAGCCCTCTCCTACATCCAACGCTTCAATGAGAAGATTGTCGTCGTCAAGCTCGGCGGCTCCTTCATGGACAGCGACGAGGAATTCCGCAAGGTCCTCACCGACGTCGTCTTCATGCAGGCCGTGGGGATGCGGCCGATCGTCGTTCACGGCGGTGGCAAGGCGATCACCGAGGCGATGAAAAAGGCCGGCCTCCAAGCCCAGTTCGTCATGGGCCGGCGCTATACCGATGAGCGGACCCTGGCGATCGCGGAGCACGTCCTGTGCAACGAGATTAACCGGTTCATCGTCGATACGATCAACATTCTCGGCGGCAAGGCCATGCCTCTCCATTCGCTCACCAGCACCGCGCTGTTCGCCGAAAAAATGTATCTGACCACTGATGACAGCGAAGGGTCCGAACGGAAAATCGACATCGGCAACGTCGGGCAGGTCACCTGGGTCAACTCGCCCCTGCTCAAAGCGCTGGCCGAGGCCGATTTCATTCCGGTCATCGCTCCGATCGCCCGCGATTCCGCCGGCAGCAAACTCAACGTGAATGCCGATACCGCCGCAGGATTCGTCGCCGCCGCATGCAAGGCCGACAAAATGGTGCTCGTCTCCGACACCCACGGCATCCGCGCCCGCAAGGATGACGCCAACTCGCTCATGCGCTCCGTCACTAAATCCCAGATTCAGGATCTGATCGCACGCAAGGAGATCGGCGAAGGTATGCTGCCCAAGGTCGAAAGCTGCATCATCGCCCTCGACGGCGGCGTCAAAAAGGCCCACATCATCGACGGCCGATTCCCCCATTCGCTGCTCCTCGAAATCTACTCCGATAATGGCGTAGGTACCGAAATACTGCTCGGTTGAGTTCGCCACCGAGACACCAATTCACCAAGCTTGGTGGCCTCGGTGGCATCCTGACTCTCTAAATCCCTTGGTGTCTTGGTGCCTTGGTGGTTAATTCATACGTGGACTGACGTTATGGCCAAATTCGATTTCGTTTCCATTGCCGATACCCCGCAGGAGCGGCTCCAGCACTACGTGGATGTCGCCAAGCGGCTCAAGAAGCAGCACAAGGAGACCGGCCGCAACGACCCCCTGGCCGCCGGCAAGGTGCTGGCGTGCATCTTCGAAAAACCCTCCCTGCGCACCCGCGTCTCGTTTGAAGTGGCGATGGATCACCTCGGCGGCTGCGGCATGTACATCTCGCCGGCGGAAGTCGGCCTCGGCACGCGCGAATCCGTCCCCGACGTCGCACGCGTCCTCTCCGGCATGGTCGATGGCATCATGGCCCGAGTGTTCGAACATACGAAACTTACCGCCCTGGCCAAACACGCGTCCGTCCCCGTGATCAACGGCCTCTCCGATTACTCGCATCCCTGCCAGGCCATGGGCGACATGCTCACGCTCGAAGAACACTTCGGCAAACTGGCCGGCCGTACGCTGGCCTACATCGGCGATGGCAACAACGTGGCCCGCTCGCTCATGGTCGCGGCCGCGCGGTTTGGATTGAAATTCCGCATCGCCACTCCCCCTGGTTATGAACTGGAACCGTCTCTGCTCTCCCGCCTGATGGGCCAGTGCCCCGGGTTGGATTTCGCCACCGCCCGCGATCCGCGGGACGCCGTGCGCGATGCCGACGCCATCTACACCGACACCTGGGTCTCCATGGGCCAGGAAGCGGAGAAATCCAAACGCCTCACGGTGTTTCAACCCTACCAGATCAACGCTGATCTGCTCAAAGCCGCGCCGAGCCAATGCGTCGTCATGCATTGCCTGCCCGCCAACCGCGGCGTGGAAATCACCGACGAAGTGATCGACGGCCCCCAGTCCGTCGTCTTCCAGCAGGCGGAAAATCGCCTCCATTTCCAAAAAGGCCTCCTCGCCGTCCTGATGTGCGGACAGTAACGCGTCGCCGCCAATTTTCGTCGCGTGTTCTCACTAGAACACCTGACGTCACCTCTTGTAACAAAAAGGTATGCCCATGAAACGTCACGATGGCCGCAAGGCTGACGAACTCCGTCCGATCAAGATCACTCGCAATTTCACCAAACACGCCGGCGGGTCCGTCGTCATCGCGTTTGGCGATACGCGCGTCCTCTGCACCGCCATGATCGAAAAAGATCTCCCCCCCTGGCTCAGATCGAAAAATCAAACCAGCGCCAAGCCCTCCGGCTGGCTGACCGCCGAATACGGCATGCTGCCCAGTTCCACTACCACGCGCAAACGCCGCGATTCCGGCAAGCCCGACGGCCGCTCCGTCGAAATCCAACGCCTCGTCGGCCGCGCCCTGCGCTCCGTGATCGACCTCGAACAACTCATCACTCCCGGCGAAAAGAAAGAGGGCGTCACGCTCTTCGTCGATTGTGATGTCCTCCAGGCCGATGGCGGCACGCGCACCGCATCGATCACCGGCGCCTACGTCGCCGTCGCCGACGCGGTGCGCAAAGCGATCAAGCAGGGACTGCTGACGAAAGATGCCAAGGTGCTCAAGGACAAGGTCGCCGCCGTCAGCGTCGGCATTGTCGAAGGCACGCCCGTGCTGGATCTGGATTATGTCGAAGACGTCGCAGCCCACGTCGACATGAATGTCGCCATGCTTTCCGACGGTTCTTTCGTGGAAGTGCAGGGCACCGGCGAGCATGCGACCTTCACGCAAAAACAACTCGATCAGATGCTGTCGTTGGCAATGAAGGGCATTCGCCAATTGCACGCCGATCAGAAGCGGGCGCTGGGACGTTAGGCCGATGTGGTAGGGGGGATCACTCGTCCGACACGCCGTCCGGCAAGTCGAGGCCGTAGTGCTTCATCTTCTTGTAAAGCGTCGTGCGATTGATGTCGAGCTGCTGGGCCGTCGCCTGGCGGTTCCACTGGTTGGCCTTGAGCGCCGCGAGCAGAATGGCTTTCTCCGGGCCTTCGATCGCCTGTTTGAGCGGCATCGGCGTCCACACGAAATCCTGCGTCCCGAAGCCAGCATCCTGCGTTACTTCGCCCCCGCCGCTCGCCTTCGGCTGGGCATCGATCACCTGCTGCGGCAAATCTTCCGGCGTGATCAGCGGCCGCTTCGTCAGCACCACCGCACGCTCGATCGCATTTTCCAACTCCCGCACGTTGCCCGGCCACGTGTAACGCATCATCATGTCCATCGCTTCCGGCGTGAACCCCCCGATCTTCTTGTCCATCTCGGTGACGAATTTTTTTAGAAACGATTCGGCCAGCAGCGGAATATCGCCCAGCTTCTGCCGCAGCGTCGGCAGAATGATGTTCACCACGTTGACGCGGTAATACAGGTCCTGCCGGAACGAACCCTCCTCGACCAGTTTCGCGAGATCTTGGTTACTGGCCAGAATCACCCGCACATCCACGCTGATCGTCTGATTGCTGCCCACCGGTTCAAATTTCCGCTCCTGCAGCACCCGCAGCAACTTCACCTGGAACGCCGGGCTCGCCGAATTGATCTCATCGAGAAAAATCGTCCCCCCGCTGGCCGCCAGAAATCGCCCCTGCTTGTCGTAAGTCGCCCCCGTGAAGCTGCCCTTCACATGGCCGAAAAGCTCACTCTCCAGCAAGGTCTCCGGGATCGACCCACAACTTACTTCGACAAACGGCTTGCCCTTCCGCGGCGAACGGTGGTGTATCGCCCGCGCGATCAGCGATTTACCCGTCCCGCTCTCGCCGGTCATCAGCACCGTCGTGCGGCTGTCGGCCACCGCTTCGACGAGGTCGAAAATCTTGAGCATCTTGTAGTCATGGCCCACGATGTTATCGAGGCCATAACGCATGTTGAGCTGCTGCTTGAGCTGGAAATTTTCGGAAAGCAGCGTCTGCTGTTTGAGCGCCTTCTGGATCGTAACGCGAATCTCATCGTCGATGATCGGTTTGGTCAGATATTCAAACGCCCCCATCTTCACCGCTTCCACGGCATTTTCGATCGTCCCGTACCCGGTGATCACCAGCACCACCACATCCGGGTAATGATTTTTGATCGTCCGCAACAGTTCCAGCCCGTTGGTGCGGGGCATATTGACGTCAGTCAGCACCAGGTTGTATCGATTGGCCGCCAGCATGGCGATCGCCGACGAGCCGTCCGTCGCCGTGTCGACTTGGTACCCTTCGAGGCGCAGAAATTCCGACAGCGATCGCGTGATCAGCGGATCATCATCCACGAGCAGCAACCGGGCGGCTGTAGCCACATTAGTCGGATTTTCAACTGCTGTCGTCATACGCCATTCCTGTGAATACGAGAGGATTCCATCATGAAACGACCTCTCACTCGATTTATGATTTCCGCGGCCCTGTGGCCAGAGTGATTTTCGCAATGCATCCATGATCCGGCGCCGGCCGATTGCTGATCTCCACCTGGCCGCCCAGGGTGTTCATCAGTTCCCGCGAGATCGCCAGTCCCAGCCCATGGCCGGAACCCTTCGGCTTGCTGGTAATGAACGGGGAAAAAAGCTGTGGCAGCAGGGTCTCCGGTATGCCGTGGCCGCCGTCGATGACCGTAAGCGTCAACCCCGTCGAGTCGATCGTAGAGTGAATTTCCACCACGCTGTCTTCCGGCGATGCTTCGATGGCATTCTTCAGCAGATTGGCCAGCACCTGCGCCAGCCGCAGATCCACCGTGTTGCACAAGTCCGAGCCGTGGGTCTGGCTGTGAAAATCCAGTTTGACGCGCCGCTGTTCTGCCAGCAAAGCCGCCGAACGCCGGGCGTGCGAAAGCAGTTCATCCAGCGCCAGCGGAGCAGGTCGGCGAAGAATTTCATCGGTGTCGCGCCCGATGTCCATCAGGTCCCGCAGAATCTCCGCCATCCGCTGCAAACCGAACTGGGCATCATTGAGATAGCGATCGAGATCCGCATAGTCCCCCGCTTTGACCTTACGTTGTGCCAACGAAACATAACGCAATACCGCATCCAGAGGATTGTTAAGCTCATGCGCAACTTTGGCCGCCAATTTCGAGACCCCCGGTTCCGGGGACGGCACGTCGCGTGAAGATGTGTCCATTTTTTGATTCATTAGCCGTTGCAAAAACTCCACATCAACGACTCGCGTTGATCCCATACAACATCGGCCATCTGGGTGTGGCAACAAAACAACATTCTTTAGCTTGGGGATAGGGGCCGATAAAAAGTGCCGCGGCCGTGAAAGACCGTGCTGACACGCCCATCGCACCCGCATATACTGCATTGATGAATCCAAAATAAGAGATCTGCCAATGTTTCACCAGAAGTGGATGCGCTGTGGGCCAGTGGGCTGTCTATTGCTCCTTCTGATGCTTTGCCCAGTGGCGGTGGGGGAGGTCACTATTTCCGCTGCGATCAGTCTGAAAGCCGCGTTGGAAAAAGCCCAGCCGGAACTGGTAAAGGCCGCAGGAGAGAAAATCGAACTCAACTTCGGGGCCTCCGGAACGCTCGCCGGGCAGATTCGCCAGGGCGCTCCCGTCGATCTTTTCATTTCCGCCGATCGCGCCAACGTCACCAAACTCGTCGAAGCCAAACAGACGCGGCCTGACACCGTGCAGGTCATTGCGGAAAACGAACTCGTCCTGATCGTGCCCGCCAAGCCGCGCGACGGCGTGAAGATCACATCCTTCGCCGATCTCACCAGACCCGAAGTGCTGCGCATCGCGGTAGGGGAGCCCAAAGTCGTTCCCGCCGGCGTCTATGCCCTCCAAACGCTCAAGGCGCTCAAGCTACTCGAACCCCTCGAGAAAAGCGGCAAACTGGTTACGACCGAAAACGTCGCCCAGGTGCTCGCCTATGTGGACCGCGGCGAAGTCGATGCCGGCATCGCCTATCGCACCGATGCCCTCGCCGCCAAGCATGTCCAGATCATCGCCACCGCACCCGCCGAAATGCATCAACCCGTTGAATACGTCAGCGTGATTCCGAAGGACGCCCCGCATCCCGAACTGGCCCTGAAATTGCAGAAGGCCATCCTCTCCGAGGCCGTGCAGAAGATCTTCGCAGACTTAGGCTTCAAAGGCTTCAAAGCCCCCACGAAACCGGTCGCCAGTCAGCCCGCAGCCACCCAGCGCGAGTAGATTTGTGGATGAACTCTCTCTCAGACCCTGGATGCTCTCCCTGATCGTCGCCTCCTCCGCGACGGCCATCAACGTCCTCGTCGGCGTCCCGATGGCGTATCTGCTGGCACGCCGCCGCTTCCCCGGCCGTTCGCTCCTTGAAGCCCTCGTGATTCTCCCCCTGATTCTCCCGCCCACCGTTGTCGGGTTCCTTCTCATGTGTTTGATTGGACGTTCCGGCCTGCTCGGATGGCTGACCGGCCAAACGTTGATGTTCTCCATTCCCGCCGCCATCATCGCCAGCAGCGTGGTCTCCTTTCCGCTCCTGGTGATGCCGCTTAGGGCCTCGTTCGCCTCGATCCAAACCGAATTTTTCGAAGAAGCCCGAATCGCCGGCATCACACGCAGTAATCTTTTCTTCCACGTCGCACTCCCGCTGGCCCGCCGCGGCCTCATCGTCGGCCTGCTCCTCTCATTCGCCCGCGGTCTGGGGGAATTCGGTGCCACCTTGATCCTCGTGAGCACTTCCGAGCGCACCCGCACCCTGCCGATCCAGATTTACATCGACGCCGGCCCCACCAACGACTTTCTCGCCGCCTGGCCCGCCGTGCTGACCCTTTCGCTCACCTCCATCGCGGTGATTCTCATAGCCAATCGCCTGCGCTGGCTGGACTCCGAACGATAGTTCTAAGAGACTCTAAATCTACTTCCTCCAAGAACCTTTCGACCGCCTATTGCGTGACTGCCAATGAGGTTCTTTTAGAAGCTTTAAGGAGCATTCCCATGATTGTCGGCATCCCTAAGGAAACCAAGCCGGACGAATATCGCATCGCCATCATCCCCGCCGGCGTCGAAACGCTCACCCGCGGCGGCCACTCCGTGCTCATCGAAACTAACGCCGGCGCAGGCTCCGGCATCACCAATGAAGAATTCATCGCCGCCGGTGCGCAGATCGTTCCCTCCGCCGCCGAAGTCTGGCAACGTGCCCAGATGATCGTCAAAGTCAAAGAGCCCCTGCCCGCAGAATGGCCCCTGATGCACAATGGCCAAATCGTTCTGACCTACTTCCACTTCGCCGCAGACCGCCCACTCATCGAAGCCTGCATGAAGTCCGGCATCACCGCGGTCGCCTACGAAACCATCACCGATCGCCTCGGCCGCCTGCCCTGCCTCACGCCCATGTCCGAAGTCGCCGGGAAAATGTCCATCCAGGAAGGCGCCAAGTATCTGGAACGACCGATGATGGGCCGCGGCATCCTGCTGGGCGGCGTGCCCGGCGTGGCCCCGGCCAATGTCGTGGTCCTCGGTGCCGGCGTCGTCGGCCACAATGCCGCCAAAGTCGCCGCCGGTCTGGGCGCCAATGTCACGCTGATGGACATCAACCTCGACCGCCTCCGTTACCTCGACGACGTCATGCCCGCCAACGTCACCACGCTCTTTTCCGACATTCACACCGTCCGCGACGCCCTGCGCGAGGCCGACCTCGTCATCGGCGCCGTCCTCATCCCCGGCGCCCGCGCCCCGCGCCTCGTCACCCGCGACGACCTCAAGGCCATGAAAAACGGTTCGGTCATCGTCGATGTGGCCATCGACCAGGGCGGCTGCATCGAAACCAGCAAGCCCACCACGCACCAACACCCCACCTTCATCGTAGAAGGAGTGGTGCACTACTGCGTGACCAACATGCCCGGCGCGGTAGGCCGCACCAGCACTTTCGCGTTGTGCAACGCCACGCTGCCCTATGCCCGCGCCATCGCCGACCACGGCTGGGACAAAGCCGCCGCCGCGGATCTCGGCCTGGCTCAGGGCCTCAATATGATGGGCGGCCAGATCATCAACGAAGCCGTTCGCCGGGCCTACGCGACGGGAACGTAACCCATGCTCTGGCTCCAACTCCTCGCGATTCTTCCGCTGATCGCCCTGGGAATTGTTCTTGGCCGCCGGATGGCGCATTTCCCCAACCGCTGGTGGTGCGTCGGCGTTGCGATATCGCTAGCGATCATCGGACTGGTGATCCTCGGCCACCGCTCCCCCAAATTACTTTTCGTTCCCCCCATTTCGTGGGCCGTCGACGCCGATATCCATCCGCTACTCATGGCCGTGGTGATTCCGTTCCTGCTCAGCACCATCATTCCCCGCCTCGCCCATCGCCGGCAGCGCATCGCGGTCGGTGCGTTTCTGCCGATTGTGACCATCTACTTCGCCATGATCCCCCTCGTCCTGCCGCTGGCCGTTCGCTCGCAGTTGGCCATCGACTCAACAACGTTCGATACCCACGGCGTCTGCCTCCAATCACACGGCTACACCTGCGGCCCCGCCGCCGCCGTCACCGCGCTCCACGCACTGGGCATCTCCGCTGACGAAGGTCCTCTCGCCATCGACGCCTGCACCGCGCCCGGCGTCGGCACCGATCCCTGGCGCCTCCAGGAAGCAATCAACCGCCGTTCGCTTGCCGAAGGCATCCGTTGCGATTTCCGCCGCGTTCCTTCGCTCGATTCCCTCACCACCCCCGCCATCGCCGACACCCATCTCTCCTTCATTTGCGGGCATTACATCGCCGTGCTGGAAGTGACCCCCAATACCGTGACCATTGGCGACCCCCTCTACGGCCGCCAAAACCTCACGCGCCACGAATTCCTCGCCCGCTGGACCGGCACTGCCCACGTCTTCACCCGAACCTCACCCGCTGTTACCGCCCAACGTTGACCCTGCAAATGAATCCCCCCCCCCTCAGAGCCGTGCGGCTCCGCCGCCGGCCCTGTGAATGCGCACTTTGCATTGCATCTTCCCCCCGTCTCCTGCAGAATTCCGTCAGGAGACATCATGACCCAGCCAGTCCCACCTGAACCCATCCCCAACGCCACAACGTATTCAACGCAGGACACCGAGCATCTCCGCCTCCTGCGAATCTTCTGGTACATCTGGGCCGGAATCACCGGGTTCTTTTCCTGTATTTTCATCGTTCACATTGTCATGGGCATCGTCTTCGTCGTCTCGCCGCCGACCAGTTCAACCGGTGGTCCAGTACCGCCCTTCCTTGGCTGGATGTTCATTGCCATGGGCTCGTGCTTCATGCTTTTCGGCTGGACCATCGCCGTACTCAGCATATTCGTCGCCAATTCCCTGGGCCGCCGGCGCCGCCACATGTTCTGCCTCATCGTCAGCGGGATCGCCTGCCTCAATGTTCCCTTGGGAACGATCCTCGGCGTCTTCACGATGATTGTTCTGCTCCGGCCAACTGTGAAGACGTTGTTTCAGCGCGCGGCGTGACCAAATTTCTTTCTCGTCGCCATCATCGCGCAGGACCCTGCCATGACCACAACGCCCATCAAAATGTCCCCCCGCCAATCACTCCTTATCCTGCGGGTCAAGTGACCGGCCCCTCATTGGGCGACCGCCTCAGCTTCACAAATCTCCTCCTTCCCGCACCCTCCAATCAACTTCCGCGCCGGGCTCATTTCTGCTAAGATTCTCGTTTTCTCGCACTTTTCCGGCGTAGGAGATTTATGCACGCGTGGTGGCGAGTATTACGCGGCGTCTGGCCGTACCGTGCCGTGGTGATCATATCGATGATCTGCGCCTTGGGCGTGGGTCTTTCTTATGCCGCGGGCATCGGCGTGTTGATGCCGGTCCTCAAAATCTTCGTCTCCTCCGAGGGCGCCCATGCCTGGGCGCATCGCAGCGCCGTCGAAAAACGCTTTGATGTCACGATCTGGCCCCTCGGCGCCAACATTCAAAAGGGCAAGTCGGGAATCATCATCGGCGCCTTTGGCGGCAGTACCCCCGAGCCTCTTCAGTTGGGCAAATCCGATTACATCCAAATCCAAAGCATCGTGGGAAAAGATTTCGGCCCCCAGGACGAAACCGCGCGCTGGAGGTCGTTGATCAAAGCCCTCGCTACGGCGCCTGATGATCAACCCCTGCAGCTGAATATCACCCGCATGCCGTCGAATGAATCGTCGGTCGTCACCATCACGTCTCGGTCCAACAACGTCGTATCCAAAGCAGTCGCCAACGCCTTGATATGGGCGGTGGATTGGCTCCCCGAAGAACGGTTTACCGGTCTCGTTTATACGGTTCTGTTCTTCATTTTCCTGTGCATCGTCGGCTCGATATTCCGCTACTACCAGCAGTTTCTGGGCATGACGGTCGCCAATCGCGTCATTATGGACCTCCGCCGCCGCATGTACGATCGCGTCGTCCAGTTGCCCACCGGTTACTTCGCCCAGAAGGGCACCAGTGACTTGCTCTCGCGGCTCACCCAGGACACCAACACGCTCACCGCCGGCGTCTCCATGGCCTTCGGCAAGGCGATCCAGGAGCCGATCAAGGCCGTCGGGGCCTTCGGTTTGGCCATGTATCTCGACTGGAAACTCTGCCTCATGATCATCCTCAGCATGCCGGCGCTGGGCATCATCATCCATAAATTTTCCAAACGCATGCGCAAAGCCGGCCGCCGCGCCCTCGAAAGCTGGTCCAACATGCTCGCGATCATCAACGAAACGCTCATCGGCGTGCGCGTCGTGAAAGCCTACTCCGGCGAAGGATTCGAACGTCGCCGTTTTGCCGGCGTGAACAAAAAACTCCTTAAGGAACAGATCAAACTCAATCATTACGGCGCACTCAGCCGCCCCGTGATCGAAACCCTCGCCGTGGCGCTCTCCAGCATTCCCATGATGTTTGCCGCGCGGCGCGTCCTCAATGGCGGCGATGTCGAAGTCTTCTTCACCCTCCTCGGCTGCTTCGCCGCCATGCTCGAACCGATCCGCAAGCTTTCCGATGTCAACGGCGTCGTTCAGCAATCCAACGCCGCCGCCACGCGCGTCTTCGAAATCATCGACATGGTCTCTGAACCCAATCACAACCATTCCCTCCCCAAACTCCCCCGCCACCAAAGCACCATCGAATTCCGCGACCTCACCTTCTCCTACCCCGGCCACGAGGAACTCGTCCTCCAGAACATCAATCTCACCATCGGCTACCGCCAGAACGTCGCCCTCGTCGGCGGCAACGGCAGCGGCAAGACCACCCTCCTCAGCCTCCTTCCGCGCCTCTACATCCCCACCAAGGGCTCCGTCCTCATCGATGGCCGCGACATCGGCGAAGTCTCGCTCCGCAGCCTTCGCAAACAGATCGGCCTGGTCACCCAGGACACACTCCTCTTCGCCGACACCATCTACAACAACATCGCCTACGGCACGCGCCACGCCACCCGCGAACAGGTGATGGATGCCTCCCGCCGCAGCTACGCCGATGAATTCATCCGCAGCTTCCCCGAAGGCTACGAAACCCGCGTCGGCGAGCACGGCATCCGCTTGAGCGGCGGCCAGAAACAACGTATCGCCATCGCCCGCGCCATCCTCCACGATCCCTCCATCCTCATCCTCGATGAGGCCATGAGCCAGATCGACTCCGACAGCGAAGCGAAAATCTCCCTCGCCCTGCGCGAATTCTCCCGCAACCGCACCGTCCTCATGATTGCCCACCGCTTTCAAACCGTGATTCTGGCCGACATGATCATCTGCCTCGACCACGGCAAGGTTGCCGGCATCGGCACCCACGCGCAGCTCATCGAGTCCTGCCTCGCCTACCGCAAACTCTACGAAAACCAGTTCCGTGAGGTCAGCGACTACCCCGCAGCCCCCGCCGCCGGCGATGAATCCGCCGCCGCCACCGAACCTGCCGCCTCGTCCGGGGTCACCGAAACCACCCCCTGACTTCGCGCCGCCGCCGAATGCCGTATACTCTGTGGCCATGAATGCGATTCTGATTGCCAACGGCACCGTCCTGGACCCCTCCCGCAATTTCGCGCAAGTCGCCGATGTGCTCATCTGCGACGGCAAGATCGTCGAGATCGGTCCGGCCCTCAAGCCCCAGGCCCCCAAGGGCGCCACCGTCATCGACGCCACCGGCCTCTACGTCACCCCCGGCCTCATCGACATCCACGTACATTTCCGCGAGCCCGGCCTCGAAGCCAAGGAAACCATCGCCACCGGCAGCGCCGCCGCAGTCGCCGGCGGCTTCACCACCGTTTGCTGCATGCCCAACACCCAGCCCGCACTCGATGACGATACCCAGATCGGCTTCGTCTACACCAAGGCCCGCGAAGCCCACCTCTGCAACGTTCTGCCCATCGGCGCGATCACCAAAGGCCGCAAAGGCACTGAACTTGCCGAAATGGCCCTCATGCAGAAGGCCGGCGCGATCGGCTTTTCGGATGATGGCGTCGGCGTCGGCAGCGCTGCCGTCATGCTCAAGGCCCTGCAGTACGTCAAAATGCTCGGGAGCATCATCACTCAGCATTGCGAGGAACCCACCCTCACCGGCGGTCCCATGAACGCCGGACTCGTTGCCACCAAGCTCGGCCTCGGCGGACTTCCCCCCGTCTCCGAAGAACTCATGATCGCCCGCGATCTGCTCCTCAATCAACGCATCGGCGCTCGCTATCACATCCAGCACATCTCCACCGCCGGCGCTGTAGAACTCGTCCGCCAGGCCAAACAGAGCGGTCAGTCCGTCACCGCCGAAGTCGCCCCCCATCACCTGCTCCTCACCGATGAAGCCTGCGCCACCTACGATCCGCATACAAAGATGAACCCGCCCCTGCGCACCCAGGCGGATGTCGACGCCTGCATCCAGGGCGTCGTCGACGGCACCATCGATTGCCTCGCCACCGACCACGCCCCTCACACCCCCGAAGAAAAAGAACTCGAATTCGACAAGGCCCCCTTCGGCATCATCGGCCTCGAAACCGCCCTGGCCCTCTATGCCCGGGCGCTCGTCGCCCCCGGCCACCTGACGTGGTCTCAACTCATCGAAAAAATGACCGCCGCACCCGCCCGCGTCATGAAGATCGCCGGCAAAGGCACCCTCGCCCCAGACTCCATCGCCGACGTCACCATCTTCGATCCCCAGGCTGCCTGGACCATCGACGCCGAAAAATCCTACAGCAAAAGCCGCAACACCCCCTTCGCCGGCTGGAACGTCACCGGCCAGGTCCGCTACACCATCGTCAACGGCCGCATCGTCTTCGACGGCCAGGTGCGCCGCCCCGCAGACTAATGTGGGTTGTAACTCATTCCAGGTCGCCCATGCCTTACATAGTCGATACCTACAACTGCATTCACGCCGGCCTCAACCTCGGCGGCGCGTTTTCCAACCTTACCGTCCACTGCCTCTGCCAGTGGATCGCCGCCAGCCCGCGTAATCCCAAAGTGCTCCTCGTCCTCGACGGCGGCAAAAAACCGGATGAACCCGACGAAACCGAATTTACTTCCATCAACTTTCGCTACTCCGGCCCCGGCATCTCCGCCGATTCCATCATCGCCCAACTCGTCGAACGCTCCCAGAGCCGCAAAAAATTGATCGTCGTCAGCAACGACCGCGCCGTCATGCTCCACGCCCGCAAGAACTACGCCAGTGCCATGACCTGCGAAGCCTTCCTCACCGAACTCCTCGGCGCCCAGCCCACCCGCGGCGGAAAGAATCCCACCCTCCCCGCGCAAAAGACCGGCGGCCCTTCCACCCGTGGTGAAACCGATCACTGGCTCAAAGAATTCGGCATCAACGCCCCACCCCCGCTCTCCAAACCCCCCGCGCGCAACCCCGACGACGAAATCGACAACCTCGACATGGACCAACTGATGGGCAATGATCCGTGACGCAAGCTCGTCGACCGTTGGTCATTGCGTCATTGGTCCTTGTGTCATTTTATTACGCTTCCCCATGCAGCTTCGTCAGCCGCGGGCTCGTCAGCAGCATCCACTGGATGCGCTCAAAATACCCCAGCCATTCGGCGGTATTCTCCGCCATGATGTCCTGCCCCGGCGTCACCAGGCCCGTCGGGCACGATGCCCCCTCGGTCGCCGCAAGCTTCTTCGCCGCCTTTGCCCGGTACGTCGCCAGCGTCCGTTCCCCGAAACGCCCGCACTCGTACCAGTCTTCCGACAGAAAGACCAGCATCGGCACGCGCGGCGCCCCGCAGATCGAAAGCTCCTTCGCCACCGCATGGTCCCATGTCTCAAAGTTTTCATAGCCGAACTGCGCCGACAACGCTGCATCACGCTGCTCCGTCGTGATCATCCCGGCCGCCGTCATCACGTCGCCGATCCGCACGTTCAGCCCCTTGGCCTTGTTCTCTTCCTGCATCAGCAGCGCCTTCTCCACCCGTTCCGGCGTCAGGATGCCCCACTTCACCAGGATCTTTCCGATCGGCCGCGAACGGATGTCCATCGGGTCTTCCGCCGTCCCCGGCTGTGGTGCCATGGCCGCAA
Organism: uncultured Phycisphaerales bacterium; assembly: GCA_903845195.1. Lineage (GTDB taxonomy): Bacteria > Planctomycetota > Phycisphaerae > WQYP01 > WQYP01 > CAIMWO01. The sequence continues at coordinate 97,435 of CAIMWO010000062.1, forward strand.
CCGGCGGCTTGACCGCATCAAAATTCTGCGCGCGGTTGATGAATCGCAGATCGATCAGCAGCGAACATTCCGCGAATTTCTGGAAAATCGGGCAGGCATTCACGCAATCCCCGCACCATGGCCCCGTCATGCACAAGACGTTCATCTTCCGCGTGAAACTCCCCAGCAAGGCCTGCTGCCCCGGTTGAATCTTCACCGCGTCATATACCGCGCCCCATTTGGCCTTCTGCTCCGGCGTCGCATATTTCGCGAGAAAATCGGCGTAAGGCAGGGCACGTTCAAACACGGGTCGAAAATCAAATGGCATCATTCACTCCGGAAAAAGACGGACTGTACAACACTTCCATTCCTGAAAGCAGGTTCATAACTCCGGAAAGCCGCAGGAAGCAGTCGGCTTTCAAAGAGTGCCTGAGACTATGAAACAGCCTGTAACCTATATCGGTCAAGTCCTCACAAAGTTTTATTTTACCTAATAATTTCTTAGACATGACCACATGTATCCCAGTTCGGCGACCTTCTCTTCAACGTCACTCCGCGCTATTTGTTTCCGCCGCTTTGACCAATGCCGAAAATAATCGCTCGTGCAGTGTCCCCGGCAGGTTCTCCGGATGCCACTGCACCGCCACCCAAAAGGCCATCGAGACGTCCTCAATCGCCTCCACCAGCCCGTCCGACGCAAACGCCGCAGGCATCAATCCATGCCCAACCTTGGCCACCCCCTGCCGATGCCGCGAATTCACCTCCAACCGCTCCACTCCCAGTATCCCATGCAACCGCGTCCCCGGCCGGATCGTCGCCTCATGCACGTGCGTGCCGTAACTCTCCGGCGTCGGCAGATGATGCGTCAGCGTCGAATCCGGTACCGCCTCTGCCACCGACTGATGCAACGTCCCCCGCCGCGCCACGTTCATCTCCTGGCATCCCAGGCAGATTCCCAGTACCGGCAGATTCCGCTGCTCCGCCAGCGCCAATATCGCAAAATCAAACGCCTCGCGCAGCGCACTCATCCGCCGTGTCTTCGGATGCAACTCCTGCCCATACAACTTCGGATCGACATCGTCCCCGCCCGACATAATCAAACCGTCCAGCCCCGCGATCATCTCCAGCCGCAGCGCGTGGTCGTGCGTCGCCGGCAACAGCATCGGCAGCCCCCCTGCACGCGCCACCGCGTCCGTGTAGGCCGTGCAAAGCTCCACCTTCGGTCGCCATTTGTCCGGCGCCCCCGTGTCCATCGACAACCCGATCCGTGGTCGTGCCATGAAAGTCCCTGCTAAAGCATATTCCAATCATCCACTCGAACGTCGCGTTCCCGCTCCATCAATTCTTGCCCGCCTCATACGTGCGCCCGGCAATCGTGTTGGTGTTCGATTTCGAAAGGGGTACGCCGATGACGCCGCGCTCCGTTCTCGAACGAAGGCTCTCATGAGATACACCGCCGGCAGTATACTTTACCTTTCCTATTCCCATCCGTGATTGCAGCTCGTCCAGAAGCTTCCTGACCGCCCATTGATTCCGCGCCGTCTGCGTGACAATCAGCTGTCCATTCAATTCCGAGAGATTCGCGAATCCGCCCTTATCGCGCCACGAGTCCGTGGCGACAACCGATTCAATGGTGTCGCGGATATCCCTGACGACATCGTCGCTGTTTTCCCGTCCATGACTGGCGGCCACCATCAGATGCACGAGATCTCGCACATCGTAAACCGCTACGAGCGCATAGCTGGGGCTGTTCAAATCCTCCGCGGTCGTCACGATCACCATGCCGCTGTCGATCGTCCACCGTAAATCGGCAGTTCCGCCGCCGACTTCGCCCAGTACCATCTCGAACATTCTGTACCACGGCGTTGGGTTCTGAATACTAAAGCTGACGTGGCTATTGCGATCGATGCCCGCATTTTCAAGCGTCTTCCATTTCACGAAGATATCCACGCCGGCCAGGTCAGAGAAGTTCTTAATCACCTCGTGGAGCGGCCGGTCTTTCGCCGTCAGCACAACGGGCCTCCGCAACTTCTCCAGAGTCTTCGCCGTCGCCTTTTCGTTCTCCGGCCCAGCCATGGGATCCCTGATGCCGGCGACCGCATCTGGATTTACTTGGTTATAGGCAAACCATGCACCGGGCGAAGCATTCGCCGCGTAGTTCGTCTCCCGCCCCGTCGTTTGCGGCGCATCCGAAAATCCCCAGCCAAGCCCCGCCAGTAATCCCAGACCCAGCACGCCCGTCATGATCCCGATGCGCATGGTCAACTCCTTCCAATCCCCCACCTATTGTCCCGCCTCCCGTCACGCTGATCAATCCCTTAATGCCCCTTAAAGCCCTTCGACGCCGTCGAGGGGGTCAAATGGCCATCGCAAATCCCAACACCATGCGACCGCGAACGATGCGCCTTCTCATCATCACTCCCTAACTCATAACCCATAACCCGCCTCGGGTCATGTGCCCCGAATGATTGGCTCGCCATCCTGCGATCGGGTAATCTCTCCTCCCTATGACCGAACCCGTGCCGCCAACCACTCCCGTCGTGCCCTCCACGGCCCACGACGAATATCGCGTGAACCTGGAAGTCTACTCCGGGCCGCTGGAACTGCTGCTGTACCTGATCCGGCGCGATGAAGTCGACATCAAAAACATCCCCATCGCCCGCATCACCCAGCAATACCTCAAGCACGTCGAAATCATCCGCCGCATCGATATCAATCTCGCCGGCGAATTCCTCGTGATGGCCGCCACGCTGATGGAAATCAAGTCCCGCATGCTCATCCCGCATCAGGCGCCCAATCCCGATGACCCCAATGCCCCCAGCGTCACCAGCGTCGAAGACCTCACCGATCCGCGTTACGAACTCGTCAAGCAACTCCTCGAATACAAGCACTTCAAAGATGCCGCCACCGACCTCCGCCGCCGCTCCCAGGTGGAAAATGATCGTTACCCCCGCGCCGTCTCCCGCCCCGAAACCAAGGCCCCGCTCGAAATCGAAGACCTCGACCTCTTCCGCCTCATCGACGCCTTCAACGCCATCATGGTCTCCGTCGGCCATTCCGCCTTCGGCCACGAAGTCGTCTACGACGATACCCCCATCTCCCTCCACCAGGCTGACATCCTCGACCGCCTCGTTCGCGACGGCGGCGGCACGGGCGGACGCGGACTCACCCTCCAGGAACTCTTCGTCGGACGCACCAAAAAATCCGAAATGATCGGCCTCTTCCTCGCCACCCTCGAACTCATCCGCCAGAAAAAAATCGCCGTCGACCAGACCGAAACCCTCGGCGAAATCCGCATCAAACTCCGCGAAGACGCCCCCGACCAGATCCTCTTCAACGAAGAAACCAACCAACCCCCCGCACCCGATCCCGCCCCTTCCACCTCCCCTGACGAACCTCCCGCACCCACCGTTTAGCCGCCAGTCGCAGATCGGCAAATACCCCGTCTACTGTCTACCGTCTACCGTCTACCTCCCACTCCTTCCCCTTCCCCCCGCGTTCTGCGATAATTCCCACCACTTTCAGCCAATTCCGGCCCTCCCGTTTTTCAGACCTTTTTGTGTGCGGAGGTTTTCCATGCAAGGTGATGCATCTATTGGGCCGGCGACTACTGCGTCGCACACCTCTTCGTGGTTCTTTAAGTTGCTGCTGGGCATGTCGGCCCTGTTCATCGCGGGCTGCTCGGCATTCTTTTCGGTGCGCGGGCTGGGGCTGCTGTTCATCGGCTCGGCCACGGCCGTCATGGTCATGGCCGCAAGTCTGGAAGTCGGCAAGCTGGTTGCCGCATCCTTCCTCTATCGCTACTGGTCGCAGATCACCATTCCCCTGCGCATTTACCTGACGCTGGCGGTGCTGCTGCTGATCGCCATTACCTCGCTGGGCAACTACGGCTATCTGGCCCGTGCCTACGAAAAAACCCATACGCAGATCGCCGTACTCCAACAACAGATTCAAGCCGTGCAGCAGGATGCCGATGCCGCACAAGGCCAGATCGACAGTTCCAAAAATCAGCTCGGCAAACTGACCGACAACGGCCGCGAGGACCGCGACAAACTCCAGTCGCAGGTCGGCCAGATCAACCAGACGCTGGAAACCGAACTGGCCCGGCTGGAAGACCGCCGCAAAGCCGCCAAAGATAAGCAGGATCACGACGTCGCTGCACTCAATACCCGCCTGCCCGAAGCGGCCGAACTGCTCAAGAGCGGGCTGGCGTCAGAAGATGAAGCCGTCGCCAAACTCAATGAAGCCATCGCCGTGCTCGATCGCGCTGTCGATGCCTATACCGCCCAGGGTGGTCCGGGCTTTCTGAAGCACGACGGCATCAAGAAGGGCCAGCTTTTGCGTCAGCAGCAACAGCCGCAGCGCGATGCGATAGCCGCGGAAATCACCGGCCATCAACAAAAGCAGGACCAGCTTCGCGCCGTTTACGCCAAATCCACCGCCGCCGTCAGCCATGACATTGCCGTCGTCCAAGAACAGTACCGGCAGGACCTGACCCGTTTCGATGGTGAGGAAAAGGACCTGCGCAAGTCGCGCAGCGACGCGATCGCCAATGTCGAAAAGGGCGTCGCGTCCCTTCAGGCCCAGGATCGTACGGTCACCACGGTCGGCAAAGATCAAGTCGCCGGTCTATATCTGCGCATCGAATCCGACAATCAGGAAATCGCCCGCTTGCGCGATCAGATCGCCGGAACCGACATCGGCTCGTACCGCTTTGTCGCCCGCGCGTTCAACGCCCCGACCGATGATCTGGTCAAGTGGCTCGTGCTGCTGCTGGTGATGGTATTCGACCCGCTGGCCGTCACGCTGACGGTCGGACTTAATGTGGCACTCGTTCGCGATCGCCGCGTGCGCCAAACCATGCAAAGTGCCAGTGCCGCACTGGCCGCCGGCGTCGGACCGGATGGCGCTGCGATGCCCGCCCGGCCCAGCCGCACACGCCGCCTCCTCGTCACGGCGGCCACGCTCGCAATCATCCTCGGCATCGCCGCCGGCGCCGCTTGGAGTGTCAAGACCTATGGCCCGAGCCTCCTGGCCCAGTGGCAGCATACGAGCGAAGCCAAGCAGGTGGCCCAATTGGTACCGCCCGACAGCTTCGCCGTATTGGCGGTGCATCCCGCCCGCATGGGCTCCGCTGGAACCGATCAAATCTGGAGCAAGGCCGTCACCGGCCTGTTCGGTAAATCGGCTATGAACGAACTTGCCAACCTCTTTGGCACCGCCCTTGATGCCAATGCTGACGTGTATGCGTTCGTCAAATACCCCTCGCACCAGGAAAAAATCGCCCAGACACCCACTCCCGTCATGCTCTGCGGCATGGTGGCCGAAGTGAAGGATCGCGCTGCCGCCGAAATCGGCCTGTGCCGTTTCGCCGATGCCTTTGCAGCCAGCCTGCGGCCCGCCGGCACGCCCGGCGAATCGGTCCGCCTCCATCCCATGGTGCATTATGGCCGCGGGCATTACCTCGACCCACAGGGCGGCTTCCTCTCCTTCGCCCTCACCGATCATCAGGCCATCGTGCTGCTGGAAATTGATGGAGACCCGGCCAAGCCCGCCATCGAAAACGAAATTCGCCTGGCGCTGGCCCAGAACGATTCACCCGATTCCCTGGCCGGCGCGACTCGCGCCCAATTGCCGCCGCGGGCGTTGGCCAACGATTCCGCCGTCGCCCTCTGGTTTGATGCCGCGCGCTGCTTTGCCGACATGCCCAAGAACACCGCCGCCCAGGCTCGCTATCAGCAACTTCAGGGACGCGTCAACTTCGATCTGCTGCTGACCTTCAACCCCACGGCTCAGGGTCAGCTTGCCGTCGTGGCCGATTACAACTACGCGGGCGAACGCTTCAAAGCCCTGCGCGAGCCGTCGATCCAGGATGTGCTCAGCAAACTGGGCCCGGCCGATGCCGCCGGCGTGCCCGGCCGCCTGATCGATCGTTGCGCCATCACGCTCGATATCGACCCGCTCATGGACCGGCTGCAATTGATGATGGCCGGCTCCGCCCGTGATAACGTCACCCAGGTGCGCGTGGAAAAATCGATCGCCTCGACCCGTGAGGGCAGCTTCAAACTTGTGGCCCAGTTCGATCCCCAGGCTGGCTTTCCACTGGAAACCGCCCTGCGCTCCCTGGTTCGGTAGGAATATCCTTTTTGAGTACCCCTATGCGTTCCGCCCATCGCATCCACACATATTTCCTTGCGACTCCGCGGGATTGTCCGCCCCAATCCCGTAACCAGACGCAGCCTGATTCTTCGCGACACTCCCCCCTCTTACGCGCCGCATGCCTGCTCGCATTGACCACCGCGCTCGTGGCATGCCAAACGCCCGCCCCCAACAACTCAAACGCCTCTCTTGACACCCCACAGCATTCTGGCGGACATGCCGGCACATCGGGCAGATCGCGTGACGCAAACTCCACGAGCACACTTGCGCACGACCAGCAACCCAGTACGCAACCATCGCATGCAGCGCCCGCGTCTGCCGATAATCCAAGCCCGGCACCCGCCGCGAACGCGCCTTCCTCAAGCAACCCCGCCTCTGCCTCCGCATCAACACCTGCACGCAAAACCGCACAATCATCTCAATCTCCGCATCTCGGCATTCCCCCAGCGCAGTCCACAGCAGCCGGCACACTGCCCTCATCTATTTCCTTGGGCCTTCGCGATCCCAATCCGCCCGCAGCCTCTCCTGCCAGTTCATCGCTCGCCATCACACCGGTCCCCGCAGCCGACGCTACCGCTAAACAACCTCCCCGCGGCCTCTCGCTCGATGCGCTCCTGACCCCGGCCGATCCCGCCGCCATTAACCCCCCAACTCGCACGCCAACCCTTCCCGATACCGACCTCCCAGCAACCGGAAATTCCAAAGCCGCCAGCAGCCTGAACATCCTGCGCACGCAGGACGGCAAAGATATCGCGCCCGTCCGCACCCGCCGCGAAGCGCTCGACTTGCTCTCCCACATGTCGGCCCCGCGTGTAGCCGTCTGGTTCCGCGGACGAACGCAGGCCATCGTGCTGCCGCGCGACACCGCCAGCGCCCAGATTCAAACCGCTCAGGAAGACCAACTCATCCTGCAACCGCTCGTTGGCACCACTCCCAACCAGTGGCTTCCGGCCGTCGAACAAACGACCGCCGCGCTCCGCCTCGCCCATTGGCTCGGCGATGTCCACCAGCCCGCAACCGTGCCCACCAACTCTGCCGCAAAGGAACAAGCCGCCCGGGCCGAAAGAGAAAACCTCCACCGCAGCATCTACCAGATGCTCCTCGGAGATACCCCCTCAGTGCCCGCAACCAACCCCGCCCCCAAGGCTCACTAAGAGCCTATCCGAATAACTTGGCTGTCATTTATCGAACGGCGGTTTGTCGGCTCAAAACTTGTTATTCGGATAAGTTCAAAACGCGCAATGGCCGGCTTTCTATTCGTTTCCATTCATCTTGAATCTTCTTGACTTCGTGACTTCGTCTTTACGTCGCCACGCTCCACTGCTTGCCATCCGCCGACCGCACCACCCGCCGATACAACGTATCCCGTTCCACCGGCACAAACCCCGCCTCCACGATCAGCCGCCGAATCCCCTCCACCGTCTGTTCCTGATGCTGATTCCCCGCGCCCCCTTCGCGCTTCGTGATGTCATACCACACCACTGTCCCATCCAGATCATCCACGCCCCAGCTCAGGCTCACCTGCGAAAGCTTCATCGACTGCATGATCCAGAACGCCTTCACATGCTCGAAGTTCGGCAGCATCAGCCGCGATATCGCCAGCATCTTCAGATCTTCCAGCCCCGTATTCCCCGGCAGATGCCCCAGCTCCGACCCCTCCGGAATAAAACTCAGCGGAATGATCGTCTGAAACCCCGCACCCTTGGGCGCCTCATCCTGCAATTCCCGCAACTTGATCAAATGCCCGATGCGCTCCGCACGCGATTCCACATGCCCATACAAAATCGTCGCATTCGTCCGGATCCCCAACTGATGCGCCGTCCGATGCACTTCCATCCACCCATCCGCCCGCAATTTCCCCTTAAACACTTCATCGTGTACCCGGTCGTCAAACACTTCCGCCCCGCCCCCCGGCATCGATCCCAGCCCCGCCTCCTTCAGTGCCGTCAGCACCTCCCGCGTCGAAAGCTTGCTGATCTTCGTGAAGTGATTGATCTCAATCGCCGTAAATGCCTTCACGTGCAACTTCGGAAACCGCGTCCGCAATCCGCGCAACATCTCCAGATACCAGTCGAACGGCAGCCACGGATGCAGCCCGCCGACGATATGCACTTCCGTCGCGCCCGCCGCCGCAGCATCCCCCGCGATGCGGAACACATCATCGTGCGAAAACTCGTAAGCCCCGTTCTCCCCGCGCTTGCGATGAAACTCGCAAAACTTGCACGCCAGCGCGCAGATATTCGAGTAATTGATGTGCCGGTTGATGTTGTAATACGCCACGTTCCCATGCTTCTGCCGGCGCATGTGATTGGCCATTTCCCCCAGCGAAAAAATATCCCGCGTCTCCCACAGCGCCATCCCATCTTCCGCCGTCAGGTACTCGCCACCCAGCACCTTCTCCGCGATCGGCCGCAGCGCTCCATCGGCAAACTCCCCCGGATCCATCGCCGGCACCCCTCGATCCTCCACCATCCACGGCACCGTAGCATCCGCCGCCGGGGAGTTCCCATGTTCCAACACAACACTCATCAAAGCTCCGTGAAAAAGCCCCATTTTGCAGCGCGCATTCTAGTGATTTTCAATGATTTTTGAAACCTCGCGACGTTCGTCTTCGCGATGCTGCCGCCCCAGCAGCCGGATCAGATACGCCAAAATCACCCCATTAATCGCCAGCGCCGCCACCTTCCACGCCACTCCCCGCCAAGCCTCCTCGCTCGCACTCAAAATAATCTCGTATACTTCCACCGGAATGAACACCCCCGTGCTCACCACCACCACCCATTCCGCCCATCGCTGCTTGAACAGCAACCCCACACCCTCCACCAAATACAGCCCCGCGTACAGCAGACTCCCGATCCCCGCCGCCCGTACCTCTCCCGGCGTCACGTTCAGCAACTTCGCCAACGCCTCCTGCAAAAATTTATTTCCCGGCGCCACGTGCAGATGATGCGCCCACTCCTTAACCGTCTCCTGCAGATCCGCATGCACCATCCGCAGCAACCCCAACCCCAGCACAATCAATAGCAGCCCCTTCACTAGCTTGTCCGCAGCAATCAGATACAAACCCCACGCCGAACGTGGCGGATCTTTCGGTATGGCAGCATTCGCCGGTGGCATTTCAGTCATGAACGGGCTTTCTACAAGCAGAAAATCATGTCTAAGCGTAGCCGCCTAACCGACCTCTGGGCAAGACTTCGTTCCCCCGGCGCGATAAGATGTCACCATGTTCACAGGCATCGTCCAATCTCTCGGTACCCTCCTCGAAGCCGCCGACACCGGCGCCGGCAAACGCCTCGTCGTCGCACTCCACGACCTCGCCTCACAACCCATCGCCCACGGCGACAGCGTCTGCGTTAACGGCGTCTGCCTCACCGTCGTCTCCGTCGCCGCCGGAAAAGCCTCCTTCGACGCCATCACCGAAACCCTCAACCGCTCCACCCTCGGCCGCAAAAAAAACGGCGACCGCCTCAACCTCGAACTCTCCCTCCGCCCTGATTCCTTCGTCGGCGGCCACTTCCTCCAGGGACATGTCGATGCCGTCGGCACCGTCAAATCCATCAAGCAGGACGCCTCCGACTTCCGCATCACCTTCTCCTTCCCCCCGCCGTTCGCCCCCGTCATCGTCCCCAAAGGCTCCATCGCCGTCGAAGGCGTCAGCATGACCCTCGCCGAGGTCGACCCCCAGGCCGCCACCTTCACCCTCGCCGTCATTCCCACCACGCTCAACAAGACTACCCTCGGCACGCTCAAAGCCGGCGACGCCGTCAATATCGAAACCGACATCCTCGCCCGCACCGTCGTCCACTGGCTCGAATGCATCCGCTCCGGCCAGCCCGAAGGCGCCCCGCCCCGCGAGTTCCTCACCGGCGGCGCCAAGCCCCCCGTAACCATCGAAAAACTCCAGCAACTGGGGTTCGCATGAGCGATCCACGCCCCACGATCGGCATTACGATGGGGGACCCCGCAGGCATCGGCGCGGAAGTCATCATCAAGGCCCTCGCCGATCCCGAAATCCGCAAACTCGCCCGCTTCGTCATCTTCGGCCTCAACGAACTCCTCGCCTACACCGCCGACCTCGCCGAAGTCGAATCCTTCTGGTGGCGTGACCAGCACGAACGCTTCTGCACCGGCGCCAAGTACGATCAAGATGTCGTCGTCCTCGACTACGATGACATCGGCATCCTCGGCCTCGAAACCCGCGGCCCCAGCAAGCCCGGCGGCGCCGCCTCCATGCAGTTCTGCAACGACGCCATCAAAGCCGCTCTCGCCCACAAGATCGACGCCATCGTCACCGCACCCATCTGCAAGGAATCCTGGAAGCTCGCCGGCTTTGACCGCTGGCCTGGCCACACCGAACTCCTCGCCGAAAAAACCAAGGCCAAACGCCACGCCATGATGTTCGCCGCCCCCCCAACCCTCAAGACTCCAGACTCAAGACTCAAGGCTCATCACGGCCTCCGCGTCGTCCTCTGCACCATCCACGAAGCCCTCTTCGAACTCCGCCACTCCTTCAAGATCGGCACCGTCTTCGACCCCATCGATCTCGCCCACCGCGCCCTCGTCGACTGGTTCGGCATCGAAAAACCACGCATCGCCGTCTGCGGCCTCAATCCCCACGCCGGCGAAAACGGCCAGTTCGGCGATGAAGAAAAACGCATCATCGAACCCGCCATCATGATGGCCCGCCAGCACGGCATCGACGCCACCGGCCCCTTCCCCGCCGATACCCTCTTCATCAAAGCCCTCCAGGGACATTACGACCTCGTCGTCGCCATGTACCACGACCAGGGCCTCATCCCCGTCAAACTTCTCGACTTCAACGGCACCGTCAACCTCACTCTCGGCCTCCCCATCGTCCGCACCTCCCCCGACCACGGGACCGCCTTCGACATCGTCGGCAAAAATAAGGCCGATCCCTCCTCCATGAAAGCCGCCATCCAAATGGCCGCCGCCATCGCCGCCCAGGCCCGCGCGCGCATCGCCCCTCCGCTCGAACCTCCTCCCTCCAACCCCGCCTGATCCGCAATTCCCGGAGACGCCCATGTCCACCGACGCCCGCACCAACCTCTACCAGAACTTCCATGATCGCCAACTCGTCGAACAGGAACCCGCCTCGCGCCGCGCCGCCGAAAAAATTCTCGCCATGCTCCGCGAATACTTCGCCCCCCAATCCCTCCTCGACGTCGGCTGCGGCCTCGGTAGTTGGCTCAAAGTCGCCCAAGACCTCGGCCTCTCCGATCTCCGCGGACTCGAAGGCCCCTGGATTCAAGACTCTCCCCTCGTTGTCGATCCAACGCTCATCCAGCAAATGGATCTCGAATCCCCCTTCACCCTTGGCCGTCGCTACGACCTCGCCGTCTGCCTCGAAGTCGCCGAACACCTTTCCCCCGCCGCCGCCACCGGCTTCGTCGATTCCCTCGTCGCCCATGCCGACCACATCCTCTTCTCCGCCGCCGTCCCCTTCCAGGGCGGCCACCACCACCTCAACGAACAGCTCCTCTCCTATTGGATCGCCCACTTCGCCCGCCACGACTACATCCCCCTCGACCTCTTCCGTGCCCGCCTCTGGATCGATCAATCCATCCCCTGGTGGCTGCGGCAGAACCTCATCCTCTTCGTCCGCCGCACCGCCCTCGAATCCAACCCCGCCCTGCTCGCCGAATCCAAAATCAACCGCCCCCTGGCCATCATCCACCCCGACCTCTACCTCGCCCGCCTCCAGTCCGCCCACCAGGTCCAGCAAAGCTACGCCAAACTCATGACCCTCTTCCAGCAGGGCGGCAACTTCTCCGTCCACCGCACCCCCGATGGCAACCTCAACATCTCCCGCCTCCCCTAGACCCCTTCGCCCCCGCCATCGCTGATGTATCAAATCGCGCACCACCCTCTAGAGCCGTGCGGCTCCGCCGCCGGCCCAATACCCGCTGCCTTCCCCCGAAACCCCCCCCAGACGATTTCACACCCCCAATACCGCTCAAACAACTTGTACTCAAACTCGAAAACACTCAGCCCTCACCCCCGATTTCAACCCTTATCTAGTCCCGCCTTTGTGTTCATTCGTGTTCATTTGTGGCTAATTTACGTCGTCGGCGCTCTATTCCCGATCCCCAACACCACCCGCATCGTCTCCAAAAAATCCCTCCCCGAACTCTCCGGCTCCACCCCACTGCGCGCACACCTCACAAACTCCGCCATCTGATTCACAAACGGATCGCCATCGCGTGCCATGCTCAGGAGATCAGCAACGGGTGCCATGCCCAGTGGGGCAGGGGCCCCGCTGGGCATGCTTCGCGAGTTTTCTTGCTTCCTGCTACTTGCTTCTTGCTTCTCGATTCTCACCTCCCCCTTCTCCCCCAACACCACCACCAACTCCCCCGGCCTCCCCCCATCCACCAGACTCACCACCACCTCCGCCCGCACGCCACCCTCCATCATCAAAGTCGCCGTCATCCGTCCATCCGCCCCATCATGAAACCACGCGTGTCCCACTTCACACCGCGCACGCTCTACCCCCTTCACCTGGCCCAGCAGATACCGCAGCATATCAATCTGCTGCACCCCCAGCGACATCCGCGCCCCTCCGCCCGCCCGTCCGTCATACACCCAATGCTCCCGCCCCACGTACTTCAACACATCCAGCCCCAGCTCCGCCCGCGCCCCGGTCACTTTTCCAATCTCCCCCGCGCGCAACCGCCGCCGCATCTCCCGATACCGCACATCAAACCGATGCGTCATCCCCGCCATCAGCGTCACCCCCGCCGCCTCCGCAAACTCCACCACTTTCTCGCACTCCTCCATCGTCAACCCCAGCGGCTTTTCCATCAGCACATGCTTCCCCGCCGCAATCGCCACCATCGCCTGCCCAAAATGCTCCGCGTGCGGCGTCGCAATCACCACCGCATCCACGTCCGCGCTCCGCACCACCGCCCCCACATTCCCCACCGCCCGCGCATCTTGACCCACCACTTCCTCCGCCGCCCCGCGCTCCACATCGCACACCATCACCAACCGTGCCCCTCCCGCCCGTCCTGCGCCCGCCCGCACCGCCCCCGCATGCCGCCTCCCCGCCCGCCCCGCCCCCACAATCCCAATCCGCAAAACATCCGCCATCGCCATCACCTATTTCAAAAAAATCTTGCACGATCATTCGCTTCAATTCGCCCCAAAGGGGCCCGCGTTAATAGCCCGGGGTGACCAACGGGAACCCCGGGAGCAGAGCCACCAACCCCGCCAAGCCCCAACGGGGTGATCGAACCTGTAAAGCGGACGTCCGAGTCTCAATGGAATCCGCACGCCTTGAATCCTGCTGCTTCCTCATCCAACGGTTTCTTCCTAAGCACCTTCCCCAATTCATATTCCCGCCTCCGCAACGCCTCCCGCAACATCTTCATTTGTTCGTCCGGATTGTTTGTTCTTACATTGGGGTCCGCAAATAGCTCTACAAGTATTCGCAACGTAGTCTTTTCCTCTGGCGTGAAATTATTCGGTATACGTGTGTTATTGGTGTATCGCACTCTCAGTTGATAGTTGCGGTTGAAGAGATTCTCCAGAATATTTTTCAATACCGCACTGTCCTGCGGCAATGAAACCGTTCCATACAAATCAATCAACTCCGCCGCTCGAACTTCTCCAGCCATGCAGTTCATGGCTTCCTTCATCGTGGCGGAGCAAGTCCCGCTACCTCTTGCCTTTCTGATTTCCTCTTCTACCTTCCACGCATACAACGGCGGGTTGGTTGGTCCAACGCGCGACGCATAAGAAACTCGAATTTCGGTCGGTTCCGTCGCCGGTTGCTGTACTGCTGTGTAGTCACTGTGAAAATATTCTCTGATCTCTTCGTTCTCGGTCCAACGGTATTTCAACAGATTGTAAGCTGCCAAATACTCAATCGTTTCTTCGGATCCCTCAATATTGAAATGTGATTCCCGCCATACTTCGGCGGTGAGTTTACGATACTTGCCGACGTTAACCCTGATCTTTCCCTTGGCATCCGTGATCTCCTTGCCGTGATCTTCAAAGTGGCCAAGTAATTCTAATAATGGGTCGCTGCACTCGGCTGTATACTCGACCGGGACCCCCGCAACCGGTTTGTCGCTTTCATCGTTCACCGAGAAAACGACGCAGCAATAAGTCCATTCGTAAATGCTGACAATCAACGCCGTCAGCATAGCGCCGCACACGGCCATCGCGCCAATCATTGCTCTTAGATTGCGACCCCTGCCACGCGGGCGGAACGCGAAGCAAAATACAAGATATGCGACTGCTGCTATCAATGCTAAGGCGACCGCTATCAACATGATCAGCGCAATGATGAGCGTTATGCCGTTATCGTCTCTGTGTCCACCCCCGAACCAGGACAGCCGCATCCATGTCAGACGGAAAAAAATAAACGTCACTATCGCAGCCGTCGTAACGACCGGCACCCACACCCACATCACCCACCGCCGCTCCCGCCAATCTCTCAAACCGAAGAGCAAAGGAACGCCAATCGCCACCAGCACGAAAAGCCACATCATTTCTTGTTGTCTGAACACTGCAGCCTCGCTTGCGAGTTATCGATGGCTATGCATATTAATCTGACTCATCCAGTCGTGCGAATCATGTTTTCGTGACTTCGTTGTGCCGTCATCGCAAACCCTCGAAAAAAACATGCAAAAACCAGAAAAATGCACCTCAAAACATTCAAAAAGCGCATCAAAAACACTCCAAAATCGCGTCCAAACGCGCTCAAAATGGATCCAAATCGATCCAAATTGATCCCCACCCGCCTTCCAAAATGATCGTTCCTCTCCCTCCCGCCGCCCCGCCTCCCCGTCATTCTGAATTCCGAACTCCGAATTCTGAATTCGTCCCCCCTCAAATCTGTGCGCACGCCCATCACCCCCCATCCGCCCCCAGCCAAAAATAATTTTCTCGCTAACTCCCATCCCCCGCACCACCTGCAAACTCCCCCCTCCACACCTGTGCGCACAAACATGGTCCTCCACCCCTTCTATAGAAGCACACCCCGCGTTTACTAAGGACTAAGGACTAAGAAACTATCTCAAAACGCTGAAACCGCGGATCTTTGCTGGTATACGCCAATGGATGACGCGGCAAAAGAAGCTTGTTCTATGTATCTGCGTTCAATGGCGTTCATCGGCGGTTCCTTTTGAGATAGTTACTAAGCACTGGCCACTGACCACACAAGGATTCCCCATGAACTTCTCCGTAAAATCTCTCCGCGCCGGCTCCGCGTCCTCCGCACCTCCGCGTTCCCATTCCCCGTCGTGTCCTCGTGCCGTCGTGGTTCAAATCCCGCCTCTCTCGAAAAACAGTTGCGCATCTACCCCCAAAGAACTCACCTCCTCTCCGAACCCAAGTAATCCGCTGTACTTACGAAACCAAAACGAAAAATCCCCTCTGCGTAGGTGCGCAAAAAACCCTGCGCATCTCCCCCCAAAAACCTGCGCAGGTGCGCAAACCCCCTCGGCCCACGAACCACGGCCCACGGCCCACGAACCCCTGACCGCTTCAAAAAATCCGCCCTTGACAAATCCCTCCCCGAACCCGACCCTACCTTCATCATTCGCATCCGGAGAAAAAACATGCTCGCCAAGGTTCACGCCTTTGTCCTCCAGGGGATCGATGCCCTCCGCTGCGAAGTCGAAGTCGATCTCAATTCCCGCTTTCAACCCGCCCTCGGCGAATCCAACAAGCCCACCATCGTTGGCCTCGCCGACACCGCCGTCCGCGAAGCCCTCGACCGTATCCGCTCCGCACTCTTCAATTCCGGCTACGCCTTCCCCGACGGCAAAATGCTCGTCAATCTCGCCCCCGCTGACCTCAAAAAAGAAGGTTCCGCACTCGAACTGCCCATTGCCCTGGGCATCCTCCTCACCTCCAAGGCCATCACCACCGACCGCCACAGAAAATTCCTCGTCGCCGGCGAACTCGCCCTCGACGGCCGCGTCCGCCCCATCAAGGGCGCGCTCTCCATGGCCATGCTCGCCGCCGAACTCAAAATGCAGGGCGTCCTTCTCCCGCCCGACAACGCCGCTGAAGCCGCCGTCGTCCCCGGCGTCGAGGTCTACTCCATCGACTCCGTCTCCACCCTCGTCGGCTTCCTCAACAACCAACTCGATCTCGAACCCTACAACATCAACGCCGCCGATGCCGACCCCTCCACCGGCACTTACGAAGTCGACTTCGCCGACGTCCGCGGCCAGGAACTCGCCAAGCGCGCCCTCACCATCGCCGCCGCCGGCCGCCACAATCTCCTACTCCTGGGCCCTCCCGGCGCCGGCAAGACCATGCTCTGCTCGCGCCTGCCCACCATCCTCCCCGCGCTCACTCGCCAGGAGGCGCTCGAAACCACGCGCATCTATTCTGCCTGCGGACTTCTCCCCAAAGGACAGGCCCTTCTTCGCACGCGCCCCGTCCGCTCGCCGCACCACACCGCCTCCGGCCCCTCCATCATCGGTGGCGGCACCATTCCGCGCCCCGGCGAAGTCTCCCTCGCCCATCACGGCATCCTGTTCCTCGACGAACTTCCCGAATTCCCCCGCCACGTCTTGGAGGTTCTCCGCCAACCGCTCGAATCCGGTGCCGTCACCATCTCCCGCGCCCACTCATCGATCACCTTCCCCGCAAGATTCATGCTGGTGGCCGCCATGAACCCTTCTCACTCCGGCAAAGGCTCCGTCGATCCCCGGAACGCCACCGCGCACGACACCGTCGCCATGGAACGCTACATGTCGCGCCTCTCCGGTCCGCTGCTCGACCGCATCGACATCCACCTGGAAGTCCCCGCCGTCACCTACCGCGATCTCACCAGCAAAGCCAACGGCACCACCTCGGCAAAGATGCGCGAACAGGTCCAGCAGGCGATTGCCGCCCAGCAAAAACGCTTCGGCAAAGACGCCACCACCACCAACGCCAGCATGAACACCCAGCAACTGAAGGATCACACGCACTTGGACGACGCCTCGCAGGCCCTCATGAAACAAGGCATGGAAGAACTCGGCCTCTCCGCCCGCGCCTTCGACAAAGTCCGCAAAGTCGCCCGCACCATCGCCGACCTCGAAGGCAGCACCGCGATCCAGGCTAACCATATTTCAGAGGCCATTCAGTATCGATTACTCGATCGGAGATTCTGAACACTTGTAGACGGTAGGCGGTAGAGAGTAGACGGGGGGGCAAATGCTGAGCACGCTGAACGCGAAAATCAAAACCAGAAACCGCTACCCGAAGCCCGCGCCCCGATGCCCGATGCGCTTCCTATTTGACCTTCGCCCACTGCTCCTTCACCCACGCCTCTCGTTTTTCCCGCGGCCCCTTATCCGCTGCCGGATCGAGTGCCATCGTCAGCCCGTTGGGCAAAATCGCCTGTCCGGCCTTCCACCCCTTTTCGCTGTTGGACGCCGCAAAACTCTTGATCGCCTCACGCAACGACTTGTCTTCGGCCAGCGTGACGGCGTGCTTTTCCATCCAGTTCTTCAAAAAATCCGCCAGCTTTTCCTCTGCGTTCTCCGCCGGCACATCCTTCGGCAACTTGATCGATGGATAGCGCTCCGGATGCCCCAGCACTTCCGCCATCAGCATCGCCCCGATCGACTTTCGCCCTTGAATCGTCTGCACCTTGGCGTATTTATCCATATACCCCGCGCACGCCAGCCACAATCCCCATCGCCGCGCCCGCGGCGAACTATAGTAAATTCCTGCCGCCTCACTCCGCAGATCCGTATAGCGGTTCAGCAGCAAACGTTCGGCCTCGTTCAAGCGGGATTGCGTCTCGATCGGAACGCTCAGCATCACCTCCGCCGAGCCGAAGATTTGCCAGATTCCCAGATGAGTCAGTTCCCCTTTCGAAAACCCGTGCTCGGCCCCGGCGGGGTTGTCCATCTCATCCGGTTTCCACGTCATCGTCTGGGTGATCACCCCATTGGTCACGTTCGTCTGCACATTGGATTTGCCGGCCGGATCGAACGCCGTCGTGATCGTCTTGCCCCAGACGGTCACTTTCAGCGGCGTCTTCTTCCCCGCCTTGACTGCCTTCCACCACGCCGGCCGCCCGTCCGCCACCGCTTGCTTGATATACGCCACATCCGCGGCTTGTTCCTTCGGCAGCTTGGCCAACGCCGTAGCTTTGGCCGCCAGGTCCGTTTCCAACTCCTCCCACTGGCCGTCGAGATACAGTTTCACGATGCGCTCGTAAAGCGCGGAATCATCGGCCGGGGTCTTCCCCGGCGCATCGGCGCCCGGCGTGCCGCTGACAAGAGCGAGCACCATCACGATTCCCGCAACGATCCACCTGCAATTGATCCCGTTCATCGCGTCACCCGCAATTCGAGCGAATTTACTTCCCAGGGGATTCATATGGCGCATACAATACCAACAATGTGGAGGAATCGATGCCCAATCTATGGCCAGCGCAGGTCTTCTATGATGGCGCCTGTCCTCTTTGCCGACGCGCGGCCATGCGCTACCAGACGCACGATCGCCGCCTCCACCTCGAATTTGTTGACATTTCCCAGCCGGACTTCAATGCTGCGGCGTACGGCCTCGACTCCCGTCGCGTTCAGACCGTGATGCACGTCCGCACTGCCGACGGCGTCATACACACCGAACTCCGCGCGTTCTTGATTCTCTGGAAAGGGTTGCCGCACACTTTCCTCAATACGCTCATACGCTGGACTTTCCAGATTCCCGGCGTCATACCGCTGGTCGGTCCGTTTTATCGCTGGTTCGCCCGCAATCGCTATCACCTCACCGGCCGCTGTACTGCCGAGGGTTGTCCCACGCGGTAATATTACGTTTCGCGCTGGGCCGCCAGCCGTGCCTCGGCCTGGGCAAGCGTTTCCGGATCATTGACGTTGAGCAGTTCGTGCTGATGGGTTGCCGGCACCGGCCACATAAGCACTTCCGGCCGGTGGATCAGCGGTTGCAGCGATCGCCGGCCCGACGCCTGCATGACGTCCAGTTCCGGAAGAACGGACGGGGTATAGAGCGCCAGTAACGGTTCGGCTTGCGGAAACCCTTTGTCACTGGTCGCGATCGCGATGGTCGCCACATGGGGGGGGCGATGTGCAGCAATCAAAAGCAAGATAGTATCCGGAGTCAGCAGCGGCATATCGCAGCCCAGCAAGACCAGCGGCTCTTCGAGGGACTCCAGCGCCGTGATCAATCCGCTGATTGGTCCGCCGCCCGTGTCCGTACTGTCCACCATGAACGTCGCAGGAAGATGCTCCGGCCAATCCGCGGGCTTCTCGCGCCCCACGATCACCAGACGCGAAGAGGCCTCCAGGGCGGTTTCGGCGATCCGGTGGATCATCGGCACGCCGGCCACCGGCAGCATGGCCTTGTCGGCCCCCATCCGCGTGCTGCGCCCACCGGCCAGAATGACGATTGGCATCGTGCTCATGGCCGGATTGTACTCCCGAAGCATTCGCGAGGAAAACCACTGGCCAGCCATGGAGGAACGGCTATCATCGCCGACATGAAACGACCTGCACATCCGCACAAACCCTTTCGCAAGCCTGCTCCCGCACCCGGCGCACCGGGCAAGCCCACGCATTGGGATAACGTATCCGATTGGTATGACCGCCTCGTCGGTGATGAAGGCAGCGAATATCACCAGCAGGTCGTGCTGCCGGGCGTATTGCGGATGCTGCAGCGAAATGAAACGCGAAAAGACGAGGTGCCGCTGCGAATTCTGGATCTTGCCTGCGGGCAGGGCGTCCTTTGCCGGCAGCTGGCGCAGCGCGGGCACAGCGTTGTTGGCGTGGACGCATCGACCGGATTGATCGAGGCGGCGAAGAAGCGGGAAGCACAGGAACGGCTGGGAATCACCTATCACATGGCGGATGCGACGAAGCTCCACGAGCCGGCGCAGAATTCAGAATTCAGAGTTCAGAATTCAGAATTTGATGTTGTGACAATTGTACTGGCGATTCAAAACATCACTCCGCTGTCGCCGGTGTGGCAGGGCTGCCGCGAACTGCTCAAGCCGGGCGGCGTGCTGATTCTCGTCATGATGCATCCCTGTTTCCGCGTGCCCAAGGCGGCGGATTGGCATTGGGATGATGCGACGCGGACGCAGAGTCGGCTGGTGAAGCAATATCTGACTAGCGCGAAAGTGGAGATCGACCTGCATCCGGGGCAGGCCGCGGCGGGCAAGGCGACGGAAAAGACGCTGACGTTTCATCGTCCGCTGCAGGCATACGTCAACACGCTGGGCAATGCGGGTCTGTTGATCGATCACATCGAAGAATGGCCCAGCCACAAGACGAGTCAGGAAGGCCCGCGCAAGAAAGAAATCGATCGGGCGCGGAAAGAGATTCCGATGTTCCTGGCGGTACGGGCGAAGCGGGTATGACGTGCCGCGGCAGGGGGATTGGGGGGGTCAGTTTTTGGCGCGGGCGAAGCTGCTGATGCCGGGTTTGAACACGACTTTGCCGTTGACGACGATGAGTTCCTCGTCGAGGAAGAATTTGACGGCTTTGCCGAGGGTTTCGGCTTCGAGGGCCAGGCCGCGTTCGCGGACTTCGTCGGCGGTGTCGGTGCCGACGTTGATGTGGAAGACATCCTGCAGAATGATTGGGCCTTGATCGAGTTGCTCAGTGACGAAGTGAGCCGTGCAGCCGGTGACGCGCATGCCGGATTCCCATGCCTGGCGGTAGGGATTGGCACCGGGGAAGAACGGGAGCAGGGAGGGGTGAATATTGATGATGCGGTGGGGAAATGCGTCGACGATGTCTTTGGAGAGAATCTGCATATAGCGGGCGAGAACGATCAGGTCCGGCTTGAGCTCGCGGAGTCGGCCCAGCAGCCAGGTCATATGGCTACTCTTGTTTTCCGGAGTGGGACCGGAGGGTTGGCATTCAAACGGCAATCCTGCTTTGTCCGCCTGTGGTTTGAGCGTGGGGTGGTTGGCGAGGATGGAGAGGACATCGCCGTTGAAGCCGGGGGCCGCGGCCATGTTCAGGAGTGTGTCGAGGCAATGGGGTTCTTTTGAAGCGAGCAGGACGATGCGTTTGGATTTGGCCTGGCGTTGCAGGGAGACTTTGACTTCCATGCCGATCTTCTGGCCGAGGGCCAGCAGACCGGTGATGAGTTCATCGAGGGAGAGAGTCATGTCGCGGATGTCGACGAGCATGTCCATGACGAACATGCCGGCGACGACGCGCTGTTCCATGTCTTCGATGTTGATGCCGCGCTCGGCGACGTAGGTCGCGAACTGGGCGACGACGCCCTTCTGGTCACGGCCTTGAACGGAGATGACGGCGAGAACTTTTTCGGGAGTGTTGTTGCTCATAGTAAGGCCATTATCGTCCAAGTGGGAGAAGTTCTCCACGGTCCGCGGCAAATCTTGCGACTCCGGCCGCGCCGATGCATCCGGAATCATTGCCCAGTCGAGCGATGGCGATGGTCGCTTTTTGCGGCGACATCTTCCACCAGAGCTTCCGAATATGCTTTTGAACGGCTGTCAGCAGGAATTTGCCGGATGCTGCCATTCCCCCGCCCAAGACGATCATTTCTGGGTCGATAACGTGGGTGACGTTAATGCAGGCGATGGCGATGTAGCGGCAGGCATCTTCCCATATTTCCACGGCCAGCTGGTCTCCGGCGCGGGCATGGTGGTCTATGTCGGCGGCGGAAATTTCGCCATTGGCCGCCAAAACCTTGCCCAGCGAAGAGGTGCGACGCAGCTTCGGCGATCCCCGCAGCATCTCCGTTGCCTTGCGACCGATGTAGCCGGCAGAGCAATATGTTTCCAGGCAGCCGTGCTGTCCGCACCCGCAGGCATTTCCGCCGGGAACGACGATGGTGTGGCCGATCTCGGCGGCGAAGTCGCATGCCCCGCGAACCACCGCGCCGCGATAGACCAATCCGCCGCCAATGCCGGTACCCAGCGTGATCATGAAAAGGGTTTCAAGGTTGCGATTCTTGCCCGCGCCCGCCCAATACTCGCCAAAGGCCGCGGCATTGGCATCATTTTCCAGCACCGCCGGCAATTTCAGGCCACGGCTGATCCTGGCTCGCAGCGGCACATCTTTCCAGAGCGGGAGGTTGGCGGCACGGTGGAGAATCCCTTTATCTAGGAACGCCTGGCCCGGCGCCGCCACACCCGCGGCCACGATTTGCCGGCGATTCACCTTGGCGAGCGTGATCGCCTGTTCCGCAGCGGCAATCATGCGGGCGATGACGTTGTCCGGTGCACGTTCCTTCGGCGTATCTCCCGTAGGTACGGTGATGTGAGCAAGTAGTTGCCCATTGTTATTGGTCACACCGGCTTTGAGGTTTGTTCCGCCGAGATCGATACCGATGTAGAAACTGGACATGCACGCCTCCCATTTCGATGGACCCGTGTTGCGAGCCTCAATACCCCTGATGGATACGTAATGCAATTGTCTTGTTCCGGCAATTCCGGATAAATCGGTTCACCGAGGGCAAAAAGTGGCTTCTAAGGCCTGATAATTCCATTATTTACGATGAGTTGGTGAAAAAATCTACAATTCCAGATAGAAAAGGCTGGATTTTCAACAAGAAAAGGAGTAAAAGGTCCAGTACTAGGCTAACTTTACTGAGTCCTTTTTTTGAAGGGTTCGCTCATGACTGGTTTCCATCTACGGGCGTGGCGGTTCTGCCGTAGGAACTCGCTCGCTGTCCTGACAGTACTCATGCTACTGGGCCTCTCGGCTACCGTGGTCAACGGTGCCGTAGCGCCAGGCGTCCCGCCATTCCCCGAAGCCAAGGTAGACGCGGCTCCGGCGGATCCTGCGGCCCCTGCGGTAGTAGCGACTCCAGCCCCTGCGATTGTAGCGGAACCGGCGGCCAAGGAGGCCTTCGTACCCTTCCGGCCGATCACGTCCGACAAGTTCAGCTCGGCTGAGCGTATCTCCCTCTTCGTCGTCATGGGGATCGCGGTGGCCGGTCTGCTCTATGCCTTAATGCTGGCTAAGCAGGTCAAGGCGGCTGATCAAGGCACCAAGAAGATGCAGGAAATTGCTGCGGCCGTCCGCGAAGGCGCCAACGCTTACTTGGCCGCCCAGTTCCGCAAGATTGGACCGCTGATCGTCGTGATCACGGCGATCCTGTACTTCACCACCTCCGGCGCTGACAGCCAGTGGTTCAAGTTCGGCCGCGCTGGTGCGTTTCTCGTCGGTGCGTTGTTCAGCTGGTGCGTCGGGTTTGTCGGCATGCGTCTGGCCACCACCGGTAACCTTCGCGTTGCTGCGGCCGCCACGAAGAGCTACGGCGAAGCCATGCAGCTTGGCTATCGTACCGGTACTGTTACGGGCATGCTGACGGACGGCCTGGGCCTCCTCGGCGGCACGTTGATTTTCATGATCTACGGCGTGGAAGCCTATGAAGCCCTCCTGGGTTTCGGCTTCGGCGGCACGTTGCTGGCCCTGTTCATGCGTGTCGGCGGCGGCATCTACACCAAGGCCGCGGACGTCGGCGCCGACCTGGTCGGTAAGATTGAAAAAGATATTCCCGAAGATGATCCCCGTAACGCCGCGACCATCGCGGACAACGTGGGCGACAACGTCGGCGATTGTGCCGGTATGGCCGCCGACATCTTCGAGTCTTATGAAGTGACCATCGTTGCGGCCATGATCCTCGGTGCGGCCACCTTCGGCCACAAGGGCGTCATGTTCCCGCTGCTCGTCCGAGGCATCGGCGTGCTCGGCTCGATCATCTCCACCTACACCGTCAAGGCCGGCGCTGATGACACCTCCGATACCGCCCTCAAGAGCGTTCACCGCGGATTCTGGATCGGTTCGTTCATCTCGGTCGTGGGCTTCGTGGTCCTCGGCATGTTCTACCTCAAGTTCTCGCCGGAATACCTCAAGGAAAATGGCATGGCCGCCGCGGGTTTCCCGCATGACGGTCTTAACACTGGCTGGTACATGATTGCCGGCTCGGACATTCGCCCGGCCTTGACCTGCCTCATCGGCGTGGTTCTGGCGATCGTTCTCAACAAGGTCACCAGCTACTACACGCACACCTCGCACGCTCCTGTGAAGGGCCTGGCCAAGGCTTGCCAGACGGGTCATGCGACGAACATCATCGAAGGTTTCGCGGTTGGTTATGAATCCACCGTGGTGACCATGCTGGTGATCGTGGTTTCGATCTTCCTCTCGGTGCTCTGCTACTGGGGTCTGCCCGGTACGTTTATCGCGTACGGCGTGGCCATGACCGGTATCGGCATGTTGACCCTGACGGGCAACACGATCTCGATGGACGTGTTCGGCCCGGTGGCCGACAACGCCAACGGCATCGGCGAAATGGGCTATGACCGCAAGGAAATGGGCGAAACCAACTACAAGCGGGCTCGCCAGATCCTGGCCGACCTCGACGCCGTGGGTAACACCACCAAGGCCGAGACCAAGGGCATCGCCATCGGTTCGGCGGTTATCGCGGCCGTGTCGCTCTTTGCCAGCTTCATCGCAGTGATCGCGGTGG
This sequence comes from uncultured Phycisphaerales bacterium, assembly GCA_903845195.1. Classification (GTDB taxonomy): domain Bacteria; phylum Planctomycetota; class Phycisphaerae; order WQYP01; family WQYP01; genus CAIMWO01. Next base: position 122,023 of record CAIMWO010000062.1, read on the forward strand.
GCAACGAAGCGGACATTCCGAAGATGACCTCGGACCAGTACACGTACTTCTCGCAGCAACTGACCGTCGCTCAGCCGATGGTGCTGATCGGTCTGTTGATCGGCGGGGCGGTACCGTTCCTGTTCAGCTCGATGCTGATCCGTGCGGTAGGCCGTGCGGCCTTCTACATCGTCAAGGAATGCCGCGTGCAGTTTAAGGACAAAGAAATCTGGGCCGGCACCAAGAAGCCGGATTACGGTCGCGTGGTCGATATCTGCACCAGCACCGCTCAGAAAGAACTCGTCGGCCCCGGCCTGCTGGCCATCCTCACCCCGATCACGGTCGGCATGCTGCTTGGACCTTACGCCCTCGGCGGCTTCCTGGCGGGCATGATCGTTACCGGCCAGTTGCTTGCGGTGTTCATGTCGAACGCAGGCGGCGCCTGGGACAATGCCAAGAAGATGATCGAAGACGGCATCTACGGTGGCAAGGGCTCCGAAGCCCACAAGGCGTCGGTGACCGGTGACACGGTCGGCGATCCGCTGAAGGATACGGCCGGTCCCGCCGTGAACCCGCTGATCAAGGTGATGAACATGGTCAGCGTGCTCAGCCTGGGCATGGTGCTTAGCTACAACGTGATGGGCATCCATCCCAACACCCAAGGCAAGACTCCGGCGGAATGGGCCACGAACCTTCCGACGAATTGGATTGTCGGCCTGATTATTGCCGTGGTCTGCGTTGCGGCATTGGTTTGGGCTGTACTCCAGTCCAAGCGGGAATCCGGCGACTTTGTCGCTCCGGAGTCCGCTGGTTCCGAGGCAAAGTCCGAGGAAAAAGAACTGGTCCACTAAGACTCAGGACACCAGGTTCGCGTAAATTGAATAATGAAGTCTCAGCCCCGGCTCTCGAGCCGGGGCTTCTCTTTGGTACCGGCATTGGCGCGGACGCCTCTCCCACGGTTGGCCTCCTCGCATTGCTCCGATTCCCCTTGTACCATTACTTTGGTACTTGAAACGGAGCATATGCATGCCAACCATCGGATTCATCGGCGCCGGCAATATGGCCGAGGCCATTGCACGCGGACTTCTCCGCGCAGCACTATTTTCCCGCGAGCAGATCGTCGCTATCGATCCCAACCCCGACCGGCAACGGGTTTTCAACGAAGAACTGGGGATTCGGTGCAATGGCGGCAAGTCGCCGGCGATCTGCGATGTGGTCGTGCTGGCGGTAAAACCTTTCGTGGTCGGAGAGGCGCTCAGTGCCATCAAGTCCAGCCTGCGCCCCGATGCCTTGGTTATTTCGATCGCGGCGGGCATTTCGTGCAAGTTCATCGAAAGCACGGCAGGGGGGCAACCACGGGTCATTCGGGTGATGCCAAATACGCCAATGCTGGCGGGCAAGGGCATGTCGGCCATCGCCAAGGGCACGTATGCCACGGATAATGACGTCGTCATGGCCGATCGCATTTTCTCCGCCGCCGGCAAGACCGTACGTGTCAGTGAAGAGACGATGGATGCGGTCACGGCGGTATCCGGCAGCGGACCGGCATACATTTTCTACCTGACCGAAGCGCTGGCCGCCGCGGGAAAGGCTGCGGGGCTCAATGATACGCAAGCCGCACAACTGGCCCGCGAGACGGTCATCGGTGCTGCGGCACTGCTGGAGCAGTCCAAGGACGCTCCTACAGAACTGCGGCGGAAAGTGACGACGCCCAACGGCACCACGCAGGCGGCCATCGAAACGCTCGAGGCGGGCGATTTCATCGGATTGATGACCAAAGCCATCACCGCGGCGGCCAAACGTTCGAAGGAACTCGGCAAGTAACCACTGACCTCTGACGACTGGCCAGGAATCATGTTCGCCATCGAAGTTCAAACGGTTTTCACTGCCACGCATGCGCTGCGTCTAGTCGGCGGGGGCGTCGAACCTTCCCATGCGCATGATTTTCAGGTAACTGTTCGCATCGTTGCCGAGCGGCTCGATGCCCTGCAAACCGTCGTGGACTTCCATGCGGTGGAAAAGGTGCTCGACGGCATCGTCGCGCCGTGGCGTGGACGTCATCTGAACGAGATCGAGCCGTTCATTTCCGAAGTGAACCCTTCCGCCGAGCGGATCGCCGAGCGCATCGGACGGTTGATGCTGGCCCCGCTGGAGACTTTCGAGGGCGAAGCGTCGCGCGGCCTGCGTCTGGCGGAAGTGCGGGTCACGGAAGCCGCAAGCTGTCTGGCGATCTGGTCTCCGGTTTGAGGGGGCGATCAGGTCGTTTTCTTCTCGTGCTTCGTCCGATAACCACCACAAAACATGTCGATCCGTCAATTTGGCGGCGTAAGAAACGGACATAATTGCGCGAAATCTTTCGGGGGAGGAAGGTCCGAGAACGCGCGCTGTCCGATAAATACTCCGCTTTTACTGACCCCTGCTTCAGCATTACCCGGACGTAAGATTACCCGCAGAAATCGCTCAAAACACGCATTTTCGGCCTCAAGATTTCATGTCTGGGCTTCCGAATATCACACCCGTGACGGTGATGCGTCCGGACCCAAGGATGCGGTCCGTACGCGACTGGCTCTCACCTCACGTACTGAGTCTTCATGGTCTTTTTGGGCTTGGTCCCGGGAGGTCGACAGAAAAGGCACACGCCCTGTTAAGTGTTCCGGACGGGCGTGGACTCATGATTTGCGGAACGCAGAACGGATTGCCGTCATCCTTCCCGGTCATGGCCCTCCACGGATGAGAGGGTCAGCAGGGATTTAAACACGGGATGACATTTTTCACGGAGGATTCTCATGTCTCGTATCAATACCAACATTTCTTCGCTTATTGCTGTCAACACGTTGAACAAGAACAACAGCGCACTGCAGACATCGCTGCAGCGGCTGTCCACCGGATACCGCATCAACTCCGGCAAAGATGATCCCGCCGGCTTGATCGCCAGCGAAAATCTCCGCGCGGAGCAAACCGCAACTTCCACCGCCATCAGCAACGCCCAGCGCGCCGACAACATCATTGGCACCGCTGAAGGTTCGCTCTCAGAAGTGTCCAACCTGCTGGTCAGCCTGCAGGGTCTGGTGGGCACCGCGGCCAATAAGGCCGGCTTGAGCCAGGACGAAAAAGACGCCAATCAGCTTCAGGTCGATTCGATTCTGAGCACCATCAACCGCATCTCCAACAGCGCGTCATTCGAAGGCACCAAGCTGCTCAATGGCACGTACGACTACACCACGTCGGGCCTGGGCGCCACGTCGGCCTTCACGGCCATCAACATCAACAGCGCCAAGGTCGGCAACACGACGCTCTCGGTCAGTGTCGGCGTTATTCAGTCCGCACAGACCGGTCAGCTTAACTTCACCGGCTCCAGCACCGGCCTCAACGGCGCCGCCGCCATCGCCATTGCCGGCAACAAGGGCACCGTGCAGCTCTCATTCGCCAGCTCCACCAAGAGCTCGGCCGTGGTGGCATCCGTCAACCAGTTCAAGGACTCCACAGGCGTCCAGGCTGTGCTTTCGACAGACAACAAGTCCGTCGTTTTCACGTCCACGGGTTACGGTGCATCGCAGTTTGTCAGCATCTCGTCGAACAGCTCGTCGGCCTTCTCCACGAAGGATGTCAATAACGTAGCGAACACGACCGATTACGGCCGCAATGCGACCGTCTCGGTCAACGGCACCGCCGTGCAGTCCGACGGGCTGAACGTCAAGGCCGTGTTTGGCGACCTGCTCGACGTGAATTTCACGCTCAATTCCGCCATCAACACCAATGGTTCCTCGAAGACGTTCGGAATCACCGGCGGCGGGGCGACCTTCAGCCTCGGGGCCCAAGTCAACACCGCCAATACGGCGTCCATCGGCATCGCGTCGGTGAACACCGCCAGCCTTGGCAAATACGTTTCCAACGGTGCAGTCTTGACGCTCTCCGATCTGGGTTCGGGCAAGCTCGCCGCCGTCAACAACGGCGACAGCAACCTGGCTCAGCAGATCGTGAACCAGGCGATCAAGGATGTGGCGAATCTGCGTGGGCGTCTGGGCGCGTTCCAGAAGAACACGCTGGGTTCCACGATCAATTCGCTGAATGTGGCGTTGGAAAACGTTTCAAGTTCCAACAGCGCGATTCGCGACACCGATTTTGCGACCGAGACCTCGAACCTCACGCGTTCGCAGATCCTGGTGCAGTCGGCGACTTCCGTGTTGCAACAGGCGAACCAGAGCCCGCAGGCCGTGCTGAAGCTCCTCGGCTAACTCCGGCCGGGCGGTAGAACGCCCATGACTCGGCGATAGGGGCGGCCAGCCGGATGGCCCGGCCGCCCCTGCCGAACCTTTCGCGGCCTGACTAGAACGCTCTGGTGGCCACCGCGCACGTTATCGGAACGGGAAAACGTTCCGTGGATTTTTCGGGTCCGCCCGGGACCGCCTGGAATCATTAAGTAAAGGGCTATTCAGAAGGACTTCTCGGACACGCTTCTAAACTCGCGTGTGATTTGCACCGAAGCTAGTTAAGTCTGAATACGCCCACGGGATCCAAGGCGGTCTCGGGCAACCTGGGAGTTCCTGAGAGGCGATTTCGCCAAGGAGGTAGGCACAAAGTGATTAAACGGCCCGCAGTCGTGTCCTGGAACTGCGGAACTCGTTGAATCTTTCCAGGCGAATTCACGGATGTCACTTGCCGGTCACAAAGGATTTGCTGATCCGGATACTTTCGAAAAGACCCTTGCGGGTCCCGTGAAGAAAAAAATCCGAATCAGCAAGCCCCGATGGCTCACGCCGCGCACGAGAAACGTTGTGTGAGCTCCATCATCCGGCTTCATGGAGGATCTCACAATGTCGGTTATTAATACCAACGTATCGTCCCTCATCGCGGTCAGCACCCTGAACAAGAACAACAACGCCCTGCAGCAGTCGTTGCAGCGTCTGTCCACCGGTTACCGTATCAATTCAGGCAAAGACGATCCCGCTGGCCTCATCGCCAGCGAATCGCTCAAGGCCGAGCAGGCCGCCACGACCACGGCCATCAGCAACGCGCAGCGCGCCGACAACATCATTGGCACCGCTGAAGGTTCGCTGGGCGAAGTGTCCAACCTGCTGGTCAGCCTTCAGAGCCTGGTCGGCACCGCCGCCAACAAGGCCGGCCTCAGCCAGGACGAGAAAGACGCCAACCAGCTCCAGGTCGATTCGATCCTGAGCACCATCAACCGTATTTCGAACAGCGCGTCGTTCGAAGGCACCAAGCTCCTGAACGGCACCTTCGATTACACGACCTCCGGCCTGTCGACGGCCTCGGCGTTCACGTCGGTGTCGATCAACAGCGCCAAGATCGGCGGGGCGACCCTGTCGGTCAGCGTGGCCGTGATCCAGTCCGCTCAGACCGGCACGCTCAATTTCGCCGGTTCCAGCACCGGTCTCAACGGCGCCGCGTCCATCTCCATCGCCGGCAACACCGGCACCGTGCAGCTCTCCTTCGCCAGCTCCACCAAGAGCTCGGCGATCGTGGCGTCCGTGAACCAATTCAAGGACTCCAGTGGCGTCCAGGCGACACTTTCAACCGACAACAAGTCCGTCGTCTTCTCGTCCACGGGCTACGGCGCATCACAGTTCGTCAGCATCTCGTCCAACAACGCGTCGTCCTTCTCCACGAAGGATACCAGCGGCGTGACCAATACCACCGATTACGGCCGCAACGCGACCGTCTCGGTCAACGGCACCGCCGTTCAGTCTGACGGCCTCAACGTCAAGGTGGTCAACGCCAATCTCGAAGCCGACTTCACGCTCAACTCCGACATCAACACCAACGGTGCGTCAAAGACGTTCGGGATCACCGGCGGCGGCGCGACCTTCAGCCTCGGGGCTCAGGTCAACCTCGCCAACCAGGCGTCCATCGGGCTGGGTAATGTCAACAGCAGCTCGATCGGCAAGTACGTTCAGAACGGCACCGTCTATACGCTGTCCGACCTCGGTTCAGGCAAGGCTGCCGCGGTCAACAACGGCGATACGACGCTGGCCCAGAACATCGTCAACCAGGCCATCAAGAATGTCGCGGGTCTCCGCGGCCGTCTTGGCGCGTTCCAGAAGAACACGCTCGGCTCGACGATCAACTCGTTGAACGTGGCTTTGGAGAACGTCCAGAGCGCCGGCAGCGCCATCCGGGATACCGATTTCGCCACCGAAACCGCGAACCTCACCCGTTCGCAGATTCTGGTGCAGTCGGCGACCTCCGTACTGCAACAGGCTAACCAGAGCCCGCAGTCCGTGTTGAAGCTGCTTGCTTAATCACCCTCAGGGTTGATTCCCAGGTCAATCCCGGCGGCCCGCGAGACCTTATCGCGGGCCGCCTTATTTTTGCGTCCCGGCGGACTCTGAGGCGATGTGCAGGAGGTGGAGTGTTCAACGTGAGAAATGAATACAAGGATGAACCGATCTTCTGTGCGTTTTTTTCGGAACTTGTGCTCCGCATTTCCCACTCCATGGTGTCGTTCGCTAGAATGATCCGCGATGAACTCAGCGTCGTACCCCATTTTCCTCGATCTGCAACGGAAGCCCATCCTTATTGTGGGCGGCGGATCTGTGGGTTTGCGCAAGGCGCGCGGATTGATCTCCACCGGCGCCCGCATCACCGTCGTCAGCGTGGACTTTGCCGAGGGCTTCTCCGACCTGACGGATGTCGAGTGCATCACTGCGGCATACGCGGCCACGCACATGTCCCGCAAGATGTGGCGCCTGGTGTTTGCGGCGACGAACCACCGCTCCGTCAATGACCAGGTTCAAAAGCACGCCGCGGCGCACGGCATCCTGTGCTGCCGCTGCGACGAACCGGAACTCGGCGATTTTTCCGGCGGCGCCACCTGGGTTTCGGAGTCCCGGCAGATTACGATTGCGGTCGGCACATCCGGCGCCTCGCCGCTGCTGGCCGCCCGAATCCGCGATTCTGCAGCCGCCGCGGTAGATCCAGTGCTGGTCACTTGGGCGGAACTGATGAGTGGGTGGCGTCCGCGGATTCGCAAGGAACTCGGTAGCATTGAATGGCGCCGCGAGTTGTTCATGCGGACGGCCAGCGAGGAAATGGAATCCGCACTGCGTGCGGGCGGAAAGAAGGCCGCCGAAGCCCTGTTCGAGCAATGGCTCGGAGCCCTGTGCAACAGGACCCCATTGAATACCCCTACGAAGAATGGTTGAACATGCCTAGCGAACTTTCTGTGCAAATCCATCTGACGTTTCTGGCCAGCGTGATTTTTGCGGTGGCGTTCATTCTCGGCCTGCGTCATACGCGCCGCCTCGTCGCCAGCCCCGAGGGGTTGTCATCTCCGGACGCCGGCTCCATGGGCCTCGGCTCACGTATTCTCGTGCTTTCGGCGACTGCCCTGTGCCTGGCGCTGTTGCTGTGGCGTGTCATAGCCGCGGGAAAGCCGTCGCTGCCGATGACCAATCACCTGGATGCCTTTCTCTTTCTGTCCTTGCTCCTGACCGGAATGCTGGTCTATTTTCGCTGGACCAGGCACCTTGGCGGACTGGCCTTCTTTCTGTTGCCGATGATCGCCGTTCTGCTTTCCCTCGGCGCGACGCTGGCCATCCTCAACGGCGCCGACTATCAGTACACGAACCATTGGGCGCGCCTGCACATTCTCACGGTGGTTGCAGGTTCGGTGTGCTTTGCCCTCGGGTGCGTGGGAGGGATCGTCTACCTTCTGGCCCATCGCCAGCTCAAACACAAAGGTCTCGACGCCTCGCACCACTGGATCGGATTGCCGCCGCTGGCCAGCATCGAAAAATTCAACCGCATCATGATTTATCTCGGTTTTCCGCTGCTGACCGTAGCCATGATCACCGGAGCGCTGCGTTTGACCCAGGATCCGCAGACACTTCACGCACCATGGTTCGCTTCGCCCAAGGTCATCACCGCGATCCTTGCATGGGCCGTTTACGCGCTGTTGATCCACGTTCCGCTGGCGCCGGCGATCCGCGGCCAGCGTGCCGCGTGGCTGAGCATCCTCGGATTCGTGCTCTTTCTGACCGCCTTCGTTGCCGTCGTCTGGATGAAATAGTTGCAGTTCTGGAAACTTGATCCATAGGAAGTACCCGCAGCGATGCAGTCACTAAACCGCGAATCTCTCCGTCTGTTGATGGTCGGTCTGAACCACCGTACGGCGCCGCTGCACGTGCGGGAAACCATGGCTTTCACGCCCGATCAAATACGCGAAGCGTTGTCCCGCTTCAAGACGAGCTATCCCCGGGCCGAATCGGTCATCCTTTCCACGTGTAACCGCGTCGAAATGTACATTGCCCGGCCGCTGCACGAAGAGCCCACGCCGGAACAGCTCGCAAAATTCATGGGCGAGTTTCACGCCCTGCCCTCTGAGCAATTCCAGTCGCATCTCTACCACCATGAAGACCGGGCCATGATCGAGCACCTGTTCCGCGTAACTAGTTCGCTCGATTCAGTCGTGGTGGGCGAAACGCAGATCTTGTCGCAGGTCAAGCAGGCGTACCAGCAGGCCTGTGATGCCGAATCGGTCAGCAAGATTTTCCACACATTGTTTCAGCGCGCATTGGCCGCGGCCAAAGACGTCCATGATTCCACGAACCTTTCTGCCGGCCGGTTGTCGGTGGCCTCCGTCGCCGTCGATTTGACGCGTTCGATTTTCGACCGCTTTGATGACAAGACGGTACTGTGCATCGGCGCCGGGAAAATGGCGTCGCTCATGCTGCGCCACCTTTCCGGCCTGGCACCGCGCCGCTTGTTGCTGGCGAATCGTTCTCTCGAACGGGCGGAGAAGCTCGCCGCGGAATTCCATGGCGAGGCGGCCGGCCTTGATGTCCTCGATCAACTCATGATCGACGCCGACATCATTCTGACCAGCACGGGTTCGGCCGATCCGATCATCACGGCATCGCGATTCAAGGCGATCCTCAAGCCCCGCAGATATCGTCCGGTCATCATTGTGGACATCGCCGTTCCGCGGGATGTCGAGTCGGCAGTGGGGGAGTTGAATAACGTCTATTTGTATAACGTTGATGACCTGCAGGAGGTCGCTGCCGGCAATCGCCAGAAGCGGGATAAGGAAATCTCCGCGTCACACGATCGTCTGGCGGTGCACGTCGAGGAGTTTCTCCGCTGGTATGCGGCGCGCGATGTCGGGCCGCTGGTCAAGGCGCTCTACGATCACTGCCATGCTGTGGCCCGCGCGGAACTGGACGAATACTGCGCTCATCATCCGGAACTCAATGCCGCCGGCCGACAGGATCTCGAGCGTCTTTCTCACCGGCTGATCAGCAAATTGCTGCACGGCCCGGTCACACAGATTACCCATAATGCAGAAGTCACGGCCCGTCCGATGCTGGCTTCGGCCCTCAAACGCCTCTTTTCGCTCACTTCGGAAGAGCCTCCCGAGGGTTCGCATCAGCTGTGATGATGTTCTATAAATAATTTACTGGCAACGACTTATATTTTTTACGAAAAACTCCCCCAATAAAGCGATACCCGACAGATCGAGATGGGTCAATTTGTTTGGGGAATTTGCGGGGTAGAGTCCGATAATTCCAGTATGCGGTCGTTCTATCACATGCTTGGCGACGCCCTAGCCCACCAGCCCAACGACTTTGTCGATCTCCTGACACCTTGGATTCTTCTGGCGTTCGGTGGGATCATTCTACTGCTCATGACCTATGCCTGGTGGACTTGCCCCGCTTATTGAGCGTAGCAAGGTGGTTGCGGGCGTCTGAGCACTGCGGATCGCGGCGATCACATTTCCAACGCACATTGAACACACCAGCACAGGAGGGCAAACATGTGCCGGCTTTCCTGTGCAGCGTGCAGACCCTACAATCATTCAAACGTGTTTGCTTGTTTCTTAACTGAGGGACAATTGTGAGCGATACCCCTATCAAGTCGCGAAAGACCGCCGCATGGGACGTTATCGAGCCTGTCGGCAAACGCGTCGTCATTCGCAAGGATGAGAACAGGCGCGAAACCAAATCGGGTATCGTGCTTCCTGGCAATCACGAAATTCCCACGCTCACCGGTCGCGTTATCGCCATTTCCAAGCAGATCGAGCGGGATGAGGATTTTTCCATTCGTCAGTACGACAAGGTACTTTTCGATCCACGCGACGCCGTCCCCGTCGAGTTCGAGGCCGACAACCGTCTCTTCGTTGTGCCCCTGGATAAGGTACTGGCGATCTTCCGCAAGAACGACGGCAGCGCTGCGGCAACCGCTGACGAAGACTGATCTGCATGCCTTTTTGCCGGCTGGCGACTTCTCGAAAAACTGGCACGCCGCCTCACTTGTTGGTACACTTCAATTTTCGCCCAATGAGAGGTATCGGCATGCCCGCGACCGTCACCCTTCCCGCACTGCTGGCGCTCTACAAGATCGATCGTGACCTCCAGACACTGCGAGTTGGCCTCGATAACGTCCAGAAGGACCAGAAACGCCAACAGGCCAAGATTGCCCAGCTTCAGGCCGATCATGATTCCCGCGATACCGCCAACAAGAAACTCCAGGCCGACGTCAGCAGTCGTGAACTGGATATGCGAACGCGTCAGGAACACATCGAAAAAATGCGTGGCACGCTGAACACCGCCAAGACCAATAAAGATTACTCCGCCATTCTTGTGCATATTTCCGGCGAAAAGGCCGAAGTCTCGAAGCTCGAAAAAGATATCCTCGAACAGATGCAGGTTGTCGAAACCGCCTCCGCGGAAATTGCCAGTCTCAAACAGGTCATCGCGGCCGAGCAGGCGGCACTGGCCAAGATCGAGGCCGAGCATGCCGATAAGGTCAGCGCGCTGCAAACGCAGATCGATGCGCTGGAGACCAAGCGGGCCGAGGCTGCCAAGAACGTCCCCGGCGAAGCGCTTCGCCAGTACGACCGCGTCAGCCAGAAATATCCCGGCGACGCGCTGGCCCCGCTGGAATACGATGAGGGGGATCTCGATTCGGTATCGTGCGGCGCCTGTTATATGGGTCTCAACGTCGAGCACCTCAACGCGCTCCGCAGCCGCGACGAAATTCGCCGCTGCAATTCCTGCTCCCGCATCCTGTATCTCGCGGATATGATGGCCCAGGTTTGAGCGTCTGGAAGCGGACCTCTGATACCTGAAAATTCCGGGCTATGTATGACGCTATTTCCTGACAAACCAGCTCATCCCGCGCCCTGCAATACCGCAGCCAAGTCCTTCATCCTTCAATTCGACGGCGGCTCCCGGGGCAATCCCGGCCCGGCCGGTATTGGCGTAACGGTTTCCACCGACACCGGCAAATCGGTCTACGAACTCGGTGAGTTTCTCGGCCATTACACCAACAACGTTGCCGAGTACACGGCGCTGCTCCGCGGGCTTGCCGCCGCAGTGGCGCTGGGCGCAACCAAACTGCTCGTTCGTGCCGATTCGGAGTTGGTCGTCCGCCAACTCAATGGCATTTACAAGGTGAAATCTCCCGATCTCAAGCCGCTGTTTGCCCAGGCGGTCCAGCTCATCGGCAAGATCGGCGACGTCAAGATCCATCATGTGTACCGCGAAGGCAACTCGCGCGCCGACGCGCTGGCCAATCTCGCCATGGATACGGAGTCCATGGTCGAGCCACTGGGCCCGCTGCCGCGCAACTGACGCTATCCAATGTTTTTCGCGATTTCACACATTCTGTCGAACTTTGCTTTTCCCCCTCATTTTGGTACCATCATCCCTCCAAATCCCGCGGGCGTGGCGGAATTGGCAGACGCGCTAGATTCAGGTTCTAGTGTCCAAAAGACGTGGAGGTTCGACTCCTCTCGCCCGCATGATGAGCCCTCGACTTGCCGTCGGGGGCTTCGCATTTTTGCCCTATGTTTCCCGCGATCGGTTCATCCTCTCCATGCGCTCTCCCCCTGCGCAAAAAAATAGCGCGGCGACCTCTCGGCCGCCGCGCGCATATTTTTTCCGTCTTCTGAAGCCACTCTCCGGCTTCTATGTTTTCAATAGCCTTCGACCGTCACGCTGAACGGCGGCGAATTGAAGCGAATCTTCCCGCCGGAAGCTCTTCCGCCCGTGTTGTCGAGGGCGTAGATCACCTGTTTGCCGTGACGCTTGTTGATGATCACACGATTCATTCGCAGCAAGCCGAGGTGATGGCTCACCGTTGGTTGGGGCAGCTTCAGATCCTTGCACAGACTCGTCACGTTTCGTTCGCCGCCGGCGAGCAGCATCACGATCTGCAAACGTGTCCTATCCGACAAAAGGTGAAAAAGCTGGCACAGGTTTTCCAGTGCTTGTGCTTCCGAGATTGACGACTTGGACGCCATGGATTCCTCCGATCCGAGTTACAGCTCATCGCATGCGCTGTCGATTCCACTCGCGTACCTTACGCGAAAATTCATCAGCACAGACAGCTATCAACATGCGTCGGATGCTTTCGGTATGTTTCTGATGATAAGAGCATGACCGCAGAAGTCAACAAGCAACCGCTTGCGTAGCCGACCTGCCGGAGGAGCGGGAAAGCAGATCAAACAGATGCGCGGCAATCCACACGCTGATTCGCACTCACGGTTCCGTCGGGTAGAGGGTATCCATAGGCAGTTTTGCGTCCATAAAAAGGGACCATTTCGCCAGCTGGCGGAGGTGGACCGCTGTGCGGCCGGAATCCCGCCCGGCTTGTCAAATGACGCTGTGGCGGGTACAACACCTTGCTTTAACTTGCGGGGATATCGCAGTATTTCTGCGGATCCCCGCGTGGCTTCTGCAAGGATACCCGCGGCGTGAAATTCGTCCTCGTCGACCAGCTTGTGTCTCTCGAACCGGGCAAGAGAATCGTCATGGCCAAGAATGTTTCCATGGCGGAAGAATACCTGGCCGACCATTTTCCGGGCTTTCCCGTGCTCCCGGGCGTCATGATGCTCGAGGCCGCAATTCAAGCCGCCGCCTGGCTCGTTCGTGTCGAGTCGAATTTTGCACACAGCCTGGTCGTCCTGAAAGAAGCTCGCGGCGTGCGCTATGGCACATTTGTCGCCCCCGGCAACACGCTGGTGATTACCGCTGAGGCCGTCGAGATTGCCGCCGGCCGCTCGGATTTTAAGATCAAGGGCGCCGTCAATGGCAATAACGCCATCCAGGCGCGTATCGAACTGGCGCACGTGAATCTTGCCGCGACCGATCCGGCGATGCAGCCGATCGATCGCAACGTGATAACCGCCCTGAAAGAACGCTGGCAGACGATTCTCCAGCACAGCCCGGTAACGCTGCCGGCCTGAACAAGATTTTGAATACCTGCCGTCGAACCAGAACGGAGTTGAAAATGCCCATGACCCAGGAAGAAGTGTTCGCCAAGGTTAAGGAAGTACTCACCACGGCGCTGGCTGTTGATGACGATGAAGTGACATCCCAAGCCAAGCTGTCCGAGGACCTCGGCGCGGAGTCCATCGATTATCTGGACATTCAGTTCCAGCTCGAAAAGTCGTTCAGCATCAAGATTCCCAAGGGCGAACTGACCCCGGAGAATCTCTTCACCAATCCCGAATACGTCCAGAACGGCCGGATGACTCCCAAGGGCTTGGCCGAACTCAAGACACGCATGCCCTTTGCCGACCTCACCGGGTTTGAAGCCGATCCGGACATCAATAAGTTCCGCGATGTTTTCACCGTCGATACGCTGGTGAAATACGTGATGACCAAAGTTAACACCTGAGGGAGCCATGAGTGGTCAATGACCACTCGGCACTGATAATGCGTTGGATCTGGATCGACAAGTTCGAGAAGTTTGAAGTAAACGTGGCCGCGGTCGCGGTCAAAAACGTTTCGCTGGCGGAGGATCATCTGCACGATCACTTCCCCGGCTTCCCCGTCATGCCCGCGTCGCTCATGATCGAAGGCATGGCCCAGACTTCCGGAATCCTTGTGGGTGCGGCCCGCAACTTCAAGGAAAAAGTGATCCTCGCCAAGATCGGCAAGGCGACGTTCTCGCGGCTGGTCCGCCCGGGCGAACAAATCGTCTATTCAGCCAAGATCGTCAACGTCAATGAAACCGGAGCGGCCATCGAAGGGACGATCAGCGTTCGCACCACGGTGGGGGGGCAACCAACGGAAATTTCTGTCGGCACGGTCGACATGATGTTCTCGCACATCGACAACAACATGTCCGGCATGAAGTTCCCGGATTTCAACTTCGTCTTCAATTCGCAGTTCATGGAACTCTTCGAGACTTATCGCCGAGAACTGAACGTGCAGTTGCCCACCACGTGATGGCCGCTTCCTGCCCGTTTGGATTCACCCTCTCCATCCCCTACAATACCGCCTCGTAAATTCGTTACCGAATCGTTATCCCTTCGCTTTTGCAGAGGATTTCATGCGGCGTGTCGTCATCACCGGCTTGGGCGCTATCTCCCCTCATGGTTTGGGCGCTCCGGCGCTTTGGGAAGCCCTTCTGGCAGGCAAATCTTCGATCGCGCCGCTGACCCGATTCGACCCCGCCTCGTTCCCTTCCCGCATAGCCGGCACCATTCCTCCGTTCAAGACCACGGAGTTCGTGCCGAAATCCTACCGCAAGGCCACGAAAATCATGGCCCGCGATATCGAACTTGCCGTCGTCGCGGCTGACTTTGCCGTTCGCGATGCCAAATTGATTACCAAGGGTATTGCCGGCTCCACCTCCGTCGATCCGCTCAAGGCCCAGGGCTGGTTTCAGCCCGATCCCACGCGCGTTGGCTGCAATATCGGCGCCGGTCTGATCTGTGCCGATCTCGACGAGCTCACTGCCGCCATGGCCGTGGCCCGCAATCCTGATAACACGCTCAGCCTCGCCAAGTGGGGCAAGTCCGAGGATCCTGCCGTCACCTCCGGCATGGAGAATCTCACGCCACTGTGGCTGCTCAAATATCTTCCCAACATGCTGGCCTGCCATGTGTCGATCATTCACGACACGCAGGGGCCTTCCAATACGATCACCTGTGGGCAGGCCTCCGCGGGGCTGGCGCTGGCCGAGGCCACCCGCACCATTCAGCGCGGTAGTGCTGATCTGGCGCTCGTGGGCGGCTGCGAAACCAAGATCCATCCGATGGGTCTGATGCGCTGGAGCCTGCTTGGCCGGCTCAACACTACCAGCAATGAGAATCCCGCCGGCGCTTGCCGCCCGTATGATGAAAATGCCGCCGGCACCGTGCTGGCTGAAGGCGGGGCGGTCCTGGTCATCGAGGAATACGAGCACGCCAAGAAACGCGGCGCGACGATCTATGCGGAAATCGTCGGTCTCGGCGCTTCCGCCAGCGCCGGCAGCTCCGTCGTCGACCCTGACCCCACCGGCGAAGCCCCCTCCGTCGCTATCAAGAAAGCCCTCAAGAGCGCCGGGATAGCACCGGACGCCATCCACATGATTGTTCCTCCCGGGTACAGCATTCCCGCATGGGACAAGGCGGATGCCAACGCCTTCCGTCTGGCCCTTGGCGACGCACTTTCGCACACCGCTATTTTCCCCGCCCGCGCGGGCATCGGTGATTGCGGCGCGGGTGCTCAGGCTCTGGACCTCGTCGCTGCTGCGATGGCTGTTCATACCCAGACGCTTCCCCCGGCCATCAACTGTGATTCCCCCATCGATCATCTCTTGATCAGCAAGATCCGGGAGGAGAAGAAGCTTGACCACGTCGTCGTTCTGGCCAGCGCCCTTGGCGGCCAGAACAGCGCAGTTGTCCTGAAGAAGGTCACGTAATTCGACTCTGTGCGTCTTCCGTGTCTCAGTGTCTCTGTGGTGAAAAAGTTAGAGCAATACTATGCGTAAACGTGTCGTCATCACCGGTATCGGTTGGGTTACCCCGCTCGGGCACGATATCGAAGCGGTTTGGCAGCGTCTGCTCGCCAGCGATTCGGGCATCGCGACCACCACGATCTTCGATGCCCACACTTTCCCCACCACGTTCTCCGCTGAAGTCAAAGGCTACGATTTCGCGGCCGACCTCGGCGCTCGCGCTGCGAATCACAAAGACTCCGGTCGCGCCACACGCTTCGCCCTGGGTGCCGCCACCCAAGCCTGGAAATCCGCAGGTCTCCCTCATCCATCGGCCGCTCCCTCTTCCCTGACCCCTGATCCCTACTCCGTAGGCACGTATATGGGCGCCGGCGAAGGTGGCCTGGACTTTGCCAACTTTACGCAGACGTCGCTGGCTGCCTGGCCCGCCGGTGCAACTGCGCTCAACACGCAAATCTGGGGAACACTGGCCCTCAAAACCTTCGACCCCATGACGGAAATTGAGCAGGAACCTTCGATGACCATCGCTCACCTGGCGATGGAATTCAATGCCCGCGGGCCATCGCTCAATTGCCTCACCGCGTGCGCCGCCTCCACGCAGGCCATCGGCGAAGCCGCCGAAATCATCCGCCGCGGCGATGCCGAAATCATGATCTCCGGCGGCGCTCACTCCATGATCCACCCCTTCGGCGTCACAGGCTTCAACCGGCTGACGGCGCTCTCCACCTTCAACGAAAATCCCCGCGCCTCCTGCCGACCCTTCGACGCCACCCGCGGCGGCTTTGTCCTCGGTGAAGGCTCGGGCATCGTCATTCTTGAATCACTCGAACATGCCCAGGGCCGCGGTGCGAAGATTCTTGCCGAAATTGTCGGCTACGGTTCGTCTTGCGATGCCCATGCCGTCACCGACCAGCATCCCGAAGGCCGCGGCGCCATCGTTGCCATCCAGGCCGCCCTCCGCGATGCCGAAATGACCCCGCAGGACATTCAATACATCAACGCCCACGGCACCGGCACCAAGGAAAACGACTCGACGGAAACGCACGCCGTAAAAGTCGCGTTCGGCGATCACGCCAAGAACGTGCCGATGAGCAGTATCAAGTCGATGATGGGCCACCTCATCGCCGCCGCCGGCGCCGTCGAACTTATCACCTGTGTCCTGGCGATTCGCGACGGCATCATCCCCCCGACCGCCAACTACTCAACTCCGGACCCGGAATGCGATCTGGATTACGTCCCCAATACGGCCCGCAAGGCGAAGGTGGATGTCGCCATGTCCAACAGTTTCGGCTTCGGCGGCCAAAACGACACGCTGATCATCAAACGATTCAACGGATAATCTGTGGTGCAGACTTCCAGGCCTGCGCGAATGAGGGCGAGTTTCGGCCTCATCGTCTATCGCGGCTTGACGCTACGCGATTCTCCCGCACAATCTTTCCTCTGCAATCGTCAGCCCCTCCCAAAGGAGTTCCTCATGCCCCTCTCGCCGCTTGCCGGGAAATTGGCACCTGCAAACATCTTGATCAACGTCGACCAACTTGGTCATGACTATTACGACAAGAAGCCGGACCCGGCCAATCCTGCGCAGCGGGTGTCTTTCGGCACTTCGGGCCATCGCGGGTGCTCGTCGGACGCCACGTTCAATGAAGCACATATCCTGGCGATCACGCAGGCGATCTGCGAGTTCCGTGCCGGCAAGGGAATCACGGGGCCGCTGTACATCGGCATGGATACCCACGCGTCGAGTGCAGCATCGCAGCGGACGGCATTGGAGGTACTCGCCGCCAACAACGTGGAAACGGTGATTCAACGTGATGAAGGATTTACACCCACGCCGGTCATCTCCCATGCGATTCTCACGCACAATAAGAACCGAACTTCGCAATTCGCTGACGGCGTAGTCATCACGCCGTCGCACAATCCCCCGCGGGATGGCGGCTTCAAATACAACTCCACCAACGGCGGCCCTGCCGATGTCGAGATTACTAATTGGGTGCAGGATCGCGCCAACGCTTTGCTCGCAGTCGGCAATGCGGGGGTCCGGCGAATGCCATACGACCGCGCCGTCAAGGCCGCGACCACCCATCTCTATGATTACGTCGGCCCCTTCGTCAACGATCTGCCGTCGATCGTCGATCTCGCTGCGATCCGGAAGGCGGACTTCTCCATCGGCGTTGATCCCCTCGGCGGGGCATCGGTGGCCTACTGGCTGGCGATCAAGGAGATTCACAAACTCAATCTCGATATCGTGAACTCGAAAGTCGATCCGACGTTCTCGTTCATGACGGTCGATCACGACGGCAAAATTCGCATGGACTGCTCATCGCCGTACGCGATGGCCTCACTCGTGCAACTCAAGGACAAGTACCGCGTCGCCTTCGGGAATGATCCGGATTCCGACCGCCACGGCATCGTCACGCCTTCGGTGGGTCTGATGAATCCCAATCACTACCTGGCCGTGGCCATCGAATATCTTTTCGCCAACCGCCCCCGCTGGAACGCCGCAGCAGGCGTCGGCAAGACGCTCGTCTCTTCCTCCATCATCGACCGCGTTGCCGCATCGCTCGGCAAACGCCTCGTCGAAGTACCCGTCGGGTTCAAATATTTCGTCGACGGACTATTCTCCGGTACCCTCGGCTTCGGCGGCGAAGAATCCGCGGGCGCCTCCTTCCTTCGACTCGATGGCTCCGTCTGGTCCACCGACAAAGACGGCATCATCCTCAACCTCCTTGCAGCCGAAATCACCGCCGTCACCGGCAAAGATCCCGGTGAACACTACAGAAATATCGAATCCCGCTTCGGCAAGTCCTACTACAAGCGCGTCGACCAGCCCGCCAATCTCAAGGAACGTTCCATTCTCAAGAAACTCAGCCCCTCCGCCGTCAAAGACACTACCCTCGCCGGCGAGCCGATCGTCGCCGTACTGACCAACGCTCCGGGCAACAACGCCGCCATCGGGGGCCTCAAGGTAACCACGCAAAACGGCTGGTTCGCCGCAAGGCCATCAGGCACCGAGGATATCTATAAAATCTACGCCGAAAGTCTCAAGAGCGCGCAGCACGTGGGCCAAATCCTGCAGGAAGCCGCAGTGGTGGTGAAGGGTGCGCTGGCCGCGGCAGGGAATTGAGTTCAGAATGTAATGGGACGAAGCGATAGCGGATCGGTTGGAGGATTGCACTTGGCATTGCGAAAAACAACGATGATGGTCACGCTGACGGCATTGGGTGTTGTCCTGCTTGCGGCGCAGCCGGTGCCCAAGACGCTCGAAGAAAAATACGACTCGGGCAAACTGAAGGCACGCTACACCCTCGGCTCGGACAACGTAAGGAATGGGACCTTTGAGGTCTTTTACGAAAATGGCAAGTTGAAAGAATCAGGAGAATACGCCAAGGGTGAGTTGGAGGGTGCGTTCTGGGGCTATCATGAAAATGGTCAGACCTCTTTGAAATGCCGATACCGCAATGGCGCTCTCGACGGGCAGTGGACGGCATTTGACGACAAGGGAAAAACTAAGTCTACCGGCGAATACCTTGCGGGAAAAAAGAACGGGGTCTTTCGGGAATTCGACGCCAGTACCATCGTCACGGAACAATTCTTCATCGACGATCAGCTCATCTTCGGCCGCTCTCCCGATGCGATCGCCGCGAAGTTGGCCGAAATCCGGAAAATCAAAGTTGAAACGGTGGCTCCCACTGGCGGCGCCAAGGAGATTCCCGCCCATCGCGGCGGCAAACAATCGGAAGACGATCGCATCGCCGGAGCCCGTCTGCTTATGGAATACCGCTACCTCTGCAACGTACCCAGCGATATATCGCTGGATGCCGTCTATAACGCCCATGATGAGGCCGCGGCCGCGCTGCTCGTCGACGTTGGCAAGCTCGACCATTTCCCTCCGAATCCCGGCTGGCCCGAAGCGGAATATACCTTCGGCAAGACGGGATGCTCATCATCCAACTTGCACATGAGCAGCGGCGGCAGCAACGCTTCCTCGGCCGTGCGCGGCTTTATGAATGATTCCGATTCCTCAAATATTGACCGCATCGGTCACCGCCGCTGGTGCATCAATCCGACCATGTCCAAGACCGGCTTCGGTAGCTCCGGCAAGTTCGTTGCCATGTGGTCATTCGATCAATCCAGAAAATCCGTTCCCACCTATGAGTTCGTTGCATATCCCGCACCGGGATTTTTTCCCAATACGCACTTCGATGCGACCGCAGCGTGGAGCGTATCGCTTAATCTGGAAAAATATGAAAAGCCTGACGAGAAGAAAGTGCACATTTCCTTCAAACCCGCACAAATCACCAGGTCCCCGGCTGCGATACGTCTCGGACCGGAAATGACATCCAATTATTTCCATGTCGACACGCAGGGCTTCGGAATCGCCAACGCCATCATCTTTCGTTTCGACAAGTGCTCGACCCAAGCGAATTCCGCGTATCAGGTGGAGATCACCGGCCTGCAAAAATCCGGCGGTGAAGCGGCATCATTGAAATACCTCGTACAGTTCTACGCCCCCGGGAAATGATTACCTGTCGAAGAACGTGATATGCGGCTCGTGATTCAGTTCTCGCCAGAGTAGCAGGGCGAGTTCGACAGCATGGTAGTCACCCCAGAGCGAAGACTCGCCGCAGGGGATCGACTGGCCGGGGGGAATGTAGTCCCAATGATTGGGCCGATGGTAAACACTGTGGAGAATGAGCCCCTCGTGTTTCAAACTCGTCGAAAGATAGGGCTCTTCAAATAGCGTCCCGGCAATGCGCAGGGCTGCGTTTCGATAAGCGTTTGACCGTTCCTTATCCGATTTTGCAAGATATTTTGCGAGGCGATAGAACCCCTGCCCGGCAATCGCGGCGGCCGAGGAATCGATGGGCTCGTGATCGTTGTAAGGATCAGAGAGGTTGTCGTAGAGCGAACCGTCACAGCAGCAACCACCTTCGCCCGAACAGCTCGATTGACCATGGCAACAATCCTCACCCTTGCCGCAGCAGGAAGAATTGTCACCGTCGCAATCATCCCCGCAGCAACTGGAACCACCAGGAATGTTGGGCGCGCCGGCATCCCAATACACCATGCCGTCAACGAAGGAGTGGCAAAGGTACCATTCAGCGGTGGCGACGGCGGCATCCTGAAATGCGGCGAGCAATGCCGGCTTGGTGCCCAGGGGGAAATTGTCGAACGCAGATTTGGGGCAGGCGGCAAGAAATTCCAGTTCCTCAGCAAACCCGCACAAGATCCACGCGAGGCCGCGCGTCCAGGTGGTAAACGGGGAATACCCCTGCTGGGTCGATGGGCATCGGTAGCGGCCGTCCGTGGTGTTGAAAATCGATTCATGCACAACGCGACCGGTTTCGACGGGGGTGTCATACGCATCGCGGCCCAAGCCATAGTAGACGTTGTACTTCGCCGTCGTCAGGGCGTGATGGATGCCTCGATGAAGGAGATTGATCGACTTGTCATTCTCGCCCATGAGCGTGTGGCCGAGCTGATGCGCGAGCATCAGTGAGCGGACGGAGCGGATGGTGTCGGAGAAGAGCGAGTGTGGCCCATTAAAGGAATGGATATAGCCCGTATCGCGAAGCTGAGGTTGAGAAGGATCGGAGAAAATGGAGGTCCATCGTGCGGCTTGGACTGCGCCCGACGTCTTGAGGGCCATTTCATAAAAATTGAGTTCGTCCTGGTTGTGTTTGATTTTGCCTTCGCGCATCAGCCGGCGGAGATTGCCATACGTCGAGATGTTGTTGAAGCCATGATCGTGCACGCCGATGTGCGAAACGTGGGGCGCCATGCGGTCGGTCGTGCGGGTGCGCCCAAGTTCGAGCATCTTTTTATTGCCCGTTGCGTCAAAGGCCAGGATGGGCATGCCGAACTGAAACCCCTGGGTCCATTCCGTCCATCCACGGGAGGTATATTTTCCGGCCGCCGTGAAGACCGGCGTGCCGCGCGCGGGATTCCATGATTTGTCGAGCGCGGCGATCTTCTTTTCCGCCAGCTGAAAGACGTTCTTGAGGGCGGGTTTAAGTGATGCAAGTGTGGGGGCGAGTGAAAGGTCCATGATTTGGCGGTCCTTGTATGGGCAAGCCTACTATAGCCACAACGGCACGACGAGCTTTTTTACATGGAAAGATAGTCTACGACGATAGGGCATGGCCGGGAAGGCGGCCGATGGATGCATTGATTTTGAAGATCCATTCGGCGCAGGTGATTTGGACCGACCCGTGCGAGCATACTCGTGCCGTAATGGTTGGTGATCAAAGCCGCGTGCCCGTCAGGGTAATCACGGCAAAGATTATGCCGCCCAGGACAACCACAATGGCCAGGACGATCGCCCAGATGACGAGGGTGACGAACATGCCCTTATTGAAACCGATCGGAAGTCCGGAGCGGTTTTCGAACTCTGGAGGCTTGGCGTAGTAGAGTGGTGAATCCGGGGTGGGTATTGGGCTGACTTGAGGGCTGCTGGGGAACGTTCGCGGGTATTTGATGAGAATTCCGTAGAGTGCGGAACTGATGAGAAATGTAATAGGCAAGGAAATAATAACGGCGAGTGCCTCGATGATGCCGGCATCGCGCGCGCCCACGGCGGCGGCGGCGAAACCGAAGCCCAAGCCCGTGAGAAAGCTGACGATCCAGTTGACGACGCCGACGGCAAGAACAATCAAACACGCCGATCCGAAGGCCATATCGAATTTGAGAACCCATTTGACTGCGGCGCGGAGCAGAACCGCTCCAATGGGTACGCCAATGGCCAGTCCAAAAATGAAACCACAACACACGATGCCGAGGCCGGCGGCAGGATCGGTGGGGGCTGCAAGAATGGGAAGGAAGGCCATAACGTTTACTCCTGTTGGGGTGCGGATGCTTGGTGGCGTACGAATATTTCGGACCGCGTGGATATGCGTGGAGGTTTTTATACGGGAGAATTGCACGGAATTCAATGCACATCCAGCGATGGAAACGCAGATGAGTGCGCACGCAGGCTAACGGGACACAGGCGTTAACGAGTGCGGCAGCTTAGCCGTTGAAGTAGATGGCCTTTTTGATAGCGTCGGCAACGCGCGTCGCATTTGGTACGACGTGGTGCAGCAACGGCTTGGAATAAGGAATCGGCACGTCAAGCGAAGCCACGCGGATCACGTGATTGTCCAGATCCTCGAAGCAGTGTTCGTGAACCAGCGCGGCAAGTTCGGCGCCGATGCCGCAGGTGGGATACCCGGTTTCGACCGTCACGCAATACCCGGTCTTCTTCACAGATTTGATGATCGCCGGCAGGTCCAGCGGACGAAGCGTACGCGGGTCGATCACTTCCACATTGATCCCATGGTCCTTGTGCAACTCCTCCGCGGCGGCCAGCGCGGCCAGGCAGCCCTGACCCCACGCAATTACCGTGCAGTCCGTGCCTTCACGTTTGATGTCGGCCTGTCCGAAGGGGATAAGATATTCCTCGTCAGGTACCTCGCCCTTATTGCCGTACAGTGCCTCGTTTTCGAGGAAGATGACGGGATCATCGTCGCGGATGGCGGTTTTCAGAAGACCCTTGGCGTCGTAAGGAGTCGTGGGTACGACAACCTTGAGGCCGGGGACATGCGCGTATAACGCTTCCACCGACCACGAATGGGTGGCGGCAAGTTGCTGGCCCGGGCCGGAGATGCCGCGGAACACGATGGGCACGTTGATCTGCCCGCCGGACATGTTCAACATCTTCGGCGCGTTGTTGACGACCTGATCAAACGCGACCAGCGAAAAGGAAAAAGTCATGAATTCGATGATCGGCCGCATGCCCACCATCGCCGCCCCGATCCCCAGCCCCGCGAATCCGCATTCCGAAATTGGCGTGTCCACGACGCGCATGGGCCCATACTTCGCCAGCATGCCTTGCGACACCTTGTACGCCCCATCGTACTCGGCAACTTCCTCACCCATCAGGAAGACATCCGGATTGCGATCGAACTCTTCGCACATCGCCTGGTTGAGTGCTTCGCGGAATTGAATGACTGCCATGAGAAAACCTCGTCTGGTTGTATCAACCACCAAGACACCAAGGCGCCAAGACCCACACGTTTCTTAGTGCCTTGGTGTCTTGGTGGTAAGAATTATCGCTTCAGGTACGGCGGATACGGGTTCGCATAGACATCGCGCCAGACATCATCCGCCGGCGGGAACGGCGCGCCGTCCGCCAGTGCATGCGCCTTTTCGACTTCCTGGTGAATTTCTTCGTTCAACGCATTGACCTTCGCGTCGTCGATGATGCTCTTGGCGCGAAGAAGCTTTTCGAGACGGCCGATCGGGTCGTGTTCCTGAAAGCGGCCGACTTCCTCTTTCGAACGGTACTTCTGCGGGTCCGACATCGAGTGACCGCGATAACGATACGTTTTGACTTCGAGGAACAATGAGCCGTTGCCCGCCCGGCAGTATTCGACGGCATCGCGCGTCATGTGATACATCGCCAGGCAATCCATGCCGTCCACTTCCTTGCCGGGAATCCCATATGCGTCGCCGGTGCGAAGTTTGAGATCCGTGACGGCCGACGCACGATGGATGTGTGTGCCCATCCCGTAGCCATTGTTTTCGACGAGGAATATGCACGGCAGCTTATGCAATCCCGCCAGGTTCAGCGCTTCGTGGAACGAGCCCTGATTGATCGCTCCGTCCCCGAAATAGCACAGGACGACGCGATCTTCCTTGCGGTACTTGGCGGCCCACCCCAACCCGACCGCCAAAGGAATGTGGCCACCGACAATCGCGTGGCCACCGAGAAAATTTTTGGATTTATCAAAGAAATGCATCGACCCGCCCTTGCCATGGGAGCACCCGGTCGCCTTGCCGTAAAGCTCCGCAAAGAGGGGGGCGATTTCCATGCCCCGGGCAATCGCATGCCCGTGATCGCGATACGCCGTGATGATGTAGTCCTGTGGTCGGGTGGCCGCGATCGTGCCGACCGCCACCGCTTCCTGTCCCACATAAAGGTGGCAGAATCCGCCGACTTTTTGCTGCTGATACGATTGAGCGCATTTCACTTCGAACTGCCGGATCAGCGACATTTGCCGGTACCAGTCGAGAAGTTGTGAGGGGGAGGGTTCCACTTTGGGCGCATGTTCGACGATTGTGGTCACAAAATTCATCCTTATTGGGCCGGACGCCGTCTGTTTGGCGACGGCCGGCTCACGTGCCGCAGGCTTGTGTGTGGGGTCCACGGCATGCCCATCCAATGCACGAAAATTGTATGAAAAAAGAGAGCAATCGCCAAGTGGAAATGAGTGAATGATAAGGGATTGATTAGTCGGAAATAGGGGGATGGAACCGAATAATAGGGAATATGTAGCCGGCGTAGTGGGAGAATCGGTATTTTCAGACGAGAACCACAGACTTCATTTCTGGACGGCTGGTCACTTTGTCGCTCAAGCGTAACAGCGGACCTCAAAGAGGGCCGGCAGCGCGCGCGGACTGCATGTGGCGAGCAGATCGACGTGTAGTGTGTCGGTGGTGATAGGGGAATCGAGCCTAATGATGTTACGCGCCTGGTGATTGGCGGTGAATTCATGGACCGTCTTCCCGGCCGCATCACGCAGGCGATAGTGCTTCACGCAGAAGGGCAGTTCGCGTTCGGGTTGCCCCATCAGCACGCTCTCCAACGCATGATCGAAATCCACATCAAAGAAGAGTTCGATGCGGCGAAGCGTCTGCGGAGACTTCCACCGGAGCGTCAGCGTCGGCGGTACGGACGTTCCCTCAACCGGCGCAGCGACCCACGCGTTGGGAAGGTGCGTCGGACGTTGCACGCCGTTCGTGACATTACCGGGACCGAAAAGATCGATCGGCGGATCGATGGCGAGCGCGAAATTGTGACCCTTGGGCCGGCGTATGGTGCACCAGATCTGGTAATCCTCTCCGCCGACGGATGATGTCTTCTCATCGCGATAATGCTCGAGGATCGCCACGCCGGTCACCAGCCTTTCGGAGCATCGCACCGAGACATGCTCGGACTTGAGCAGGCACAGGAACGCGCACCGCGGCTGATCGATCGAGACGCCGGAGAAGTCGAGCACGACTGTGTTCTCGCCCGCTTTCAACGAAACACTCTTCGTGGCAAGCGTGACATCGGGGCAATGATGATCGATGCGGCTGGTGGTACGCAGTTCGGCAGTGACCGTGGTGGCCTGCGCCGCATGCAGATGCAGCGTGAACCTGGGCGCAGCACCGGCAGGCAGCGGCAGAAGTTGTGCCGTGTCATTCTTCAGCGGCATCCGCACGTCAGAGGGCGGCAGCGACGCGAGTTGCAGCCGCGATGAAGCCGTGATGTCGGCGCACTTCGCCAGATCTTCCGAATCCTCCAGCGTCATCGCCGGAACATGCTGCCCCGTGCGCAGCAGATCGCGATGCAGGACGCGCATGTGCTCAGACGCAAGCAGATCGGCGGGAAGGCAACGGAGTCGCTTGCACAGGTTCGCCGCAATGCCCACGGCCTGTCCGCAATGCGCGCCGGTGGCCATCACGCGTGTCGAACCAAACGCCACGTGCGAAGACGAAATGATCCGCCCGGCCAGGAACAGGTTCCTGATGTTGCGCGAGAACAGGCATCGCAGCGGTATCTGGTAGGGGCCCTTCGAGTGCAGATGATGCGACCCGGCAAGATTCGAGAAGACTCCGTCCGCCGGATGCAGGTCAATGCTCCATCCGCCAAATGCCACGCCGTCTGCATGAATGCGCCGTTCGACGATGTCCTGCTGTCGCAGCATGTACGGCCCTTCGAAGCGCCGCGATTCGCGCTTGCCCGGGATATGCCCGATCCACTCCAGCGTGAGATTTTCCGCATCCGGAAATTTTCCGGAGTTCTTGATGTAATCCCACACGCCGTACACGACGCGCCACAACTCCCACTTGATCTTCTCGCTCTCATGGATCGTATCCAGGCGGCCGCCCCATTCGATCCACCACAGCCGGCAGCCATGTTCCTTGGCATTGAATTGGCGATAGCGCGGAATCTTCACTTCGATATTTTTGAGGGCAAACGACGGCGCGATGAACTTCACCGGCTGACCGACGTCCTTGGAATAAAAATAGATGGAGTGCCCGAGAAGCTGCCCGAACTCACCCGAAGGTGCGAAGCGTTCGCCGAATTCGCTGGGCGACTCCGCCCCGATCCGAAACGCCGCACCCGCCAGGAATCCGACAATGCCGTCGCCGGACGAATCCAGAAACAGCGGCGCCCGCAGGTCATAGCGCGTGGAATTTTGGCTGCAGAACCCGCGCACCGCCGTGATGCGATCGGGATCTTCCGGGCTCTTCTGCACTTCATAAACCGAAGTGTTCAGCAGCAGTGTGATGTTCTTCTCTTCGGAAATCTTCTCCAGCAATACTGTATCGAAGATGAGCGGATTGCCTTCAGGATTGCGGTAGACATTCTCGACGAGCAGTTCATCGATGACGCCGCCCTCGCGTGCCCAGCGGTTGTTTGCCCCCATGTGGCACGTGGCACCGAGCACCCACAGCCGGATCTCCGAAGAAGCGTTTCCACCGAGCACCGGCCGATCCTGAACCAGCGTCACGCGAAGCCCCTGTCGCGCCGCGGTGATGGCCGCACACACGCCCGCCATGCCGCCGCCGACAACGACCAGGTCGGATTCCATCACATCAGTTTTCAGTTCGCGGCCGGCAGCGGGGGGCTCAACGATCATCGGGAGAACTCCAGTAAATCTCAGGAGAGGCATTGTACGAAATGCGCCGGGGCCGATACAGCGACTTGGCGCGGCCGTCGTGTATCATACGGACAACTGATGGAGGCCGTTATGAAACCGAAAATCGTCGTCACGGAAGGCTTGGAAAAAGTCCCGCTGACATGGCTATACGAACAGGCCCAGGTGACCGAAGCCAGCTGGAAGGAGCCGGAAAAACTCAAGACGGCCCTGGCGGCGGCCGATGGCCTGATCGTGCGTACCTACACGCAGGTGAATGATTCGCTCCTGCAGCATGGGCCAAAGCTGAAGGTGGTTGGTCGTGCGGGCGTGGGACTGGACAACATCGATCAGGAAGCCTGCGCCAAGCACAAAATCGCCGTGCTCTCCACGCCCACCGCCAATTCCCGCGCCGTCTGCGAGTACGTCTTCAACCTGGTCTTCACCCTGGCCCGCCCCGTGGTGAATCTCAAGTCGCCTATCTCCGATGAGGAATTCCACAGCTATCGCAAAAAGATTCGCGGCCTCGAACTCTCCGGAAAGACCATGGGAATCCTGGGTATGGGCCGCATCGGCCGCGGCGTGGGTAAGATCGCCTGGGCCATGGAAATGGATGTGATCTATAATGATCTGCTCGATGTCCAATCGCAGATCGACTATCCCGCACGCGCCGTCGCCAAGGCGGACCTTTACGCCAAGGCCGACATCCTCACCATCCACGTCAATCATCAGCCCAATAATCTGAATTACCACCTGATCGACACCGTGACGTTTTCTCAGATGAAGCCGACGGCCATCCTAGTAAACACCAGCCGCGGCGAAGTGGTCAATGCGCACGATCTTGTCACAGCCCTAAAGACGCATCGCATCGCCGGCGCTGCGATCGATGTCCACGAACCCGAACCGCCGCCCGCCGATTATCCCCTCTGGGCCGACGACTGCCCCAACGTAATTGTCGCCCCGCACCTCGCCGCCCGTACCCAAGGCGCGATGGACCGCATGAGCTGGGTGGCCCGCGATGTCGTCGAGTATCTGCAGGGGCTGGGTAGCAAACATTAATGAAAGTGGGCGCATTCGATAAAGCGCGGTAAGGTGTGCGGCATCTGGCTTTCGTGCCCTGGCGTCTGCATGCGAGGAACGTGAACATGTGGCGACATCTTATGATTCTGGCGGTGCTGGCGGCAGGAGTGGGGGAGATGCGCATGGCCCAAGGGGGCGACGGTATTCCAGTTCCGGACCCTGCCGGCGGCTTATTTGTCGCCTGGCAGGCCATGGCCGCGCCGCCGGCGATGGTGACCGACGAGGAAATACCGCAGAACAGTCCTCCTCCCGGAGTGGCAGACCCCAACAATCCCGTCGTGCAGCAAATCGACCAGATGCTCCAAAGTGTTTCCGATGATCAGCCTGGCACGCGCGAAGCGGCGGAAGAGAAGCTCTCGGCACTGGGAGATTCTGCCGCGGAACCGCTCCGCGATGCGCTGACCCGCTACACCGGCGCCAAGCGTGCTGCGGTCGAAGCGGCAATCTTTCGCGTCTCCAACGGGATCAAGCCCAGGGAAGTGCTGGCGACTTGGCTGAAAAAGAATGTCGAAGGTCTGCGCGCCAAGCAGGAGCGTATCAGCGATCCGCTACTGAGTGACTTATTCCCGCATCATCAGTTTTACGTGCTTACCTTCGGCGAAAAGGCCAAACTGCCCGCGTCCGTCACTGGGATCAAACCGCGAACCGTGATCGCCATGGCCGCCGATGGAAAAATTGATGTGATTACCGAAAATCCGGGCCTCATAAAATTCCTTCGCGTCGAAGCCCTTATCGCCAAGTCCGCCGGTGAACGTATCCGGCTTTCCGAAGCCGTCGTCATTCTCGCAGCAATCCGCGAAGCCGGCGGCACGCCTAACTCGGAGGAAATCAAGAGCAGCGAGGATCGCAACATCGTCATCGCCGAGGGAGCCAACAAAAAGGAATCCATTACTGCTGAAGTGACCTTCGGCCCCGACGGAAAATTCGCAGCCATCAACGTCATTCGCTCTCCCGCACCGGAAAAAGAAAAGAAAGCCCGCGGAGATGACGAGTCGAAAGAACCGGCAGAATCTCAACCAGCGCCCCCCAAGTGAGCGTGTAGGATCAGGGGATGGATCTCGAAATACAGAAGGGCCTCTTCGCGACGCCACACCGGTTTCTGTGGCATCCCGCCACGCGCGCCGCGATCCTCGCAGACCTGCACATGGGCGTCGAAAAGCAGTTGGCGCAGGAGGGAATCTTCATGCCGGATGTAACCACCGCGGGAATCCGCCCCTCGTGGCAGGCATTGGTGGACCGAAATCCCAGCCGAGTGATTGTGGCGGGAGATTTATTTGATGCCCCCGCCCCGGATGGCGAAACCATCGAAGCCGTGCTCGCACTCCTCGCACGTCTGCCCGCCGGTTGTGAAGTGACCGTCATCCCCGGCAACCATGATCCGGAATTCAAATCCCTCTGCGATGTCTTTGAAGAAACCAATGTTCACGTCAGCTACATGGCATACATCGCAGAATGGACGGTGGCCCATGGACACGAACTGCGGGGATGGAAGCCCCTGAGCAAAGATCATGTTGAAACGTTGCTGGCCCCTGACCCCTCACCCCCAACCCCTCTCATCGTCGGCCATCAACATCCTGCCGTGGTGTTGGCGGATGGCGTGCAAAAAGCGAAGATGTATTGTTACGCGGTTTGCCGGATGCACGCGCACGACCGTGGCGGCCGACAGTGGCCCATGATCGTCCTGCCTGCATTTTCCCATGCCCCCTTGGGCAGCAATCTGCTGACCCAGCGGCATTGGATTATGGATGTGCCCCGGCCGGCCGCTGAAGATGTCCGCATCGCCGGCATCGTGGGCGATAACGTCCTCGATTTCGGCCCATTAGCGGGCCTCGGATAACACGGCCGGCAATTCGACCGCGGTTCAATTGAGTGTGAAAGCGTTGCCTGCGTACGGCAACGATAAGGTAGGCCAGAGAAGTCGCAGGTGACCGGTTGGCGTTTGCGAAGTCGAGCGATCCGCTGCGTCCCCAGCCCCCTCAAGGCAAGGGGTCTGAGCCGTCGGGGCCGACCTCGGCGCCTCAGGACGAGCCGCCACTGCCGGCCGATCCGCACGAAGCATTGCGGATTCATGGGCCGTGGCTGCGGGCCGTCGCCATCGCAAGGCTTCGCGGCCCAGAAGGTGCTGATGACGTCATGCAGGACGTCGCCATCGCCGCGATGCGAAACTGGGAAACCTTACGCACGGCCGCCAACGCCAAGGCTTGGCTCTATCGCCTGACCGTTCGCGCAGCACTGATGCATCGACGAACGCTCGGCCGGGCACGCAAACGCGTCAAGGAGGCGATCGAAACGTATACCGTCAAGCACGGCGCCAACGAGGCGCCGCCGCTGCGAAGGACGGAAGAAATGGTCGGCGGCGGCTCGCACGGCGATCCGCTGGCCACGGTTCTGGATGTTGAACGCCACGCACACCTTCGGGCGGCGATGGCGCGGCTGCCGGTCAAAGACGTCGAAATGCTTCTGCTCAAGCACGTCGATGACTGCAGCTATCAGGAAATTGCCCGCCGCCTGGGTGTCACCGCAGGAGTCGTGCAGATGCGACTCTTTCGGGCGCGGCAAAAATTACGGGAACTGCTTCTGGAAACTTATCCGGAGGAGCAAAAATGAGTGATATGAACGACGCCATGAAACGTGATTCGAACATGCCCGTGGATCTTCAACTGGATCTGCTGATTGATTCCGAGCTTCCCGAGACCGACCGGAAGAATCTGCTTCTGCACATGGATCGCGAGCCCGGCCTCTGGCGCGACCTCTCCATCCGCTTCCTCCAGCGTCAGGTTGAACGGGAAACCGCCCGAGGCATGTCCGCCGGCTCACTTGTCCGCGAACATGAGACGCGAGATGCCATCGTGTACCGCTTTCCCTCCGGCATCCTCCGCTGGACCGCCGTCGCCGCCGGCCTCATTCTTATCGCCGCAACCTCCACCGTGACTTGGTACATCGCCAACAACACGATCGCCGGCAATGCCAATAACCCTGTCGCCTCCGCCGGCAACAATGAGCTTTTCGTCGCCGCCATGCCCGCCAACGTGATGGGCACCGATAAGTCCGTCGAAATGAAAGTGCCGGTGGTCCGTTCGTCCAACGAATCCACCGGCGGATCGCTCTTCATGACTTCCGAAGCCGAAGACCCCGCCTCGCCGCCGCGTCGCTCGCTGGTGATCCAGCCCGACGGCAACGGTAACGCGGTGATCATCCCGGTGAACACGCTCACGAATGTGTCGGTGCGGTGACAGTACACCTTTCCATGGGATACGAATCCATGCGCTCCTGGTGCAACATTTTGGCGGTACTCTTGCTGGGCGGAATCGTGATGACCGCCTCTGCCGGTGATGTCACGCACAGTCAAACCATACCCCCGGCAACCGCGCCAACGACTCAGTCAGAGAAGATCCTTCCTCGAACTCAATACTGGTTCGGTGTGGCCGTCGAAAACATTCCCGCACCCCTGGCGTCACAGCTCAAACTCAAACGCGACCAAGGCCTGCTGGTGCTCGCCGTCCTGCCCAGCTCGCCCGCCGAAAAGGTCGGCCTCAAGGCTGAAGACTTGCTCATCGAGGTCAACGGCAAACCGCTCTCCTCGCAGGAAGACCTTGCCCACGCCGCCAACATCATGGAACCCGCCCCCAAAGATGAACTCCACGTCAAACCCGCCAAGCTCACCTTTCTCCGCCAAGGCGACCGCGCCACAATCGACATTCTCTCCGAACCTCGGCCCGCCGCCATGCTGGTCATCGGCGGGAACATGCGCAACTTCACGGCATCACTGAACGAAGAACCCTCCGGCCAGGCGCAAAACCGTGCCCGAAACTACGTGCTCCCGAATGGCAACGCCATGCAGGTCGGCCCCGGGTACCGCGTGAATCTGCAGTCCAGCGATCCCTCGGCTCTCTCCATCAAATCCATCCGCGCCCTTGTCGCTAACGGCCAGACCATCGTGCTGACGCAGGACACCGATGCCGGTGGAAATCTCCGCAATACCATCAGCGTCGGCGGAACCACCTACTCCGTGGATAAGGACAAGATTGCAGATTTGCCCGAAGACCTTCGGCCTTTGGCGGAACAACTGCTCAAGGCCCCAGCGGCTAAGTCGACGGGGTTGGTGGTCAACCATACATCCGATCAA
The DNA here is from genome assembly GCA_903845195.1 of uncultured Phycisphaerales bacterium. Taxonomy (GTDB): domain Bacteria; phylum Planctomycetota; class Phycisphaerae; order WQYP01; family WQYP01; genus CAIMWO01. The sequence continues at coordinate 154,567 of CAIMWO010000062.1, forward strand.
CTCGGCACCGACACGGCACCGTCCGATCTTGCCAGCCGCGTCAAGGAACTCGAACAGCAGAATTCCGAACTGCAGAAGAAACTCGACCGGGTGCTGGACTTGCTGGAGTCGCGTTCCAAGGCCACCAAGCCCTAGCAAAGCGCTGCCATGCAGCCCTTCCGGTCGCATGAATGAATCTCCGCCGGTCGCCCGGGCTTGCCGAAGTGGTTGTCATTCAAGAGTGGGGCGGGTATTCTATTGGGTCTCAATACGCGCCCGGAGCAGGGCGGCTGATCGCCGGAAATCGGTGGTAAGTGCCGGCCCACCCGGAACCAAGAGTCTCCTCTTTATGCAGGGAATTGCCGCATGACCCAGGTTGCTGAAACCCCCGGAATGCAAGAAACCAGTCAAGACATCGCTCAGGCCAAGCAGCTCTACGATCAGGCCCTCAAGGCGCTCGCCGCCGGCAAGATCGAGACCGCCATCGATCGTCTCGATGAAGCCCACGAACTCGACCACGAGAACGAAGAGGTCATGTTCAAGTTGGCCTACCTGTTGGATCTTCGCGGGTCCGACGAGCGCGCCATGGAGATCTACGAAATCCTCGCCGACCGCCGTCCGGTCCGCGAAGGCGTTCTCCTCAATCTCTCGATCCTCTACGAAGACCAGGCCAAGTTCGAAGAGGCCGAAGAATGCCTGCTTCGACTGCTCGGCGCCCAGCCCAATCACCCTCGCGCCCGTCTCTACCAGAAGGATGTCGACAGCTCGCTCTCCATGGTCTTCGATGAAGACACCGAGAAACGCACTGAAAAACGCAACGCCCTGCTGGAAACCCCCGTCACCGATTTCGAACTCTCCGTTCGCGCCCGCAACTGCCTCAAGAAAATGAACATCCGCACCCTCGGCGATCTGCTCAAGATCACCGAGGCCGAACTCCTCGGCTACAAGAACTTCGGCGAAACTTCGCTCGAAGAAATCAAGATCATGCTCACCAACAAGGGACTCCGCCTCGGCATGGCGCTCGAAGAACAGCAAAGCCAGGCCCGCAAGGACCTCCTCAAGACTGTCGCCGCCAACGTCCCCGAGCACATCCTCAATAAGAACGTCACCGAACTCGAACTCTCCGTGCGCTCCCGCAAGGCGCTGCAACGCCTCGGCGTCGCATCGGTGGGCGAACTGGCCACACGCACCGAGGCCGAACTCCTGGGCGTCAAGAACTTTGGCCAGACCTCGCTGACCGAGATCAAGGAACGCCTCACCGAACTCGGCTTGGGCCTCCGCAAACTCGATTGATGCGGCCCCTCCGATCGCCAGTGTCCCCACCTGGAGCTGGAAGATGCAGAAATAACCTGATGATGCCCGATGATACTTCCGTGTCATCGGGTTTCTTCGTTTAACGGCAAGCGGCGAACTATGAACAGCAAACAGATGTGGCGGCTTCTCTTCGGATGCGCCAGCCTGGCGCTACTGGCAATCCTTTCCTCCTGCCGGGAATCTTCGCCGGACCAACCCATGATCGTTCCGAACCCGCCCACGCAACCCGCCCCGCCCAGGAAAAACACCCCCGATTTCCCCACGCCCATCAAACTCGAAAAGCCCCGCCTGCTCGGACCAACCATCCCCGCCATTGTCGTCCTCCCCGACAAATTCGCCGAGCCCATGATCCGCGTGCGCCTCACCGACGAATCCGAAACGCCCCCTACGATCAAGAAAGGCGCCTATCGCGGCAAGGTTGAAGCCATTCAGCTCGCCGACGGCAAGTATGTGGCCATTAATACCCTTGCGCTCGACAGCTACCTCCAGGGCGTTCTGGCGAAAGAACTCTACGGCAGTTGGGACGTTGAAACCTTCGAATCGCAGGCCATCGCCGCCCGCACTTACGCCCTGTTCCAGATCCTCACCGATAGCCGCAGCAAACCCTGGGACGTCACCAACGATGAAGGCTCCCAGATGTACGGCGGCATCGCCGGCGAGACCGCCAAGTCCCGCAGGGCCGTCGCCGACACGCGCGGCCAAGTCCTCCTCGCCAAGAGCGGCAAGTATTCCGGCGTCTTCTGTGCGTTCTATTCCGCTTGTCACGGCGGCGCCACCCAGGATCCCTTTGAGGCCTGGGGTGATCCGCAGATTGCCCCCCTCAGCGCCCGTACCACCGGCAATTTTGAAAATATTTCCCCGCTCGCCCATTACACATGGCCCACGATTGCCGTCGCCAAGGCCGACATCACCCGCTGCATCCACAACTGGGGCCAGCGCAACGGCTTTGCTTACCTGGCATCGCTCGGACCCATCCGCACCGTGACCATCGCCCAGCGCAATCCCGCCACCCGTCGCCCGACCCAGTTCACCCTCACCGATACTGCGGGCAAAACCGCTCCCATCCGCGCTGAAGAATTTCGCCTTGCCCTGGTCTATGATCCCTCCGGCGTCGCCCCCAAGCCCCTCTCAAGCTGGTTTGAAATTCAGGATGCCGGCGACCACATCAACCTCGTCAACGGCCGCGGTTATGGCCACGGCATCGGCATGTCCCAATGGGGTGCCCAGGCCCTCGCCCTGCAAGGCAAAGACCACCAGCAGATCCTCACCTTCTACTACCCCGGCGCCACCATCAACCAGGTCTGGTGAATTTCGACCCGCCCCTCGTCATTGCTCTGTCATACGAATTTCGTCATTGCACGTTAGTGAATCGTCACCGTCGGAACCGTAGTCACCCCACGCAGAGTTCCCCCGTTGGTGATGCTGATCGTGTAATCCGCGGTCCCCGCCGGTGCGCTTCCCCCGTATAGATTGTGAATCTGAAGACTCTTCATCGCCTCGTCAAAATGAAATGCCGCGCTGTCCTGTACGATCAGAGAATTCGCCAGCAGCGCGCCATAGCTGCGGTTGTTGTCCCGCATCGTAATGGCCGATCCTGGCGCATAGATCGCTCCCACCATGACGCTGTTGTCTCTGAGGGTAATGTTGCCGGTGCTCGTGCCCAGAAGAATCAAGGCAGAAGTGCTCCCGCCGGAGTTCATCGTGCCATAGCTGGAGACCGTCGTATTGCCCTTGATAAAAATCGTCAGCGTGCCGCTGCCGTTGAGAGTGATGCTGCCCGCGACGCTGAGGTTGCCGTCAATCTGCAACAGGACGTTGGCCCCGTCATTGACCGTCAGATAGCAGTTCCCGTTGACCGTGACATTGCCCGTGACATGTACCAGTCCCGAACCGGAGAAATTTGAACTGGTGGTAAAAAATGAGCTGCTCAACGAAATCGAAGGATACGTGGAGTCGATGCTGATCGAGCCCGACCCCGATGAGCGGGAATAGGCGCTACGGCTGGTCAGCACGTACGCCGGATTCGGCACGATTACCGTGCCCGGCACGCGTGTTTCGCTTGCTGCGGACGTCGAGGCCGGGCCGCTGCCGTGAGATGACACGCTGACAATGTTCGAAAGTGTTGCCCCCACTCCCGCGACCAGACTCCCCCGGTAGACGCTCCACCCGTTGATATCCAGTGCCGTCCCATACGAAATGTTCGAACCGAGAATCGCATTGTATCCCGGGTTGTACGCGTTATATCCCCCCACCAGCGAATTGAAAGAATCGAAAATACAATAGTCACTGCCGGAGTTTCCGAGCGTCGTCAGACCCGTCACGAAATTCCCGGAGCCGAAAACTGTCCCGCCCCCCGTCGGCTGCACCGTCGCCGAGAGCGTGTACGTTCGGCCGCTATATGTTCCCGTTGAATTTAAGATCACCGGCAACGTATTGTTGTCGGTAAATGTCGATGAGGAATCCGGATCGACCGCCGCCACCGTGACTGTCCCGCCGCCCAGCGACGCATTGCTGAGCCAGTTATTCGCCGACATCACGCTGCGCCAGTCAGAACGGTTCTTAACCTGCCAGATACACATCTCCAGCCCGCTCCGTGCAATGGCACGGGCCCGTTCCGCATCCCGTTCATTCTTCGCGATTCCCAGCGATGTTCCCTGCGTGCTCAGGAACCCCGCCGTCAAAATCGTGCACACCACCAGGCCGATCATCACCAGCAACAGTGCAACCCCGTGCCGCGCCGGTGCGCCCGGACGGCGTTTCAAGTGGCGGCTTCTCGGCGACATAATCCTCATGGTCATCCCTTGCCTGCTCACCACGGAGCCGACGAATTCGTAAGCGATACGCCGATCAGCACGTTTCGTGGACTTCCATTATCGTTGAGCGTGATCGTAATCGTGGCCAGCTCCGCCTTCGTGGCTGGTGACGCGTCCAGCGTCGTGCTCATGCTCGTGACATTCGTTTCCAGCACCGCCGGCGTGAAATACCCGCCCGATTTCGCCGTCGTGCAGGCGCTGTACCAGTTACTCGTCGCCGCATAGGTGGTGTTGGCGCTGATCTTGCTCACATCGGAAAAATTCGCCGGCCAATTGGTCGTGTAGAGTTTCAGGTTCCCACTCGAATCCACTTCCAGCAGACGCATCTCGTACAGGTTGACCGCATTGTTCGGCAGCACCGGCCCCGTCGAGGCATCCCCCGTCCAGTAGACGATGTAGTTCGAGCCCGCGGCGAGAATGCATCGCGCATTGGTCAGTTCATCCGCAATACTCGACTTGAGCGCTTCCATACGCACCAGTAGCCTTCGGCCATCCTGGTTGGCATTCGTGCCCGCCGCCGTCGCGTTGATCAAGACCGCCAGAATCGCCGCCGTCACCGCCGTGACCGACAGCCCGATCATCAACTCCACCAGCGTCAGCGCGCGACACCCCCGCTTCCGGTAATCCGGCGGTGAAGCAACAGGGAAATGGACTCGACGGGCGCGCACTGTCTACTCTCCTGTATGAAGATACATCGCCTGAATAGGCAGACAGGTTTAGCCCCGAACGGCGCCAGCATGTACCGATAATCAGCCTGCGCCAGCGTTTTGCGGCTGAGCCTAGTATTCGAAGATCAGACTCGCCACCATCCCCCACTTGAACTCCTGCCGCGCACCATGGTCGATCGGCACAATATACCCCAGTCCCAGCTTGGGCTGGATACCCGAAACCGACTCAAAATTCACTCGAAAGCCGATCGTCCCCGTCAGTTCATTGTGCCCCGCGATCTCCTGGTTCAGAAAATTTTCGCCGTTGAGTTCCAGTATCGGTACCGTGCTCGTGGCGTAGGGGATTGGAAGAACATCATGCTCCAGCTCGTAACCCACGACCAGATCGTACTCAAGCGAAGAAAGCCCACGATCCTCGATCCCGACTCGAATGGAATTCCCCAGGCCCATGCGCACCGAAAGGTGCTCGCCCAACCGCGTCAGGCTGAAAATCTTGGGAACGATTTCCGTGTCCTTGCTGACCCGGGTATGCGTCGGCGGCGCAATTTCCAACGCCAAAACCAGCGTCGTATCCACAAAACCGTTTGGTGATACGTACTGGGCGACCGGATACCGCGCCCCCAGCTCGATGTTGGTAAATCCCTCCTGCGTCTTTTCGTCGAGTGCCCGTTCCGACGAATACCCACCGGCAATCTCCAGCGTCAGCAAGCCAAACGATTTTTCAATTTCCACATGCCCCTCATCGGACTGCGCATCGTGCCCCTCGAAATGGTTGTAGGAAATCGCCACCTCGTTATCGACATCCGCCTCATCCGCCAGCAGCGGCTCAGGAAACCAATCCTTACCGTAAATGGAACGATGATCGAGCAGACCCAAGAAGCCGTAGCGATCGGAATCTCCCCCCGCAGCCTTCGAGGCATCGAAGTAGGGAATCGAGTCTGTTCCTGACTTGCCCCCACCCGCCAAAGGATCCAAAGATAGCGGCATATCAGTAACTCCTGCCCACAGCCGCGTCATGGAAACCGCAAGTACCGCCGCCGCCAAGACTGCCACCGACGTTCTATGAATAGTCATAAATGATTTCCTGTAAGTAACTTGCAAGATAATGCTTGTGTGATTACGCACCACACATTTCCTTTGTGGCCACAATATATGAGACTCAGTCTCAATTGCAAGTTAAAATCAACAGGTTTGTCACTCGTCAATACCCTTGCCGGACTTATGTCCGATTTGCCCAAATAAAAATAGTGATTTGCAGACGCCGCGCCGGCAGGTGCTCATCGCGCAGCAGAATCCCGTCTCGCTGTACCATCCTTTCCTGCGCTCCGTCCCCAAAAACAATCCGGGCCCTTGCACGCCACCGCGTCCAAGAGCCCGTCGTTACACATCTGAATTTTCTACTGCTCGGGACAGGAGTCGAACCTGCAAGGGATTGCTCCCACTAGCACCTCAAGCTAGCGCGTCTGCCAATTTCGCCACCCGAGCTGGTTGCGAACGCACGATATTACCGTAGAAACCCCGCCGTCTCAAGCTGACTTGAAATCTGCTATAATGCCCGCGGAATGGTCAGGCGACCGCTCGGCGAAAGCCGGGAGGAAAGTCCGAACACCGCAGGGCACGGTGGTGGCTAACAGCCACCCGTCCGGCATCGTTGTGCTCCAGGCTTCCAAGCCTGCAGCAAAAACACCGGGCGCGGGAAAGTGCCACAGAGAACGAACCGCCGATGGCCGCCGCAAGGCGGATCAGGTAAGGGTGAAAAGGTGCGGTAAGAGCGCACCGCGATGCTGGCGACAGCATTGGCATGGCAAACCCCACCGGGTGCAAGACCAAATAGGGAACCGAAGGCGTGACCCGCGCCGCATCCTCTGCCGAGCCCCCGTCAAACCTCGCAGAGGGTTAGTCCCGCGTCCCAGTACGAAGCCGCGCAAGCGGTGAGGAACAGCCGGGGCACAGGTTCCGGGTAGGTTGCTCGAGGGCGCCCGCAAGGACGCTCCCAGATAAATGGTCGCCGCCCGAAAGGGAACAGAATTCGGCTTACCGACCCTTCCACATGCGGGCCCCGCCCAGTGAAAACTTCGCGGGGCCCGACCTTTTTTACCCCCATTGGCCCACTGGCAACTGACCACTGACCGCTGACCACAGATTGACCACGCGTTGACATCACCCCGCCAATTCGATACTTTACCTCTCTTGCCACAAGCCCGATGGCCTGTGGCGGCGACGCAAGCGGCGATCCCAATCGTCCGCGTTCCGGAGTCTTTACTGATGTAAACTCTCCGGTGGCGCCAACAAGTGAACACCGGCTCTCTCGCAGCACACCGCTGCGACTGAGGAAATCTCTCTCGAGACGCAAAGGAACCGCCATGGCTGCCAATCCCCACGAACGTATCCGTATCCGCATGGAAGCTTACGATCACCGGGCTCTCGACGCCTCCGCCAAGGAAATCGTCGATCACGCCAAGCGTACCAGCGCCAAGGTTCGCGGTCCGATCCCGATGCCCACGCGTATCGAGAAGTTCACTGTCCTCCGCTCCCCGCACATCGATAAGAAGAGCCGCGAACAGTTCGAAATCCGTACCCACAAACGTGTCATCGACATTCTTGAGCCCACTCCGCGCACGATCGAAGCCCTCAACCGGCTCGTCGTTCCCGCCGGCGTGTTCGTCAAAATCAAAGCCTGATTGGTGGTGCAGTCTCCCAAGCCTGCACGCCTTGGCGGAACACCTCATCGAATAACCCGCGCCCGGATTCACCCACCGTGAATCCGGGCGTTCGCTTTTGCATCGTGATTTTCCGGTTACAATTCGGCGATGGATCAAACACCGGAAGCTGTACTGGCTCGCCTGAACGCACCCATTGAACGACGCCGCGCCATGACCTTGTGGCTGGCCCGTCTGCTCCTGGGCATCGCAGCCGCCGTGGCGGCATACCTCTTCATTTCCGCACTCAAAGCCGGTTCCATCGTCGGTTGCGGCAGCGAGGGCGGCTGCAATGAAGTGCTGCAGAGCCGCTGGTCCAAGTGGTGGTACGTGCCGGTCGCCGGCCCTGCCTGTGCCGCCTACGGGGCGATGATCTGTCTGACCTTCCTCAGTTCGACGCGCTGGCAACGAACCGCCATGGCCGCACTGGGATGCGCCATCCTCGGCACCGCCAGTTGGTTCGTTTTCCTCCAGATAATTGTCCTGCATCATTTTTGTCCCTACTGCATCGCCGCCCACCTCTGCGGAGCGGGCGCCGCATTGCTGCTACTGCGAAAGTGGATCCGTGCGCCGCGCGAAGGATTTATCCTGGGGATTGTGGCGCTACTGGTGCTGATACTCGGACAGATATACCTGCGAACATCCACCGTCACGTGGGACACCAGCGGCGGGCCCGATTTTCAGATCGTCCGCGGCGAACACCCCGAAATCCTTTTCTACAAGGGGAAAGTCCGCCTCGACTTGCACCAGGTTCCGATCCTCGGCTCGCCCGATGCCCCTCACCTGGTCGTCCTGCTCTTCGACGTCAACTGTCCGCACTGCCGCAACCTGCACTCGCAACTGGAGGCCGTCCGCGCACGAAATGGCGGGAAATTAGCGATCGTCGCCTTGCCCATGCCCCTCGACTCCACGTGCAACCAAGAAATACCGGCAGCAGGCATGAAGAGGAGAAATCCCTGCCGGCTGGCGCGGCTGGCCTTGGCAGTGTGGCGGGCGAATCCTGGAAAATTTGCCGGATTCGTGGATTATCTCTTCGATCCCTACCTCGAACCTGGCGCTGATGTGGCGGAGGGCCACGCTGCGGATATGGTCGGTGCCGCCGAACTGGCGAAAGCGCTGAAAGATCCGTGGGTAGACCAGCAACTGAAAACGGATATTCAGTTGTATGCGTCGAACGCGAAATACTCGCGCAATTGGATGATGCCGCAAATGATGATGGGTAAAACGTTTATGCGTGGCACGCCGGATTATGCGGAACTGGACCGGAAGATGGACGCGTATCTGAAAGAGTGATTGGGGGCTTCGCGGGGCGGGGAAGGGAGCATTTTTCCGCGGCGTTCGCCACCAATACAGTTGACATTAGCGAGGGGGGCTGGTAAATTTGCCCCTCTTGCCATCGGCCGGGAGCGTGAAAACGCTTAGGCAGGGCGAGGACGTCGAAAGACGTCGGGCACCAACAACGCAGTTTCCACGGAACTGCCCAACCAGAGTGATCCCGATCGGGCCTGAAACGGCGAGGCCTCAACGCGGCGCAAAGCTGCGGCCTGAGGCTCAGAAATGAGAATCGCCAATTACGGTCCCGGTTCGAAGCCGGAAAGTTGTCCGGACGGGATATCGCGGTGAACCTGACACCCTCTTCGCGGAGGGAAACGGGTTCAGATGAGGCGATCGTGGAGTGAGGTATGCCATGAGCGAAAATGGTCAAGGTTCTATTGCCGCGCTATTGGGCCGGAAGATCGGGATGACCCGCGTCTATGACGACAAGGGTACCGTGGTTCCGGTGACCGTTATTGAAGCGGGGCCGAACGTAGTTACCCAGGTGAAAACCGAAGACGGCAAGGATGGCTATAACGCCATCCAGTTGGGCTTTGAAGACGCCAAGGAGCGTCGGACGAGCAAGCCGATCGTCGGTCACTGCAAAAAGACCGGCCAGACCACGCCGAAGAAATTCTTCCGCGAAGTGCGTCTGACCGCAAAGAGCCCGCTGACGGCCGGTGCCACTCTGGATGTCGATACGTTTGAGACGATCAAGTACGTCGACGTAACGGGCATCTCCAAAGGCAAGGGTTTTCAGGGCGTCATGAAACGCTGGAACTTCGGCGGCCAGCCGGGTTCGCACGGCACTGAACGTAAGCATCGTTCGCCTGGCGGCATCGGCGGCGGCCAGGGAACCCGCGGTCACGGCCGTGCGATTCGTCTGGGCAAGAAGATGTCCGGTCACCTCGGCGACGAAAAGGTCACCGCCCGGAACCTGTTCCTGGTGAGCGTCGATAAAGAAAAGCATCTGCTGCTGGTCAGGGGCACGGTGCCCGGCGCCAACGGCGGAATCCTGTTCATCCGACAGGCCAAGACGGTCGTGAATAATACGAAGTAAGCGGAAGCTGGAAATATAAGAACGGCGAGAATAGCCATGATTGAAGTTTCGGTTTTGAATATGGACGGCAACGAGGTCGGGAAGTTCCCGGTGGACGAGGCCCTGCTCGGCACGGTCGTTCGTCCCGCGTTGTTGAAGCAGGCGTTGGTGCGGCATAACGCGAACCAGCGCCAGGGCACGGTTCGCACCAAGAGCCGCGCGGAAATCGAAGGCTCCACGAAGAAGCTTTATGCTCAGAAGCATACGGGCAATGCCCGTCGCGGCAACCTGCGAACCAGCGTGATGAAGGGCGGCGGCATGGCCTTCGCCAAGCGTCCGCGGGACTTCCGCCAGGACATGCCGCTCAAGCAACGCCGCCTCGCCCGCGCCAACGCCATTCTCGCCAAGATCCTCTCCAATAATCTCAAGATCCTCGACACCTTCACCGTTGCGACGCCGAAAACCAAAGAAGTCGCAAAAATCCTTAAAAATCTGAATGTAGACCGCTCGGCAATCATTGCCACCAACGGCATCGATCGCTTCCTGTGGCGTTCGGCACGCAATATCTCGCGGATGTCGATCAAGCCCGCGGCCGATTTGAACGCGTACGACGTGCTCTCCAAGCGAACGTTGATCATCACCAAGGAAGCCTTCGAAAACGTTCTCAAAACGTGCACGCCGAGCAAAGTGAAAGAAAGTGACGAGTCCTGAGTGTCGAGGCCAAGAGCCTCGAAAATCAGGACTCGATGTTTAATGGCGACTCAGAATTCAGGACACGAGACTTAGGAACAAAGCCATGCAGTTGCATGAAACAGAAGTAATCAAGGCCCCGCTGATCTCGGAGAAGACGACGTTTCTGGCCAACGCCCGGAACGCCTACACCTTCGAGGTGGACAAGAGTGCCGACAAGGAACAGATCAAGGAAGCGATCGAGAAGCTTTACCACGTGAAGGTGGTGGATGTCCGGACGCAGAACGTTCCGGGCAAGCCGCGCCGCACCAAGACCGGGTACAAGAACACCCCGGAATGGAAGAAGGCGATCATCACGTTGCACGCGGATCACAAGATTGACTTGTTCTAACGCGGAAGTAAGTAAGCAGGAAGCCAGAATCAAGAAGAGTTAGGACGGACGACCATGCCGATCAAAGTTTACAAGCCGACCTCCGCGGGACGCCGCAACAGCAGCGTGAATGCGTTCACGGAATTGACGACGGATAAGCCTGAGAAAAGCCTGATCTCGCGCCGCAAGAAGACCGGCGGCCGTAACCATACGGGCTGGATCACCTGTCGGCACATCGGCGGCGGTCACAAGCAGTTCTATCGCAAGATTGATTTCAAGCGGACCAAGGACGGCATCAAGGCCACGGTTCAGACGATCGAATACGATCCCAACCGTTCTACCTACATCGCCTTGGTTCAGTACGAGGATGGCGAGAAGCGTTACAACCTGGCTCCCGCAGGGCTCAAGGTCGGTGACGTGGTCGAATCGGGAACGAACGCAGACATCGAAAAGACCGTAGGCAACGCAATGCCGCTGGAAATTCTTCCCGTCGGTCACGAAATTCACAATATTGAAATGGTGCCCGGTCAGGGCGGTCGGCTGTGCCGCTCCGCTGGTGGCCTGGCGCGGCTGATTGGTAAAGACGCCGGAAAGGCGACGATTCAGTTGCCCAGCGGCGAAGTCCGCCAGGTGCACTGGAAGTGCCGTGCGACGATCGGTCAGCTTTCGAATATCGACTGGATCAACATTCGCTGGGGCAAGGCCGGACGCACCCGCCATCGCGGGATTCGCCCGACGGTCCGCGGCGTGGCGCAGAACCCCGTAGCTCACCCGCTAGGCGGCGGTGAAGGTCGGTCCGGTGGCGGTCGCCATCCGGTCAGCAAGTGGGGCGTGCCCGCCAAGGGCGGCAAGACGCGCAACCCACGCAAGAATTCCGGCAAGAGCATCATTCGCCGTCGTATGACGGTGCGTTATGGCGAGTCCGTGATCAAGCGACGCTAATTAGGCCAGACGCAGGACGCACGAAGAACGAATCGAGACGCAAGAAGAAGGTTGAAATATGAGCCGTAGCACGAAAAAAGGTCCGTTTGTCGCGGATTACATTCTCAAGAAGGTCAACGAGCTCAACGCGAAGCGCTCCAAGGCGCCGATCAAAACCTGGTCGCGCTCGACGACAATCATTCCCGACTTTGTGGGCCACACGTTTGAGGTTCACAACGGCAAGGAATTCAAACGCGTGTTCGTAACGGAAGACATGGTGGGCCACAAACTGGGCGAGTTCTCGTTTACCCGCCAGTTCAAGGGTCACACGATGGTCAAGAAGGAAGAGCCGGCAGCGGCGCCGACGAAGTAATGGGTCATTGGTAATTGGCAGATGCCGGTTACGAACGAGGTTAGACATGGCGTATGTAAGTAAATGGCGGTTTGCGAGAATCACGGCGCGTAAGGCGCGGCTGCTGACGGACCTGATCCGGAACAAGCCGGTCGGCGAGGCGCTCGATCTCCTGAAGTTCAACAAGAAGCGCGGCGCCATCATGGTGGCCAAGGTTCTCAAGAGCGCAATTGCCAACGCGGACACGAAAGAAGCGGATGTGGAATCGCTTTTTGTCGCCAAGTCCTTCTGTGATGATGGTCCGATCATGAAGCGCTTTCAGCCGAAGGATCGCGGCAAGGCGTATTCGATTTTCAAGCGGCTGTGCCATATCACCATCGAGGTGGAAGAAGGCACGCCGAAGCTGGGCAAGGCCAAGCGCAAACAGTTGGAAGTGCGGCGCGAGCGTTTGCAGAAGAAGAACAAGAAGACTGAAGCCGCGGTTGCCACCGCGGAGAGCAAGTAAAGAGGTCATCAATGGGTCAGAAAATTCATCCTCACGGTTTCCGGGTAGGCATTACTGAAGGCTGGACGAGCCGTTGGTTTGCACCGAAGAAGTTGTTCGGAGAACTGCTGATCGAAGATCAGAAGATCCGGAAGTTCGTGGATGAGAAGCTCAACCGCCAGCCGCCGTACGCGGCGGTGGCGAAGGTGGAGATCGAGCGGACCCGCGAAGAACTGAAGGTGCTGTTGCACACGGCGCGTCCGGGCGTGGTCATCGGCCCCAAGGGCGCTGAAGTCGACAAGCTGCGGAACGAGCTCGAGAACCTCACCGGCCGCAAGGTCAAGGTGGAGATTGCCGAGATCGGCAGCCCGGATCTCAACGGCCAGTTGGTGGCCGAGTCGATCGCAGAAGGATTGAAGAAGCGTTCGGCGTTTCGCCGGGTGTTGAAGCAGAAGGCCGAGGCGACGCGTAATGCAGGCGCCAAGGGTATCAAGATTCAGTTGTCGGGTCGTATCGGCGGTGCGGAAATCGCCCGCGTCGAGAAGATGATCAACGGATCGATTCCGCTGCACACGCTGCAGGCGAACATCAACTATGGTCAGTTTCACTGCCGGACGCCGTATGGAATCATCGGCATCAAGGTGTGGATCTACCTGGGCACGTACGCGGAAACGGATGCGGCGGCGGCGGCGGGTGTAAATGCCCAGCGGCGTCCGCGGCGGCGATAAGGACTGGTGAATCGTTGCATGGCGAAGTAGTGAACCGGAATTTCCCCAACGGACCGGCTAACGACCAAGCCCTTCGATCGTAGGAGTGTATTTCATGGCGGCAATGATGCCCTCCCGAGTTAAGTGGCGCAAGCAACAGCGCGGCGTCATGCGGGGTAATGCGACCCGTGGAAACAAGGTGAGCTTCGGCGAATACGCGCTGCAGTCCCTGGAGCCCGGCCGCATCAACGGTCGGCAGATCGAAGCGGGCCGCGTGGCCTGCTCGCACTTTCTGGCCCGTGAAGGCCGGGTGTATATCCGGATCTTCCCGCACAAGAGCTTTTCAAAGAAGCCGCTGGAAACCCGAATGGGCACCGGCAAGGGCGAGCCGGAATTCTGGGCCGCGGAAGTCAAGCCGGGCACGATCCTGTTCGAGATCGCCGGTGTCGATGAAGCGGTGGCCAAGCGGGCGTTTGCCCGTGTGGCGTACAAAATGCCCGTGATGACGCGGTTTGTGAAGCGTCGGCACACGTTGTAAGGCAAGCGCGCAGCGCGAAACGGAAGTGAGTCATGGCCAGCGAAACGTTAAAAGAATTCCGGAAGATGGCGCCCGACCAGCTCCGCGTCCGCGAGCAGGAACTGCGGGAAGAGCTCTTCAAGCTCAAGACCCAGTCCGCCACGGAGAAGGTCAAGGACGTCTCCCAGTTTCGGAAGATCAAGAAAGATATTGCCCGGATCCTGACGCTTCGCAGCGCCCAGCCCGAGCAGGCAAAGACCAAGGCATAAGCAGGCAGGAATAGTGATATGACGACCGGTACCGCCACAAAGACAGAATCCCGCAAGCTGCGTCCGCGACTCATCGGAGTCGTGACCAGCGACAAGGTGAGCAAGACCCGCAAGGTCGTGTTCGAATACCTGTCGAAGCATGCGAAGTACAACAAGTACGTGAAGCGACAGACCGTGCTGCACGTGCATGATGAAAAGAACGAGTCGCACCTCGGCGACCACGTGGAAGTAATGAGCTGCCGCCCGGTCAGCAAGAGCAAGACCTACCGGCTGGTGCGCATCGTGACCAAGGGCAAGCAGATCGACACGAGCATCCTCGAAGGCGAAGCCTCGAAGATGTTCGAGAAGAAGAAGGATGTAGCGGCTCCGGCGACAACCGCCTGAGCCCCGCAAGACAGGACGAATTACGGGTTCGGGCATCAGCCCCGGAACAGGAAATAACCGGACCCCTTTAAGGTGTAGCCATGATTCAACAGCAGACTCGAGTAGATATCGCAGACAACACGGGCGCCAAGACCGCCATGTGCATCAAGGTGCTTCGTGGCTCGTCGGCGCGTGGCAAGTTCACCCGGCGCGTCGCCACGGTGGGCGACCTGATTGTCGTGGCAGTCAAGACCGCCAGTCCCAACGGCGATGTGAAGCTGCACGAGGTCGCCAAGGCGGTGATCGTCCGGACGCGTCAGCCGCTGCGTCGCGCGGATGGTTCCTATGTGCGCTTTGACAAGAACGCCGCAGTGATTGTGGACGCCGATGGAAATCCGCGTGGCACGCGTATTTTTGGTGCGGTGGCCCGTGAACTGCGTGAAAAGAATTTCATGAAGATCGTATCGCTGGCGTCGGAAGTGGTTTGACGTACGAAGCCGGATGTTGGAAGCCAGAAGCTAGAAGGAAATGACGATGGCCTCGCGGATCAAAAAAGATGATGTCGTTTACATCCGTTCGGGTGACGACAAGGGCAAAACCGGCAAAGTGTTGCGGATCAACCGCGATGCCGGCAAGGTGGTCGTCGAAGGCATCAACATGGTGTGGAAGCACCTGAAGCCGACACAGACCAACCCCAAGGGCGGACGCATTCAGAAGGAAGCCGCGTTGAATATCGCCAAGGTGCAGCCGGTGGATCCGAAGACCGGCAAGGGCACACGCGTGAAGTTTGTCATTACGAATGGCGAAAAACATCGCATCGCAATCAAGAGCGGCAGCGACCTGGGATTGGTCAACAAGGCCTGACCCAGTAAGCAATACAGTCCCCGGCAGGTCGGGGTGACGAAACGAAAAACAAACGGCTCCGCAACCAAGATCAGCTTGGGGCTCTGAGCAAGAGGAAAAAGAATCATGGCGAAAGAAGAAAAGAAACCGGAAAAGAAGGCGACTAAGACGCCCGAGCAGATCGAAGCCGAAAAGGCCGCCAAAGCCGCCAAGAAGGCCGAGATGGCTGCCAAGGCCAAGGAAGCCGCCAGCACCACGACGGAAGTCTCCGCCGCGCCGGCCGAAGGCAAGTCCAAAAAGGGCGGCGGCAAGAAGCGCGAAGAAGACAGCGCTCCCCAGCCGTTCCCCGAAGGTTATGTGCCCCGGCTGCGGAAACGTTATGACGAGCAGATTTCCACCGCATTGGCGACCGAGCTGAACATCAAGAACAAGATGGCGATTCCGAAGGTCGAAAAGGTTGTGATCTCGATGGGCCTGGGCAAGGCGATTGCGGAAAAGCCGCGGCTCGAAGTTGCCGTCAAGGAACTGTCAGCAATTGCCGGCCAGAAGGCCGTGATCTGCAAGGCCAAGAAAAGCGTGTCGAACTTCAAGCTGCGTGAAGGCATGGAGATCGGTGCGAAGGTAACCCTGCGGGGCAACCGCATGTGGGAATTCCTCGACCGCCTGATCAACCTGGCCGTGCCCCGTGTGAAGGACTTCCGCGGATTGAATCCGAAGGGTTTTGACGGCCGCGGGAACTACAACATGGGCTTGACCGAACAGACGGTCTTTTCGGAAGTCGATTCCGCAGCAGTGACCTTCCACCAGGGCATGAACATTACGATCGTGACCTCGGCCGGCGACAACCTGAAAGGCCTGGCGTTGCTCAAGCAACTGGGTATGCCGTTCCGTCAGGAAGAAACGGCCAAGAAGGCCGGCTGAGAAACTGGAAACGCGAAACAGAAGACGCAGGATATAAACGGTACTGGAAAACGGAAATTAACCTATGGCGACAAAAGCTTGGAAAGCCCGGTACAAGAAGCGGCTGGAACTGGTGCTGAAGTACGCAGACATCCGCAAGAAGCTCAAGGAAGAGAAGAACTACGCAGGTCTGGCGAAGCTGCCGCGGAACAGCAACCCGACGCGCGTGGCGCGGCGGTGCGAACTGACCGGCCGCCGGCGCGGGTACTACCGGAAGTTCAAGATCTCGCGAATCATGCTGCGTGAATTGGCGCATGCCGGATTGATCCCGGGCATGCGGAAGTCGAGCTGGTAATAAGAGTAGGACTCAGGACTCAAGACTCAGGACGAAAATATGAGCGACACAATCGCCGATATGCTGACCCGTCTCCGCAACGCCGCCGCGGCCAAACACAAGACGGTGGACGTCAAAAACTCCAACATCTGCCAGGGCATTGCCCGGGTGCTGAAGGAGGAAGGATACATCGCAGATTTCGCGATCCTCGATGACGGCACCAAGCAAGGTCTGATTCGGATCACCATCCGTTACACGCCGACAGGCGAGCAGGTGGTGCGTGAAATCAAGCGCATTTCCAAGCCGGGATGCCGGGTTTACCGGTCGGTGAAGGAATTTCCGCGGGTGATCCAGGGTCTGGGCATCTGCGTGCTCTCGACGAGCCGCGGAGTGCTTTCGGATCGCCAGGCCAAAGCGCAGAACATCGGTGGCGAATTGCTGGCGACGATTTCTTAAGTTGGACAAGACGCACCGGACGGCCCGCGAAGGCGGATGTCACCTGACGGTCGAAAGGAAGAAACATGAGTCGTATTGGAAAGAAACCTGTCCTCCTGCCCAAGGGCGTGAAAGTCGCCGTGAATGGCCGCACGCTCTCCTTCGATGGCGCCAAGGGCAAACTTTCGTTTGAGCATCATCCGAATGTGACGGTGAAGGTGGATGCGGCCAAGGGCGAAGTGCTCGTCGGGCGCATCGATGATGAAAAACTTTCCCGGGCAGTACATGGTCTTACGCGGGCACTGATCGCCAACAACGTCAAGGGCGTTGCCGAAGGGTACACCAAGAATCTGGAAGTGCACGGTGTCGGTTACAAGGCCGAACTGAAGGGCAAAGAGATCCTGCTGTCGGTCGGGTTTGCGAATCAGATCACGCTGGATGTGCCGGATGGCTTGGTGGTGAAAGTCGAGGGCCAGGGAACGAAAATTTCGATTTCCGGTCCGGACAAGCAGATGGTCGGGCAGTTGGCCGCGGACATCCGTCGGCAGCGCAAGCCCGAGCCCTACAAGCAGAAGGGCATTCGCTATGCGGGCGAAGTCGTCCGTAAGAAGCTCGGCAAACAGTTCGCTGGTGCCGGTGCCAAGTAAGAATGATCGCCACCTACTGTGGCGCAGTGACTGGAAGATTAGCCCTGGCATGAACAGGGCGATAAGAGGAAAGAATCATGAGCAGGTCTGCAATCAATGCCTTGAAGCTGACGCGGCAAACCCAGCGCAAGGCGCGCGTGGCGGGTGCTGTGCGGGGTTCCACGGAACGTCCGCGGTTGTCCGTCTATCGCAGCGTAAAGAATATTTCGGCGCAGATTATCGACGACTCGACTGGTTGCACGCTGGTGTCGGCCAGCACCGTCGAGAAGGATCTGAAGACGTCGATGAAGCACGGCGCCAACGTCGCGGCCGCCAAGCTCATCGGCAAGCGCGTGGCCGAGAAGGCCGTCGCCAAGGGTGTCACCAAGGTGGCGTTCGACCGCAACGGTTACCGGTATCACGGCCGGGTGAAGGCCTTGGCCGATGCCGCCCGCGAAGCGGGACTGAAGTTCTAAGCAGTAGCAGGTAGTAAGAAGCAGAAAGACCTAAGGTTGCAGGCAGAGAACTGCCAAAACGTTTGAGGAAAACATGGCTGATCGCGGTTTTGATAGTGACGAACGTGGCATAGAGTCCTCGACCCTCGGCGTGTTTCGTTCCGCCAAGGTGGTCAAGGGCGGCAAGAATTTTGCGTTCGAGGCGCTGGTTGCCGCGGGCGACAAGCAGGGCAACATCGGCATCGGTTACGGCAAGGCGAAAGAAGTGCCGGCCGCCGTCGAGAAGGCCACCAAGGATGCCCGCCGCCGCATGGTGAAAGTGTCGTTGACGGGCGGGACCATCCCGCACGAAGTAAAGGGCCAGTTCGGCGCCTCGTCGATCATGCTGGTGCCGGCCCGTCCGGGCACGGGCATCAAGGCCGGCCGCTACGTGCGTCCGGTTCTCGAACTTGCCGGCATCAAGGACATCCTCACCAAGGCCTATGGAAGCAGTAACAAGAAGAACCTGAGCAAGGCGGCACTGGCAGCGCTCGTGAGCCTGCGAACCAAGCAGGAAATTGAAGAACAGCGCGGAGTTAGCCTCTAACCGCTGCCACTGATCCCCGATCCCTAGGAGTTCGAGTCATGATGATCCATGAAATTACCGTCCAGGTGGGCGCGCATAAGAAACGCAAGCGTCTCGGACGTGGCGAGTCTTCCGGTCACGGAAAGACTTCGACCCGCGGCACCAAGGGCGGCGGCGCCCGCGCCGGCGGCGGCCCGCGTTTCGGAACCGAAGGCGGCCAGTTGCCCCTCTTCCGCCGCATCGCCAAGCGCGGCTTCAATAACAACGCCTTCGCCCAGCGTTTCTCGATCGTCAACGTCGGCGATCTGGAACAGAATTTTGAAGCCGGCGCCAAGGTTGATGTCGTAGCCCTGATCACCAAAGGCCTGGTCCGCGATGAACGCTACCCGGTCAAGATCCTCGGCGATGGCGATTTGACCAAGAAACTTACGGTTGTCGCCGGAAAATTCACCAAGCAGGCGGCAGACAAGATCGGCAAGGCCGGTGGGTCCATCGAGAAACTGGAACTCGACCGTAACAAGAACAAGGTGAATCCGAAGAACGGCCGCTTCAAGAGCGCCAAGCCGGCCAAGGCCGCCAAGAAGTAAGAATTGCCGGCCGCCCGTTCATGAGACTTCGAGCCCCCGGCGTCCCCGGGGGTTTCTCATTGATGGCGGGATAATGCATCGGGAAACCTTGCCCGGCACATTGGGCACTGCACGAGAAGTGAGTTTCTTTCCCTGCGGAAACGTTCGTCTCGCGAATGCGGCGAGCAGTTGGGTTTAGTTCACCTTTGGACTACAATATTTGATTCCAGCCGCGGCTGGAGACGACAATTGTTCTTGCCACGAGGGTCCATTGATCAGGAAGATCATCAATATCTTTCGCATCCCGGAGCTTCGTCTGAAGCTGTTGTTTACGCTGGCGATGCTGTGCGTTTACCGCATCGGCTTCTATATTCCGCTGCCCGGTGTCAACGCGCCGGCGCTAAAAGAAAATGCAAAGCAGGCCGCGGATACCGCTTTCGGCGCGCTGTCCAATTACCTGTCGGTGTTTTCCGGCGGCGACCTGGGCCAGTCGACGATCTTCGCCCTGGGCATCATGCCCTACATTTCGGCGTCGATCATCCTTCAACTCCTCGGCACCGTGGTGCCCTCAATCGAGAAACTCAAGAAGGAAGGCGAGCCGGGCATCCGCAAGATCAACGAGTGGACGCGCTATCTGACAGTCGTGATCTGCGTCATTCAAGGCGCGATGACGATGGCCCATCTGACCGGCGCAGACTCCGGCCGGTTACTCTACGATTCGGCCCGCGGCCCATACATCGGCATGTTCTGGATCATGGGCTTGATCGCCCTGACCGCCGGTTCGGTGTTCTTGATGTGGCTCGGCGAACAGATCGATCACTATGGCATCGGCAACGGCATTTCGCTGATCATCACCGCGGGCATTATTTCACGCATGCCCGACGCCATGATTAAGCTCTATGGAATGTCGCCCTTCAAAGGCGTGCTGGAAAGCTTCTTCGGCGGACTGACGCATGGCGATTTCGCGCAGGTGCGCGACGGTTTCGGATTGATTTCCAAGCAAATGCAATCGGCCCAGGTGGGCCCCGGCAAGCTGCTTTTCGTGGTCTTTGCCTTTGTCTTCGTCGTGGCCGGTTCGATTTTTCTCACCCAGGCGCAGCGCCGCATTCGCATCCAGCAGGCCAAGCACATGCGTGGCCGGCGGGTCTACGGCGGCCAATCGCAGTATCTGCCGTTGCGGGTCAACCACGCCGGCGTCATGCCGATCATTTTCGCCAGCTCGCTCATGCTGTTCCCGGTGATGATCGTCCGCTGGGTACAAGGCGAGGTTGCCACCTGGGACGCCGCGGCGCGGGCCGCGACCCACGCAACTACGGCGGTACATCCCTGGGCCATCAACACCGCGAATTTCTTCGCGCAGCACTTCAACTATGGCAGCTATTTCTATGAAGTGTTCTACTGCGTCATGATCTTCTTCTTCTCGTACTTCTGGAACACGGTGCAGTTCCAGCCCAAGGAAATGGCCAATCAGTTGCGCGACTACGGATCGTTCATTCCGGGCCTGCGTCCGGGCAAGCGAACGGCCGATTACCTGGAAAACGTGATGTCGCGCATCACCTACGTCGGCGCCGGCTTCCTGTGCGTCATCGCGATCGTTCCCTCGATTGTGGCGTCGCAGATGCTCGGCGGAACTTCCGATGCGTTTCAGATTTCCCAGTTCCTCGGCGGCACCGGCCTGCTGATCGTCATCAGCGTGATGCTCGACCTCGTCAACCGCATTGAGGCAAACCTGATCATGCGGAACTACGGCGGATTCCTTGAAGGCGGCGGCGGTGGCAGCGGCGGAGGAGGCGGCGGCGCCAAGATTCGCCGTCCCAAGGGAGGACCGGTCCGCGGTCCCGAGCAACCCCAGCCCGCCGCATATGACACGGACAAGCCCAGAGGGTTACCGGCATGAGGATCGCCCTCCTGGGGCCCCCCGGCTCCGGAAAAGGTACCCAGGCGCAACGGATCTGCGAAGCGTTTGACCTGGTGCACCTGGCCAGCGGCGATATCCTTCGCGCTGAAAAAGCCTCCGGTTCGCCCTTGGGAAACCAGATCCGAGACTTCATCGACAACGGCCTTCTGGTCCCCGATGACCTCATGGTCGAGTTGATGCGGCAGAAAATTCTGGACCTCAAGAAAGGCTTCGTCCTCGATGGCTTCCCGCGGACGCTGCCCCAGGCCCAGACGCTCAACCGGATGCTTTTCGAAGCCGATCGCCCGCTGATGCTGGTGCTCAACTTCGTGGTGAATCCCAAGGCCCTCTCGCGACGGTTCGAGGGACGCCGGGTTTGTCCGGTGTGCCTGTCGGTGTATCACATCGACTCGCTGCCGCCGCAGAACCCCGGGATTTGCGATCTCGACGGCGCCAAGCTCATCATTCGCGAGGATGATCGGCCGGAAGTCGTCCAGAAGCGGATCGCGACCTATCAGGAAACGATGGCCCCACTGATCGCGTATTACGCTCAGTTGGGCAATTTCAAAACTGTCGACACGAGCAGTTCGATCGACGATGTGACCCATGCCGTGCTGGAAAAGATCCGGCGGCATTTTGAGGACGAGTAACTGGCCAGTAGCCAGTGGTCAGTTGTCAGTGGCCCCAGTAGGGCCTTACGACAACTGACCACCGACAATTGACCACTGACAACGAACTATGAAGATCAGTCTTAAATCACGGCGGGACCTTGAGTTAATGCGTGCTGCAGGCCGCGTCGTATTCCGGGCTCTCTCCCGGGCCCGTGAAATGGCCCGTCCCGGCATGACGACACTTGAATTAGATCGCGTTGTGTACGATACTTACACGTCTGCTGGCGGGCACGGTCTGTTCCAATGGTACCCCACTTACGAGCCAGGCAAAGGCTTTCCGGGGAACACCTGCATCAGCGTGAACGACGAAGTCGTCCATGGCATCCCGGGCGACCGGGTGCTCAAGGATGGCGATGTCGTCAGCGTCGATTGCGGCATTCAGCTCGGCGGCTACTGCGGCGATTCGGCCATCACCATTCCGATCGGCCAAGTCTCGCCCGAATGCGAGAAGCTTTGCCGGGTCACGGAAGAGACCTTGGCCCTGGCGATCCGAGAAGTACGACCAGGACGGCGGTGGACGGATGTGGCCGCCAAAATGCAGGAGCACGTCGAAAAAAACGGCTTCTCCTGCGTGCGTGAATTTGTCGGCCACGGCATCGGCGTAAAGATGCACGAAGACCCGAAAGTTCCCAACTTCGTTTCGGATGATTTCCGGAAGAAGGGGGATTTTTATTTGCAGCCGGGTATGACCTTGGCGATCGAACCGATGGTGATCGCCGGCCAATGCGACGTGGTAGTCCTCGATGACGGTTGGACCGTGGTGACCAAAGACAGCACCCCGGCGGCACACTCGGAACATACAATTGCCGTGACCGCGACCGGTTGCGACGTGTTGACGGACGGAAGATAGACGAGTGGTTGTCAGTGTTCAGTTGTCAGTTTCTGAAATGGAACGGCCAACTGACCACTGGGAACGATAACAATGAGCAGAGGAAAACATGCCCAAGGCTGATGCGATAAGACTCGAGGCGATCGTGCAGGAATCCCTGCCGAACGCGATGTTCCGCGTGAAGCTCGAGAACGGGCATATTCTGCTGGCTCACGTCTCCGGAAAGATGCGTATGAACTTCATTCGCATTCTGCCGGGCGACCGCGTAACGGTCGAGATGAGCCCCTACGATTTGGCCCGTGGCCGGATTGTGATGCGCAGCTAGTCTGCCACCCGAAACTGAATATTTGTTGCCGCGATATACCGAGCTGCTGACATAAAATAAGAACCCAAACCTAATCGGCGTATCGAAAACGGTGTTGTCAGCAGATTGGAACCGGGAGTGTAAATCGTGAAAGTCCGTTCATCCGTGAAGCGTATTTGTGAGCACTGCGTCGTCGTTCGCCGTAACGGCGTCCTCCGCGTAATCTGCAAAGCCAATCCCCGCCACAAACAGCGGCAGGGATAACCCGGAACGATGAATGCGGAAATCGGCGTCACCGAATTTCATCGTTCATCGTTCTTCGTTCAGCGTTTTTGACATTTTTGGTCTGATGCACGAACCCGGCACATCGCCGCTCACGTGATTCTGGCCGCTACTCAGGAGTTTCTTATGCCCCGTATCGCCGGTATCGACATTCCCCTCGAAAAACAGATTCGGATCAGTCTCCGTTACATTTTCGGGATCGGACCCGTCAATGCGATGGACATCCTTCGCGAAGCGAACATCGATCCGAACAAGAAGTCCAATGCCCTCAATGAAGACGAGGTCGGCCGCATCGTGAACATCATCGACCGCGCCTACGTGGTCGAGGGTGCTCTCCGCCGGCAGATTCAGCAGAACGTGCAGCGGCTCAAGGATATCGGCAGCTATCGCGGCAGCCGTCACCGCCGCAACCTGCCCGTCCGCGGCCAGCGTACCCGTTCGAACGCCCGTACCCGCAAGGGACCGCGTAAGACCGTCGCCGGTAAGAAGGGCGTGAAAGAACTCGGTGGATAATAGCTAGTGTTCCCTGGTTCCTGTTTCAAGCTCCGTGCATCAGCGCGGCTCAAGAACTGAATCACGGGCCACGTAACGCGAATCACGATTTTTGGGTCAGGACTAGCCGTACTTGTTGTATGGCCGAATCCGTGAACAGCCCGTCATAGGAAAGGTAGACACATGGCGAAAGCCAAAAAGAAAGTTCGAAAGAATGTCATCAAGGGGATCGCCCACATCAAGGCATCCTTCAACAACACGCAGGTGACCATCACCGACGTCAACGGCGAAACCCTCGCCTGGGACTCGGCCGGTACCGTCGGCTTCAAGGGCGCCCGCAAGAGCACGCCGTTCGCCGCCACCCGCGCCGCGGAAAACTGTGCGTCCAAGGCCAAGAAATACGGCCTGCAGGAAGTCGAAGTTCGCGTGAAGGGCCCCGGCTCCGGCCGCGAATCCGCCATCACCGCACTGCAGAACAGCGGCCTCAAGATCACCGCTATTGAAGACAATACTCCGCTTCCCCACAACGGCTGCCGTCCGCCGAAGAAGCGCCGCGTTTAATCGTATCGGCCGTGGTCAGTGGTCTGTTGTCTGATATGACAGCGGACCGTTAGTTCTGACCACTGGCCACTGACTACTGACCACTAATTCCGTCCGTGTGACAGATGCTCTTGTGAGCGATAATCCGCGGGCGAAACATTTTGGAGGAAATCTCATGCGTATTCGTTGGCGCGGGCTTGAATTGCCCACCCGGGTTGAAGCCGACCAGGCCGCTCTCTCGGCCACCTACGGCAAGTTCATCGTCGAACCGTTTGAACGCGGCTTCGGCACCACCGTCGGAAACTCCCTCCGCCGCATCCTTCTTTCGTCGCTCGAAGGCGCCGCCCCGATCTCCGTCAAGATCGCCGGCGTCGAACACGAGTTCGCCCAGATCGAAGGCGTTATGGAAGATGTCACCGACATCATCCTCAACATCAAGTCGGTCATCATCTCCATGGAAGGCGATATGCCCAAGACCCTCTCGGTCACCAAGAAGGGTCCGGGCGTGGTTACCGGCGGCGATCTCACCGGCGATGCCTCGATCACCATCCACAACAAGAACCAGGTCATTGCCACGCTCACCAGCGACAAAGAGTTCACCATGGAACTCGAAATTCGCAAGGGCCGCGGCTTCGTGACCGCCCTGGAAAACACGCCCGAGGAGCAGATCATCGGCGTCATTCCGATCGATTCGGTTTACTCGCCCGTCACCCGCGTTCGCTACAAGACCGAAGACACCCGCGTCGGCCAGAAGACCAACTACGATCGCCTGATCATTGAGATCTGGACCAACGGCACCGTGTCTCCCGAGATGGCGCTCGTCGAAGCGGCGAAGATTCTGCGTAAGCACCTCAACGCGTTTGTTCAGTATTTCGAGCCGGGTGAGAACCTGGATGCCGAACTTCCTGAACGCGAGGAAGTCGCCACCCCCCAGATGAACGAAGAGCTGCAGGGCAAGTTGAATCAGCCCATCAGCACGATGGATCTTTCCGTCCGCGCCAGCAACTGCCTGGAATCGGCGAAGATTCATACCGTTGGCGATCTGGCCAAGATGACCGAATCCGATCTGCTGAAGGTCCGTTCCTTCGGCAAGACTTCGCTGCGTGAAGTGAAGCGCAAGCTTCAGGACCTGGGCCTTTCGCTGAGCATGACCATCGGCGCTCCCGCCGATGCCGCTGCCCAGACGTCGGCTTGATATTGATCACAAGAGGCCCGGAGCCAATTTCTGGCCCCGGGCCCCTGACCCCTTACCCCCAAAGGTGAACCATGCGTCACAGAGTAGTCGGGCGTCGCCTGTCGGTAACGCCTTCACATCGTAAAGCCATCTTGCGAAACCTTGCCCAGTCGCTCATCGAGCACGGCGAGATCAAGACCACGCTTCCCAAGGCCAAGGAACTCGTCCGGTTCGTTGAGCCGCTGATCACGCAGGCCAAGAAAGGCACGCTCCACGCTCGCCGCCTGGTGATTTCGCGCCTCAATGATCGCCTGATGACCGATCCGGGCGATCAGGATTTGCTGCAGGATGACACCGTCGTCCAGAAGCTCTTCAAGGATATCGCGCCGAAGTTCGCCGATCGCAACGGCGGCTACACCCGCATCGTCAAGACGTCCCAGTGGCGTATCGGCGACGCCGGCGATTGGGTGATCGTGCAGCTCGTCGGCATCGCCAAGGTCCAGACCAAGGCCCCCGCCAAGAAGAAGAAGGGCAAAAAAGAACCCACCCCGACGGCCTGAGCCCTGTTCCGTAACATCGATTTCGAAAGCCCCGTGCGTAACCCGCGCGGGGCTTTTTGTTTGATCCCGCCGTGTCTTCGTGCCGTCGTGGTTCTATAATCCTCTCATGCTCGAAAAACCCTTCCGTATCGAATCCGCCTTTCAGCCCACCGGCGACCAGCCCGCGGCGATCGAAAAAATCGTCAACGCCTTCAATGCGGGCGCGAAGCATCAGGTATTGATGGGCGTTACCGGCTCGGGAAAGACGTTCACCATGTCCCACGTTGCGGCGCGGCTGAATCGGCCCGTGCTGGTCATCAGCCATAACAAGACACTGGCGGCACAGCTTTACGAGGAATTCAAGGAAGTCTTCCCGGATAACGCGGTCACGTATTTCGTCAGCTATTACGATTACTACCAGCCCGAAGCGTACATCCCCCAGCGTGACATTTACATCGAAAAAGATGCCTCGCGCAACGACGATCTCGACCGCCTGCGTCTGGCGACAACCTCGTCGCTGATCAGCCGGCGCGATGTGCTCGTGGTCGCCAGCGTCTCGTGCATCTTCGGCTTGGGCAGCCCGGAAGAGTACAAAAAGAACGTCATTTCCATCACCAAGGGCGTGCCGTATGGAACCGACGGCCGCGACGATCTGCTGCGCAACCTCATCGATCTGCAGTACGACCGCAATGACATCGAATTCAAACGCGGCATCTTCCGCGTCCGCGGCGATGTGGTGGAAATCTTCCCGGCCTACGAAACGACGGCCTACCGCGTCGAATTCTTCGGCGATAACGCCGAATCGATCTGGCACATCCATCCCACCAGCGGAGAACTGCTCGCCGAAGAACAACAGGTCTTCATCTTCCCGGCGAAACATTACATCACCGATGAATCGAACCTGCAGCGGGCCGTGGCCGACATCCGCGCCGAACTGGAGCAGCGTGTAAAGGAACTCCGCATGCAGGGCAAGTTGCTCGAAGCCCAGCGGCTGCTGGCCCGCACCAAGTATGACTGCGAAATGCTCATGGAAACCGGCTTCTGCTCCGGCATCGAAAACTACTCGCGCCACCTCTCCGGCGATCTGCCCGGCGCCAAACCCAATACCCTCGTCGACTACTTTCCCAAAGATTATCTACTGGTCATCGATGAATCCCACGTGACCATCCCGCAAATCAACGCCATGTACTCCGGCGACCGCCACCGCAAGGAAGTCCTGGTCGATCACGGCTTCCGGCTGCCTTCGGCGCTGGACAACCGCCCGATGCGTTTCGAAGAATTCGTCAGCATGTGGAATCAGGTCCTCTTCGTTTCCGCCACGCCGGGCAAATATGAACTGGCTCTCACCGGCGGCGAAGTCGTCGAGCAGGTGATTCGCCCGACCGGCCTGCTCGATCCGCAGATCGAAGTGCGCCCCGCGACCGGCCAAGTAATGGACCTCGTGGCCGAAACCAAAAAGCGTGCGGCCGCCGGCGAACGCACCCTCGTCACCGCCCTGACCAAACGCCTCTCCGAAGACCTCGCCCACTACCTCACCGAAGCCGGCCTCCGCTGCAAATATCTGCACAGCGAAATCCAGACCTTCGACCGCATGGAAATTCTCCGCGAACTTCGCGAAGGCGGCTTCGACGTGCTCGTCGGCGTGAACCTGCTCCGCGAGGGCCTCGACCTCCCCGAAGTCTCCATGGTCGCTATTCTCGACGCCGACAAGGAAGGCTTCTTGCGCAGTGAAACATCGCTCATCCAGATGATCGGCCGCTGCGCCCGCAACGTGAACTCCCAGGTCTTCCTCTACGCCGACCGCGTAACGCCCAGCATGCAGCGCGCCATCGACGAAACCACCCGCCGCCGCAAGATTCAGGAAGACTTCAATGTCGCCCACGACATCACGCCGACGACGATCCAGAAAGCCATACGCCACGGAATCGATTCCGAGCTCAAGGCCCGCCGCATCGCCCGCGAAGCCGTCTCCCGCACCGACGACCAGTTCGATCTCTTCGAAACCATCCGCCTGCTGGAAGCCGAAATGATCGAAGCCGCCAACGCCCTCGAATTCGAAAAGGCCGCCGAAATCCGCGACAAGCTCAAGGAACTCAAAACCAAGGCCGACCCCTCCCTCATGGGCTCCATCGCCACCAACGAAACCATGTCCCTCACCGACGTCCTCACCGCCGGCATCTCCGCCCGCCTAGCAGGCAGTGGGGGGGGCGACAAAAAACCCATGACCCCCCAGCAGACCAAAGTAAAAAAGAAACCGAAGAAGCGGTGACGTGGTGCGGGCGTCCTCGCCCGCGCCGGGTAAGAAAGCAGGTCATACGCTCGAATGCTCACGAGTATGCAGTGAAATACGTTCAGCTTTAGAAGGATGTCACCATGTCACGCAGGAGTCGAATTCTCAGCGTCGCCGTGATTCTCGCATGCGTCATTGGCGGGATCTTGTTGTTCTTGAGGGAACTGACCCATATCGATACGGCCGAACACGTCATCGCCGCAAATATCAGTTGGCTTCCGGCGGGAGCGACCGACGTCTGTTACTACAATTCGTATGCATTCAACGCGTACGAATTCCAAATCGATGAGCCAGCCTTCGATGCCTGGTGCAAAGATAACGATTGGACTCTTCAGTTGATCGACAGTGATCCGTTTACAATCAAACGTTATCTGTTTCCTACGGAGCAGCGCAATTACCCAAAATCACCCACTGCAAACGATGATGCAACGCAAGACGCCTACCGCCGACAACTTGCGGAATGGAGTCAACGAACGGAGAAGATCATCACGCATGGGAAAGGCTATTATCACGAGATCGGCCAGAGCGGCGGATTTGTCAGCGTGGGTTATGACCGCGACAATGGCCGTGCATACTACCCAAGCACTCCGCGATAATCGCATTCTGAGAAAAGTTGTTCACACAGGGGCCATAGAACACGGAGATCGCCAACCCAAGACGATGTGTGTCCATTCGTGTTCATTCGTGGCTAATTTACGCCGTCTTGGTGCCTTGGTGTCTTGGTGGTAAAAATTCCCGTGACCTACTTCAGATTCTCCGGATTCAACCCCAGCAACTCCTTCACAACAAACCGCCCATCCTTCCTGATCAGTTTCCCATCAAACCAGACTTCGCCCCCGCCAACCTCCGGGTCTTGCCGTAGCACCATGTCCCAGTGAATGGCGGACTTGTTGCCATTGCTGGCATCGTCGTAGCACGCGCCGGGAGTGAAGTGTATCGACCCCGCGATCTTTTCGTCGAACAGGATATCCTTCATCGGTTTGGTGCAATACGGGTTGAAGCCGATGGCGAACTCGCCCACGTAGCGGGAACCGGCATCGGTATCGAGCACCTCCAGCAATTTCGCGGTATTGCTGCTGCTGCCGTCGACGACTTTGCCGTTCTTGAAGACGAGCCGCACATCATTGTGCGTGGCGCCGCGGTAGAGCGTGGGACAGTTGTAATGGATGACTCCGTTAATGGAGTCTTTGACCGGCGCGGTGAAGACTTCGCCATCCGGGATGTTCAGCCGGCCATCGCAGCAGATCGCGGGAATGCCCTTGATCGAGAATGTCAGATCGGTATCCTGCGGGCCCTTCAGCCGGACGCGGTCGGTCTGTTCCATCAGCTTTTTCAGCGGCTGCATCGCCCGCGACATCTTCGCGTAGTCCAGCGTGCAGACGTTGAAATAGAAATCCTCAAACGCCTCCGTGCTCATCTCCGCCATCTGCGCCATCGACGGGCTTGGCCACCGCAGCACGCACCACCGCGTCTTTTTGATCCGGACATCATGATGCACCTGCGCCCACACCGAATTCTCGAAAAGCTTCTGTTTCTCCGCCGGCACATCCGACAGCTCGGAAACGTTCGCATTGCCCCGCACGCCCAGGTAGCAGTCCATGCGTTTCATCTGTTCGCGTTCGATGTGTGCCGTCAGCCCCCACTGTGCCGCACTTCCATTCATCAATAGCGCACGTTGCACCTCGTTCGATTTCAGCAGCACCAGCGGCCGCCCACCCGCCTTCGCC
Source organism: uncultured Phycisphaerales bacterium (assembly GCA_903845195.1). Taxonomy (GTDB): domain Bacteria; phylum Planctomycetota; class Phycisphaerae; order WQYP01; family WQYP01; genus CAIMWO01. The sequence goes on from CAIMWO010000062.1 coordinate 184,535, forward strand.
GCCACTTCCACCAGCACTTTTGTAAACTCGTGCGGGATGTCATACGCCTCGATCAGAATATTCTCGCCCGGCTTAAGCGCCGAGGCGTAATGAATCAGCGTGTTGGCCAATTTGTAATACCGCGGATCCGTCATGACATCTCCAAACAATCACACAGCCCCGGACGGCAGTCCGCGGGCTTACGCTCCCATCCACAACTTACTGGCAGCTCGTCCGCATTATAGTGCAGGAAAAGACAGGTGCCACGGTCCATGCATTGCCTCGCAAAACTCACGCTTCGTTGCTACTTCCACCCCCGCGGCTATCATGCCGACCATATCCCTCTTGCACGGCAATTCCGTGACACTGACATTTCCACGCATGTGAGACGTTGCAATGAGATACTGGCTGATCATCCCCTTTTCCGCCGTACTGTTCTTGGCAACACCTGTCCCCGGCGCGATTAAATCCCATCGCGCCCTCTCGTTCGTGACACTTGCCCTATGTGCAGCAGCCACACTGTGTGTCATGTTCGCGCAAGGAACCGACAGCGTCTCGGCCGATACGCCTCCCGCCGCCACCCAACCAGCTCCCAGTAGCCTGAGCGAAGCCGACTTCAAGAGTCGCTCCGTTTATGCCCTCCTCCCAACCGCGATTCGCGACGCCCAAAATCAAGTATCCCTCGACGGCACATGGGATCTCGTAAAAACCGATGGCTCATCCAAGCCCGATCTGCCCGACCTCTCCGCCTTGCCGTGGAAGCCGGCCCACATGCCCAACACCGTGCAATATGCCCTGTTTCAGGCCGGCGAAATACCGAATCCCTGGTACGGCGACAATTGGAAACACCTTCAATGGATCCACGAAAACGATTGGTATCTCCGGCGCAGCTTCGAAATCCCCGCCGGCTGGGCCCAAGGCACCGTCAGACTCCGATTCGATGGACTCGACTATACCGGCGTCGTCTGGGTCGACGGCAAGTGCCTCGGCATACACGAAGGCATGTTTGGTGGCCCCACATTTACCCTCCCCGGCACCCTCGCCGCGCCTGGCAAACATGAGATCGTCGTCCGCCTCTGCCATGAACCCGAGCCCGTCGGCGTCTCCCTCGGCGCCATGCCGTCCAGGCACGCGATGAAGTCCTCCGAACTCGACGGCGGCATTAACGGGCTCTGGAATAACCGCTTTCGTTCCATTGGCATCTGGCAAACCGTGCGGCTTGTCCATACCGGAACTTCATACATCGAGGCACCCCTCGCCCGCACGGAAACCGCCAGCGCCGCCGAAGGCACTCTCGAACTCGAAGCGACTCTCATCAATTCCGCCCCCGAGCAATTCACCGGCTCAATTGAAGCCCGCATCATCGACCTTGCCACCAATCGCACCGTCTGGGAGCAGCACGAAGACCAAGCCGTGCCCGCCGGAACCTCCTCCTGGCACAGACGCATCGTCCTGCACGACCCCAAACTCTGGTGGCCCAACGGCATGGGCGCTCAACCCCTCTATCGTCTCGAGCTGACGCTGTGGAACGGCCCGGACAAGTCTGACTTGATCTCCACCAGATTCGGCATCCGCACCATCGAGCTGCGCCGCAATCCCTACCTCGCTTCCGCTCCCCGCGGCAATCACTCGACCCCCGAATGGTTTTCCGATCCGGAAATTCTCAACAAAAAAGTCTGGCCCGGAGCTCGCTGGAACGCCGGCGTCACCTCGGACAACGTCTTCTCCGACGCCGATCACCTCATCGAAGAAGAAGCCATGATGAGTGCCGACGAGTCGGACCGATTCCTTTTCGTCGTCAACGGCCGCCCCGTCTACTGCAAGGGCGCCTCGTGGCTCCCCTGCGATGACCTCCTGACTTCTTCGCCCGAACGCGAAGCCTGGTTCATACGCGCCGCACGCGAAGCCGGCCTCAATCTCATACGCCTCAACGGCGGCAATTCCGTCATGGAAACCGAAGCGTTCTATAATCTCTGCGACGAAAATGGCCTCCTCGTCTGGCAGGAACTACCGCTCACCTTCCCCGACACGCTGCAAATACGCGTCCCCCTCATCACCTGGCGCGAACAACTAAAAAGCTCCGTCCTGCGCATCCGCCAGCACCCCTCCCTCGCCATGTATGCCGGCGGAAACGAGTTCATGCCTTATCTCGGTTCGCTGGCCGCCCACCTCGGCATCGCCCGCGAAATTTTCGCCGCCTACGATAACCGCCCATTTCGCATGTCTTCCCCCGGCGGCGGCACCTATCACGCCTACTGGACCAAAGAACGCACCTTCGAAGACCTCTGGGGCGGCGATCCCAACGCCTACGTCTCCCTCTTCGATGAACGCTTCAATTTTGTCTCCGAATGGTCCTATGCCGCCTATGCCAATATCTCCCTCCTTCGCCGCACCATCCCCGCCTCTGAACTCGAAGGCCCGCCCGTCGGCTTCGACATCGCCGATTTCTTTCAGCGGCATCCGAACATCAAGAGCCAATCCGCCGAGATGGACCGGATCGCCAAACTATTCCAGAACAAATCCTCCTGCTATGGCGATCTTTCCCACGCCAGTCTTGCCGACTTGGTGCAATACTCCCAGCTCGCCGAAGCCCAAACCTACGGTTACGTAAAGGAGCACTGGCGCTCCCAATTCCCCTACAAGGGCGGCGACATCCTGTGGACATTCAACACCTCCTCGCCCGGCACCATGTGGAACATCATCGATTGGTACGGCCAGCCTCAAATCGCATGGTACGCCGTCAAACACGCCAATGAACCCGTCCATGTCCTGGCCAACGTTCATTCTTTCACCACGAACCCCGGCGAAACCTTTCGCGCCACCGTCTCGGCAATCAACGATGGGCCGGCGCCGCTCAGGGGCGCTCGGATCAAGGCCCGCCTCCTCGATGACGCCATGAACACGGTTCACCACGAGGAGTGGGCCATCGACGTTCCCAACGAGGGCCAGCGGAGCCCCACGAAAGAAATGTCATGGGCCATCCCGGCCGCAACTCAGCCCGGTTATCTCTTTTTGCTGCTTTCGCTTGAATCAGAAAACCACAAGCTTTCGCAACAGGTCTATTGGATTCGCATCGTGCCCCCGGCCCCCGCAGGCCAGCCGCGCCCACCCTTCGGCACCGCCGAAACCCTGTGCGAAAAAGGCCCCTGGATGCGGAACACCATCGAGCGCTCGCCAACCAAGTTGGACGCCAAGATACTCAGCACAAGCACAGATGGACCTGAGATATTGGCCACCGTCTCGGTGACAAATCGCGGCCAGCATGCTGCCTTCCCCGTCACCCTGGCGATCCTTCCCGACGCCTACTCCGCTTTCTGGAGCGACAATTCGTTCTGGCTCGACCCCGGTGAAACCGTAGAACTCCCCGTCCGCATCCGCGCCGACATGAGCAAAATAGATTTGACCGGCAATCTAAAGAAGGCCACCCCCGAAGACCTGAAAGTCGAAGTCTCCGCCTGGAACGCCCCCCAACAGATCCTCCCCCTGCGCCCGCCGCATTAAAGAGTCCAAAATCAAAAGTCCCTGCATTTCCTATTGGAATCGCGAGTAGAGTGCCAAGTCACGGAATCAGACTTGGCACTCTACACCGACCACGCCACCATTCATCGTTCATAATTCATCATTCAGCATTCTCCTTCCCCGTTTGCCTTCCTGCACCCCCACGCCCACAATAATCCCTCAAAGGAGTCGTCATGCCCCAACCCCCGCTCATCCCGCCGCCCCTCGATCCCCACCACATGGCCCTCATCCGCATGGCCGTCCGCGAAGACATGGGCCACGGCACCTACGGCACCCTTCAGGGCGACCGCACCGTCGAACTCGCCATTCCTCAGGAACTCCGCGGTGTCGCCACCATCGTCGCCCGCAAGCCCGGCGTCATCTCCGGCACCTACCTTCTTCCCGCCATCCTGCGCGAATACCAGGTCGGCATCGACTGCACCACCCTCACGCCCGACGGCATCGCCGTCCAACCCGGCACCGCCGTTGCCCAGATTTCCGGCAGCGTCCGCACCATCCTTTCCGCCGAACGCGTCCTTCTCAATTTCCTCGGCCACCTCTCCGGCATCGCCACCCTCACCCGCCGCTACGTCGACGCCATCGCCGGCACGAATACGGTCATCTGCGACATCCGCAAAACCACTCCCGCCTTCCGCGTCCTCGACAAATACGCCGTCCGCTGCGGTGGGGGGGTGAACCATCGCATGGGACTCTACGACGGCGTCATGCTCAAGGACAATCATCTGGCCGCATTGCGCGAACGTTTCGGAAAGGACCTGACGCTCGCCAAACTCACCAAGCGCATCCGCGGCGAATTGCCCACCGACATTACGTTGTGGCTCGAAGTCGACACGCTCGACCAGCTTGCCGATGAAATTGCCGGTGGCGGCGCAAATATCATTCTGCTCGATAACATGAGCTGCGATCAGATGCGCCGCGCCGTGCAGATGCGTGATGCCCTCCCCATAGACAAGCAAAGCGCAAAAACCAAAACTCCCCTTCTCGAAGCCTCCGGCGGAATTACGCTCGAGAATGTGCGCTCCGTCGCAGAGACCGGCGTCGACCGCATCAGCATCGGCGCGCTGACTCACTCCGCCCCCGTGCTGGATCTGTCGCTGGAGCTGGCATGAGCCCTGCCGCTGCACCATCCCCCATCGATGTGCTCATGCTCCTCTGGGATGCTGGCAATGACGGCATCAGTCTGTCCGGCTCCGCCCAGGCGCTGGCAAACCTGCGATCCAGCGGCTGCGTGATCGAGGAATCGCCCTCAGGCGGTGGACGCACGGAACTTCAGCGAGTCGGCCTGGGCTGCTACCGCGACGTAATAGAGCGCGAAGCGCAGCGGAAATCGTGGCGGCTCGGCAAATCCGCCCACGTCTATCATCGCACCTCCAGCACCAATGATGCCTGCCTGCGCGCTGCCAGAAGTGGCATAAACGCGGGCCACGATGGCTTCGTCGCCGTCGCCGATGTACAAAGCGCCGGTCGCGGCCGGCGGGGCAATGCGTGGGTGGCGCGGGGCGGGCAATCCGTGCTGCTGTCAGTGCTATTGCGGGTTCCGAATGTGGAGGGTGTTGCGGATCGCCTGACCCTGCTGGCAGGCCTTGCCGCCGCGGAGGCGATTGATGCCGTCGTCGGTGCGCCGCTGGCCGGTGCCGGTGGCGGTGGGGGAGTGCAGATCAAGTGGCCCAACGATTTGCTGATCGCCGGGCGGAAGTTCGGCGGCATCCTCGTGGAAGGTCGGGGCGATGCCCTGGTAGTAGGCCTGGGCGTGAACGTGGCGCAAAACGCAGCCGAGTTTCCCGCCGACCTGCGCGACCATGCCACATCCTTATATATGATGACGGGCCGGCAAATTGATCGCTTGCGGATAATCGTCGCGATCCTCGGTGTCTTGGACGGCTATTTCCGCTCAGCGCTGGAGGGCGGCCAAGAAGAGCAATGGATCGCACGCTGGAAAGCACGCTGCCCGATGCTGGGCCAGCGGATCAAAGCGCGGGATGCCGATGGCCTGGTGGCGGGGCAGGTGCTGGATGTGGATCCGCTCCGGGGATTGCTGGTAAGGGACGAGCTCGGCGCGATGCGGTGGTTGGCCGCACAGACGACGACTTTGTCAGTGTAATTGGACTTCCAGACAAGAAGTGTTCGGGGGGGACATGGATTCTCGGACGCTATCGGTTCAGGTCCATCCACATTGCGCAAATTACCCAGTCTTTTTTGACTAGCCAAATTCATATCGTACGTTCTGGGATGTGTCCGCTGATAGCCGCGTGTCGCAGCGATGCAATTTCAGCGACATTATGGTCATCGCGCAATATTCACGGGAACTTGGGCAAGAAATGACGCATAAGACGACTAGAGAACTTAAGTCGGGTACTGGCTGGGCCGATGCTGTTGTTGACCCTGTCCTTCACTGCATGCCCGGCAGGTGGATAGAGGTTTCCGCACGGAGGCGGAAGCGGCCATAGCGGCCGAGTGAATGCGCAGGCACCCACAAGTCGTCGAGCCGACACGGACGGACGGACTCGCGAAACTGAAGCCTGACGCGAATTACCATGGACCCGAAAGGGGGTGTCTGGGCGATAGCAGAGCAATGGTGGCGCAGGCTTCCAGCCGGCCAGCAGGTTCAATAGACCTGCGTTGGTAGGTAGAAGAAACTGGCCGGCAAGAGGGCTGTGCCATATTGCACGCCCAGCACAGTTGAGAGCGAAGTACCCAAGTTCAGGCAATGTCAGACAATTCCTTAACCCTAGGTTCTACTTTTTGTGGAGAAACTCATGAAACGCAATACACGTGGTTTTACGCTCGTTGAAATCTTGATCGTCGTGATCATCCTGGGCATCTTGGCCGCTATCGTGATCCCTCAGTTCACGAATGCCAGCAATGACGCCCGCAACAACTCAGTGGCCTCGACGCTGCAAACCATTCGCAGCCAGACCGAGCTCTTCAAGATCCAGCACGCCGACACCCCGCCGACCATCACCGGCATGTGGGCGATCCTGACGGGTAAGAGCAACACGACCGACACGCAGACTCCGGTTGCGACCGGCGTGTTCGGCCCCTACCTCCAGCAGGCTCCGGTGAACCCGGCCAATGGCAAGTCGGCCGTCGCGGCTGACTCGACCGGCGGTTGGTATTACACCGTCAGCGGAACGACCTACACGATCTCCGCTGTCAACACGACCAACAACGGTTACCTCACGTACTAAGCTCTCTACGCATTGCTCTGCAACCGGCCCGGATGCGCTCATCCGGGCCGGTCTTTTTTTGCCCTGATCTGATTCACACAAGCTAGTTCCAGAAGTTTGCAATCCGTGCTCTGACCCGTTGGCGAATTTGCAGGACCAACCACAAGGTATCCCGCGGATTACCGGACCGGCAACGCTGCACATCGACATGCCCGCTGGGCCTCGGGTCCGGGATTATCTTCACTTGGCCCGCGAATTTGCCGATAGGCCATGAGCAGAAACATTTTGTTGTACGAATTGAGACGATTGAACGTGATGCACAGTTCCCTTTTTGCAACCAGTCCTTCTCGGGCGAGCGAGTGTGAACTCGGCTCGCCGCGCGCCACGCGCACGGTGGGGTGGTGGATACTAGCGCTCATCGCGCTGGTCGCGGTCGGCACATACATCAATGCCGTGCCCAACGGCTTTGCCCTCGATGACCTCGCCATCGTCTACGCCAATCCCAGCGTCAAACATCTCGAGTGGACCGCCATCTGGTCGCAGAATTACTGGCCCGCCGAAGAGGCACCGCCGGATGTGCTCTATCGCCCGCTGACCATCTGGAGTTACCTGGTCAATCAGACCCTCGCGCCCGGCGCCGCATGGACGTTTCACCTGACCAACGTGGCCCTGCACGCCGTAGTCTGCGTCATGGTGGCTCTGCTGGCCTGGCGATTCTTCCATCGGCGCTCGGTGGCCTTCCTTTCCGGACTGCTTTTCGCCGTGCATCCGATTCACTCCGAAGTCGTCGCCAATACCGTCGGACGCGCCGAATTGCTCGCGGCCATCTGGTCGCTGGCGGCCATGCTCGTGCTCCTGCCCCAAGGAGACATCATGACCATGCCAGCCAAGCCCCGCGCCCTCTGGCATGGTTGGCTGGTGGCGGCATGCTTTCTGCTGGCAATGCTCTGCAAAGAAACGCCCGCCGCACTGGTCGGCGCCATCGTCATCTATGACCTCTGGCGCTGGTCGCACTGGTCGAAAGACCTTCGCCCCCGCTTCTGGCGGTTCGTCGGATCGCAGACGTGGCGCTATTACCTCCCCGGCATGACGGCGTTTGGCGTCTACCTCGCAATGCGCATTCACGCCACCGGCCTATTCGCCCAAATCGGCGGCATCCATCCGGTGGTCAACCTGCTAATCCTCGCCACACCCTTGGAGCGCCTCCTGACGCCCTTCATGCTCCTGGCGAAATACCTCGGCTTGATGGCCTGGCCCGTGACGCTGTCAGCAGATTATTCCGCGCCGTCGATTATGCCGTCGGGAAATCCGCTGAACCCGGGCGTGGCCGCGGGATTGCTCATCGTGTCGCTCGCCGTCCTTTTGGCCGTCCGATACCGTCGCCAGGCGCCGCGGATCGTGCTCCTGGCCGGACTCTTCGTCTGCTCCTATGCCCTGGTCGCGAATTTCCTGCGCATCGGCACGATCTTCGGCGAACGACTCTTCTACTGGCCCAGCGTCTTCGTCACCATCGCCGCGGCCGTCGCCATGATGGCGGCGTGGCGCCATTTTTCGACCATGTCCGCCGCGCGCGTCTGGCAAACCGCCGCCGTCTCGGTCCTGACTCTGGCCGTCGTCGCCATGGGCTATCGCACTGTGATTCGTAATACCGATTGGCAGGACAACATCCCTCTGGCCATCGCCACGGCACGGGACAACCCCAACTCCGCCAAGGCCTGCTCCTGGGCCGGTATGGTCCTCGTGACCAATACCGATGATCGCAAGATGAACGACTTCGGCGAAGTTCTTCTTAATCGCTCGATCGAACTGTATCCGGAATACGGACAGAGCTATTTCGAACTCGCCAAGTACTGCGGCCGCCAGCATCGCTTTGCCGAATCCGTCATCTATCTGACGCACGCGGCACGCTGGAGCGGCGGCACACGGGAAATGCGCATCTCCTTAAAGGGCGTTGCCGAAGATTTGAAGAAACGCCCGGTCGAAACCTACCTGCCGGCACTGCATGAAAACTTGAAAAATCACCCGGAAGATCCCAGCGCCTACATGGCCATGGGAATGGCGCTCCGGGCGCAAAACCGGCTCGATGAAGCCCACGAGATGTTCTTCCAGGCGCTCCAGCGCGGCAAAGCTTTCGACGAAGCGGGAATGGAAATGGGCTTGCTCCTCCAGCAGCAGGGCCGCTTGGCCGAAGCCATCGACATGGTTCGCAAATACGTGATGCGCATTCACATGACTCTCGAAGGCCGCTGCACCCTGGCCGGAATGTTGATGGAAGAAGACGGCGGCCATAATCCACATGCCCTGGCCGAAGCCGGAATGAATCTCGACAAGGCCCAGGCCATGTCCCCGGGCAATTCCCGCGTGCGCGAATTACGCGAGCAACTCAAGCGTTTGTCCGCAGCGGTGGTATCGGCGGCAGCGATCCAGGCCAATCGGCCCCAGAGCATGCATCTAGCCGGAGGAGGCGTCTGAACGCCAGTCGGTGAATTTATGCAGAAACATGAAACACAATTTTTCCAATCCCGCACACCACGGGGCTTTACCCTGGTGGAGATCCTCATCGTCGTGGTGATCCTGGGAATACTCGCCGCGATCGCGGTCCCCAAGCTCTCCAACGCCACGCAGGTCGCTCGCGAGGGATCACTCAAGGATAATCTCCGTTTCATGCGGACGCAGATCACCGTCTATCGTTCGCAGCACCGCGACGTTTTCCCGGGATTCCCCGCCGGCGATATGTCCCGCGCGCCGACCACCGACGATTTCACCGCACAAATGACCCAGTACACGGACGATTTCGGCAACACTTCGGCGACGCAGTCGAACACCTTCAAGTGGGGCCCCTACGTCCCCAAAATGCCCGACAACCCGGTCAATTCAAAGAATACCGTAAAACTTCTGGGACCGACCGATACGATGACCGCCGATGATTCCACCGGCTGGCTCTACCAGCCGACCACCGGGCTCATGAGTCCGAACGTCTCCGGCAGCGACTCTGAGGGGCACCCCTATTCCGATTACTGATGTTCGCAAAGACACATAAAATCGAGGCATTCGCGGCCTTGTCAATGCCGTGCTCGTTTTGTCCGATAGGTAATGCGAGGCAGTGTCATTCTGCTGAGAAAGGAACCGGTATGAAACTTGGCGATCGTTCCGTACGAATTCTGCTGACGATTATCGCAGTCTTGCTGGCAGCTAATCTGCTGGCGCAGTGGCAACCCGCCGGCCCGCATACGGCCATGGCGGCCGGTAATGCCGCCACCGGCGGACTCCTGGATTCCGGCGCACAACTCACCGCCATCGACGAGGAACTTCAGGGAGTCAATAAAAAACTCGATAAGCTCCAGACTTACCTGGAGAGCGGCGCGCTGACCGTCAAAGTCAAAGACGCCAAGAGCGACAAGTAATCCGCATCCCGGCTCTGCCCGTTTCGCAGGTCCGTGTGGAGGCATCGACGTCCTATGTTCAACTGGTTTGAACCAGAAGCTTGTCCGATCGGCATCGACATCGGTACGCACAGCGTCAAGCTGATGCAGTTCCGTCGCCGCAAGGACGAATTGCTTCTTCAAGCCGCCTGCAGCGTCGATCTGGAGTCTGTCCCGCAGACCGGCAATCAGACCCAGCACCTGGCGGCGGTCATTCGCACGGCGCTGGAAGGCGGAGAGTTCGTCGGCCGTCGCTGTGTCTTGTCGCTGCCCGCCACCGCCGTGCACACCAAGTCCGTACGCCTGCCGCAGATGCCCGAGGCTGATCTGGCCCAGGCCGTGAAGTGGGAAGCCAAGGACCGATTCAGTTTTGATCTGGCCGAAGGCCGGCTGGTCTATTTCCTGGCCGGCGAAGTCCGCCGCGGCACCGAGGTCAAGGATGAAGTCCTGCTCTTTGCCGCCCCGGAAGATGTACTTCGCAGCCATCTGGAAGCCATTCGCTCCGTCAAACTCCAAGCCGATGCGATCGATCTGGCGCCTTGTGCGCTGGTCCGGTCGTTGCGCCGCGCCATGCCTGTGCAACGTGAGGCGGCCGGCGCCGTCCTCGACGTCGGCTCCGGCGGTTCACAATTCGTAATCTACCTCGATGACCGGATTGTGTTCTATAAGTACATCGATATCGGCGGCCGAAAAATCAACGAGGCCATCGCCGCCAAGCTCGGCGTGTCGCTGCAGGAAGCGACCCAGATTCGCCTGCAACTCGCTTCGCCTGCCGGCAAGGAAGAGGGCGACGAATCGGCGCCGCTCGCCCAGGCCGTCTACGACGCCATGCGCCCGCCGGTGGAAGAACTGGCGCGCGAACTCGATATGTGCATGCGCTATTACGTCGTTTCTTTCCGCGGCGCACGCTCGGATACCGTCAGCCTTTCCGGCCGCCAGGCGCTATGCCCCCGCCTTCAGGAAGGTCTCAGCGCCGGCCTCGGCATGCGCGTCGAACCCGCACAACCGCTGCGCAGTGTTGGTGAACTGGGCGACAAAGCCCGTCCCGACCGTTCCAGCGAATGGGCCGTCGCCGCGGGCCTCAGCCTCTACCCCGTGGACGAAGCCGCCGCCGATCGGAAGGAGGTGGCCGCGTGAAGACCGTCAACCTCCTGCCCGACTGGTACCTGACCGAAAAGAAACAGCAGAAATCGCTGCACTTGCAGTTCGGCCTGATGCTTCTCCTCATCGCCGTCATGGCGGGATGGCTGTTCGTGGGACACCAACGGATGGTCGCGTTGCGCCGCCAGGCCGTCGAACGCGAAGCACGCGTGGCTGTCCTTCCGCACAACTTGGCCGAAGAGATTCTCGCTACCCAAACCGAGATCAAACGCCTCGAAAATCTTCAATTGGCCTATCGCGAATTGGGCAATACCGTCCCCATGTCCGCCGTCGTTCAGCAGATCCAGAACGACTTGACCCAGGGCATGGCCATCTCACGCGTATCGATCGACGTCCGTCCCGAGCCGGTCAAGGGCTCGGGTTACGTCGGCGACCTGAAAAATCCCCCCAAGTACCACGATATGGCGCGCCTCACCGTCGTCGGCGTGGCGCCCAACGACATGCAGATCGCTCAGCTCATCGGCAAAGTCTCCGGCAATCCCCTCTTCACCGATGTCTCCCTCAACTACACCCGCACCGAAATCCTTCGCGACTACAACGTCCGCCGTTTTGAAATTCAGATGAACATGGATCTCGACCTTTTGGCCACGGAAGTGCCGACCGCCAAAACGGAACAACAAGCTCATCGTGGAGAGGGGGCCGACCATGCCGGCTAAGACGAATAAGAATCCTTCGCGGTTGATGATTTCCTTGGTGGGTTTCGTGGCCTTGATCGGGGCGTTTGTCGCGTTCGGCCTGCTCCCGCATTTTCGTGAAGTCTCGCGCCTCGAAGCCCGCATTAAAGACTGCGATCAGCAGCTTTCTACCGCCGCAGCCCAATCGCGCGAACTGCGCGAACACATCAAACGCAAAGACTTCATGTGCCTCGAGGTACGCAACTACGACCGCTTGGTGCCGGGTAACCAGGACCTCGGCCCGTTTCTGGCGCAACTCTCCCAGGAACTGGACAACGCCGGAATGAAAGACATCACCGTCCGGGCGCTGGCCCCGACCATGCTCGGCAAATGCCAGCAATTGCCGATCGAAATTCGCGGCACCGGGTCCTTTGCGCAATTTCATCAGTTCCTGGTCAAACTCGAAAACCTGCCGCGTATGAGCTCCGTCAGCAAGATGATGATCGAGTCGGATGCACCGATGACCGGCAAGGTTTCGGTGGAGCTGACGCTGTCGATCTACAACACCAAACCGTCGATGTGAGCACACCGGTGGGGCAGGGGGCGATTCCCGGGCCGTAAGTCACGCGGGGGCGGTCAGATAATGCGCACGCTATCTACCGCAAAAACAGGCTTTTCTCAGGCTTTGTGAATATTGCCGATCATTGCCAAAGTTTCACGCCATTACATCCGATGATCCATCGGACGCATTCTCAGGATCTCTGCCGCATGACTTTGAGCCTCGACCAGATTAAAGGCCAATTCGCCCGCAACCGCGGTAAATCGCTGGTTCTCAGCGCGCTGACCGTGGTCATGGTCGTATTCATCGTCAAGGCGGTTTTGGACATGCACCCCCGCTCCGCCTCCGCGTCCGATCCGTCCCCGGTGGCCGCCGAAAACCTCGTCAAGGCCGAATCACCCACTCAAGTCACCGAGACCGAGGACCGTATTCGCGAGTCCCAGCGGCTCTGGCAGACGCTCCGCGAGCAACGCGGCCTGGCGCCGGCCGTGGCCTTCACTTTCGATCCCAGCTACTTCTCGCTGGAACCTTCTCGTCGGGCGGCCCTGGCCGCAGAAGCCGGTTCGAAGACCGAAACGATCGTCGACCGAACTTCCTCGGTCCCCGGTGTGGTCAATGAGGAAGCCGAGCGGCGCAACCGGATCGCCGCCATTCGCGATCAAGCCAGAGACCTGGTGGTACGCTCCACGGTCGTGGGGTCCAGCAAGCCCATCGCAGTAGTCAATGAACGTCTCATGTCGGTCGGTGATCATGTCTCGGGATTCGAGATTACCGCCATACGAGCGCGTGAAGTGGAATTCAAAAAGGATGGCATAACGGTAGCGGTCACGATGGCCGATAAGTCTCGCGGGCAGTAATGAGACGAACCGGACAGACCGCGAAAGTCAAAGGAGACTTCGTATGCGTAATGTGAACAAAATCTTCGGTACGAGCTGCGTTATTTTTTGCCTTGGAGGGTGGGTCTGTAACGGCTCGGCAATTGCGGGTGACTCCGCCACCGGCCAGAAACAGGCCGCGATCGATGCGGCCGTCGCCGCCGCTGCAGCGCCCAGCGCTGCCTCCTCAACGCCGGGCGCCGCAGCCGCATCACCGGGTGCCGCCTCCGCCACCTCTAGCGCCGCATCCTCCACTCCCGGTGCCGCCGCCCAGCCCGGCGCCGATTCCTCCACCAACCTCAACTCCGCAGTCGTCAACGTCGGCGCCGACGGCATGGTCGAGCAGTTCAATGCCCAGGACCTCGACATCAACACCGCTCTCCACTTCCTTTCCCTCCAGTCCAAACGCAACATCATCGCCTCCAAGGAAGTCAAAGGCACCGTTACCGCCAATCTCTACAACGTCACCTTCCAGGAAGCCCTCAACGCTGTCCTCGCCCCCAACGGCTTCGACTACATCGAGAAAGGCAACTTCATCTACGTCTACACCGCCAAGGAACTCGAAGACATCCGCAAGCGCGAGCGCAAAACCGTCAATAGAATCTACCACCTTAAATACCTCACGGCGCAGGATGCTTCCGTCCTACTCAAGCCCCTCATGTCCAGCTCCGGCATCGTCGCCCTGACCCCCGCCGCCATCATCGGCCTGTCCACCGGCATGGCCGACACCGGCGGCATGAACTACGGCACCGAAGATACGCTGGTCATCAACGACTACCCCGAAAATCTCACCGAAGTCGACAAGGCGCTCAAAGATATCGATGCCCGCCCCCGCCAGGTGCTCATCGAAAGCACCATCCTCTCGGCCACCATCAACGAAGATAACGCCCTGGGCATCGACCTCCTCAGCCTCTCCGGCGTCAACCTCCAAACCCTCACCGGCGCCTCGGCCACCAACCTCCTCCCCGGTGCCAGCAGTTCGTCCACCGGCAGCGGTAGCGGCAGCGGCACCGCCAGCACGCCCGTCTTCGGAAGCACCGGTGCCATCAACAACGGCGTTGTGAACGGCAGCCCCATGGGCAACGTCGGCACCGACTTCGCCAGCAAAGTGCCCCAGGGCGGACTCAGCGTCGCCTTCCTCTCGAACAGCGTCAGCGTCTTCGTTCGCGCCCTCGAGGAAATCACCGATACCACCATCGTCGCCAATCCCAAGATACTGGCCCTCAACAAACATCATGGCGAAGTCTTCATCGGGCAGGAAGTCGGCTACAAGACCATCACCACCACGCAGAGCCAGCAACAGGAAACCGTCCAGTTCCTCGATACCGGCACCAAACTCGTCTTCCGCCCGTTCATCGGCGATGACGGTTACGTCCGCCTCGAGATCCACCCCGAAGATTCCTCGCCGCTGTTCAACAACGGCCTCCCCGGCAAACAGTCCACCGAAGTTACCAGCAACGTGATGATCAAGGATGGCCGCACCATCGTCATCGGCGGTTTGTTCCGCGAGCAGACCAAGGCCGACCGCAGCCAGGTTCCCGTGATCGGCAACATCCCCATTCTCGGCGTGCCCTTCCGCCGCACCAGCGACACCACCGAACGCAAGGAAACCATCGTCCTCCTGACTCCCCACATCATCAACGACGATACCTCCCTGTATAACGAATCCGAAAAGACCGCCGCGGATGTCAACCGAATGATGCTCGGAAACCGCGCCGGCCTGCAGCCCTGGGGCCGCGACCGCATGGCCCAGCTCTGGTACAGCAAGGCTCAGGAAGCGCTGGACTCCGGCAACAAGGACAAGGCCCTCATGTATACCGACTGGGCGCTCAACACCAACCATCACTTCATCGATGCCATCAAATTCCGCGAACAACTCACCGGCAAGATGGTCAAGGAAGCTGATGAGAGCAGTCTTCACAGCTTCGTTCAGAACGTGATCCGCGACGACAAGGCAACATGTGCCGTCCCCGCCGCTCCGGTGATGGTCCAGGAAGTTCCCGCCACCGCCCCGGCAAGCAAGTAAGAAGCTTTCAGGCCGGGAAGCCGACAGGCTTCCCGGCCTCTTTTTCTCCCCCTGCGTGAGAGGATTGAGACATGTCCCGAATTTCACTTTATCGCTCGTTGGTTATCGCTGCTTCGGCAACCGTCGCCCTGGGTCTGGCCGGATGCGCCGATGCCAACAAAAAACACGAAACCATGCGCCAGGAACAATACAACCACTGGAATATGACCCGCGTCGGCGTCATGTACCAGCTTGCCGAACAGCAGTACGCCGTCGGCGAATACGACAAATGTCGCGAGACGCTTGCCGGCGCCATGGCCCTCAAGGCCCAGCACGCGCCGCTCTATACCCTGGCCGCAAAGGTCGAACTGGAAAACGGCAGCCTCGATCTCGCCGCCGGTTACCTCAAGTCTTCCGTCCAGATCGACCCCGCCAATCCCGAACCCTACTACCTGCTCGGTGTCGTCTATCAGCGCTGGCAGAAATCCGATGTGGCTCACGATTACTACCAGCAGGCCTGGGATCGCAAGCCCAACGAACCGCTCTACCTTCTGGCCGTCACGGAAATGAAAATCACCCTCGGACGCATCGACGAAGCCCAGAAACTGCTCGAAGACAAAATGGTCTATTTTGAGCAGACCGCGGCGCTGCGTGTGGCTCTGGCCCGCGTCTACGTGCTCAAGGGCGACTATGACGCCGCCGCCAAGTATTACCGCGAAGCCACCGTGCTCCTGCCCGACGATCAGTCCATCCGCCGCAGCTATGCCGAAACACTCTTCTTCTCCGGCCATTACGCCCAGGCGCTGCCGATTCTCGAAGATCTCCACAAACGCAGCGATGTCCTCGACAAGGAAAGCACCACCGTCATGCTTGGACAAACCTACCTGAATCTGCGCCGCCCGCAGGATGCACGCAATATCCTGCAGGAAGTCTGCCGCGATCATCCCAACAACATCGAAGCGTACCTGACGCTCGGCAAAGCCTGCATCCAGACCAACGACCTCCAACTGGCCATTTCCGCCGGCCGGCGCATTCTCAAGATCGATCAGGAGAATGTGCAGGCCCTGATCATTGTGGCGCTGGTCCAGCAGAAACAGAAAAATTGGGCCGATGCACAAATTACCCTGGTCAAGGCCGAACGGATCGCCCCTACCGATTCCACCGTCCTGTGCATGCTCGGCATCAGCGCCCAGCAGCTTGGGCAGAAAGATACCGCCGCCGCCTGCTTCTCCAAGGCCGTTGAAGCCAACCCCAAGGATACCTGGGCCCAGGAATTGCTCGCGACCACCAAGCCTGTTACCCGCGCCGATGAGCAGGCCCCATAATCTGCAATTCCTATCTCTCTCGATCAACTAGCAAAATTCACAGGCACGCCGCGGACAACCTCCGCGGCGTGCGGCATTTGTGGAAACTACCCATTCTTGCGAACTCCAGCCTGCGAGCTTCATCGACACCCGTCAGGTGCCGATAGAACCGTTAGGGATTTCGTTTGGAGGCATATGCGATCCGCTGAAGCACGTATTACGACCCTCCTGATCGTAGCAATCATGCTTGTCGTGGGCACCACGTACTGGCTGGTCATGCAACACGAACAGTTGACGGCCTGGTTCCTTTTCCGCGGCGCGATCGTCGTCGCAGGAACCGCCGGTTGTGCGCTGCTGGCCGTCGTCGCTCTCCGGCGCGACGCCTTGAAGTATCGCCGCATCTTGCTGGACCAGGTGCAGTCCTGCGTCCTCGCCGACGGCGCCGCCACCCTGCCGCCCCCGCGCGATCCCTCCGCCCGCCCCCTCGTCGCCAATCTCCGCCAGCGCATCGACACCCTCCAGTCGCGCGCCGACCAGCTTCAGGTGCAAAAGAAAAACCTCGAAATTCAACTCCGCCTCGCCGACGCCCAGCGCCGCCAGAGCCAGATCATGATCAACGGCATCTCCGATGCCGTCATCGTCACCGACACCTTCGATGAACTCATCCTCGCCAATCCTCCCGCCGCCGACGTCTTCAAGTTCGACCCCGCCACCGCCGCCAAACGCTCCATCGCCAGCCTCCTCGACACCATGGGCGCCAAACTGGTCGCGGACATCTCTGACATGCGCCAGAATCACACCCGCACCACCCGCCGCACCGTCGAACACCAGTTCGAAATCGAAGGCTCCCCGCGCACCTTCTCCGTCACCATGTCTTGCGTCATGGACAACTCCGACCAGTTCTGCGGCATCGTGACCGTGCTCCACGACCGCACGCGTGAAAATGAAATCTCCAAAATGAAGACCGATTTCGTTTCCCACGTCTCCCACGAATTACGCACGCCCCTCTCCAGCATCAAGGCCTACGCCGAACTGCTCGTCGACGGCGAAGCCACCGACGACAAGACCCGCTCCGAGTTCTACCACATCATCCAGGCTGAGGCCGATCGCCTCTCCCGCCTCATCGACAACATCCTCAACATCTCCCGCATCGAGTCGGGCATGATGAAGATTAACAAGAAGGCCGTCTCTCTCAACGGCATTCTCAAACAGGTGCTCGAAGTCGCCATGCCCTCGGCCCGCGAAAAGAACATCCAGCTGATCGACCAGATCACGCCCGTCTTCTCGCAGATCGAAGCCGACCGCGACATGATCTACCAGTCCGCCCTCAACCTGGTTTCCAATGCCATCAAGTACACGCCCGCCGGCGGCACCGCACGGCTCTCCCTCGCCGTGGACGACAACACCAACGAAATCATCGTGCTCGTCATCGACACCGGCGTGGGCATCCCCCCCGAATCGATGAAACACCTCTTCGAGAAGTTCTACCGCGTGGAACAGCACAAGAACATGGCCAAAGGCTCCGGCCTCGGCCTCAACCTGACACGCCAGATCATCGAGAGCATACACAAAGGAAGAATGATTGTTCAGAGTGAGTATGGCAAAGGCTCCACGTTCGGCTTCGCTTTGCCGATCATGGCCTGACCTTTTAGGACGCTGACTATGTGCGACACAACCAATAAAACCATACTGGCCGTGGATGATGAAGCGCACATCCTCCACGTGGTGTCGCTCAAACTCCGCAACGCAGGCTTTAGTGTCATCATGGCTCACGACGCCGAGGAAGCTTTTGATGCCGCATCCGGCACGCAGGTCGACCTGGTGATCACCGATTTCCAGATGCCCGGCATGTCCGGACTTGATCTTGCCCGCAAACTCCACCAGGAGCCGGGCAAACGCGAATTGCCGGTGATGTTGCTGACCGCCCATGGCCTGGCCCTGGAACAGGTTGAACTGGTCCAGGCCGGTATCGCGGTCTGTCTGTCCAAACCATTCAGCCCGCGGGAATTGTTGACCCGCGTGCATGAGCTTCTTGAGGAACGGGAAAAATCCGCAGCCGCGGGCGCTGCGTGAACACCTTGTTGTAAGGGATTTGCAGGATGAGCAGTTCGATCCTGACAACTAGAACCGTGCTTCCAAACACCGCCGTGCTGACCAAGCTGGCCGAACGGTGGCGCGCCGCCGGTCTGTTCCTGGCCTGCCTCGATCGCGACGGAAACCTGCTTTGGCATGATTCCCAGATGCCCCGCATCCTCTCCTTGGGACTCACCGGCGATGCGGGCATCTCCCAGCAGATTCGCGCCCTGCCGGACGCACCCAATGCCTCCGCCCTGCGCTTGACCCCGCCCTTCCCCGGCATGCAGGTACAACTCGTCCCCATGGCCCGGCGGCGCAAGCTCTCCGCCTGGATCGCCATGCTCGCAAAAAGCGACAACCTTGCCGTCACCGAAGATCTCTCCCGCGCCGCCGGCAAGGCCTCCCTCGACGCCCAGGCCCTCATCCTCCAGGCGCAGAAGGTACCCCTCATCTCGCCGATACTTTTCCCCTCCCTGGTCCTCCTCGCTGAGCACATGCACGACGACATGCAGGGCTCCACGCTTCTGCACCACGAAATCTCCAGCGTCACCGAGCAACTCACCAGCGTCTACGAAGAAATCAGCCTCCTCTATAAAATCTCTTCCGGCATGCGCTTCAGCCAGAAGCCCCAGGGGTTCCTCGAGTCCGTCTGCCGCGAAGTCCAGGAAATTGGCAACTTCCGCGCCGTGGCCGTTGCCCTGGCCAACCGCGAGGACGACTCCTCCACCCCCATCCTCGGCGAAGTCGCCGTCCTCGTCGGCAACTGCCCCCTCTCCGGCAGCGACCTGATCAGCAGCCTCCACGGGCCGATCTACGAATCACTCGCCCTCGGCGAGACGCAGGTCCACAACGAAATTCAGCCCGACGCCGAATGGTCGCGCCTCCGCACCTTCATGAAACGCTTCGTTTGCGTCCCCATGGAACGCGACCGCCGTCCCCTCGGCATCATGCTCGCCGTCGACAAAAACGACAGCACCGAGTTCAACTCCGTCGACCTCAAACTGCTCAACAACGTCGGCAACCAGTGCTCGATCTTCATGGAGAACGCCGCACTCTACCAGGATATGCAGGGCCTCTTCATGGGCGTGCTCCACGCACTCACACGCTCCATCGACGCCAAGGACGCCTACACCCGCGGCCACTCCCAGCGCGTCGCCGAACTCTCGCGCACCCTCGCCCAGAAGATCGGCCTCTCCGATGAACAGTGCGAACGCGTCTACCTCTCCGGCCTGCTCCACGACGTCGGCAAGATCGGCGTTCCCGAAACCGTTCTCACCAAGCCCGGACGTCTCACCGATGCCGAGTTCGACGCCATCAAGAAACACCCTGCCATCGGCGCCCAGATCCTCGGCAACATCAAACAACTCCAGGACATCATCCCCGGCGTCCTCTATCACCACGAACGTTGGGACGGCCGCGGCTATCCCTACCAGATCGCCGGCGAAGACATCCCCCTCATGGGCCGCGTCATCTGTGTCGCCGACTCCTTCGACGCCATGAGTTCCACCCGCACCTACCGTCCCGCTCTGCCTCTGGATACCGTGCTGGCCGAAATTCAGCGTTGCGCCGGCACGCAGTTCGACCCCGTGCTCGCCAAGGTCTTCGTCACCCTCGACTTCGCACCCTATCGCCGCGCCGTCGAAGAGCAGATCGACAGTCTCAAGATCGCCACCACCCCCTCCCCGTCGGGAGGTTTGATATGAACGTACGCTGTGAAGATTACGATCACGTCAGCGTGATCAGCCTTACCGGCGAACTGATGGCCGACACCGTCGAGGCCTTTCGCAAGCAGGTCGACGAACGCCTCGAACGCAAGGTCCGCTTCTTCGTCATCGACCTCGAACGGACGACCTTCCTCGATTCCAAGGGGCTCGAATCGCTCCTGTGGGTGCAGGAGCAGTGTGATGAAAAACTTGGCCAGGTCCGCCTCTGCAAGCCGGATGAAACCTGCCGGAAGATTCTTCAGGTAACCCGGCTCGACGGCCGCTTTGACGTCTTCGCCGATGTCGCCGAAGCCGTCAAAACCATGCGATAAAAAGGAAGCGCCAGATCACATGATCACCACCGCGACCAAACGCAAGACCATTGGCCAAATCCTGCTGAGCAAAGGGCTCATCAACCAGCAGGGCCTGGATGCGGTGTTGGAACAGCAAAAAGCCGAAGGCCGCCACAAATTGCTCGGCGAACTCCTCGTCGAACAGGGCCTCCTCACCGAAGAACAACTCTGCGAAACACTCGCCGAACTCTACAACGTCCCCTACGCCAAGGTCTCGCCGAAAATCTGCGATCCCAAGGTCATCGAGGTGCTCCCCCGCGAGTTCATCGACAAGCACGCCGTCCTCCCCATGTTCCTCGTCAACAATATACTCACGATCGCGCTCGCCGAGCCCTCCAACCTCTTCCTCATCGAGGAAATCCAGCAACTCACCGGCTATCAAGTGCAGGTCGTCGCCTCCACCCAGCGCGACATCGCCGCCACCTTGCAGGCCCACCTGCCCACCGGCAACGTGTTCGTCATCGACGACATCATCGAAGAAGTCCGCCCCGAAGATTTCTCCCTCGTCGAAGCCCAGGTCGAAGACATCGGCAATCTCCAGGAAGTCGCCGGCCAGTCGCCCGTCATCAAGCTCGTCAACTACCTGCTCTATCACGCCGTCCGCGAAGGCGCCTCCGACATCCATATCGAACCCGACGAAAAAAAGACCCGCGTCCGCTACCGCGTCGACGGCCGCCTCTACGAAAAGATCAGCCCGCCGCACTCCATGCACCCCGCCGTCGTCAGCCGCATCAAGATCATGGCCGGCCTCGACATCTCCGAGCGCCGCCTCCCCCAGGACGGCGGTATCCACGTCCTCCTCGAAGGTCGCCCCATCGATCTGCGCATCTCCACCATGCCTGAAAAATTCGGCGAAAAAACCGTTATCCGCATCATCGATAACCGCAATATCCCCGTGAACCTCGAAAAACTCGGCTTTGCCTATGAAATGCTCACCACCCTCAAGAAAGTCCTCGAGCAACCCAACGGCATTCTCCTCGTGACCGGTCCCACCGGCTCGGGAAAATCCACGACCCTCTACGCCGCCCTTCAGGAAATCCACAAGCCCGACATCAACATCTGCACCGTCGAAGACCCCGTCGAGTTCAATCTCACCGGCGTCAACCAGTTCCAGGTCAATGACAAAATCGGATTCTCCTTCGCCACCGCCCTCCGCTCGCTCCTGCGCCAAGACCCCGACGTGATCATGGTCGGCGAAGTCCGTGACGGCGAAACCGCCCGCATCGCCATCCAGGCCGCCCTCACGGGCCACTTGGTTCTCTCCACTCTGCACACCAACGACGCGCCCAGCTCCATCATCCGCCTCGTCAACATGGGCATCGAACCCTACCTCATCGCCGCCTCGCTCCGCTCCATCGTCGCCCAGCGGCTGGTACGCAAACTCTGCTCCGCCTGCCGCGAACAATATGAGCCGCCCCTCAACATCCGCCACATCGTCGAAAAAGCCGCCGGCCCGTTCGACTACCTCTACCGCGGCAAAGGCTGCAAAAAGTGCCGCAACTCCGGCTACGTCGGACGTATCGGCATCTACGAACTGCTCGTCCCCGATCCCGAAATGCTCGATGCCGTCGTCGCCGGCGCATCGATCCATCGCCTCCGCGAACTCTGCAAGGAACGCAACATCGCCACCCTTCGCGCCGACGGCCTCATCAAGGTTAAAGCCGGCATCACCACGTACGAGGAAATCCTGCGGGCAACCGCGCTTTAGGAAATGACTAAGAGGCTCTAATTTGCTTCCTCTAAGAACCTTTCGACCGCCAATTGCGTGATTGTGAATGGGGTTCTTTTAGAAATTTTAAGTTTGCCATGAATCAATGGCCCAATGAATGAGTCCATAAACGATGACGACTATCGCTGCCCAAAATCGCTTCTCTTACCAGGCTCGTGACCAGAGCGGCAAGGTCATGCAGGGCTTCATCTCCGCCCTCAGCCTGGCCGACGCCACCAAGGCCCTGCGCACCGAGGGCAAGTACATCGTCGATATCAAACCCGCACGCCCCGGTGCCGAAAATGCCGCCGCCTCGGGCTCCACGCCCGCCCCCGCCAGTTCCGTCCGCGTCAAACGCGAAGAAGTCATTCACTTCACCTTGCAGCTCTCCGTCATGGTCGATACCGGTGTGCCCCTCTCCGAAGCCCTGTTCGCCCTCTCTGAACAATTGGTTTCCGAAGGCTTCTCCATCGTCCTCAAGGCCATCGTTCAGGATGTTCAGGGCGGCAAAGACTTCTCCAGCACGCTCGAAAAATATCCCCGCATTTTCCCCAAGTACTACGTCTCGCTGGTCCGCGCCTCCGAAATCTCCGGCACCATGGGCCAGATGCTTCGCAAGCTCGCCGATTATCTCATGAGCCAGCGCGAAACCACCAAGAAGGTCAAAGGCGCCCTGATCTACCCCGCGTTCATGTTCGTCATGTCCATCGGCGTCACCATCTTCCTCCTGACCGCCGTGCTCCCCAAGTTCACCAGCATCTTCGCCACCCGCAAGGCCGCACTCCCCATGCCCACCCTCGTCCTCATGAGCGTCAGCCACTCGTTGATCTATTACTGGTACCTCTGGATCGGCGGCACCTTCATCGCGGTCGTCGGCACCACCCTCTTCGTTCGCACCAAGGTCGGCCAGCGCTTCATGGACTGGTTCCGCCTCCACCTGCCCATCTTCGGCCCCATGTTCCACAAGCTCTACCTCTCCCGTTCCCTCTCCACCATGGGCACCATGATCACTTCCGGCGTGCAGATGATGGACTGCCTCTCCATCGTCCGCGAAGTCGCCGGCAATTCCTATTACGTCGCGCTCTGGGAAGAAGTCCGCAACAAGGTCCAGAACGGCTCCCAGGTCTCCGAGCCACTCCTCAAGAGTTCCCTGGTCCCCAAGAGCGTCGCACAGATGATCCACTCCGGCGAGAAGACCGGGCAGTTGCCCAACGTCCTCAACCGCCTGGCCGCCTATATGGAAGAGGATCTCAAGACCGCCATCAAAACCGCCACCCAGTTCATTGAGCCCGTCATGATCGGCCTCATGGGCATCCTCATCGGCGGCGTCGCCATCGCCATGCTCATGCCCATCCTCACCATCTCCAAAGTCATGGCACAATAACACCTCTTGGCGGGTGCCATGCCCAGTGGGGCAGGGGCCCCGCTGGGCATGTTTACGGTTGATCCCCACGACCAAACCTTGTCCCGAGCCTGGCGCCGCCCAGTCTTTCACTATTCTCTATTCCCCACCCATCCACCATTCCCTCACCCTCGGCGGCGCCGACGCAATAGCGCGTCCCGCCAATTTTCCCCGCAGCGTCCAGCGCATCGTGATCACCGCCAGCCCCATCCCCGCTAGCGTATCCGACACAAAGTGCGCCCCATGCAGCACCCGTTGCACCGCCGTAATCACCGCCAGCGTCATGAACAACCCCCGCGCCCGCGGATAAAACCACGCCAGCCCGCACGAAAGCGCAAACGCCCCCGTCGTATGGGCGCTCGGAAACGATGCCCATTTCGACCCGCCCGTAAATCCCTCCGCCGGCCCGCCCCAGGTCCACAACCCATCCCCCAGCACCCACGGCCGCGTACGCCCGCACAAATCCTTCAGCAAATACGTCGCCAGCACCGTCAGTAGACAGCCGATCCCAATCGCCAGCGCCCGCCGCCGCCCCTTCTTATCGATCAACGCCACCGCCGCAATGACCAGCACCGAACACACCCATTGCCCCCACTGCTCCAGCAACATCAACTCGCGCCCCAGGTCGCCATGCTTGGCACTGGCATTGTTCAAGTCCGGGATCGGCATCGCCTTGAGAGCCCACGCCGCCACCGGCTGATCGATCCACAAAATCGCCGCCGCCGTCGCCGCCGCCACAATCCCCGCCTTGATCCACCACGCAACGCGCGTATCAAAATGCTGCGGTGCCGGCTCATACCAAAGCCTCGGCCGCTCCCCCGTTTCGCTGGTCTGCTGCTGCGTCATCGTCATTGGTCCATTCGCCCGCAACGCGATATAGTAAATGTTACTTACTTTGGCGAATTGTAACTGTCCATCCGAGGCCACACGAGTGCTCAAACCCGAAATCCAAGATAAACGACGCTGGTGGAGCCGCGAAGACCTCATCCTCCTCATCCTCCTGGGTATCCTCTATTTCCTCCCCGGACTTGCCCAAATCCCCCTCTTCGACCGCGACGAACCGCGCTTCGCCACCGCCGCCCGCGAAATGGCCAACTCCGGCGACTACATCGTCCCCCATTTCAACGGCAACCTCCGCCCCGACAAACCCCCCTTGCTCTACTGGCTCATGAATGCTTCTTACGCCCTCACCGGCGGACCCTCCGAACTCGGCGCTCGCCTCCCCTCCGCTCTCTGTGGCACCCTCACTCTCCTCGTCGTCTACTTCGCCGTCGGCTCGCGCTTCGGCCGTGTCACCGGCCTCATCGCCTCCCTCATGCTCGGTTCCACCGCGCTCTTCATCGTCGAGTCGCGCCTGGCCACCGCCGATTCCACCATGCTTCTCTTCATCACCATCTGCATGGCCTGCGCCTGGCAGGCCTGGGACGCCGCCACGCCCTCCTCTGCCATCCCGCGCCAGCTTCCCCGGGCCGACAATCTGAATGATGCCCACCAGCGTCACATCGCACTCGACTCCGTCGTCTACTCGCATCCCACGCACGTGCCGTTCTGGATCGCATTGCTCTTCTGGCTGTCCCTGGCCCTTGGCACACTCACCAAAGGCGTGCCGCTCTTTTTCGTCATCTTCCCCATGCTCGTCCTCTCCGTCTTCACCAAGAACTGGTCGTGGTGGCGTCACCTTCGTCCGCTTCTGGGTGTTCCCCTCCTCATCGTTCTCGTCGGCTGGTGGGTCATCGCCGCCGGCATCCAGACCGACTGGAAACTCATCCAGGATATGGTCGGCGTACATTTCCTGAATCGCACCCTCGGCCCGCTCCTCAACTTCCTAAACATCCACATCGCCGATCCCGCCGGTCCCGTCGGCAACGACCCCATGAAATCCTACGGCAAACCCCCCGGCTTCTACCTCCTGCTCGTCTGGGTCACCTTCTGGCCCTGGTCCCTCCTCCTCGTCCCCGCCGCCTTCCACGCCCTCCGCCGCCTCCGCGGCCGCACCGCCGTCGCCATCGACCCCCGCCCCTACCAATTCCTCATTGCCTGGATCATCCCCACCTGGATCGTCCTCGAACTCGCCCGCGGCAAACTCCTGCATTACCCCCTGCCAACCTACGTGCCTCTGGTCATCCTCTGCGCCGACGCCCTCGTCCAAGCCTGGCATCGCATGACCGACGTCCTCGCGTCACGTTGGTTCGCCGCAATGCGCTGGATCTTCATGCTCATCTGGATCGCCCTCGGCCTGCTCGCGCTCATCGCCGCGCAGCGTTACCTCGATCCCGACCTCTTCTCCCGCTGCATCCCGCTCGCCGGCGCCCTCGTCGGCGTCGGCGTCGCCAGCGCCATCGCCTGGGGACGCCCCAGCTGGCCCTTCGTCATCGTCCTCGGCTTCGGCGCCGCGCTGCTCATCCTCTACACCCTCATCCTGCCGGAAATATCACCCATCCGCGTCAGCAAAGTCCTCGGCCAGCGCATGGCCGAGGTCCACAAAGCCCAGCCCGAATATCACTTCGCCTTCGCCGGCTACGAAGAACCCACCGTCGTCTTCTACGCAGGCGCACACGTCGACTCCTGGGCTACCCCCGATGACCTCATCGCCCACGTCGGCTTCGCTCCCCTCACCTCGCCGAAAACCCCCTATCTCGTCATCGTCGATCAGCAATGGCTCGACGCGCTCAATGCCCGCCACGTCACCTACTACCCCATGCGCGTCATCAAAGGTTTCAACCCCGCCAACTTCAAACCTGTTACGGCGATTCTCCTGGCCAACATCCCCCCCAACGACTACTCCCGCTCCGCCACCGCTCCCGCCACCACATCAGCCCCCGCCTCACTTCCCGCCAACCCCTGATGTACTCAAATCGCTCGTCAGTTCCTCATACACCTCCACCACCCGTCGCGCCGAATCCTCCCAACTCAGCAGCCGCACTTCCGATTTTCCCTCCTCCCGCAGCGTCTCCGCCAGCGGCGGATGTCGCAGCACCGCCAGAATCTTGTTCGCCAGATCCTCCGTGTCCCAGAAATCCACCTTCAGCACATGCTTCAACACTTCCGCCACGCCCGACTGCTTCGAAATAATTACCGGCACATCGTTGCTCAACGCCTCCAGCGGCGCCTGTCCAAATGGTTCGCTCACGCTCGGCATCACATACACATCCGCCAGCTTGAACACCTTCTCCACTTCGCGCTTCCGCAGAAATCCTGTGAACACCACGTGTGAACTGATCCCCATCTCCTCCGCCGCCGCCATGATTTCTTCTGCCATGTCACCCCCGCCCGCCATCACGAACTTCACATGCTTGTCCTTCTCCAGCACCTTCCGCGCCGCATGCAGAAAATAATCCGGTCCCTTCTGCTGCGTGATCCGCCCCAAAAACAGCACGATTCGCTGCGCCTTCTTGCCCCGGCTCGCCGTCGCCGCGGCGCTGCCGTTGTCCTGCGGCGCGTTATACACCACCCGGATCTTCCGCGGATCGACCCCATACTTCTCGATCAACTGCGTCTTGGTCAGGTACGACACCGCCACCACCCGCTCCGCCGCCAGCATCCCCTCCCGCTCAATTTCCATGATCCGGGGATGGGCATTCGCCCCCGCACGGTCCAGCTCCGTTGAATGGATCTGCACCACCAGCGGCTTGCCCGTCGCATCCGCCACCGCCATCGCCGCCGGAAACGTCATCCAGTCATGCGCGTGCACAACATCAAAATCTTCCTTCTTCGCCACCCCCAGCGCCAACTGCGCATACCGCTGCGTCTCCGCAAACAAGTCCGTGGCATATTGCGCCTCCGCCGCCGGCATCTGCTCGAGATACATCTGTTCCCGCGCCGGCGCTTTCTCCCCACCCGCGCCACCCGTCGCCACCGCCCGCTGCATCCACTGCTCCCGCGCCGACAGCGATGGGGGGGGTGGGGGGGCTGAATCCCCTCGTGACGGCGGTCCCACCAGCGGCGGTCGCGGAATCCCCGCCGGCCAGCGCTGCTCCAGCATCTGCTCCTCCCGCACCCATTCATATTGCCGCACCGTCAAATACGGCGACAACAGCACATCCACCGGCCGAAACCGCACGTGCGCCAGTTCCCCCGCCACCGCCGACGAAGTATTCTCCCGCACCTCCACCTGCTCGCCCGCCACATCCCCCGGCAAACTCTCATCATCCCCCACCTGTTCCTCTGGCTCTCGAAAATGATCCGTCGCCTCATGTGCATACGCCTGCTCCACCGCATGCGCTACCGCCTGCTCCACTTCGCCGTTCGTCAGCTTCGGAATCTGTCTGGTGGAAACCGGCCGCGCCGGCTGGTCCACCCGCGCCGCCGTAGGCTTGGGCAATACAAACAATACGTCCACGTCGAGATGGTTCAGTGCCTTGGCCAGCCCGAAACAGGCCACGCCCAACCCGCCGGAAATGAACGGCGGAAACTCCCAACCCAACATGAAAACTTTCACAACCTTTGCCTCCGGGCACGCCGGCACGATGCCCGACTTGCCTCACCGTTACTATCCTTCAACGCCCCACATCTGTCAAAAATGCACCACCTGTGGTGCAGGCTTCCAAGCCTGCACGAATCCACCCCACGCCCCTCACCTCCTCCACCGCTTCACCGCCGCCTCCGCCACTGGCGTCCACAACACTTCCGCCCCCTTCTCCCCGCACACCCGTAACTCTCCCCCGCGCGACACCATCACCACCCCCGCATGCTCCTCCGCATCAATCCGCGCCGCAATCTCCTCCAGCGGCGTACGCGTCTCCCACCGCCAGATCAACTCCGGCTGGGCCAGAAAATGATCCCGCACCAGCGCTCGCAACTCCGGCTCCCCGCTCATCTCCCCCGGCGCAACATGCGCCTCCTCCTGCAACTCCCGCAACAAATGCCCAATCAATCCCCGTACCGTCGCCGGAAATTCCGCCGTCCCCAATTCGTCCAGCACCCCGCCCAGCAAATGCGCCCGCCCCGGATACGCCGCCACCCGGTGCGACCGTATCCCCATCAGCGCCCACTCCCCATGCGTCAGCAGCACCGAATTCCCCAATCCCGCGATCATGCTCTTCGGCGCATGCGCCGCAAACCATTCCCGATCCCGCAGCGTCGTCGTCAGAAAATGCTTGTATTCCCCCGGACCCACCCGCAACCGCAATCCCCCGCCCTCCGCCTGCGCCTCAATCAACCGCGTGATCCGCCCGTTAAACAGCGACCTCCCATTTCGCCGCGCATCCTCCACATACTCCGCCCACCGCTCCTCGATCCGTCGCGCCGCCTCCCCCGGGACATTCATCGCTCCCGCCTCCCACACCACCCCTATATCCCCCGCCGCTATCGGCCCTTCCGCCAAAATGTCAAATTCGTTATTCATCTAACTACTATAATACTCGATTAACATTCCAGGATGCTCTCTCCTTGCGTCCGCGTTCCACGTTAGGGATACTGAAAGAACGCGAACTGTCCGTTCAATCGACATGGCAAGGGCAATTCCCGCCTGCGGACCTCTCGTTTCCTCGCCCGTTCGTCCAATTGAATTCGACATGCGGATTTATGCCCGTGATCGTTGCACGGAACTCACTGGAAGCGTCTTTTTTAGGATAATATGTTGAATGAAGATTTGCCTGTATAGCCATGTGTTTCTTCCTCGCGTGGGGGGAGTCCAGACCAGCAGCCACCAACTCGCAGAAGGCCTTACCGATCTCGGCCACTGCGTCACCATCGTCACGGAGATCCCCGCCGATCCCGATTATGATCGACAATTCCCATTCAAGGTCGTGCGTATCACCGATCCGGACGGATGGCCCGCCATCCTCAAGGAACACGACATCCTCGTTTCCAACGGTTTCAGTCTCAAATACCTGTGGAAATGGCGTCGCGGCAAAATTCCCTTCGGATGGATCCACGCCATGGCGCTGGGTTCTCCAAAGATCACCGATTCGGTCTTCTGGTACTTCCGCTATCAGTCGCGGCGCATGGCTTTGTCCTTCGGCGACTTTAATATCTGCGTCAGTCAGTGGATGAAACAACACATCAAGAAATCCTCGGCAGTCGTTCTCCCTAATGCCCTCGATCCAATATTCCAACCCCCAGCCGAACCTGTGCCCATCGGCAAGGTCGCTTATTTTGGCCGCATGTGGTTGGGCAAAGGCCTGGCCACTCTCGTTGACGCCATGAAAATCTGCCGGCAAGCCGGACGCGAAGTGCCCGTCGACTTCTGGGGCGAAGGCACCCATCAAGGCATCGTCGAACAGCAAGCCCGTGATTTGGGCGTATCGGATCTTGCCACCTTCCACCCCTTCTTACGCGGACCAGCGCTCGTTCAGGCCATCCAGCAAGCCAAGTTCGTCGTGGTTCCCACCATCGTTTGCGAAACCTTCGGCCTCGTCGCCGCCGAGGCCATGGCTTGCGGCAGATGCGTGATCGGCAGCAAAGACGGCGGCATGCGCGAGTTGCTCGAAGGCGTCTGTCCCATCTTCGACAACGGCAACGCCCAGCAACTCGCCGACTGCATGATCGATCTGCTCGACCATCCCGAAGATCTCCGCCGACGTGAAGCCCTCGCCCTCGAACGCTCCAAACTCTACTCCCGCGACCGTGTGTGCCGGCAATATGCCGACTTCTTCCAATCCGTCGTCGATCGCAAAAAAAAGAAATGACCCTGCGCGCGCACTCGCCTTGCCGATGCCCCCGTTGCCTCCGCCCTCTCCGCGTCGCCGCCCTCCCGCCAATCCCCGAAAAATCCGATTTTCGGGAATGAAATCCTCACTTGGACGTTCCTGCCTTCATCAGTATGCTGCTCTTTTCTCCCGCTCTTCGAAAGCATTTTTTATGGCCCCGATCTCATTTGCCAAACTCCTACTCCTGCTCTTCTGCCTCTCCGCCGCCACCGCCTTCGCCGCCAACACCACGCAACCCGCCACCGCCACCAGGCCCGCCGCGACGCAAAAATTCTCCGACCTCAAATCCATCCAGCCCCGCACCGCGCTCCCCAACGTCGGCGCACGCCTCAAATACAACGGCGACGTCCGCATCGCCTTCATCGGCGGCTCCATCACCGCCGCTAACGCCGGCTGGCGCACCCAGACCTTCGAATGGCTCCAGGCCCAGTACCCCCGCGCCAAACTCACCGAAATCAACGCCGCCATCGGTGGCACCGGTTCCGACCTGGGCGCCTATCGCATCAAAGAGCAAGTCCTCGATAACCACCCCGACCTCGTCTTCGTCGAATTCGCCGTCAACGACGCTGGCGCCGACCCGCGCACCATCCGCCGCTCCATGGAAGGCATGGTCCGCAAGATCTGGAAGAACGACCCCACCACCGACATCGTCTTCGTCTACACCCTCACCGACGCCTTCGAACAAATCTACCAGGGCGGCTCATTCCCCAAGGCCGTCATCGCCGACGAACAAGTCGCCGATCACTACGGCATCCCGTCCATCCACCTCGGCCTCGAAGTCGTCCAACAGGTCATCGATAACCAAATGGTCATGAAATTCCCCGCCACTCCCACACCCCAGGAAACCGCCTCCCTCGGCAAACGCAAAGTCTTCTCCAACGACGGCATCCATCCCCTCTCCGACACCGGCCACAAACTCTACACCGATGCCGCCACCGCCGCTCTCAAAGAACTCCTCAATACTGGCAAGGCCGGACGCCACCGCACCCCCGCTCCCCTCGAACCCGACAACCTCGAAAACGCCAAACTCATCTCCCCCGAAGGCCACCTCTCCCCCGGCTGGACCCGCGTCCCCGGCACTCACCCCACCGCCGCACCCTTCCTCCGCTTCACCCAGCAACTCTGGATCGCCTCCACCCCCGGCGAAACCGTCACGCTCCACTTCAAAGGCACCGCCGTCGGCATCTACGACCTCATCGGCCCCGACACCGACCAGCTCCTCGTGCAAATCGACGACCAGCCCGCCCACCTCGTCCGCCGCTTCGACCACTTCTGCACCTACCGCCGCATCAGCTTCACCCTCTTCGCTACCGATCTCAAGGACGCCGAACACACCCTCATCCTCACCGTCCCCCAAGGCAAACAACGCATCGACAAACTCGACTTCCTCAAGAAAGCCGGCGTCAAAATCCTCGACCCCGAACCCTACATGCTCTTCAACACCTACATCTCGCGCCTCATGGTCCTCGGCGACGAAATCGTCGACCAACCCAACAAATGAACACATTCCATGAGTTCACATCGCGAATACTCCTGATTCAACAAAATCCCTCGACTCCGTCGAGAGGCCAATCCGGTACCGCAAATTCCACCACGCTACCAGGAATCGGATGACGCATCTGTCTATAAAGATGTGAATCCCAACACAGAACGTGTTGCGATCTTGTGTTTCGCTCTGCAGACGAACAGTTCGCGGCGGGCAAACTAGGAAAGATAAGTGGACTTAATTTACGTTTGTTCATCTACTTATAGGACCATGCTGTAAGCTCCTGGAGGATCAGCAAACATCATGAACAATGCGGAGTATGGCTGATTAAAGTCATATAAAATATTTATAAATAACCAGTTACATTTCTATATGAGATTCGATAATGAACCGTGTTAGTGCTTGTGTCGGGCCAATGCGGGCAATTTTTGCTCGATAAATTAAACGATTTAACGCTCATAATATATTTGACTTCACCCATTCTCGCAGTACATTTACTCATGTACGTGGCGATTGCGCAAATCCGTCGCTGCGTCGTGGGAGAGAGAGGCATCCAGCCTTTTGGAATAGCCCGTGGACGATGACAGGTAATTTCTCTGTCCATTGAGTGTTCGCGCATCTCCTCCCTCGATATGTATGAACCACCGGTCCACCCAAGTACCTGAAGGTGCAAAGGTGTCGGTGCGCGACTGAGTTAACAGGTGTGCCTGTGCAGGCCGAAAGTGTATTCGTCTGCCACACCAGGTAGTTTTTCTTTTCACCAGCGTTATCTGTGTGAGAGGGAAGGAGAGAGAGCATGTTAAGTCGTAACTATTTGGCCGCGGCTGCGATCGCGGCACTGATGGCGGCGTCCATCGGGGTCAGCTCCGCCCGCGCAACGGGGTTTTCCAACGGCGGCTTTGAGTCGGGCGATTTCACCGGCTGGACCAAAGATGGCGGATCCTGGGATTACGGCATCGGAAACTACACCTTCACCGGCGATCCTGGCCAGAGTGCAATTGTGACCGCTGGCGAAGATCCGCTTCTGGCCAGCTACGGGGTACACAATATCAACAACGTCTACAGCGGCACTTACTCCGCACGGCTTAACAGCAACGACGGCGGAAACTACCATTTCTCGACGATTTCGCAAACCGCCGTCTGGACCGATCCGAACATCTACTTCGCGTGGCGCACGGTGCTGCAGGATCCCGGGCACGAGCATGATGCGGAACCGCACTTCAGCCTGAAGCTCGAGGATCTCACCACCAATACGGTCCTCTACAGCACGTTGTTTGCGGCCGACACCATGCCCGCCAACATCAAGAACATAATTGGGGACTACACCTATACCGATTGGCAGATTGTGAATCTGGACGCCTCCGCAGTCGTTGGCGACACGCTGAAGCTGACGCTGTTGGCTTCGGATTGTGCCTATGGCGCCCACGATGGCGCAGCCTACCTCGATGGCTTCGGCGCCATACTGCCGCCTGAGGGCTCCGGTGTCCCCGAACCGGCCAGCCTCTCGCTGCTCGCGTTGGGCGCTGCGGGTCTGCTGCTGCGTCGTCGCGCCTAAAGCGTTTTTTGGTCGATTCATAAACCAGCGCCGGCGGAAGTAATTCCGCCGGCGCTTTCTTTTACCTCCTAATAGAATGAAGCCGGGAAGTGGCCGACGGTTTGAATCCGCATGATTCAAGCGATAAACACGCTGTCATCAACGCCGCTATTTGCGAGTCGTTAACACCAGCCTTGCCGTGGCAACGCAAGGCTTCCCACAGTCCACCCAAGCGGCCCGATCCTCCCCTCAACAATCTCTTCCTGCCCGCTCCCCCTTGTGGTGCCGACGACTGTGTGTATCCGCTCTATTGAATGACGCGAAAGCCACTCGGAAGCATGGGAGTTAAGGCGTTGTAGGAAAATGAAGCTCGAGGTTACGGAGGCCGATTCGGTAAGGTTTGCCTTGACGCTGGATGATGAGGACATAGTCGAGACAAAGTGGGGCGGCGAAGGGAGTGGTGTTCTTGTTGAAGCGATCGGGCGTCATGGAGGAAAGAGAAGTAGCAAAGGTCTTCCAGCCGGTCCAGATGGTGTCGTTGGGACAGAAGGCAATTTCGAACTGGCCGCGAGCGTCGGTGGTGTCGGCGACGATGCGGATCGGAACGCCCGGATTGTAGACTTCTATAGAAACAGATTCCGGCAGCGTCGCGGAAGAATATTGCTCGATCAGGACTTTGGCGGCAGTCCAGTCAGGAGTCTCCGGCCGATTGGCCAGTGACACGAGAACGTACCTGCCGTCGGGGTCCGACTTGGTCTCGCGCGTGACGTCTGCAACCTGCGAGGCATTGCCGCCGTTGGGTCCCTCTGCGGGAGGAATGCCATCGAGTATTCTGATGGGAATTGATGCCGCCAGAACCGCCTTGATGTGCCCGAGGGCCACGCGCTCGGCAGCGATAACTTGGGCCAGGTGTTCGGCGATCTGTTTGCGAACGGCAGGGGCGGCCAGCGCCGTATTGACCTTCTGCCAATAGGCGACACTTTCCGGCGTGGATTTGTGACCGCCGGTGGGAAAATCGTCCGGCATGCCTTCAAAAATGGCGGCGGATTGATAGAGGAGCTCAAAGCCGGCCAGTGCGTGGGCGGCGGAATCGCCATAAGCGGCGGAAGCGGCGGTAAGCTTCGATCGCACAGCTTCCGGAAAGAGCGGCGCGATGGAACTCATATAGCGCACCGCGGCTCGCCGGCGCTGCGCCAGCAACCACATGTGCGCCAACTCTTCGCGGATCCCTGTCGAGGGCTCCACCAGCGGATTGCGGTGGCGGAAATCCTCGATGCCATCGCCTTGAGTCGCCAGCAGATCGCTGTGCAATTGTTCGAGCGCCGCCAGGCCCGACATATAAGTGTCTTTCGCCCGCCCGGTAGTGGCAGGCGGTTCCTCGGCCAGGCTCGCCGCAAACTGAAACGCGGTCCGGGCGATTTCGCGCGCCGAAAGAGGCTGGCCGACACGCGTGATGGGGAAAATAGGCCGGTCTGCGTCAGGCCAGTAGTGTCCTTTGATGCCGTCGGCGAACGTGCGGAGGATGCCGTACCAGCAGGGGTGATGGCCGGCAGGCTCGGCGTCGCCGAACGGGAATGGGGTCACCGTGGGTTGCGGGCCAGCGCCGACAACTGTGATTCTTTGTGCGGCAGCGTCCACGCCAGTGATGAGAAACCAGTGATCGCAACGCGAGTGAATGCCATCGATATTGGGCATGATCCCCGCAGCCACCAGCGGCTCGCCCGAAGCAAGGTGCTGCTTGAGCGACGTCAACCCCGCATCGATGTCGTTGTCTTTCCACGCGGACACCCACTGACCGCGGTAGCCATAGAGAGCCAGGGCGCTGTTAGCCACATTCCAGGAGTGGACGAACTGCGTGTTGCGTTGGCCTTTGAGCGGATAGCTTTGGGGATGGTAGTAGTAGCAGAAGGCTTCGCCGGCCCCGGCCATGAGCGTATCGAAATCGACGGTGTGACCGGCGTGTTGAAGCCACGCGCGCACGGTGTACATGTGCGACAGACCGGGATCGGTGTTGTCGTAAGTGACCAGTTGGTCGGAAGTGATAGTCGATTCAGCATCGCACGCGGCAATGAGGTGCGCCATGGCTTGGGTATCGAGACCTTCTATTTCGCCAAGCACTGCGATGGCGGTCTGGCAAAGTTCGGGGGTGAACTGGTCGATGTCCGTTACAAGGCAGGGCACGAGTCTCTTGGCGCAGAGATCGGCCAGTTGGGCATAGGTATCGGCAGCGGACCGGAGTTCTTTGCGGGCGGATTCCTGCCGGAGCAGGGGAAGCATTTGAGAAAGGGATTCGGCGGCGGCGTGCCGACCGTCGCTGAGGCTGCAACCGATCCACATATTGTGCTGGCGCAGGCCGGCGAGTTTATCGGTGGGGAGCTTGTCGGCAGCAGCCAAATCTTCGCGCCATTGACGATAAGCGTTCGGGCCGTAGTAGAAAAGATTCTTGCCCTTGGATTCCCATGGCTTGATCTGCTGCACGTCGATGGTGCCCATGTTCCAGGAAGTGATGGCTTTCTGCAGCCCTTGTAGGAGGGCGTCGTGCGGCGAGACGGGATCTTTCTTCTGATCGAAGAACGCCACAAGATCATGCACATCGTCGGCCGGGACGATGTTGAGTTCCTTTCCCTGGTAGTAGTAATCCTGGACCAGAAACTTTTCGCCGCTGTTTTCGTAGCCATAGATCAGGCCCATATCCCATTCAGTACGATTGACGTATCCCAGTACTGGTCTACCGGCATTGATGGAGGCAACGATTCTTTGCACGCCTTCGTCGCGATGATTGTTGAGTGCGCCATCCCAGCGCAATAACCAGCCCGTGCTAGGGGCAAGATCGACATCGGACAGTTCACCGATGGGAGCCGAACCGTTCCATGAGAGGCCATCGACGGAACGTCCCCAGCGGAGGCGGAATGCCAGACCGCTATTGACCATAAGTCGGGCATAGGAGGTCTTGTCTCCCATGGCCGCCAGAGAGGCATGGAATGCTCCGGTGAAGGTATTGTCGCCGGCCTTGCCCCACTGCAACCGCGGGACGCCCTCGATCCAGACGCGTTTGTTTTCGTGACGAACTGAGGCGGCGATTGAGACGGCAGGGATGCTACTGGCCATTGTGGGCCCCTTTGTGTTGATTTCCAGCGTGATGACGGCGGCCAATGCCGCAACAATGAGCGAAACGCCGATGGCCACGAGCTTGGCGTGGGCGGTGAGAAATGCGGTGGTGCCGGCGGCGACCGACGGCGCGGGTCCGGCAAGGGCGATCTTGGTTAAGGCAGAGACAAGCGAGACGGGAGCCGGAGTGAAAGTTGGGGCGAGATTACGCAGCAGACTCGTCAGAAGAATCGGCGCCACACCGAGATGAGCCGTAGTTGCGAGCTGGACGCGAAGCTCCTCGATGGCGGCATTAAGGCGGCGAGAAACGGTCGCTTGGTTCACCTGCAGGTCGGCAGCTATGTCCCCTTGCGTACGTCCTTCAAAATAATGCGCTACGAGTGGCAGTCGAAGGTCATCATGCAATGCTGCAATAGCGGCATCGACATGCGGCGCCAGTTCTTTCCACGACGGCTCGGCGTTCGCGAGCCGCGAAGGCACCGCCTGCCCCTCGTGCTGCCGGCGCGTGGCGGCATTACGCAAGGCATTAAGCGAACGCGATGTGGCCAACGCATGCAGATAACCGGCCACCGAAGAAGTGACTCTGTCCGCCTGCCGCGCCAGGTGCAGAAAGCATTCCTGCGTGACATCCTCCGCATCATGCGGATTGCCGGTAATCCGCAGGCACGTGGCATAAACCAGCGACGCATAATTCTTCACAACGGCCGCAAACGCATCCGCATCGCGTGTGCGCGAGTATCGCTGGAGCAAGGCAACGTCGTCTGCCATGGGCTCTCCAATATCCTGATGATTCCACTAAGAAGACACGCTCGACAAGAGATTATGCACCCATGGTTATACCGTGGCCAAGGAATTGCAAAAGTGGTGCACGACACGCGAACGCCTCACGAAGGTCGAAGATGGGGCGTAAAAAAAGTTCCGTGCCCCCTTCTCCTTTTCTCGGGAGAAAATTGCATGTTGTTTTTGCAGTCTTGGTCAGGGCAATCGCATTCTCTATGATTGGGCTGTTGCAGGGCTTAGGTCTGGTCCGATGGTACTTTTCCCGGGAAGGAGTTCCGGGAGAAGGAGCCGAGGATGGGCCATTCGATTGCGAAAGCTTTTGGCAGTCTGCAGGATC
>CAIMWO010000063.1 GCA_903845195.1 uncultured Phycisphaerales bacterium
TCCAATCGTCTCTATAAAACCTGGAACGATCTGAAAGAAGCCGCCATCGATGGTTGGCGGCGGATCTGCCTCGTGCCCGACTTGGTCAGGTCCGTTTGTGCCGACACCGCAATGCGCGGAAATCAAATGTGATCCGGATTAATGCTCAGACGCGATGAACTGCTATCCCACCAATACCATCGAGTCCTCTCAGCTTTTGTGATTCTTCCGCGCCCTTCGCATTCCTGTTCATCTTTCCTGTCCTCGCGCTGCAACGGCCGACGGGGGCGTCGGCATCACAGGGCGGGGGGTCGTTCTGCAGTGATAATGCTTTGCGCGGTTACGAGGTGGGACGTTTGCGGAGGGTGTGAGCGAGGGATTCCGCCACCCCATCTGGGGCGGACTATTTGGATACGTTTGTTTTCCACGGGTTGCGCTGTGGCTTCACCCGTAGCTACATTCCGCGGCCGCGTGGGGGCAGGGATGCGGGGCTTGTTACTTGCGCTGCCAGATCAGGGGGGTGATGCGGTTGTCTTGGAGGGAGTCGCCGGGTTTGAGGGATTGGAAGTAGTCGTCGGGGAGGACGTTTTTCTGGCCGTTGAAGGTGGAGCCGTCGGGCATGTAGGCGCAGGTCATGGCGCGGCGTGGGCGGGAGGTCATGTTGACGCCGGCGCCGTGGGCGGTCAGGCCGTTGTGCAGGACGGCCGAGCCGGCGGGGACGGGGACGAGGGTGGCATCCATTTTTTTCCATTCGGGGTAGACGTTGAAGAGGCCGCCAAAGGTGCTGCCGATGCCGGCGTTGTCGTGGCGGGCGGTCAAGTGGGTTCCGGGCAGGTAGGCCATGCAGCCGTTCATGAGGGTGGCATCGTCGAGGGCGATCCAGATAGAGATGGAGTTGCGGGAGGAGAAGGACCAGTAGGGGTTGTCGAGGTGCCAGGCGGTGGGGTTGCCGTAGGGCGGCTTGATGAGGGCCTGGTCGTGCCAGATGCGGATGCCGTCAACGCCGGCGAGGGTTCCGGCGAGGCGGCCGAGGCGTTCATCGAAAATCAGTTCGTGCATGCCCGCGTGGGAGTCGGCCAGTTTCAAGCACTGGACGAAGACCTGCTTGTAGTAATCGTCGCTGCCTTCGCCCTGGTTGTTGAGGGCGTGCCAGCCCTTGTCGGCGAGGCGTTTGGCCACGGCATCGTCGGTGGCCTCGCGCCAGCGCGCCAGTTCGGCGGCGTTCAGGAACCCTTCGATCGCAATGAACCCCTGCTGGCGGTATTGGGCGATCTGTTCGGCGGAGAGGGAATCTTTCATGGGTTGGCTCCTTGGTACGTTCTTTCAGGCCGATTCATTACTTCGGTTACGGAGGGGAAGCCCCCTGTTTCCGGCGATTTTCTGGCGCGATGTCGCCGTGACGAGTCTACAAGATTTCCCACTAGGCTCTGTATCTGGTTTTACGGTATCAGAAAGCGGCATCGCGTTCGAGTTTCATCAGATTGCCTAGAAGCTGTTTCATAGCCCCGGTTTCGGATTGAAAACCTGTTGTTTTCGGCGACTTTTTGGAGTTATAAAACCGCCTCTAGAGTCTCTGAGAAAACCCCATTCACAGTCACACAATAGGCGGTCGAAAGGTTCTTGGAGGAAGAATTTTTGGAGCCTCTTATTCATCGGGCCCGCGCGATGGGTCGTTCGCACAGCGAGCGTCATTCACATACACGAATATTCGGCGTGAGTATTCATCGAAACTATCATCCAATTTCGAGGCAAAATCCGATAATAACCGATGCGAAACCCGCGCCATTCGTGACCATCCGGGGTGCAGGGTTTTGGCGATTGACCCCTCGGTTCTGTTTGGGTATGGTGAAGGTTCAATAGGATGGTCGAATGCCCCTCCGGCACGCCAAACGGGCGGTTCCGGGGACAAAGGAGTGGCCCTGCCGACGGCCGTCATCTTGTCGTTCTCTTGGGTTTCTGTGGCCTGTAGGCAAACCGTCTCGTACGAGGGAAAAAACTATGGCCCAGCTACAAAATCTGTCGGCCAACTCGTGGGAAAACGTGACACCAGCCCGCAAAAATGTGGATGTGCCGGAAGGCCTTTGGCTGAAGTGTCCGGAGTGCGCCGGGCTGATCTATCGCAAGACGATGGAAGAGCAGCAGCACACCTGTCCGGATTGCCGCTATCATTTTCGCGTATCCGCCAAGCAACGCATTGAGATGCTGGTCGATCCCGGCTCGTTTGAAGAGATGGATGCGGATATTGCACCGGTGGATGTCCTGAAGTTTGCGGACAAGAAGGCGTATTCCAAGCGATTGACGGATGAACAGAAGAAGACGGGCAGCAAGGATGGTTTGCGGGCGGGGCGTGCGTTCGTCAAAGGTCGGCCGGTCGTTCTGGCGGTAATGGATTTCACGTTTATGGCGGGATCGATGGGGGCGGTGGTGGGCGAGAAGATTACGCGGGCGGTGGAACGGGCGGTGAAGGAGAATTTGCCGCTGGTGATGGTGTGCTGCTCGGGCGGGGCGCGGATGCAGGAATCGACGATTTCGCTGATGCAGATGGCCAAGACGTCGGCGGCGCTGGCGCGGCTTGATGAGGCTGGCGGGCTCTTTATCTGCTTGCTGGCCGATCCCACCTACGGTGGGACGACCGCATCGTTTGCGATGCTGGGCGATGTGATCTTTGCTGAACCGAAGGCGCTGATCGGCTTTGCAGGTCCGCGGGTCATCGCCAGCACGATTCGTGCGGAGCTGCCGGCAGGTTTCCAGACGGCCGAGTTCCTGCAGGAGAAGGGATTCATCGACCGGATCGTGGCCCGGCAGGATCTGCGGAGCGAGATCGCCCGCACGATCGACTACTGCGGGAAGTAATCAGAAATAGAACTCATTCAATTTCAATTAAGAATGCGATCGGCCCGCTTATGCGGGCCGTTTTTGTTGTGAGCAGGCGCTCATGAGGACGATTACGGGTTGGCTTTCAGGGAGAGCGGAGCGGGAGAGAATCGAGGCGGTCACGTGAAGGAAAGCCGAGGGTGTGCCAGCGCGGCGGATAGTCATCGGTGAATCGGAGCAGATCCGCGAGTTTCTGACGGGCAGCAGGGCCGTCGGCCATACCAAGGGATTGTGACTCGCCGTTGACATTGGCGACGAACGCAACGAGGTCGGTTTCAGGGATCAGTGAATCGATGCCCTCCGTCCAAACAGCATATGTGAGTAGGCGGCCATCCGGAGATTCCATGCCGCTGCAGGAGGCAACGAACGGGGCGTCGAGGAGTTGCTGCTTTTCGAAGGTACGTTCGAGAAGCTGCTTCTGTTCCGCGTACATCTGACCCAGTGATTCGATATGCAGCTTCCGAAGCGGGATGTAGGCTGGGGATGAGGGGTCCGGGAGAAAGTGCTGCCAAGTGGAGCCTTGCAGACGAAAGGCTGAGCCGGTCATGAAGCGCGGCTCCGCGGCGGCAGCGGTAACGAATTCGGCCATCTTGATGAGACTCGCGGCGTCCTGATCGCCGGTGACAAAGAGCGTTTGACGGTTGGGAATCATGGCGACATGAGCGCCGTTGACGGGGATTTGCCAGAGCAGATCGTGGAGAAAGAGGCGCGACGCCGCATGGAAGTCCTCCCAGGTTCCGACGAAGAGACCGGGTTGAACCTGAATGAAATCTTCATTGCTGATTTTCCAGAGGTTCTCGCGGGCGATCTGAAGAGCAGCATCAAATGTTGTGCCCCATTTTAGGAATTGGGACTCGCCGATTGAGGCCATTGACTGCGGCGTATCGTAGACCACCTCAACGGTAAGGTCATTGTTGAGAAGTCGCGAGGCCACTTCTGGAACCTTTGCGTTCTTCAGTGGGAGGGCGAGCTTCATGGAGGCGAGGTAGAAACGCTCGCGAACCCGTGGGAGAAGATGGGGTTTTGCCTTGGCGAAATCGTCAGGGAGAGTGTCGGTCGCGGCCGTGTTCAGACGGGCGTAAAAATCGATAACTTTCGCGCGCTTGGACAGGGGGCTGGCACAGTATTCGGCATAGGCGTTGTCGAGAAAGATGACGCCGCCGCTGGCGCCCTTGGAAATCGAAAATTCATCGGGGTCGAAAATTGGAGATGAGTTTGGACTGAGCTTTTTGATTTTGCGGAGCACGCGACGAGCGAAGGCTTCGCGGGAAGCGGGAGGGAAAAGTTTCTCCATGATGCTCATGGGCGGAAATGTAGTCGCTGTAGCGAAAAATGTCCATATGAAAGGTGTTTCTGGGCGGAGAGATAGCGCGCGATCTACCGCTCCAGACACATGATGTGCATGGCGGCTTCGGTTTGGCGGTTGACGGGGTTGTCGGGGCGTTCGTGGTAGCCGAGTTGTTTGGCGGTCGATTCCAGAAGCGCGGTGAGGGCTTGGCGGGGGGTGAAGTTGGCGAGGTCGGAGGGCATGTTCCAGGCGGCGGCGTCTTCGATGATCCAGAGGCGCTTGGCGTTGAGCGTTGAGGCGAGCTGGCAGGCGGCGGCGGCTTCGGCGGGCCATTGGTCGTGCTGCGCGATGAGGGCTTCGTTGGAGAGGAACCAGCCGGGATGCAGGAGCGTTTCGCGGGGGAAGGAGATGACGCGGGCGGGAAAGCCACGGAGCTGGGCTTGGTAGAGAACGCCGGAGGCTTCGAGGCCGGTGCAGATGATGAGGTCGTCGGGGCTGCCGGCCATTTGGAGGTATTCGCCGCGGTGGGTGAAGCGGGTGAGTTGTTCGGAGAGAGTCAGATTCCAGCGGGCGTAGAGGGAGAGCAGCATCAGTGCGAAGGCCGCGGCCGCGATGAGGCCGCCGGCGACGACGGGCGTTCGCCAGCGCGTGGCGGAGGGTGCAGTGAGGCGGGCGAGGCCGGCGCCGAGCAAGGCTAAATATGCGGGCTGTGCGAGAACGTCGTAGCGGGCCAGGACGTAGATGGGTGTCTTGAAGATGGAATAGAGGAAAAGAAACAG
This sequence comes from uncultured Phycisphaerales bacterium, assembly GCA_903845195.1. Lineage (GTDB taxonomy): Bacteria > Planctomycetota > Phycisphaerae > WQYP01 > WQYP01 > CAIMWO01. Next base: position 4,921 of record CAIMWO010000063.1, read on the forward strand.
GAGGGGCCAGAGGGTGAAGATGACGGGAAGCCAGCGGTGGCTGTGCCCATCGTCGCTATGCGATTCGACCGAGGCGTTTGGCTGGGGTTTTTGTGCGGGCCAGAAGGCGGCGATGAGCAGGATCGCGGTAAGTGCGATGGCGAGTACGTGAAGCATTCCGGGAAGGGACGGCCAGAGGAGGGTGGTAGGCATGTCGCCGCCGAGGCCGAGAACTTCCAGCGAGCGCGGGATGGCCAGGGCGGGGGGTGTGGCGAGCCAGATGGGGCGGATCCAGGCCATGCCACCGGAGCCGCCGGCTTGATTGAAGAGGAGGAGGAATTCCGGGATGGCGGCCAGTGCGATGGCCAGGTAGGTGAGGATCATGGCGCGCCATTGTTTGCGGGAGCGAATGCTGCCGAGGGCTGCGGCCATCCAGAATCCCGCGGCGATGGGGACCAGCAGATTGTGCGTGTAGAAGCTCGCGACGACGGTGAGTCCGTGGAGGGACCACGCCAGGACCGAGCCGCGATTGGCGGCGCGGGTGAAGGTCCAGAGGGAAAGGGTCAGGAGCAGGCAGGCGAGGGAATAGCTGCGGGCTTCCTGGGAGTAATGAATTTGGAGCGGGGCGACGGTGGCCAGGGCCATGGTCCAGGCGGCGGTGCGCCACGAGGCGCCGGATTCGCGAAGCCACAGGCCGAGCGCCGCGATGGTGCCGATGCCGGCAAGGAGCGAGAAGGAACGGATCGCCAGTGCCGAGAGGCCGAAGAGGTGGATCCAGAGTTTCATGATGTAGAAGTAGAGGGGCGGGTTGGTGTCGGAGTGAAGGGCGGCGAGGATTCCGCGGGGGGAAGTAGCGGTGAGCACGGTGTGGGCTTCGTCGAGCCAGACGTCGAGGCGATCGATGTTGGCGGCGCGCAGTCCGGCGGCCAGGCAAAGGAGGGCGAGTACCAGTTGGAGGCGTTGAGAGGAGAATCGCGAGCGGAGGAGGGATGCGCTTCGGAGGGTGCTGGCCGTGGCGGAGGGAGTGATGGGCGTGGAGGGCGTAGAGGTCATGGGCGTTCCGAGGAAACGACGCAGGCACTGGAAAAACGAGAACAACCTGCTAGGTAGTGGTTGGTCAACGTGAGCTATGTAACATCGGCAGAAAGAGTTAGATGCTTCGGCAAGAACCCGTTCTGCAGGCGGAAAATGCGATCGAGAGGTTCATGAGGGAGAAATCTGGGTCTGCCCGTACCTTCGGTGGGACGCCGGTGCAAAGTGAACGGGAAGAGGATTTAGGGAATGAGGTTTGGGGTAAAGGGGGTATTTTCGCGGCGGTGCAAATTTATGCGGATGTTTTCCTAGTGAAGCTGAGCTGCGAAACGAAATTCAGGCCGGGTAATGAATCGCCTTGGATGATGAAGAAATTACGGAACTATCGGTACGAGCAGGAGTATGCGGCGCAATCGGCAAAATAGAGTACTATTTTGAGCAAATATTAGAGTTTTAATCAATCTTAGTTCAAGATAATATTTCTTAGCTTCAGGTAATATTTCGTTTGACACAGTAGAATCCTGTGGTAGTCTTCATTGATCGGTTTTATATTTTACAAGTCAGATCAAACTCCGTGGTTGGTGGGCAAGTCATTTATAGCTGGATGCGAATTTCCAGCTTGATGTAAAAATTAGCAGCGTCAGTAGCCAGGCGAAAGTTTCGCCTTGGGGGCGAGAGCAAGTCGACGGCCATCCATTGCCTGAGAGGGTAATGCACGAGCGGTTGATTTCGGGGAGAGGGTTTCCAACGAGTAAGAGAGAGAGCGTCGGTCCAACGTGTTGTTTGGCGTTGGTTCCGCCCCTTCGCATGGCGCGTCGGCCGGCGAGGTTCATACGTACGCAGAATTTCGCGGGCCGCCAACGTGGTTGCTCGATGGATGGTTAAATTTTGTACGGAGTTCTAGAAAAAAGGGAGTTGTATGAGTATCACATCAGGTCGTCTCTTGTCGTTGGCAGTGGCTTCGGCGGTGTTGTGTGGCGCGGCGTCGGCCCATGCCGCGGCGATCACCTGGACCAATGGCACGTTCAGCAGCACCAGCATTTTGCCGGATGCGACGAGCGTGCTGGGGGCCGCGAATACCGGCGGCCCTGACACGGTGGTCACAACCGCATCGGGGACTATCGATTTTCAGAATTATGCCCGTTACGACAATCATGCAGCGATACCCAGCCCGCTGCCGATCGGCTCGGGATCCTGGGACGGCCACAACAACCAACTCGGCGGGCGAAGCACCGGCAATACGAATTTCAACACGGTTCTCGACAGCGAACTGGACCGTCAAGGGCAAGGTGACGGGAGTATGGCCATAACGCTCTACAATCTCGTTCTTGGGCACACCTATGAAGTGTTGGTTCTGAATGTTAACAATACCGGCACATTGCAGACCATGCAGGCCAGCGATGCGAATGCTGCAGGTACTCCGTCCGGCAATGTCTCCGCTATTCAGCAGTACAATTTCACCACCGGTGCAATCGGCGGGTACATTGAAGGCACGTTCACGGCTGACGCGACAACGCAGACGCTATACATGTATACGCCACAGAACCGCGGCCAGACCAACGCAATCGTCTTGTCGGAGGTTGTCGTTCCCATCACTCCCGAACCGGCATCGCTGAGTTTGCTGGCGCTCGGAGGCCTGGGGTTGCTGGCGCGTCGGCGTCGGTAAGGGTTGAGGAGCCAGTGAGGGTAGGAGTTTCGTGCCTCGGCAGATCGCGGGATCTGCCGGGGCTATCACTTGTACTGGGTTCGAGCAGGTTTATGGATGGTGGAGACCATTCTCGTGTCTTGAATTTGCCTGGAAGTGGGTGGGTATATTACGCAAAAGTCATTCGAATAATGCGAAGCATAAAGATATTTTTCATTTGACTTCTGCAAGATCCAGAGTAAATTCTCTATTGAAGCGCTCTGGGAATGGCGATCGGGCTTCGGGGAGAGAGTAGGCGGTAGGGAATCGCCTAGGGGAGAGAGCGGCACAACGGCCAACGACTACCACACCGGGTAGTGCAAGCGCTGCGAATGCCGGGGAAATTCACATTAAATTGATGATCAAGAGCCAGTCGCCGGGACTGGAACTCTATTTCATATCGCGGGCTTCGGCCCTTTTGGTGAATCTGACAACGAAGCTAGAGGGTGAGAGCGGGTCATGCAGGCGTTCCTGTACGGCCAAACATTTCTCGTTCTGAGTTGGAGAGAGTCATGACAATTCTTCACACCCATCGTATTTTGGCATTGGCTGTTCTGAGTATCGGTTTTGTCGGCATACTTGGTTCGGCGACACCGGTCCAAGCGGCCAGTATTACCTGGACTAATGGCACGTTCAGCAGCAACAGCATTCTGCCCTCCGCGGCAAGTGTCACGGGCGCCGTGGATGAAGGCGGTTTCGGTGCGACTTCCGACAGCGGCGTCGTCTTCGTGAAGCAGCGCCGGTACGATAACCCCTACGACCTTGATCCCCTTAATCCCATTAACAAGCCCGGGAATCTCGTTGACACGACGCGCGACTGGAACGAGAGCGATAACATGCTGGTCAATGGGGCCATCACGCTTTCCACCGGCGATGTGGGTTTCGATACGGTGCTCAATACCGGATATAACACGCAGGGCCAGTCTCGCAACAACTCCATAACGCTTATAAATCTTACCGTCGGACAGGCCTACCAGGTGTTGCTCCTGGCCGCCCGTAACACCAGTGACTATTCGACGATGCAGGCGAGCGACAGTGATACGGGCGGGGACGCTGGCGTCCTGACGGGACCAAGGATTTCCGCGCTTCAGCAATACAATTTCACCACCACTACGGGTCCGGTGGGCGGATACCTGCTCGGTACGTTCGTGGCAGATGCGACGACGCAGACTTTCTGGGAATACACCCCCAATGGTGAAGCCGGTCAGCTCAACGCGCTGGTCGTGTCGGCGATTCCCGAACCGGCGTCGCTGAGTGTGCTGGCGCTGGGCGCCATGGGATTGCTGGCGCGTCGTCGGCGGTAAACGCTGAGAAGTTCGGAGTTAGAAGTTAGAAGTTACGAGCCCCGGCGGATCGTGGAATCTGCCGGGGCTTTTGTTTTTGCAGGATTTGCCGCTGGGCGCGCTTCCCATATCTCTACCCACTGACGACTGGCGAGTCTTCTTCATGGATGACGTTCCGGCACACCGGGGATAGACTGTGGGAATGGTGTCGCGGGTGTTTCAAGTTTTCTTTGTGGGGATTATCCAGGCGTATCGATGGACGCTCTCGCCGTTGATCGGGCGGCAATGCCGGTATGAACCGACGTGCTCGGCGTATGGATTGGAGGCAATCCGCGTGCATGGGCCGTGGCGCGGCGGATGGATGGCGCTCAAGCGCATTGCGCGGTGTCATCCGTTTGTAAAGGGCGGGTATGATCCGGTGCCGCGTGGGGAGAAGCAAGAAGTAAGCAGCAAGAAGCAAGAAGGGAACGGACAATGATGTTGTATTTTTGCCGGCACGGGATCGCGGCGGAGGCCCAGGGGAAGATGGGCGATGCGCTGCGTCCCATGACGCCGGGGGGCGTAAAGAAATTTCGCAAGGCGGCGCGGGGGTTTGTGGAGATGGGGCCGAAGGTGTCGCATGTGCTGACCAGTCCGTTGCTGCGGGCACGGCAGACGGCAGAGATATTGACCGAGGCGCTGGAGCAGGAAGAGCGCCAAGTGAAGCTGGAGATTTCGGAATCGCTGGCGCCGGGGACGAAACTCGAGGCGTTTCTGCAAACGTTGCGGGGCCTGAAAAATATGGCGGGGGTGGTGGCGGTGGGGCATGAGCCGACGCTCAGCGAGTGGGTGAAGGGGCTGTGCTTCGATGGGAAGGGATCGGTGGAGATGAAGAAGGGGGCGATCGCGGGGATTGAGCTGGATCCGCGGATGAAGAGCGGGACGCTGGTATTTCTGCTGCAGCCGAAGCAGTTGCGGGGGCTGGGCCGAGCGTGATGTTAGCGGCATTTGCGCGGCTCGCAAGACGGGATTGTCTTCACGGTCAGGTTCATGGAGAGATAAAATATCTGCGCTGGTTGTGGGGTGCGAGCCGATCTACAATAGTGGAAATACATAAGGGAGTGATCTATGAAACTGACGATTGCGGGCGTGTTGGCGATGGCGGTGATGGGGCTGTTCATGACGGGGTGCATCGAAGACGATTCGCTGCCGAGCCGCCCGCGGACGCGGATCATCACCGAAGATGAGAAGGCCCAGGAGAACGCGGAGAAGCGCACGAACGAAGCGCCGCGGCGAGAATTGCCGACGTCCGGCGCCGAGACGCCCGGGGGATCGAAGGCGGAGAGTATCGAACCCAAGACAGTGGCGTTGCTGGGGGATATGTATGGTGGCAACTATCACTATGCGGGATCGTTGCCGATGTTGCCGGAGAAGCCGGGCACGGTGCCGACGGTCGGCTTCACGATGGTGCCGGGGACGAAGCTCGCGATCGAGCATTCGTGGGGCGAGGTATTGCCGCTGGTGAATTATCAGCATCGTCCGTGGGCCGATACGCAGACGACTTATGTACCGGCGAATGTGAAGGTCAATCCGGTTTTGTTTTTCAATCTGTCGGACAAGGTGAATGTGCCCAAGCCCGAGTGCGATTACGGCACTGATTTCGTCAATGCGCACCTCGATGTGCCGTGGTTCTATGTAAACACGGTGGCGTTGCCGGTGCTGATGTTGATGGAATGTCCGTGGGGGCAGAAGACGGCGGGTCGGCTGGGGCAGGATCCGAACTATCTGGGATATTTGCCCAAGGGCGGGGAGATCGTGCCGGCGCCGGTGCCGGGCGAGTTCAAGTACGACTATGATTTTCTGCCGAATCCGCCCTCGCAGACGCAGCCGACGACGCAGAACCATTGATTCATAGGATTGCCGCGTCATTGGCTCATCGGGGGCGGGGCGGGCGGCACGAGATCAGCGCACGTCGTACTGCTGCGCGTAGTACTGTTGATATTTTTCATCGAGAACCTTGTCGAGCCAGGATCGGTTGGCGACGAACCAGTTAAAGGTTTGTTGCAGGCCGGCGTCGAGCGTCCATTTCTGTTTCCAACCGAGTTCGCGCTGGGACTTGGCGGAGTCGAGTGCGTAGCGGCGGTCGTGGCCGGGGCGGTCTTTGACGTATTCAATGAAGGACTCGTCGCGATTGGCGAGGGCGAGGAGTTTCTTGGTCAGGGAGAGGTTGTCGATCTCCACTTCGCCGTCGAAGTTGTAGATTTCGCCGTCGCGGCCGCGGAGGAGCGCCGCGAGTATGCCGGCGGCATGGTCTTCGACGTGAATCCAGTCGCGGCGTTGGAGGCCGTCGCCGTAGACGGGAACTTTTTTCCCGGCCATCAGGCGCGTGATGAAGAGGGGGATCATTTTCTCGGGCCAGTGCCAGGGGCCGTAGTTGTTGGAGCAGCGGGTGATGATGGCGGGGAAGCCGAACGAGCGGATGAAGGCCTGGACGAGCAGCTCGCCGCCGGCCTTGGACGCGGAGTAGGGGCTGGAGGTGTGGATGGGGTCGGTTTCAACGGAGCGATGCGGCGGCGCAATATCGCCGTAGACTTCATCGGTGGAGACCTGGAGGAAGCGTTTGCACGAGCCTTTCTGCACGAGGGGCCGGGCAGCTTCGAGGAGGACCTGTACGCCCAGGGTGTTGGCCATGACGAAGGGCACGCCGGTGAAGAGTGAGCGATCGACGTGTGATTCGGCGGCGAAGTTTATGATGGCGGTGGGGCCATTGGTTCCACAAGCGGCGAAGGCGGATTGGACTTCCTGGGGGTGGGCGATGTTGGCTTTGACAAATTTGTAGCGTGGCGAGTCGGCGACCCCCCCCACCCCCCCGACGCCCGCGAGGCGTTCGGGACTGGCAGCATAGGAGAGCGAGTCGACGTTCACGATGTTGACGTGAGGGTAAGCGGCGATGGTCTGGCGGATAAATTCGGAGCCGATGAAGCCGCACCCGCCGGTGACCAGCCACGTGCCGTGGAGAAGGGAATCGGTGGATGAGGGCATGCGAAAACTCCTGCGTGAAGACGCAGGCAGTGTAGGCGGGCGGGGGTTAATGACGCAATGACCAAGGACCAATGACGCAAGGGGGAAAGCGTGTCAGTGGCGATGGCCCATGCCGGAGTGGATCGAGGTCCGGCCGCCGAGGGTGCTGTTGGAGCGGAGGACCAGCGAGGTGCCGGTGTTGATGCCGAACTGGAAGTTGTGGAAGCTGCCGTTGACGAAGAAGCCCGTGGATGCGGGAACGAATGGGATGTGATGGTGATGGAAGCCGCGTGGGATGTAGATGGCGCTGGAAAAGAAATAGGGGTAAGGCGAGTACATGTAATAAGGATTGTATAACGGGGTGTAGCTGGTGTTGTAGAGCGTCTGATCGTCGAGCGAGAGGCTGGGGAAGAGTGGGGTGTAAGGCGTGTAGGGCGTCGGTGTGTAAGTCATTGCGGGCATGGGTGCGGGCGCAGGGGCCGGCGCCGGCGCTGCGGCCCGGGCGACGGGCGGCGATGGGGTGACAACAGTGTTGCGGAGTTGGTTGGCCAGATCATCTTCAAGTTTCAGCAGGTCCGAGACCGGCCCGGTACTGGTGGCGGTGGCCAAGGCGTCACCGTTGGAGGCATCGACGAGTTGGGCCTGCAGGCGGATCGTCTGATCGACGAGCGTGGCGGAGCCGTAGAGCCCCAGCGGGGCATGGGCGACGCGCGCCAGTCGCGAAGCGATCACGGCATCGATCTTGGGGAAATCACCGGAGTAGGCGACCGGCGTGTAATTGGCGGATTGGCCGAACTGGGAGACGGTATTGTCCTGCAGTGACTTGCTCATCCAGGCCATGTCGGGTTTGGTGTTGAACAAAGCGAAGGGGAGCACGAGGACGCGCTGTTTGGCGACGGGGGCATCCTGCGCGCGTGTGAGTGCCGCCTGAGAGCCGATGAAGAGAGCAACGATAAGAGCGGTGAGTACCAACGTTTTGAACTTGATCAAGGCATTCATTTGTCGCCTCCCGGAAGTGAGTCCCACGCGGTCATTTCCATTATGATTATACCCGCGCTGGACGCTGGAGGCGGGAATTTTTCGCATGGCAGGAACCATGGAAGGATGGGTGAAATGCGTAATTCAAGCAAGATTCTGGGGATAATGCTGGGGGTCTTGGTGCTGGCGGGATGTTCGAGTTTTGAGCGGCAATGGCGCCAAACGCGTACCAGCACCGCCTCTGCGATGACGCCCGTGGTGGGTAAGTGGGAGGGATCGTGGCGCAGTGAGGCCGAGCACGGCGGCGGTTCGTTGCGGGCGATTGTGGTCGCGGCCGAGGCGCCCTCGTCGGCATCCGGACGGGTGGCGATGCGCTGCTCGGCGACATTCAAGTCGACATTCTGGAGCGTCTTCTCGGGAACGAATACCGTAGACATCATCGCCACGCCGGATGGGAACGGACGGATGACATTCCATGGGTCGAAGGACCTGGGAATTTTGTCGGGTGGGGTATACACGTATGACGGATGGGCGTCGGAGTCGGCGATGGAGTCGACGTATTCGTCGTCGGCGGATCATGGGGTGTTCAAATTGCGCCGCGCCCCGTGAGTGCGGATTCATGAAGGAAATTGAGTAACGGCGGAATTGTGCCGGCGCACTGCGGGCGCTATGATTCCGGCCTTGTTTAAAGGAGCGATTTCATGGCAGGAAAAAACAGCGTGCTCGGCGGTGGCGGGTTTCATCATCTGGCCATCAAGGTGCATGACTTTGACAAGTCCGTGCGGATGTATGGCGAGGCCTTTGGGTTTACGCCCAAGGCGAGCTGGGGTGCCAAGACCGCAACGGAAGACAAGCGGGCCGTGATGCTGGATACGGGGGACGGGAATTTCCTGGAAGTGTTTGCGGGTGGGCCGGCCACGCCGATTGCGCCGGCCGGGCCGATGACCTGTGCCGCGGCGATCATGCACGTGGCGTTTCGCACGACGAAGCTTGATGAAGTGGTCGAGCGGGCGCGTAAAGCGGGATTTGCCGTGGTGGTGGAGCCGAAGGATGTTTCGCCGATTGCGGATGTGTCGGCGCGGATTGCGTTCGTGCACGGGCCCGACGGCGAAGTGGTGGAATTCTTTCAGGGGGAGTTCTTCAAATAATAATGAATGGAGAATAGTGAATCGCCGCGATCACCACATGAGCGACGGTTGATCTTTGAGGCTGTGGCGGGTTTTGTCGTCGAGGGTGGGGAGGAACTCGAGTTGGGTTTTCTCTTCAATCTCGTGGATGCTGGCGACGAACTGGTCCGGGCGTTCGGTGCCTTTGACGGTTTGAGGCATGATGACGGCGAAGGCGTGGGGCTTGCCCGCGTGGTTTTCCACGAGAATTTTGTAAAAGGCCTGGGGGATGTGGATACCCGAGCGGAGGGTTTTCGCAGGGCCGCCGCTGAGATCGGCGAAGATGGGGCCGTCGGTGATCCAGACATCGGAAAACCGGTTGGCGTATTCGAGCTCATTGGTTTCGAGTCGTTCCCACACCTGTTGATTGAGGGCGGGAGCCTGGGGGCAGATGTTGGACAGCAGAAAAGTTTCGAGCTGAGCCTCGGGGCCGTAGTCGGTGGCGATGGCGCGGTTGGGGGTCATGTGGCCGCGGTCGTAGCCGGAGCCGGTGAAATCATGATGGGTGACCTGCGCGAGGGTGCGGGTATCGGTGAGGAAGTTTCCCTTGGGGCGGGCGAGGTGAAAATCGCCGGCGTTGCGCGTGACGCGGTAGGCGGACCAGAGCGGGTCTTTGCGTTGTTCGCAGTAACCGACGATGTAGGCGGTGTTGCGGAGGATGGTGAATTGGATGTCAGTGCGGCGGGCGCGGGGCAGGCCGCCGAAGATGATGCGATGTTCGGAGACGGGATCGACGGCAATTGAATCGGGGGCGGCGGCAGCTTGCGAGGCGGGTGGCACATCGGCAGTGCTTCGCGTCCACGGATGCAGGACCGAGAGGCCGATGACCAGGAGCAGCAGCGCGATCGCGATGACCAGGGCCCAGGCGAAGGAGCCGGGTTGCGGAGCTTTCACCGCCTGCCGCCCGCCGGGGGCGGGTCGAAGAAAGTTGGGATTGGGGCGATTCATGAAGGCTCCGGTGAGGGGGAGGCTGAGCACGGTCAGCCAAGTCAGGGGAATGGTACCACAGCAGCCAAGCCGTCCGATATCCCATCGGGTTTTGAGAAAATTCACGGCAGCCTCATAAAGGGGCAGCGCGGGCGCGTCGATAGGAAGGGTGCTGGATTCGGCCGCGCCGCGGTGTTCGGTTGCGAATATGAGATGTGCGGCAGCGCACCCATCGGAACTCTGGACATTCTTCAGGCGACAATGAAAACAATTTTGATCATCGACGATATGGCCTTTTGCCGGGAACTCTTCAGTCTGGCGCTCCGCCGCGAAGGGTACGAGGTGCTCACCGCTGGAAGCGGGCGGGAAGGCATGCAACTGATGCAGAGCCACAAGCCGGACCTGGTGATGCTGGACGTGATGATGCCCGATCTCGACGGCATCGCGACGCTGCGGATGATCCGTGCCACGCCGGACATCAAGCACATTCCGGTATTCGTGCTGACGGCCGACGAAGACCGGGAACGCATCCGGCAGGCCCGCCAGATCGGCGTGCAGGCATACATCCTCAAGTCTCAGTTTCTGCTGGAGACGACGCTGGATCGCATCCGCGAGATCGTCGGCGAAATCGAGACCGCGCCGCTTGAAACGGTGACGGGGCGGGCCGTGGAAGAAGTATGGGGCGATGTGCAGTGAAGGGCCGGAGACGGTCCGGCACATTCACGTGTTCACGTGCATCTCGCGGATGAAGGGATTGTTGGCGCGTTCGCGGCCGATGGTGGTGGCGGGGCCGTGGCCGGATAGCACGTGCGTGGCGTCAGGCAGCAGCAGCACGCGCTTGAGCGATTTCTTCAGCAGTTCGACGTTACCCTCGGCCAGGTCGTAGCGGCCGACGCTGCCGGCCATCAGCAGATCGCCGGCAAAAAGTACGGCATGTTCCGCATCGTAAAAGCAGATGTGTCCCTCGGCATGGCCAGGCGTGTGCAGCACGGCCAGCGTGATCGACCCGACGTGGACTTTATCGCCATCGGCCAGGTAGCCGTCGGCATTGCGCGGCGGAATGGTGTAAGGCAATTCAAAAAGCGAACTGCCGGGATTCTGCAGCCGCGGTTCTTCCAGCTTGTGCATCAACACCTTGGCCTTGGGGAAAACGGTGGTGACCTCTTCGTGATCGGAGAGATGATCCCAATGGCCGTGGGTAAGCAAGAGATATTTCACGTCGTAGCCGTGGGTGCGGGCAATTTCGAGCAGAGATTCGGTGGTATCCTGGGGCGCGTCGATGATGGCCGCGGCTTTGTGCTGCTCGTCGACGAGCAGGTAGCCATTGGTTTCGGCAAGTCCGCCGGTATTGACGTGGATCTTCATATCGCGGGCGCCTCCTCGTGTATGCACACCACGAGGATTGTAGCCGCAGTTCTGCGCCGCCGCATGAAGGCGATCATCATTACGGCGTGACGGTGAAGAAAGAAGCATCCAAACGACATGCCCCTGCCGATGGGGGCAGGGGCATGCATACGTCGTGCGGGCAGGTTGTATTGTAAAGCCTTACCGCCCACGCCGACGATACCTTACCAGGGACAGCGCGCCCAGGCCGAGAAGCGCCAGGCTGCCGGGCTCGGGAATGCCAGCGATCGGGATGTCGAACGCCGCGAGATTAAGTGCGGCGTTCTGTCCGCCGATGAAATCACCCACCGTGGGGTTGGGGTCCGGGGCCTGCACGGCGACCTCGTCGAGTGCCTCGCCGTCCACATCGTAGCTGCCGATGTATTTGTAGTATTCGTAGCGGCGCGTCACCGATTCGGAAGCCGCCCCTAGATCCTTCGGTCCGCTGTCCTCATCCTCAAACCCCACGCCTTTACCCGCTTGCAGCAATTGCCACTCCGTCTCGACTTCGGACGCGTCGGGCACCGCCCTGCCTACCAGAAGTTGATCGAGTTCGGCCTTGGCCGCAGATTCCATGTAGAACACTTTCACCCATATCGCATCGCCGAAGAGCTTGTTCGGATCTTCCTTGGGCGGAGCCGGCGCCACCGCCTGGACTGCGGGCGGCAAGACCGGGTTGGGATTGGGCTGGACGGTCCAGACCGGGGCAGGAATCTTCACGGTCGATCCGATTGCGACGAGATTGCCCGGGCTCGAGCTATCGCCGACCAGCCACCGGTAGATCGTGTTGGTCGGGTTACCGTTAAGCGCGATGCCGAAGTGGTCGCCGGGTACGCCCGCGGGATAGTTGGGATCGCCGCCCGACCAGAACTGGTGTCCACCGGTCGTGATCGGCGTCGTGGCAAAGGGGGTGGAAGTCGCCCAACTGCCCGCTACGTATTTGCTGACATAGCGCACGTAGGTGCCGCCCGTCCCAGTGTCACTGATTACCGGGTCGCCATAGCGATTGTACGTACCGCCGAACGTATAGACGATTTGCCCGGGGGTGACGCCATCGAGTTCGATTTCAAAGCCATTGCACGGAGCGCCCGTGTCGTTGACCGCATCGAAATTGCTCAACGTGCCGAAGGTTGTTGGCCCGGCGAAGGCAGAGTGGCTTCCTGCAGCCAAGGCGACGGCAGCGGCCAGAGTCCATACGCGGCGCATAGATTGGGTTTTCATGTTCCTCTCCCTTATTTAGGTATGTGCCTGAAACATACCCTCCGTCCGGTAATCGTCAAAAAGAAAGTAGAAAAATGGGTCTTTTTACCGTTAATTGGAGGTATGGGTATTGATGTCCTGGTTTATGAGGCCTGGTTTTCGCGTGATTTCCGCTGAAGCAAACTGGATTCAGAGGTCGAATTTTTCAGCCCATTCTTATCGCCTCTGTTGCCTAACATAAATGTGTACACCAGAGGCCGACCGAAGTGGTGCATTCGCGGTCAGGCCAATATCGCGGTCGTGCAAGGCTCCTGTCGCGTCTCTGGAGTGAAAGTGCAGTGGGGATCAGCAACTTCGTCATAGCGCCACGTCGTGCTGAGAATTGGAGGCAGCATGCTTACCGGATGGGATGCAAGTCGGTCGCTTCGCGCGCTTCGGGCGGCGATGGGGTCGGCATTCAATTCGATACGGTTGAACGCCGTAACGAATCACACACTTCTGGAAGAGCGCTCGGCGATCGTCAAGCGGCGCACGGCGCTGGGGCGAAGCCTCGCGCCGGTGGCGAACAGTTATTTTCGCATGGCCGGCGTGCCGCTTTCGCTGGACACGGATATTCATGAGTGGCAGCAGCGGGAAATCCGGAGCTTTCGCATGTTGAATCCGGAATTTCGTGCCTTGGCCGTCGACGGCTACGCGATCTGCGAGCAGCAACTTCCAGGCGAGCACCTCCTCCATCACGCGAAGTGCGGCACGCTGCGGCGGAAAATGTTGCGCGCGGCGGGATTGGAGATCCGCCGGGCCCACCAATTCTGGAGCGACGAATACGTGGGCCGCTGGTCGCACGGCGATGCGGCGATGCGCAACGTCATCTACGCGTCAGCAACCGGCCGCGCGCGGCTGATCGATTTTGAGATGGCGCACGATCCGTCACTGCCTGCCGTGGCGCGGCACGCGGATGATCTGCGGGCTTTTCTGCTCGACCTGGTAAGCCTGTCGTCGCGCCGGCGGTGGCTTCCCTATGCACTGACATTTTTGCGGGCGTATGACGATGCCGCGGTAATCGCAGAGTTGCGCCATCATTTGTTTGTGCCGAAGGGACTGGGGCGTCTGTGGTGGAAGATTCGGACGAATTTCGCGGAGGACGGGGAAGTGCTGCGGCGTTTGACAGCGTTGGGTAGCGCGATCGATCAAGGCGCTTTGCGCGCCGGATTCTCAGACAAAGCATAGGCAGATGCCGATGCCGGCCGCCAGCGGCGCCAGCCTTCTGTGATTTGCCAGGCGATGACGCCGGGGGCGCTCCACGCTAGTTCGCGCACGCGACGGATCATGGCCAGCGCCATGGCCGTTTCGCCGGGGATTCCCAGTGCCGCTCCCACTATCAAGTAGCCGCCTTCCTGCACGCCCAGCGCCCCGGGCACCAGAAACATCGCCGAACGCACGCCCTGGGTCATGCTTTCCAGAATATAGGCGTCGATATAGCCGACGGGCCGGCCCAGGGCCCGCAGGGCGATCCACACTTCGACCGCGCAGGTGGCCCAGACGCCCATGGTCCAGAGGCACGAGACGAGGACCGCGCGGCGGCGTGCGTAGAGGGCGCGGATGTCGTCGTCGAGGGTCTCGCAATGCTGCAGCAGGCGATCGCATCCGCTGACGCGGGTCAATTTCGCGGCCAGCAAGCCGAACATGCGGAAGAGGCCGATGCGCTGCACGAAGAAAAACACGCTGACCACGACGGTCGCGATCACCGTGGCGAGGAGGGTGGGGCCGGCAAGGTTGCTGCCGCCGTGAAAGATGGCCAGCAGCGCCAGGCCGGTGAGCGTGAAAACGATTTGCGTGAGGACACTGACGGTGACCGTGAGAACGACGGTGGCGGCAGCGATCGAGACGGGAATCCGCCGGCCCGCAAGTTGGATGCGCAGCAGGTCGCCGCCGATCTGGGCGACCGGCAGGAGCGTACTGACCGAATCGCCCAGCCAGCGCATCCAGAGGAGTGAGCGGAAGGGGAGGCGATGTTGCGGCGGAAAAAGCACGCGCCAATTGAAGACGTCGAGGAATAGCGGAACGCTGTGAAAGACGACCACCGCGACCACGCCCCAACCGGCCGCCGCGACGGCACCGGCGATGTCGCTCACATCATGGTGAAGCAGCAGCGCCACGAGCAGCGCCGCGCCGGCGATTCCCAGCACGGTCATGACCAGGGCCATTACGCGCGGCGATTTCATGCAGACCCCGCCCTGTGAATGCGTCGCCTTCCTGATGGGATGATAGGCGCGGCGAAGGCCGGCCGTAACTGAAGCTATGGATTAGTAGAAATGGTTTCTTCCAGCGGCCCCTTGCGCTGGAGCGCAGATACCAGCATGGCGCACAGCGCCACCCAGGCGCCGCCCAGCGTGAATCCGCCGAGAACGTCGGTGAGATAGTGCGCGCCGAGCGCCACGCGGCTGAAGCCTACGCCGACGATCACCGCGGCGCTGCTGAGCATCAGCACGGTGCGCCAGCGGCGGTTCTCAATGGCCGGCAGGAGAAGCAGCAGGAGCACGCCGTAGAGCGCGGTGGCGCCGGTGGCGTGGCCGCTGGGGAAGCTGTAGCCGCCCCATTCGCCGAACGGGCCAACGGGGAACGGTCGCGGCCGCGCGACGAGGAGCTTGAGGCCCTCGCAAAGCAGGGCGCCACAAGGCACCGCCAGGAAGAAGAGTGCCAGGCCGCGCCAGTGGCGTTTCCAGGCGAGAATCACGATAGCGAGGATGACGCTGGACGCAATCCAGATTTCCGATCCGGGACTGCTGAGAAGCCACAGAAGATCGGCGAAGGTCGGAGTCATGCGCTGGTGAAACCAGTCAGCAATTTGGCCGTCGACGCCGGCGAGGGGAAGGGTTGCGACGCAGGAGGAGAATCCGGATTGGAGGGAATGCATGTCGTCAATGTATCGAATTGCCCAGCGCGATAAAAGGGCGCGCGCCTCAGAATCGGTAACGCGAAATCCGCGCAAATACGAGTGCGGCGGCCAGCCCACGCCATCGTGAAAGACCGCGATTATCCGAGCTTGGGCACATATATCCAGCGGCGTTCCTGCCAGCTCTGAATGCCCAGGTCGGCGAGTTGCACGCCCTTGGCGGCTTCCAGCAGGCTCCAGCGGAAGGGCTCATCCTTGACGATGTGTTTCAGGAAGAGTTCCCATTGGATTTTGAAGGCGTTGTCGCAGATTTGCTGCGTGGGAACCTTGGCCCAACTGCCGTAGAAATCAATGGGGTTGTCGATGTCGGGATTCCAGACGGGCCGCGGCGTGTTGTTGTACTGCTGGCTGACGCAGTCGCGAAGGCCCGCCACGGCCGAGCCTTTCGTGCCGTCGACCTGCAGCGTCAGCAGATCGTCGCGCCGCACGCGGACACACCAGCTCGAATTGAAATGGCAGATGATGCCGTTGTCGAGTTCGAACGTGGCGTAGGCGGCGTCATCGGCGGTGCATGTGTAGGGTTTGCCGGATTCATCCCAGCGTCGCTTGATGTGCGTGGCGCCCAGGCATGAGATGGCCTTCACGTTGCCGAAGACGTTATCCACGAGGTAGCGCCAGTGGCACAGCATGTCGATGATCATGCCGCCGCCGTCTTCCTTGCGGTAATTCCAACTGGGGCGCTGCGGCGGAACGACATCGCCTTCGAACACCCAGTAGCCGAACTCGCCGCGGACGGAG
The DNA here is from genome assembly GCA_903845195.1 of uncultured Phycisphaerales bacterium. Taxonomy (GTDB): domain Bacteria; phylum Planctomycetota; class Phycisphaerae; order WQYP01; family WQYP01; genus CAIMWO01. The sequence continues at coordinate 21,244 of CAIMWO010000063.1, forward strand.
AGGATTTCGCCGAAGAATCCCGTCGAGATGAGCTGCTTGAGTTTCATGATGCCGGGCAGCCAGAGCTTGTCCTGGACGACGCCGTTCTTCACACCGGCCTTCTTGGCCGCTTCCCACAGCGACAGCGCATCGGCCGTGTTGGTGGCGGTGGGCTTCTCGCAGTAGATATGTTTGCCCGCGGCGATGGCCTGCTTGACGCTGACGACGCGGCGGTCCGTGGTCTGGGCATCAAAATAGACGGGATAGTTCTTGTCCTTGAGCACCGACGCCAGGTCGGTCGAAATTCTCAGAACACCCTCGGGCAGGCCGGCGCCGGCCGCGACACTCTTGAGCTTCGCGTCATTGCGGCCCACGAGGATCGGATCGGGCATGATCACTTCATCATCGCTGATCTTCACCCCGCCCTGCTTGATGATCGCGGCGATGGAGCGGTAGAGATGCTGATTGGTGCCCATGCGTCCGGTGACGCCGTTCATGATGATGCCGAGTTTGTGCGTCTTCATCGAGACTCCTCCAACGTTGGGGCGGTGGAAAAAGTAGAAAATAGAAAATGAAAAATAGAAAAATGCAGCAGGTCGCTTGTCTCTTTTTCTATTTTCTATTTTTCATTTTCTATTGCTTTGGTTTCTCCGTGCACTGCGGCTGCGCGCCGGCCGGCAGCGGCGGCGTCGGGGCGACGCCGGCTTTGGGCAATGTCCCTTCCAATTCCTGTTTCCAGTGGGCGACATCTCCGGCGGGGCCGTAGATGTACATCATCTTTGCGGGGGTCTCGCCGATGTTCGTCAATTGATGGAACACGCCGGTGGGGATGAACGCGGCCTGACCGGTCTTGAGCGTCGTCTTTTCGGTGCCGAGGCACATTTCGCACGTGCCTTCGACAATGAAGTAGACCTCTTCCTGTTCCTGATTGTGCCACGGCACTTGGCCGCCATTGGGTTCCAGGATGACGAATCCCACGGCAAAGTTTTTGGCCTGGATGGGGCTGGCTCCGCCGACGACATTGCGCGTCCAGCGCCGGGCGGGATAGGTTCGCCCCGCGATTTTTTCAAGATCTGCAACGATCATCTGTTTCTCCGCATAGAGTTTCGCAACGATGGGGGTCAACAGCAGAGCGACCATGATAATAAGTCATACGTTTTTTGTCCCGAAGTCGTACACCCGCACAATTTGCCGGCACCGTCCGAGAATGCCTAAGTGATCGGATAATTTCCGGTCCGGCGAGCCCCGATGGGCGTGCCCAAACGTCCCTTTCGCCCCTTTCGCCGTCGAAACCGACTTTCGCACTTTCATTCCACCCAACTTAACCCACCGCCCTGCCTGACCGATAAATCGACTAACGGATTGCTTATGTTCCCGGGCAGGATGGGCTTATGGATATTGCCACGCTGATTGGTTTCCTTGTCGCGGTCGGGGGCATCCTCTTCGCGATGTATCACGGCACGCACGGTCAGTTCGGCGTCTTCTACTCGACCGAAGGCTTCGTGCTGGTCATGGGCGGCGCCATCGGGCTGGCCATCATGTCCATGCCTTGGCACGCCACCAAATCCCTCCCCAAGTACCTCGCCAAATGTCTCTTCCACAAAGATGTCGAACCCAAACACCTCATCACGCAGATCGTCGGCTTTGCCGAAGTGGCGCGGCGCGACGGCGTACTGGCCCTCGAAAATTCCGTCAAGACCACCGACGATCCGTTCCTCCGCAAAGGACTACAACTCGCCATCGACGGCGCGGACCCGGCCGTCATCGAACAGGTCCTCAACATCGAACTCTCCTCGATTGAAGAACGCCACCACCACGGCAAGAAAATGTTCGAACTCATGGGCAAGTACGGACCGGCACTAGGCCTCACCGCCACGCTGGTCGGCCAAGTCGTGATGTTCAAGAACATGGCCTCCCCGTCCGATCACGGCGGTGGCGGCGAACATGGCGGCGGACACGGCGGCGGCGGAGGCAACCAGGCCGCATCCATCGCCGCAGCACTCCAGATTGCATTGCTCGGAACGCTCTATGGCACCATCTGGGCGAACGTCATCTGCGGACCGCTGTTCGATAAACTTTCCGTCCGCTCCAAGGAAGAACTCTTCAACAAACAGATCATCATCCAGGGCATTCTCTCGATCCAGGCCGGCGATAACCCGCGCATCGTCGAATCGAAACTGCTCAGCTTCCTGTCGTCGAAGGAACGCGAGCACATGCAGACCGCCGCAGGCACTGAGACAAAAAAGTGATGTTTGCGATGTAATCGTTGAGAAGTATGAAGAGCAAGCCGGCCCGTTCTATTCTTACTACTTGCTTCTTGCTTCTTGATTCTCTAGCGAGGCCCCCATGGCCGTGCAGAAAAAACCAAAAACCCCCGAGCCGCCGGGCGAATCCGCACCGATGTGGATCGTCAGCTTCGCCGATCTGGTGACGCTCATGATGAGCTTCTTCGTGGTGCTCTACGCGCTCAAACAGGGCGGCGAGCAGCAGCAGATGGAAGCCACCGCCGCCATCAAGGTGGCCTTCGGCTACGATCCCGCTGAAGAATCGAACGATCCCATCGATTACTACGCCCGCCAGATTCTCGGCCGGAGGCAGCCGCCGATGAGCAAGAACGCCGGCCGCTCCGACCTCGAGGCCCGCGGCGTCGATGGGCACAATGCGGATGTTGAAACCATCCGTTCCGGCAAGGATATCACCACCGGCGGCAAGATCACGTTCGCTCCCGGCGAGGCCAACCTCGACGACAACGGCAAGCTCACCATCCGCAAGATCGCCGACCTGGTACGCGGACACAACAACGTCATCATGATCAAGGGCCACATCTCCGCCGACGAACTCTCGCTGCGCCCCGACGACGCCAACGGCATGAACCTTTCCGAGCGGCGCGCCAACGTGGTGCTCGAAGAACTCGTGAAACTCGGCATCAAGCGAAGCATCATGCGCCCGGTCGCCTGCGGCCCCTTCGAGCCCGTCAAGACCGGCGTCTACGATCCCCAGGACCTGCGCTTCAACCGCCGCGTCGAAATCTTCACCACCGACCAGACCGATTCCGAATACTTCCCCACCAACACCGTGCCCGTGTCGACCACCGACAACCACACGGAATCGCCGGCGTCTTCCCCAAACGAACCGAATCGGTGATTACCCCCGCCCGCCAGCGCCCGTCTACGCGCATGCATTTCACGTGATATTCGCCGTCATATCCTCCGCCGGCTCAATCAGTGGCGAATCGGATTTGATCCCTGCCGGGCCCTGCAGCACTTCCACATTGGTGTACTCGTCGAGATTCAGAATGCTGATCTCGCCATCTTCTTTTTGCACGATCAGCCGATCGAGCCAAACCTTGTTGCGCTTGTTGCGGGCGTACCAGCTTCCGGAATTCTGGCGTTCGTGACGGATCACCTTGCCCGTGATGATCATGGTGTACGTGTCGAGACGGCGCGGAATCTGTTCCGTGACGCGCACCACGGTACCCGGCGCGTACATCACCGTCTTCTGGTCGGGACTCATCGCGGCGCTGTTTTCCGATTCGTTCATCCGTATCACCCACAATATTGTCTTATTAATGACTCAGCCCGGTCACGATACTCACGATCCCCTGGCGTATCAAGCTGACCGCGATTGCCGCCAGCAGGATCATCACGATCTTATTCATCACCGCCATGAAATTCTTGCCCAGCAGCTTCACCAGCCACTGGGAATACCACATCGCGGCGAAAAGCACCGCAAGGTTAATCAGCAGGGCCACGATCACCATCGCCACCACGATGATTTCGCCCAGCGGGTGCCCGAACGTGTTGCTGTACTTGGGCGTGTACGTGTTCACCAGCAGCAGGCTCGTGGCCATCGTGGCCGGGCCCACGATCAGCGGCACCGCCAGCGGAATGATCCCGACGGATCGATCCAGCTCCACCAACTGTCCCTCCACTGGGCCCATCGGAACCGCCGGTTTGCCGGCACTGAGGATGTCGACAATCGCCAGAATGACGACCAGCAAACCGCCGGCAATCTGGAAATCGGCGAAGCTGACGCCCATGACGTTCATCACCGCCTGCCCCACAATGATGAATGACACGCCGGTGATGGCTGCAACCACGGTCGCCCGCTTGGCAATCCGACGCCGGTGGGCCTCCGTATAACGCTCCGTCAGCGACAGATAGACCGGCAGCGAACCGGCAGGATCCACAACCACGAACAACGGCAACAGAATCAACAGAAAATCGATCAGCATGCTCGTCACCTCTGCACCTTCCAACGTCCGCGTTCTGACTTCGGCCCCCTACTCACTATAATCGGTATCTCTATGCCGAACGCGCCAGACAACTCGCCGCCGCCCTCTTCCGACCCCTCGGACCCCCCCGCCGCTTACGCTGCGCCGGCCCCATCCCCACCCGCCCCGCACGATCGCCGCGATTTTTTCACCGAGGCCCTCAAGGGCACTCTCGCTCCGCTGTCGAACCTGCTGGAGCGGCGGATCAATCCCATGTTGCGGGCGCTCGAAGACTTGCCCCGCCAAGCCGAGGAACTCAGCAAAATGGAACTCGGCACATTCGACCAGCCGCACCTTGCGCCGGCCAGCGGCCGATCGGTTCAACTTCCCCAGTCGCAGCGCAAGCCGCCCGAGCGTCTATTACGTCCGCCCGGGGCATTGCCTCCCGGTGAGTTTGAAAGCGTCTGCTCGCGCTGTGCCAAGTGCGTGGAGGTCTGCCCTGCTGATGCGATTAAGATCGATCTCGCCGGCCTCATCGCCGAGGGGCTGCCCTACATCGTCACCGCGGATCAGCCCTGCGTGGTTTGCTCAGATCTCTCGTGCATGAAGAATTGTCCCAGCGGCGCCCTGAAGCTGGTGGACATTGCCGCCATCCGCATGGGCACCGCCAAAACGCATCACGCCACGTGCCTGCGTTCCCACGGCGAAGAATGCCGCCTCTGCGTCGAGGCCTGCCCGCTGGGCGAAACCGCCATCACCATCTCCCCCACCACCGGCAAAGTTCGCGTCAAAAAAGACGGCTGCATCGGCTGCGGCCTCTGCGAATCCCGCTGCCCCACCGAACCCCGCTCCATCTTCGTAGTCCCCTTCACGCCGCGCGCCGATCCGATCATTGCGTAGAAGAACGCATCGCGTCATCCCCAAGCCCCAACGCGATTTGAATTATGGATATCCTTATTACGAAATCCCAATTATTCCCTTGCTTCCCTCCGATGCCGTGGTACGTTGTTTCTTATCGGCTCTGTGGGCGGAGCCGTTTCCACATTGCTTTGACCCGCCGTGGGGCTAGAGCGTCTGCCAAAAGTTTACTGCTTTATGGTGCAGGTGCGTTGATTGTCGGCGGCGCGGTCGGTGACCCAGTTCAAAGCTTGATCGAGTCGGTGCATCAGGGCCGCACGGTCTTTGGCCACATAGTCGGTGAACCA
>CAIMWO010000064.1 GCA_903845195.1 uncultured Phycisphaerales bacterium
CGACCGTGGCGACATCCAGCTCCGTGAGCGTGCAATTCTCCGCATGAGGTTGTGGCGGCCTCCGTGCCATGCACAGAGTTCACCATATTCTTCGCGATTGCGCAAGTGTATAACGCGGAAAACTTTTGGCAGATGCTCTAGTATTTTCTGGTAGAGCGATATTTTCCCCGTCATCCCTATTCAAAGCACTCCGGTCATGCTTTTGCCTCATCTACCGATGGGCAGGTGCAGACCAGGTTGCGATCGCCATACGGATTGTCAATCCGGCCGACGTACGGCCAGAATTTGTGCAGTTTCGTCCACGGGGCAGGGTAGGCGGCCTGCTCCCGTGAATACTTGTGCGGCCAATTATCGCTGGTCACCGTGGGTGCGGTGTGAGGGGCGAATTTCAGTGGGTTGTCCTGGCGATCCGCCCGGCCTTCTTCAATGGCCCGAATCTCCTCGCGGATGCGGATCATCGCATCGCACAGACGATCGAGTTCTTCCTTACTTTCGGATTCCGTGGGTTCAAACATCAGCGTGCCCGGAACGGGCCAACTCATCGTCGGGGCGTGAAAACCGTAATCCATCAAGCGTTTGGCGATGTCCTCTACCTTCACGCCCGACGATTCTTCGAACTGCCGACAATCGAGGATGAATTCGTGGGCGCAGCGGCCGTTTGTTCCACGGAAGAGGATGGGATAATGATTCTCCAGACGTTTGGCCATGTAGTTGGCGTTGAGGATGGCGGCCTCGGTGGCGTGTGCGAGGCCATCGGGGCCCATCATCCGGATGTACATCCAGGAGATGGGCAGGATCGATGCGCTGCCGCAGGGTGCGGCACTGATGACTGTGGGGGGGGAGTTCTTCAATTCTGAATTCTGAATTCTGAGTTCTGAATTGAGCATGCGGTGCGGGTGCTTGGGGAGGAAGGGGACGAGGTGCCTGGCGACGGCGATGGGGCCCATGCCGGGGCCGCCGCCGCCGTGGGGGATGCAGAAAGTTTTGTGGAGGTTGAGGTGGCAGACGTCGGCGCCGATGAAGCCGGGGCTGGTAAGGCCGACCTGGGCGTTCATATTGGCGCCATCCATGTAGACCTGTCCGCCGTGGGCGTGGACGATTTGGCAGATTTCCTTGATCGATTCTTCAAAGACGCCGTGGGTGGAGGGGTAGGTGACCATGATGCAGGCGAGATCCTTGGCGTGCTCGGCGGCTTTCTTCTTGAGGTCGTTTACATCGATGTTGCCCTGGGCATCGCAGGCCACGGGCACAACCTTGAGGCCTGCGACGACCGCGGAGGCAGGATTGGTGCCGTGGGCGCTGGTGGGAATGAGACAGATGTCGCGATGTAGATCGCCACGGGATTCGTGGTAGGCGCGGATGGTCAGCAGGCCCGCGTATTCGCCTTGGCTGCCGGCGTTGGGTTGGAGGCTGACGGCGGCGAAGCCGGTGATTTTGGCGAGCCAGTCTTCGAGAGTTTTGAAAAGCTCTTGGTAGCCTGCGGTTTGATCGGCGGGGGCGAAGGGGTGCATTTTTCCGAACTCGGCCCAGGTGACCGGAAGCATCTCGGCGGTGGCGTTGAGTTTCATGGTGCACGAGCCGAGGGGGATGTTGCTGGTGGTCAGCGAGAGGTCGCGTGATTCGAGGCGCTTGATGTAGCGGAGCATTTCGTGCTCGGAGTGGTATTTGTTGAAGACGGGGTGGGTGAGGAAGGGGGAGGTGCGGATCGAACCTTCGGTAAGATCGTCTTGCGGTGCTCCAATGAATCTTAGTACTGCCGGCTTGTTGCGGGTCTCGAAGAGTTGCGCCAAGGGGAGGACGTCAGCAGGCGCTTTCATCTCATCGAAGGATATCCCGATCGTTACAGGATTGATCAGACGAAGATTAATCCCCTTTGCCGTCGCAGCCATTAAGATCGAATTGGCCTGCCTGAAGTCTTCTACACGCACGCTAATTGTATCAAAGAACGGTGCCCCTCCGATCTCGTAGCCCATTCCCCTCAACGTGTGCGCTAGAGTCTTGGTCAGGTAGTTGACCCGCTCTGCGATCGCCTTGAGCCCCTCCGGTCCATGGTAGACCGCGTACATGCTGGCCATGATGGCAAGGAGGACTTGGGCGGTGCAGATGTTGCTTGTCGCTTTTTCGCGGCGGATGTGCTGTTCGCGGGTTTGGATGGCCAGGCGGATGGCGGGGTTGCCGTGGGCGTCTTTGGAGACGCCGACGAGGCGGCCGGGGAGTTTGCGGGTGAACTCGGGTTTGCAGGCCATGAAGGCCGCGTGGGGGCCGCCGAAGCCCATGGGGACGCCGAAGCGTTGAGCGGAGCCGACGGCGATGTCTGCCCCACCGCCGGCCCATTCGCCGGGGGGCTTGATGAGGGTGAGAGCGAGCAGATCGGTGGCGGCGACGATGAGAATATCATCGTTGTGGGCTTGCTCGGTGAGGGCATCGTAATTCTCGATGCGGCCATCGGTGCCCGGATACTGTACGAGAATGCCGCAGAGGGATTTGGGGGTGACGGGCAGTGCCAGCGAGTCGGTAAAGAGGAGGCTTTCATCGCCGACGATGACTTTGATGCCGAGCCATTTGGCGCGGGACTGGATGACGGCAATGGTTTGCGGATGGCAATTGTCGGAAACGAAGAAGGTGTCGCGGCCCGGCTCATCGGAACGAATCGAATGGCACATCGACATGGCCTCGGCCGCGGCGGTGGCTTCATCGAGCATGCTGGCGTTGGCGATCGGTAGGGCGGTCAGGTCGCTGACCATGGTTTGGAAATTCAGCAGAGCTTCGAGCCGGCCTTGGGAAATCTCCGCCTGGTAGGGGGTGTACTGGGTGTACCAGCCAGGATTCTCCAGAATGTTCCGCAGGATCACCGGCGGCGTAATGGTGTCGTAATAGCCCTGCCCGATGAACGACTTGTAAATCTTGTTCTTCCCCGCGAGGGTCTTGATTGCCGCAAGGGCCTCGGATTCACTGAGCGCCTCTGGCAGATCGAGCGGCTTGGGAAGGCGGATGGCCGCGGGAATGGTCTGTTCGATGAGCTGTTCAATCGATGCTGCGCCCAGCGCCTGAAGCATCGCATGCATGTCGGCTGGGTTGGGGCCAATATGACGACGGGGGAACGTATCGAGAACGGGAAGGGCGTTCATCCTGAACCTTTCGTAGGCAAGCTCCGCATGAATTCTAAGAGGGAGAATTCTAGCAGATTTGCCGTTTATCGAAAGGGCATGCGCAGGCAGAAGATGCGGCAGTTAGCTGTGCTTGGCGTTGTATTGTTCGGCGGAAAGGAGGCTAGAAAGGTCCGCGCCGGGGGCTTTCACTTTGATCATCCAGCCTTTTCCGTAGGGGTCCTGGTTGACCAGCGAGGGATCATCCTTCAGGGCGGCATTGGCTTCGATGACTTCCCCGGCGATGGCGGAGTAGAGTTCGCTGGTCGCCTTGACGGATTCGATCTCGCCGAAGGACTTGCCCGCGGAAAGCTGTTTGCCCTTGGCAGGGAGGTCGACGTAGGTGACGTCGGTCAGTTCATCGACGGCAAACTGGGTGATGCCGATGGTGATGATGTCGCCATCCTGTTTGTGCCATTCGTGGGAAGGGGAATAACGTCGATCAGCGGGAGCGGGCATGAGGAGCCTTTCGAAAAAATCAGCATTCGGAGTTCAGAATTCAGGATGAAGATACGTCATTTGGGGCGTTTGTAAAAGGGGAGCGGGGTGACGGTTGCAGCGACGGTGTTGCCGCGGATATCGACGGAGAGCACTGTTCCGGCAGCCGCGCAATCCGCATCGACGTACGCCATTGCGATGCAACGTTTCAGCGTCGGGGAAGTCGCGCCGGAAGTCACCTTGCCGACGGGCTTTCCATCTTTGAGTACGGTCATATCCTGGCGTGCGGCGCGGGGTCCATCGATAAACAGTCCCACCAGTTTCTGTTTGAGTCCGTCCTGCTGAATTTTTCGCAGGGCCGCAGCACCGATGAAATCCTTATTGAGATCCACGGCCCAGCCGAGGCCGGCCGATAGCGGGTCGCCATTTTCACCCAATTCGTGTCCATAGAGGGGCATCCCCGCTTCCATGCGCAGGGTATCGCGTGCTCCCAGGCCCGCCGGTTGCAGCAGTTGGTGTTCGCCATCGCCTTTGAGCAGGAAGTTGACGGCCATCGCAGCGGCAGAGTTACCGCAGACGATCTCCGCGCCGTCTTCGCCGGTGTAGCCGGAACGGAAGACGGTGAACGAAATCATCATCATGTAGCGCTGGGTTTGAAAATGGTAACGTTTGATATCCGAGAGCGGATCAGGCAGGACGGAATCGAGTACTTCGGCGGCCTTGGGGCCCTGTATGGCTACCATGGCCGTTGAGAACGTCTGGTCCTCGATGTTCACATTGCGGCCGTTCTTTTGTTTTTCAAACCAGCCGAGGAGTTTCTCGCGGTTGCTGGCATTACAGACCATGAAGAGGTGATCGGGAAAACGGGAGACGATCACATCATCCAGTACGCCGCCGGCCTCGTTGCACACCAGCGAGTACATCGATTGTCCGACGGCTCCCTTCGCGAGATTTCGCGTACAGATTCGTTCGAGGAAGGCCTCGGCATCTTTGCCGGTGAATTTCAGCCGGCCCATGTGTGAGACATCAAAGATCGAAGCCTTGGTGCGGGTATGTTCGTGCTCGGCGATGATGCCTTTGTAAAGCAGCGGCATTTCCCAGCCGGCAAAATCCACCATCTTCGCGCCGCATTTAACGTGAAAATCATAGAACGGCGTATGTTTGATCTCAGCCACGGACACCTCTCGAACGGGTTGCGGGAAGCCCTTGACTATACCGCGAGCCGCGTCGAGGGCCAAGAGGCGGCAGACGGATGGAAGCGTCAGCGGGCTTTCGCAGTTCTCATGATCCAATTACCATTTACCGGATAGAGCCATTCAGGAGGCGTTATGTCATTGCAGGGCAGATTCGCAATTGTCACCGGAGCATCGGCGGGTATCGGCTGGGCTGTGGCGGAGGAGCTTTCACGCCTCGGCGCGGCAGTGGTGATCCAGGCGCGACGTAAGGAAAAGTTGGAGGAGCTGGCCAAAATCATCACGGCGCGCGGCGGGAAGGCCCTTGTGGTGCCGGGCGATGCGGGCCAGGAAGCCGACATCGAACGCCTGATGACGGAAACGCTTGCCTGGAGCGGCGGCCGTCTGGACGCGGCAATCGTCAACGCCGGCCGCGGGCTCGCCGGTGGACTTCTTTCCAGCGATCAGAAGCAGTGGGAGGAGATGTACCGCACGAACGTCATGGGGGCCGCGCAACTCATGCGGAAAGCGGGAGAAGTCATGGTTCGTCAGCAAAGCGGCGATATCGTCGTTCTCGGTAGCGTTGCTGGTCATCATATCTCGCCTTTTTCCGGGTTCTACGGCTCGTCCAAATGGGCGATCTGGTCGATGGCGGAGGCCTTTCGCCGCGAGGTTTGCGCGAGAAAAGTTCGTGTGACCACCATCAAGCCGGCGATTGTGAACAGCGAATTTCAGCAGGTGGCGGGCTACACGTACGAGAATTTTGGCAAGAATGTGGAGCGTTTTGGGACGCTTCTCGATCCTGCCGATGTGGCGCGGGCCATTGGCTTTGTCTTGTGCCAGCCGCCGCACGTCCACATCAATGAACTGATGATCCGTCCTACCGGACAGGACTATCCCTGAATTTATCGGTCGTCTTTTCGCAGAATATCCTCGCTCTTGCTTAGGACTGGTAAAACCGCCAGCATATCGCTCCCGCCGGCTTGAGTGGGTCCAATTTTCGTCCGATACCTCACATAGGTCCAGAAGGTCCAGGCAGTAGGTGACCTCTGCCAACCCATGTGTGAGGCAGCCCATGGTTCGAAACATTGAGGCCAATCCCGGCTCGTTCCAGGTATTGGCGTCACAGCAGATTTCATCGCAGACGATTACCGCGCTCGAGCGGCAGATCGACGATGCCATCCACCGCAAACCTGACGTGGTGAATTTGAATCTCGCCGGAGTGCAGACCATCGACTCCGCGGGACTGAACTGGCTCCTCGCCACGCAGACCCGCCTCGGCGGCCACGGCATTCAATTGACGCTGCAGGATCCTTCCGCATTGTTGCACGACGTCTTTCTCGCCACGCGACTGGACAGTCGTTTCAAGATTTCCTGCAGCGCAACGGGAGAGCAACGCAATGGCTGAGCTTAAACGCAAATACAAACTCGGCGAGTTGCTCGTGGCCGCGGGAAAGATCACCAATGAACAATTGGAAGAGGCGCTCAAGCGCTCCAAAGCCACCAACACTATCCTAGGCACCACGCTGGTTGAAATGGGCGTCTTGAAGCCGGACGAGCTGCTCAAGGTTGTCGGCCACCAGATCGGCCTGCCTTCCGTGGATTTGCGGCCGGGCCTGGTCGATCCGGAAGTTGTCCAGAAGATACCGCGCGACAAGGCGCAGTACTACGGCGTCGTGCCGATGTTTTATGTCGAGGATCGGCTGACGATCGCCATCTCGCGGCCGCTGTCGATCTTCGATTTCGACGATCTCGAGCGTATTTCCGACTGCTCCATTCAACTGGTACTTTGCCAGGAAGACGCCGTCCGTCAATCGATCGAAAAATATTACGGCAGCGAAGTGAATCTCGACGGCCTGCTCAACTCCATCGAGAATTCCAAGGTGGAGATCGTCCAGGAATCGGAACGTTCCGAACAGATCGGCGAGATTTCCGAAAACAGCCCGATCGCCAGCCTCGTCAACTACATCCTCACTACCGCCATCTCCAGCAAGGCCAGCGACATTCACATTGAACCGGACGGCAAGATCGTCCGCGTGCGTTACCGTATCGACGGGGTGCTGCGCGAGATGATGACGCAGAAAATCACGCTACAGCCCGCCATGGTTTCGCGCATCAAGGTCATGGCGAAACTCGATATCGCCGAGCGCCGCCGCCCCCAGGACGGGCGCATTCCCGTCGCCATCGGCGGCCGCGAAATCGACATCCGCGTCAGCACGCTTCCGACCACCGGCGGCGAAAAAGTGGTCATGCGTATTCTCGATTCTGCGAACCTCGTCTTCGATCTGCAGCAACTCGGCTTTCGCACGCCGCTGATCACGAAATTCCGGCGCATCCTCGATCGGCCCCACGGCCTCATCCTGGTCACCGGCCCCACGGGTTCCGGCAAAACCACGACGCTTTACTCCGCGTTGCAGCTTCTCAAGAGCCCCGAGAAAAACATCATCACCATTGAAGACCCCGTGGAGTACCAGCTCGGGATGGTCAATCAGGTGCAGGTAAATGCCGGCATCGATCTGACCTTCGCCACCGTCCTGCGGTCCGTGCTGCGACAGGACCCCAACGTGATCATGCTCGGTGAAATCCGCGATAACGAGACGGCCCGTGTCGCCGTAGAGGCTTCGCTTACCGGTCACCTGGTGCTATCCACGCTGCACACGAACGATTCGGTCGGCGCCATCACGCGTTTGATCAACATCGGCGTTGAGCCGTTCCTCGTTGCCAGTTCCGTTATCGGGGTGCTGGCCCAGCGTCTGTCGCGCAAGATCTGCCCCGCCTGCAAGCAGCCGTTCGAGCCGTCACCCGAGCTCCGCCAGCGTCTCGGCCTCACTGATGACGCGCGGTACTGGAAAGGCACCGGTTGTCCTCAGTGTTTCAATAGCGGTTACCGCGCGCGGGTCGGCCTTTACGAAATTTTCGAAATGTCTCCGATGGCGCGACAGATCATGGAGCGCAACGGGAGTGCCGGAGAGCTTCGCGAAGCGCGCAAACAGGCCAGCGAAACCACCCTCTTCGAAGAGGGCATCATTGCCGCCAAGGCGGGGCAAACCTCTCTGGACGAAGTACTCAGGGTTGCCTGGGCTCCTTCGGAGGAAAAGTCTTGAGCATTCTCACCGACCTGCTCGATACCGCGCAGAAGCACGGCGCGTCGGACCTGCTGATCATGGTCGGCGATGCTCCCGCGATGCGCGTTTCCGGTCAGTGGATTCGCTTCGATCTTCCGATCTGCAAGGACGCATTTGTCGTACCCATCGCCGAGGAACTCATCGGCCCCGATGCGATAAGCCAACTGGAGAAAAATCACGAACTGGATTTTTCACGTTCTCTGCAACCCGTCGGACGCGTACGCTGCAACGTGCATTACCAGCGCAATCACATCGCCATGGTTCTCCGGCTCGTATGGCCGGTCATTCCTGATCCGACGACGCTCGGCATTCCGGCGCATGTGATCAACATGAGCGACTATCCCCACGGACTGATTCTTCTCTCGGGCCCGACCGGATCGGGAAAATCCACCACGCTGGCCGCCATGGTCGAACATATCAATCAGACTCGCCCCGCACACATCATTACCATCGAAGATCCGATTGAATATATCTACGCCAATAAGAAATCCATCATCGAGCAGCGGGAAATCGGCTCGGATACGCAATCCTGGCATTCGGCGTTGCGCACCGTTCTGCGTCAAGCCCCGGATGTGATTGTCTTGGGCGAGCTGCGTGATCTGGAATCCATCGCAACGGCCCTGGTGGCCGCGGAGACGGGGCATCTTGTGCTGACGTCCGTCCATTCTTCCACGGCCGCGGGTGCTATTTCCCGAATCGTCGACGCATTTCCCCCCGCCCAGAGCGGCCAGGCGCGACTCCAACTTTCGCAATCCATTCGGATGGTCTTCGGCCAGCGACTTGTACCAGGGCGACAGGCCAAACGCCGCATTCTCTCCTATGAAATCCTCATGGGCACTCCCGCCGTCGCCAACATGATCCGCACGAACCAACTTGAGCAGATACCGAATGCGATCAGCGCCGGGCGGGATCACGGAATGATCAGCTTTACCCAATGCCAGCGGGATATGCTCGCTCAAGGTCTTGTGGCTCCGGAAATCCAGATGGCGGGCCATTGAATGACCGAAACAAGGAGTAATCAGGTGTGGGTTATCCGCTATGACCGTTAAAAGTGGTACGCCCCTCGTAAAGGTCACTTTTTTTTAGGCCGATAAGGGTGTGTGATGACAAGAGCTATTCAATTTTCTGATAAGTCGCTGGGCTCTATGGGCCCGGGAACCGCCACAGAAGACGGTGGAGGGTCGCTGCTTTCCCGTTTCACGTGGATGCAGGGCATCGTTCGTTCGCTGAACGGGCAGAAAGTGTCACAGAAACTGCTGCTGGTCGTTACGAGCCAGCTTTCCGTGATGCTCTCTTCCGGTTGCGATCTTTGTGCGGGCCTCGAAGCGCTCTCGCGTCAGCAGACGCACCCTCGGTTGAAGAAGATTCTCACCCAGCTTCACGAAGGCGTGAAGTCCGGCCAGGCCTTCTCCCAGGCGCTCGCCAAGCACCCGGATGTCTTTTCTCCGCTTTACGTGACCATGATCCGCGCGGGTGAATCCGCCGGTCTGCTGCGCCACATGCTCGCAGCACTGCAGATCATGATTCGCAACCAGATGCGCATCGTATCGTCCATCCGTTCTGCGCTGATGTACCCGATCATTCTCTCCTGCGTGGCTGTCACCGCCATTGCCGTCATGACCACCTTCGTGCTGCCGCGTTTCGCTGCGGTTTTCCGCGCCAGCCACGTTCCGCTGCCCGGCACGACCCAGGTCGTAATCAGCGGCGCCGAGTTCATCGGCGCCCACATCATCGCGATCCTGCTGAGCCTCATCGTGCTGGTCATCGGGCTCATCTCGCTCGTGCAGGTGCCTTCCATCAAGCGGCACGTTCACACCTGGGTTCTCAAGACGCCCATCCTGGGCAAGACGCTCCAGCTGGCGTATTGCTGCCGTTCGATCCAGACCATCGGCATGCTCATCAAATCCGGTCTGCCGCTGGCCGAGAGCCTCGTGCTGACGCGCGACATGATGAGCAATGTTCACTACTGGGAATTCTTTGAAGAGCTGCGGAAGCATATCACCGAAGGCAAGACGCTCTCGGCCGATTTCGAACGCACCACGCTCTTTCCCGCGATGGTTTCGCAGATGATTTCCGTCGGCGAACAGACGGGCACCCTGGCCCAGGTCTGCCTGGAAATCGCCTCGTTCCACGAGGAAGAGCTGCAGGAACGCATCAAGGTGCTCACGACCATGCTCGAACCGATCATCATTATCTTCATGGGTGGATTCGTCGGATTCATCGCCGTGTCCGTCATTCTGCCGATGTTCCGGCTGAGTTCCGCAATTCACTAACGCAGGAGCGCGGGCTGGTTCCGCGTGAGGTCATGCTACAAAAGAAACCTGACAACACCCTGGCGATCGATCTCGGACCGGAAGCGGTCCGTGTCATCGATGTCAAGATCCGTAAGGGCCAGACCTCGATCAACTCTTTCGCCAGCCAGTCGATTGAGGCCGGCACGCCGGAGACGCTGCCGGAACGTCACCTTTCGGCCCTGGCAAGTCTCTTGACGACTCAACGCTTCAAAACGCATCAGTGCATCGCGGCCATGCCCACCAGCCTGGTCGTCACCCGCACGGTCGCTCTGGACCACAACAAACCCCAGACCGCCGAAGAGCAGATCCGATGGACGCTTCAGAATTGCCTCCCCTTTGACGCCAAGGATCTGGTCTTTGATTTCTGGCCGATTTCCGAAAACCTGCCCACCGCGCGTACTTGGGAGGTCCTGGTTGTTGCCACGCAGGCCAGCGTTGTGCACCGCTACCTTCGCGGCATGGAAAAGATGAAACTGACCTGCGCGCACCTCGACGTGGCGCCCTGTGCCATGGCCAGCCTCATCGCACTGACTGCCGCCAACCCCGACGCCATGATCGGCACCGTCGCCCTTTCCGAAAACGTCGGATTTTTTGCCATCACTGAACGCCAGCGTGTTCTGTTCTGGCGTCCATTCGATCTTCCCTCCGCCGGCAAGGGGGGTCAGAACATTCATGCCCATCTCGACCGGGTCGGCGATGAGATTTCCAAGTGCGTCTCCCACATGGTCGGTTCCATGCATATTGACAACATGTCGGAACTGCTGGTCTACGGTCATGGCAGCGAGGACGTGGTAGTTACCGAATATCTGAAGAACCGTTTCCATCTTCCGGTTCGCAGCCCCTCGCCTTTCGAGACGCTGCCCCCGGCCGGCATGCCGGCAGATGTCCAGAATGCCCTCCAACACAGCGTCGCCACCGGCTACTGTACGGCGGTCGGGCTGGCGATTCAGCAAAGCGGGGTGATCGGTCATGGCTGAACTCATTCCACTGCAATATCGTTTGCGTGTCGCCCAGCGACAGCAGTTTTCCAACTGGCTCTTCATCGGGGCCATCATCCTGATGTTCGCGGGCGCAGCGCTCGCCTACACCTTTGCCTGGGAACGGCAGCGCTGCAGCGAGTACGAAACGCTCCACGACGAATTCAAGACCAAGAGCGTCATCATCGGGCGATCGCAGCAGCTTCGAGCGGCGCGCAACACCCTCGCATCCCGCATGCAGAAGATCCAGCAGCTCATGGATGACAAAGTCCTGCTCTCGCTGCTGCGGAATATTTCCGAGAGTTTTTCCGGAAATGACAGCCTCGAATACATCCAGATTGACGCCCGCGGCTCATCCAGCAAGGACGCTTCCAGCAAGACCGACACTACCGACGGGCCATATGTCGTTCGCATCACCGGCATCACCAACAACAGCAGCACGCTCGCCGAGCTCATGACGCGTCTGGGGAAGAATTCCACTCCCGCTATGAACGTCGTCTTGGAAACGTCGCGCCGCGAGGCTTACCTCGACGGCCAGGTGATGCGGTTCCAGATCGTGTGTGAAAAGCCGGAAAACAAGGGCACTTGAAATCCACCTTCGGGATACTCACGAATTCGTTACTCTTTACTGGAAGGTCAAACATGTCGGACATCATCAAATCGCGACTCCGACTCATCAATTTCTGTGCCGCGACGGGTCTGGTGGTTCTGCTCTCCGGAACGCTGGCCCTGGGCGTCTATCCCCTGTATCGCAAGGGCGGCGATGAGATGCGGAAGGCCCAGGATTTGAAACGCCAGCTCTCCGATCTCGACGGTCTCAGCAAGACGCTCTCCCAGGTGGAAGCCGAACGCGTCGCCACCGAGGCACGCCTGACCGATGCTGAGGCACGCCTCCCCAATTCCAAGGCGATGGACCAGTTCATGCAGCAACTGGCGAAGGTGGCCGAGGATGTCGGCCTGCAGGTCGATGCCGTATCGCCGCGTCCGCTCAAGGAGTCCGGCGACTACAAGGCGATGCCCGTGCAGATCGTCGGCGCCGGCGATTGGAATACCTGCTACAAGTTTCTTACCGGGCTGCGCACCATGAACCGCCTCACCCGTCTCGATGAGGTAGTGATGGAGCTCGAACGTGACGAGAATAAGGCACTGAGCGACCGACCGCGGTGCCGGATTACTGTGAACATTTCCACCTTTATGGCCAGGTGAATCATGGGACAATTCGACAAACAACAGACGCCCTCTCCCGACGCCTCCAAGAAGAAAGTCGTCATTGCCGTGGCGCTCGCGATCGCGCTCGCCGGGGTGGTCGGCGCCCAGGTTTTCAAGGGAACGCCGCGGACGGCTTCCGCGGATACTCCCGGTGCCGCCATGCCGGAGATGGTTGCCGCAACGGTTCCGGATGAAACTGTCAGCCAGGTTCTTACAGATCTGGCCAATGACCCCACAGCCAAGCTTCTCCGCGGTTCGAGCGGCTTCGACCCGGCCATGGTCACGCCTCCGCACGATCCCTTCCACGTCTCCGAGCAGTGGCGCAGTTCTCTCGTTCGCTTCCAGCACAATACCGATGTGCCGCGAGTCGAACCGCGCGTTCACAGCAACACGTCGGCCCCGGTTCTTGAAGCTAACACGGAGAACCTCAAACTGCAGGGAATCTTCGTTGAGAATCAGCACTATACGGCCATCGTCAATGGTGAGATCGTCCATGCGGGCAAGACGCTCGGAAAGATTCGGATCCTCGAGATCCTCCAGGATCGTATCATCGTGCAACATGCCGATTCCCCTTACGGCCCCAGAACCGAGATGATGCTTAAGCCCAAGCTCAACCCATAGACAACCCTGGTCATTCCCCTTTCGCCCCGCGTCACCGTTTCCTGAAAGCGACATGCCCAACGGGATAGTCATCCCGCCGGGCATGTTTTTGTTTCCGGGCTGATTCGCGCAATGGGGGTTTATTTCATCTGGGCCAGACGCGCCAGTGCTTCGCGCTTTCCAATTCCGCGGATCGACACGAAGCCTTCAAGCTGCTTCATCCGGGGCCGGGCCTTGCCCTGTTCCCAGTGATAGACCGTCAATCCGCTCACGCCGACGAGCTTGCCGAAGTCCGCGGCCGAAATATCTAGACGCCGGCGCTGTGCTCGAACACTGCGGGCCGAAAACCGTACGCCTTCAAGCTTGAGGTCACTCTTGGCCGCGGCCGCCGCCGGCGTCGCACGCCCGAGTTGCTTCTTCAAGAGGCGGATACCCTTCAGCGAATCGTTAAATATCCTCTTGAGTGCAGCGATGTCCCGTCGATGTTGCGCCGAGCTCCGCCGCAGCACCGCCGTGAGTTGCTTGAACTCCCGCCGTGCCAACTTACGTACATGGCTATTCAATACCGGAAGAATAGTAGACATATACAAGCTCCTTGTAATAGTGGGATACTATTATGCATACTTTTGAAGATGGCGATAGTTTTCGATAATCGTTTTTTCGGAACACGTCAGCATTCCTTCATCGGCGAAGCCAACAATAGGGTTTTTCTCACAAGCCTTTCACTATTCCCGACGGCCTTTGATCGCTGTGAACCCTACGGAATCGCTTTCCTTCCTCCATGATTTCCTGTTCAATATCACCTTCCACTTTGTTGGAGATGTTCCTATGTCCTCGTTGGTGAAAACCCGCTTCGCTCCATCGCCCACCGGTTATCTGCATGTCGGCGGCGCACGCACCGCACTCTATTCCTGGCTCTTTGCCCGGAAAAACGCGGATAACGGTAAGTTCATCCTGCGCATCGAGGACACTGATCAGGTCCGTTCCACCGCCGAATCTGCCGCCGGCATCCTCTCCGACCTCCAATGGCTCGGCCTCAACTGGGACGAAGGCCCGGTGGTAGGGGGGGCCAAGAATGAGTATTTCCAGTCGATGCGCCTCGACCTTTACAACAAGCACCTCGCCGAACTTCTCGCCAAGGGTCTCGCCTACGAAGCTTACGAATCAACGGCGCAGCTTACCGCGATGCGCCAGGCGGCAGAAAAGGAGAAGCGTGCCTTCCGCTACCGGCGTGACATGCCCGGCCGCCAACTCGCCGCGCAAGAGGGTGTGAAGCCGGTCGTGCGCTTCGCCATGCCTTACAAGGACATCACGGTCAACGATCTCATTCTCGGAAACGTCACCGTTACGGGCAGCGAACACGACGACATTGTGATCAGAAAATCTGACGGTTTTCCCACCTATCACTTTGCCGTCGTCGTCGACGATCACTACATGTGCATCACGCACGTGCTGCGTGCCCAGGAACATTTCATGAACACCTTCAAGCACATCGGCTTGTATGAAGCGCTCGGGTGGTTGCCACCGCAGCATGGCCATCTTCCGCTCGTCGTTAACGCCGACAACTCCAAGATGTCCAAGCGCGAAAAGGCCAAAGCCGTGCGCGCCGAAATTCAAAAAGCGGGTATCAAGGATTTCACCGATCTGGCCGCCAAATCCGGCCTGGGGTTGAAGGATCTTCAGGATTTCATGGCGAAGAAAACTGATGCGGTTGAATTTGCCGTGAAGCTTGCGCCGCTGCTGGGGCCGGTCAGCTCCGGGGGTCTGAAGCTTCCAGAAATTGATGTGCAGGATTTCCGCCGCTCCGGCTATCTGCCCGAGGCCCTGCTCAACTTTGTCGCGCTCGTCGGCTGGGCTCCCGGCGGCGACCGCGAAATTGTTTCCTCGCAGGAATTGCTCGATCTCTTTTCGCTGGATGGAATCCAAAAGACCCCCGGCCGCTTCGATCGCAAAAAGCTAGCCTGGATGAACGGTGAATACATCCGCAAGGCCTCGCTCGATCGCCTGCTGGAAGTGCTGGAGCAATTCAACGCTGTCACCGATTATCCGATCAAGAAAGCCGACCGATCTGTGCAACGCGAGATTCTCACCATGTATCAGGAACGCATGGTCACACTGGCCGAGATGGCGGAGAACGCCCGCTTCTTTTTTGAAGAGCCGACGATGGACCCCAAGGCGGTCGAGAAGTTCATCACTAAAAACGATGGCCGCACATTTCTGCAGAGCGCCCAGGCGATCCTCAGTGCGGTAGGGGGGCCATGGAGCAAAGATAACATTGCCGCCCCGCTGGAACAGGTGCTGGCGCTGGGTGAAAAACGTGGCGCTGCCGCGCAACCCATTCGCGTGGCCATCTCGGGTAACAGCGTCACGCCACCGCTGCTGGAAACCCTTGCCCTGCTCGGGCGAGAAACAACCCTTGTCCGCATGGCGAAGGCCTTGGCGATGTGATAGCAGTGGGGGGGGAAAATCAGCACTCGCCAGCAGTTTAGTCACCGCTTTCCGCTGGCCCGCAGCGCCAAGATCAGATCTATTTCCCCCGGCTGCTTCCCCAGTTTCTGCGCGATTTCCCGCGAGCCCGCCCCGGCATCGGCGAGTTGGTAGACTTCTCTATAAGCCGCATCCTCACCCGCTGGTTGCGGCCGCGTGCCCGCCTTCGTCTCCAGCGACCGTGGAGCAACCATGCGCGTTTCCGCCCCGCTTGTGGCATTCCCCAACCGCTTTTCCAATTCTTCCATACGTTTGATTTTCTGATCTGCTTCTGTCAGAAGAATTTCCAGACGTTGGTACCGATTGTCGATCTGTGCCGCCACGCGCCGCGAAGTCTCTTCCACATCTGCCAGCAGCGACTGGATTTCTGTGGTCACTTCACGGACCGACAATGAACTCTTGGTAAATGCGGGCGTGGCATCCACTTTTTCTGCCTTCTGCCGATTCTTCACAACGTTCATCCGCCAGCGTCGCAAGGTAAAAACCAGCACCAGCCCGCAAAACAGCAATAGCCATTGCGTCGGATGAAAACCAAGAATCAGATCGGAATCTGGTACGGTCGTAGGCATGCGCACGAAGATACCGCAATTGCCCGGCGGGTGCCATTCCCACAGCCTGTCGTCGACCGGCTACAGGCCACTACTTCCCCAGTGCCCCTTCGATCGCCTCTACCACGCTCTTATCATCCGGCTGCGTCCGGTTTCCGAATCGGCCCGCGACCACCCCATCCTTGCCGATCAGGAACTTCTCAAAATTCCACTTCACATCCCCCTTCGACAGCGGCTGCGTCTCTACGCTCGTCAGATACTTGAATAGCGGGGCGATATCTTCCCCCTTCACGCTGATCTTCGAGAACATCAGAAATGACACGTGATACTTGGCACTGCAGAATTCCTTGATCTGTTCATCCGTGCCCGGTTCCTGCTGGCCGAAATTATTCGCCGGGAAACCCAGAATCACAAACCCTTTCTCCTTGTACTTCTTGTAGAGTTTTTCCAATGCCGCGTATTGCGGCGTGTTGCCGCATTTGCTCGCGACGTTGACGATGAGAATGACCTTCCCCTGGTACGTGCTCAGCGTCACGTCCTTGCCATCAATATCCTTAACCTTGAAATTCAATGCGGTCGGCACAGCTTTCTCCTCTTTCTTGTCCGTGGGTGCATCCGCGGCCCACACGCCATTCATTCCCACGATCCCCGCCGCTGCCAGCAGTACCGCCGCCATCCACGCATTCTTCATCATCAGTTCCTCGGACAGGTTTCACGCAGCCCTCACACGGGCGGCCATTCCGCCTGTGCTTTACAGGTTGGCAATGATAGGCACCTAACAGTGGAACAGGACTATTTTTCTCCATAGGTCCGATAACTATTTGAATTATTCTTCTAGAAAATTTTTAATGACTAGTTACCGATAAGAACGTCCCTATTCCGGGGATATGCCGTAACTGCCGATAAATAAGACTCTTGCAAAACTTGATGCAAAAGACTTCCCCGCTTGCATTCCACAAAATCTGAGGCATAATTCCACTAACTCAAAAAGCTGACAGACTGTCTGTATACACAGTATCAGCGATGTTGAGCCGACCGAGCCTCAGCGAGGGCTCGCTCAGATAATAGAGAAGACATCCAGACCGCGTTTCTGGAGAGGAGAGAGAGAAGTGTGCCGTCCTGCCAGGACGATTGCGCTGCATCCGCAGCCGCGATTGCTCCGCAAACTTCACCTTCATTCTCCTTCATTCAAATACGGGTTCTGACCCGTCATTTCGCGTCTTGTACGCGATTTTGTTTGCTATGCACAGGGATTAAAAGCCCTGACGCCCAGTGAGCGCCCAGCGTCCATTCGGACGACTCGGCGTTTGAGGGTTGAAGTACAGGTCTAAAGGAGAGAGAGACATGGCAGTTCCAGCATTCGTACGTTCGCACGCCGCCAAGTCGGTTGCCGCGCTCCTCGTTCTGGCCTGTGCCACTGTGGCTCAAGCCAAGGACCTGGTGGTCACGTCGCCTGACAGCGCCGTCAATTCCCTCGGGCTTCCGGTGAAGGCCTCCGTGCATTTCACCGTCGAACCGCACCGCATTCTCGTTCAAATTACCAATGAGACGCCTGAGCTGCGGTCGCCCACGCAGATCATTCGCGGTCTTTCCTTCCGCGTACACTCCAAGAGCAAACTCGAAGCACACTACGGCGCTTCTGAAGGCATCACGCGATTCGTTTCTCCGGACTCGTGGGCCGACTCCAAGGCTCCGCAGATTGTTCCCTGGACGTTGGCAGTTAACGGCAACCAGATATCACTTGATGCGCCTAGCTCACGTTTCGGCGTCATTTCAGAGCCTACCAAAGGCCGCTATGAGGGTGCCGAACCAGGTCTCTACCAGAAAAGCAATAACCCCTACCTCTGCAAAACCGTCAACATCGAAGTCCTGATCCCCGGCGAAGGCCTCACTGACGATCTCGACGATATCAAATTCTCTTGGGATGAAATCATCGGCGGACTGGGCATCATGGAAGATCCCATCTCTAGTTCCTCCAGTGACGCCGGTAATACTTGGGATCCCGCAGGTGGAGATTACACGCCCACAGGTGGTGGGGGCTCTTCCACGCTGAGCGACGGCGGCGGTGGTGGTGGTGGATCAGTCCCCGGTGGCGGCGGATCCGGCGGCGGAGGTTCCAGCGGTGGGGGAGGTTCAACCAACAACGGCGGAGGCTCCAACGGTGGGGGTGGATCAAATGGCGGTGGAGGTTCAAATGGTGGCGGCGACGGCGGCGGTACGACACCCCCAGGCGGTGGCGGTGTCGATCCAGGCGGCGGCACAGGGCCTACCCCGCCTGATGGTGGTCTGCCCACTACTGGCGTTCCCGAGCCCTCATCGCTCGTACTGCTGGCCCTCGGCGCCACCGGCCTATTCGCCCGAACACGCCGCAGGAATCGTTCTTGATCCCAGCGATGCAGGTTTCGATGCCTGACGACTGCAGAAATTCGGTAGGGGCGTTCACTTGTGGACGCCCCTGCCGCGTTTATACAAACTCATACTCCGCAAATTCCGCCACTGGTTCGTAACCGATGACACGGTAAATGTGGTTCGAAGTTGGGTTTGCCAGATCGGTATACAAAAAGCAAAACTGGCGGCCTGAATCCAACAATTGTTGCGACAGTGCCGCCACCAGTGCTGAAGCGTATCCGCGGCGTCGATTCTCTGGCGGTGTATATACACATGAAATTCGCACGCCTCGCGGTGTCATGCCGCCGCATGCCGCGATCGAAACTGGCCCGTTGTCTTCCCACAAGAACATGCTTTGTCGTGCCAGGTAACGTCGAGCACATGCCTCCCCATCGCCGGCGGGATGCCCGATGTCATGGTTGAACCCTTCGATCCATGATGCCAGCAAATCCAGGTCGGCTTCGTTGGCCACTCGCATCGCGCCGCGAACCGTGTTCACTGGCCGTACCTCGTTCAGCCGATGTATGCCCAGCGAATGGCGCAGCTGCATTTTCTGGCCAGTAACCTGGGCCCAGGCATTCGCGAAATCCTTGGCTGTTGCCACAGGAGCTTGCACAAACGGTAGGGCGGTCAACTGTGTCTGCACCCATCGCGCCAGTGGAACAATCGCTTCGTTTGGCATTTCCGTAACCAGCAGCCCATGCGGAGGCGTTCGCGTCGCAACGCCGACCACCCTTCCAGTATGCTCCACAGCCACCATCAGCGGCGGCCCCGCATATCGCCCCTCCCAGCCCCGACTGCGGAGTTCCGTAAGTAACCCCACGATCAGGTTGTACTTTGCTTCTTGAGCCAAGAGAAACGGCTCAACTGCACAGCAAAATGTCGCGATATCATTGAAAGGCCTTACGTTTACGTCCATGATCGAGCTCTCCATGCTGAGTCGGCCCCGTTGCCGGTAGGGGGCTACAATCGGGTCTCACGGGCAAACGGCGTGGACGCTTTCGCTGCCCATACTCAATCTGGTAGGGGGGGCACAGTAACTGAACCGCCCTACCGCCCAAGTCCCATTTTATCTCGTTATTCATCGCGCTTGATTATGCTCGGCCTTGGTCGGGCCGTACAGTAGGAACTACTCCCCCCCTACCAGCCGCTTCCAGTTCGCCACCATTCGGTGAGAAAATCAGCAAGCCGTTGTGGCCAGACCGCCCGCCAAGTGTGCCGGATGAACCAGATGCTGACGATCAATGCCGAGAGGAACAAGAGAACTGTCCAGAACAATCCCCAGCCATTAATCGCTTGCACGAAACGATCTCGTCGTGCAAATGTCGACGTTGGTCGCAAATACCTGAAGTATCCCCACGAGTAGAAATCAGGACCATCAATGAGATAGCTGTGGCCACAGTCTGCCCACAATACCAACGAGATTGTCAGATCCAATAGGGTGGTCATGCTGGTTACAAACACACGTATCGCCAACACCCATGCCGACGACCGCTGTGGCGTTGCATATTGGACAACTGGCTTGTTCAAATCCACGGCCGATCCCTGTATAGCTGCATCAGTGCAGAATACCACTGCGGTGTACAACCCGTCACTATCAGCGTTTTGGCTCCCCCACCATAGGTCCCATAAGATACGTTATGTATAGTTGCATAAAGGCGCCCTTGATCACTACAAAAGCCTGCAAATCAAGGCCCTTTATGGCATTCATGCCCGGATATGCCTCGCGCCCGTTGCTCACCCGGTTACTCTCGCACAACTTCCTTGGGGTTCCCAGCGAACGGTGGGCGCGCCGGGGTGACTAATTAAGGCCGGCCTCGAACGCTTCGGGGCTCTGATAGCCTAACGCACTGTGCAACCGTTGGCGATTATAAAACACTTCGATGTATTCAAAGATCGACGCCCG
>CAIMWO010000065.1 GCA_903845195.1 uncultured Phycisphaerales bacterium
AAACCACCAAGACACAAAGACACCAAGTTCGATTATCTAAAAAATCTTGGTGCCTTGGTGTCGTAGTGGTAAAAAAAACGCTATCAGGAACCCAATTCCGCCAGGTTCTTCTCAACCGCCGCCAGCTCTTCCTCCTGCTTGCCCAGTTGATCGCGCAATCCCTGCACCACCTTCTCCGGCGCCTTGCCGACGAACGCCTCATTGCCCAGCTTCGCCTTGTTGCCCGCAATGAATTTGCCCAGCTCATCCCGGCGTTTCTTCAGCTTCGCCGTCTCCGCCGTCTTGTCGATGACGCCGCCGATGTAAATCTCCGCGCCGTCGCCCTCCGACAGCACGCTCGTCGCCGCATCCTCCGGCTTGGCAGCGGTGGGGGAGTTAACTGCTATCTTCGCCGACGCCAGCGGCTCGATAATCCCGCGGCTTGCCTCGATGATCGCCTGCAACGCCGCCGTCCGCGGCTTGATCACTACATCTTTGCCCTTGGCCGCCGGATACCGATTCTGTATCTCGCGAATAGCCGACGTCACCGCCTGGATCACCGCAATCTGCGTCTCCGCAGCCGCATCCACCCGCTTCGCATCAAACACCGGCCACGCCGCCGTCACAATCATGCCGTTTCGCGTTTCGTCTTTCGCCTTTCGCGTTTCCGCTGGCAGCTTTCCCCATATCTCTTCCGTTATGAACGGCATCATAGGATGCAGCAGCTTCAGCGAAGTCGTCAGACATTCCAGCAGAATCGCCTGCACCGCCGCGTCACCCGTCTTGATCCGCGCCTTGGAAATTTCCAGATACCAGTCGCACAAGTCGGTCCAGAAAAATTGGTAAAGCCCCTGCGCCAGCTCCGCAAAATGGTACCCATTGATCGCGATCTCGCTGGCTTTGATCGTGGCATGCAACCGCGACAAGATCCACCGATCCTCCAAGGCCTTCAATTCTGAATTCTGAATTCTGAATTCTGAATTCCCCTCGACGTTGCTGAGAATAAACCGCGAAGCATTCCAAATCTTGTTAGAGAAATTCCGCCCAATATCAAACTTCGGCGACGTGTTCGTCCCCGTCTTCGGGTCCTTCACCACCGGCATGCGGATGTCCTGCGTCTCCGTCGCCATGCTCGCCAGCGTGAACCGCATCGCATCCGCCCCGTGCGAGTTGATGATGTCCACCGGATCGACCCCGTTCCCCTTCGACTTCGACATGATCTTCCCCTCGCCATCCTGAATGACGGGGTGAATGTAAACATTCCGGAACGGCACATCGCCATGACAATACAACCCAAACATCACCATCCGCGCCACCCACAACGTCAAAATATCCCGCGCCGTGGAAAGCACCGATGTCGGATAGAACGTCTTCAAAAGCTCCGTCTGCTCCGGCCACCCCATCGTAGAGAGCGGCCACAAGGCCGACGAAAACCACGTATCGAGGACGTCAGGATCTCGACCTCCGAACGGCGTGCGACGGTTAATCCAATGCCAGTTGTCTCCTCCCAATGCTTCAGTAGCCTTGAGCTTGTCCCACCCTGCTCGAGTTTCTGTAACAACCGCACAGATTTCTATGAGTGCTTCGTCCGCCTGTAATGAACGAGAGCAACAATCGAGCCATACGCGATGGGCGTCAGTTGAATCATCTCTTGTGTCGTAGATGACTTGGTCAGAAACGCCGTAGGCATCAGTCATCCTTCTGAAGAGATCACGGTATCTCTTCAAAATGTCCGACCTTGATTCCCCTTCCCAGATTTGAATCTGAAAACTCCATACCGGTATCCGATGCCCCCACCAAAGCTGTCGCGAAATGCACCAATCCCGTTTCTGCCCCAGCCAATCCAGATACCCTTTCGCATAGCGTTCCGGCGTAATCTTCACCCGCCCATCCGTCACCGCATCCATCGCCGCCTGCGCCAGCCCGCTCTTGCGCGTCCCATCCGCCAGCGTAATCCCCCCATTGTTTCGCGTTTCGTGTTTCGCGTTTCGCGTTTCTTCCACATCGCCCATCCGCACAAACCACTGATCGCTCAAGTACGGCTCAATCGGCGTCTTCGACCGATCGCTATGCCCCACCTCATGCTCATGCACCTTCGTCTCGGCAATCAGCCCCAGCGCTTCAAGATCCGCCAGCACCGCCTTGCGCGCCGCCGTGGCGAACTTCATCCCCACGTAGCTGTACTTCCTGTCCGCAAACTCGCCTGCGCCATTCTCATTCACCTTACCATCCGGCGTCAGCAGATTGATCTGCTCCAACCCATGCCGCACGCCCGTCGCATAGTCATTCGGATCATGCGCCGGCGTCACCTTCACCACCCCCGTCCCAAACTTCGGATCCACCAGCAACCCATCCGCAATCACCGGAATCTTCCGCCCCACCAGCGGCAAAATCACCTGCTTGCCGATCAAATGCTTGTACCGCGGATCATCCGGATGCACCGCCACCGCCGTATCCCCCAACATCGTCTCCGGCCGCGTCGTCGCCACGATCAAAAATTCTGAATTCCCTTCCGCCGCCACCGGATACTTGATCGATGTCAACTGCCCCTTCACCGTCTCATGATAAATCTCATCATCCGCCACCGCCGTCTGCAGATGCGTATCCCAATTCACCAGCCGCTTGCCGCGGAAGATGAGCCCGTCCTTGAACATCTTGAAAAACGCCTCGCGCACCGCCTTGGCGCATTGCTCATCCAGCGTAAACCGCGCCCGATCCCAATCGCAAGATTCGCCAACGGCCTGAAGCTGACTCAGGATGCGCGCGCCGAACTGCTCCTTCCATTCCCAAATTCGCCGCACCAATTCCTCCCGTCCCAGATCATGCCGCGACTTCTTCTCCTTCTCGAAAATCGTCTTCTCCACCACCGCCTGCGTCGCGATCCCCGCATGATCGATCCCCGGCATCCACAGCGTATTGTCCCCCTTCATCCGGTGATACCGCGTCAGAATATCCTGAATCGTCCCATTGATCGCATGCCCCAAATGCAACGCCCCCGTCACATTCGGCGGCGGAATCACAATCGAAAACCTGTTCTCCCGCCCATCCGGCGCCGCATGAAAGACCTTCGCTTCCAGCCACTTCTTGTAAATCGGCGCCTCGACTGACTTGGGATCATATTGCGTGGGGAGATCGATGTTCATGATTACTCGGTGCCTTCTTCTTGGTAATTCGTGCCTTCGTGTCTTCGTGGTTACGTGTTTACGTCTTCGCCTCATCATCATGTATCAACTGATACTCCACCC
Organism: uncultured Phycisphaerales bacterium; assembly: GCA_903845195.1. Lineage (GTDB taxonomy): Bacteria > Planctomycetota > Phycisphaerae > WQYP01 > WQYP01 > CAIMWO01. Next base: position 3,225 of record CAIMWO010000065.1, read on the forward strand.
CATCCACCAGCGCCTGCCACGACGCATCAATCACATTCTCACTCACGCCCACCGTCCCAAACATCCCGCCGGCACTGTGCGGGCTGCGGAACTCGATCATCACGCGCACCTTCGCCGCCGTCGACGCCGTCGAATTCACCACGCGCACCTTGTAATCCACCAGCCGCAGGTTCGCCAGCGTCGGAAAATGCGGCAGCAGCGCCTGCCGCAGCGCATTATCGATCGCATTCACCGGCCCATCCCCCTCCGCCGTCGCCAGCACTTCCTTCCCGCCGATCAGCAGCGAAACGTTCGCATGCGTCACCGCCGGATGATCCGCCGTCTTGTTCACCGCACACCGGTAGTGATCGAGATCGAAAAACTTCTTGTACCGCCCAACCTCGCGCCGCACGATCAACTCAAAACTCGCCTCCGAGGCCTCAAACGTAAACCCCTCCGCCTCCAGTTGCGTCACCCGATCCAGAATCCGCTTCTGCGTCCCGCGATCCTTCTCGATATCGAACTTCTTGCCCGCCTTGGCCGCAATATTGCTCACGCCCGAAAGCTCGCTCACCAGAATCCGCCGCGAATTCCCCACGCTCTCCGGCTCCACGTGCTCGTAACTCTTCGCCAGCTTGTTCACCGCATGCACGTGCATCCCGCCCTTGTGCGCAAAGGCGCTGGGCCCCACGAACGGCTGCCCGTTCACCAGATTGAGATTCGCGATCTCATAGACGTATCGCGCCGTCTCCGTCAGGTGCATCATCGATCCCGGCAATAAACACTCATACCCCATCTTCAAACCCAGATTCGCAATCACCGTCGTCAGATCGACGTTGCCGCACCGCTCGCCGATGCCGTTCATCGTCCCCTGCACCTGGATCGCCCCCGCCCGCACCGCCGCCAGCGCATTGGCCACCGCCACGCCGCTGTCGTTATGCGGATGAATCCCCAGCGGCGTCTTCACGCGTGCCGCCGCCAGCTTCACAAATTCCGCAACCCGCTCCGGCAAGCTGCCGCCATTCGTGTCGCACAAACACAACAACACCGCACCCGCCTGCGCCGCCACCTCCAGCGTCTTCAATCCGTATTCCGTATTCGCGGCCGTGCCATCGAAAAAATGCTCCGCATCGTAGACCACCTTGCGGCCCACCTTCGTCAGGTACGCCACCGAATCGGCGATCATGTCCAGATTCTCCTGCAGCGAAACCCCCAGCACCTCCGTCGCATGCAGATCCCACGTCTTGCCCACCACCGTCACGTACGGCGTCTCGGCATCGCGCAGCGCCCCCATCCCCGTATCATCCTCGGCCTTCACGCCCTTGCGGCGCGTCATGCCGAACGCCACCAGCTTGGCATGCGCCAGCTTGAGCGACTTGGCCTCTTCAAAAAACTGCGCATCCTTCGGATTCGACAGCGGGTACCCGCCCTCGATGAAATCCACACCCAGCTCATCGAGCTTGCGCGTGATCATCAACTTGTCCTGGACCGAAAGCGATACCCCTTCGCCCTGCGTTCCATCCCGAAGCGTCGTGTCATAGATTTCTATTCGTTGCATAGGTTCCTCTAATGAAAACGCCCTGCGTCTGGTGCAGGGCGAGTAACGTGTCTTGTCTGACCATCAGCCCTGTTTCGGCTTATCGCTCCACTGCTACGACGTTTCCAATAACCGCGCGGACAGTCACCGCAGCAGCTCTCGCCACTGAAGCATCTCGCAGCAACCCAAAGCTGTCTGCAATTTCTGTCCGCACAGTCCACCTCAAAAAATCCAGTCCCACAATTATCAACCAACACCCTCCCGCGGTCAACTTCCAGACATACCGCCGCCCATCCCCCCCAGGGCAATCGCATTCTCAAGTTTGAAGGATGAGTAGCAGGTAGTTGTGGTCCCAGCCGGCGCGGAGACGTTTGGCGCGGATCGAGATCTTGCGGGTGGTCTCGCGTTGGAGCATGTTCAAGGCGGCGCGGCGGAGGCGG
>CAIMWO010000066.1 GCA_903845195.1 uncultured Phycisphaerales bacterium
CCTGACCAGCGTCGGCACCGTCAGCGACTCCGCCGGCAATATCATTGCCTCCTCCACCGTCACCGCCGTCGTCTCCCCCTCCGTCATCGTCCCGGCAATTACCCTCGGCAACAATTTCGACAATAACGGCAACGTCACCATCAACGGCGATGTACAAGCCAAGGGCAACATCAGCACTTCCGGCCGCCTCAATGAGAATGGCTCCCTCTACGCCGGCGGCACCGTCACCACAAAAGGCTCCGTCGATATTTCCGGCGCCACCAACCCCAACACCCCCAATATCACCATTCCCAACATCGACATGAACTGGCTCAAAACCAACGCCACTCAGATCGTCAATGTCCCTTCCGGCAGTAAAACTTACGAAGTCACTTCCCTGAACCTCGGCAACGGCGGCATCGTCTACTTCACTGGCCCCGTTCAGTTCAAAGGCAATGTTTCCATCACCGGTACCGGCACCGTCGTCGTCGAAGGTGATATGTCCGTCAAATCCGCCGCCTCCTTCGGATCCTCCTCTCAACCTGCCAACGCCAACATCGTCACCAGCGGCAACCTCGATATTTCCGGCTACCTCGGCGTCGTCGGCAGCATCTATGCCACCGGCGCCATCTCCAAAAATGGCGGCTTCGATGTCACGGGCGTCATCGTCGGACAGTCTGATCTCAATACCTCCGGCGGCATGACCATCACCCGCGCCCAACCTCCCGCATTTGATCCGCGTTCCCAGGTCAACGGCGTCGGCACCATGGTCCTCAGCCGTGTCACCGGACCTATTTTCTGACCGTACTTACTTAAAGATGGATCGGCACCAAGAACGAGAAACATGCGGCACTATCACGCCGCGAGGATAAAAAATGTCGCAACGCAGTTCTAAATTCATCGATCGAAGTCGGCGAATGCGCCGCGCCGCCTACTCCTTGCTCGAAGTCCTCCTCACCATCGTCATCATCCAGATCATCTCCTCCCTCGTGCTGGTCAACGTCAGTACCGTCCAAACCACCGAAAAATTGAGCCGTGCCGGCGAACAGATCGTCGTTGCAACGCGCTACGCGCGCATGCTCGCCATGACCAGCGGACAAACCGCCGGCGTCGAATTCAACACCGCGACTAACCAGATTCGCGTATTCCAGGGACCCGCCGCCACCACCGTCAACAATCCGCAGGTCCAGGGCGGAACCTACGTCATCTATCTCGCGACCCAGCAGGATATCGCCGGTGTGCACATGGGCACGATCCTGCTCTCCAGCGACAACACCAATCCTTACCAGGTCATTTACGGAAAACTCGGCGGCACCCTCAATAACGGCTACGTCACGCTCAGCTACAGCAACCAATCCCGAACCGTAAATATTCCCCTCGTCGGCGAGGCCAAAATCCAATGATCAAAAACGCGCACCACAACATCACGCAAACCATCGAAAAGCCCTCCCGCGCCGTTCGCCGGAAAACCGCCCATCGACGAGCCTTCTCACTCCTCGAATGCCTGATGCTCGTCGTCATTCTCGGCATCATCGGAGTAGCCGCGGGAAACGCCCTGCAAAATGTCGCCAAGTCTCCGGGCATCACCAATCAATCGCTGCAGATAGAAACGCAATTGATTTCGAAAATGGAACAGATTCGTTCGCTCCCGTTCGATTCCGTCGCCATCGGAAATCCCAACGCCACCCTCTCCGACTACGTCACCATCGGCAACGCCCTATACCAGCGAACGGTGGTAGTCGCTCAGGCCGATGCCAACGGCGATGGCATGGCAGATGTGAATTTCAAATCGATCAATGTCACCTGTGGCGGGCAGTCGATCACCACGTACATTAGCAAATAAGCGAGAAGACCTGATGCTCCACACGCGATCCCTATCTTTCAAACCGCACAACCGCTCACGCCACGCCTATACCTTTGTCGAGCTTATGGTCTCCCTGACGATTTTCGCATTCGTCAGCTCCGCGATGAGTTCGCTGATGTTTGCCGCCTACAACACCAACCGCCACGTCAGAGGGACCTCCGACGCCACCAGCGCGGCCGAAACCGCTATCCGCAGAATCATCGAAGTCACGCGCTCCGCCGCCGATCTGATGTATACCGATCCCCAAACCGGCCTGCTCGTCCAGACTCCCCCGGATTCCAACAACCTTTCCTACATCTTCATATACTACATCAGCGGCTCCCAGCTTCACGAAAAGATCGAAACCGCCGGCTCGCTCACGCTCATCCAGGACACCGTCATCGTCGATTCACTCCAGAGCTTCTCCGTAACCCAGCTCAACCCCGGCCAAACTCCCAAGTGCTACGAAGTCGATCTCATTCTCACCGCCACCCCCGTCCCCATCACCCGCTCCGTCACCATCACGGCCCGCAACCTGACCCATTGATCTCCTCAGATTTGGTCCAATCTCGTCGGCGATAGCAAAGCCGCCCCCACCCTTTCCTAGAAAGATTTCCTGCGATCCCGGCGTTTACTTCAATTCGACCGACCAATAAGCATGATCCAGAAAATGTTTCCATGAAGAATACTTGTCCGAACCTAACCGCAGATTGATCACCGGGTTACGTTTCGGTTTCACCGGCAGCTTCATCAGGTGCATGTGCGCCTGGTGCGGTGTCCGCCCACCCTTCTTCGCGTTGCAATACACGCACGCGCAAACCAGATTATCCCACGTCGTCTTACCCCCCAGCGACCGCGGAATCACATGATCCAGCGATAACTCCTGCGTCGAAAACTTCTTGCCGCAGTACTGACACAGCGAATGATCCCGCGCGTAAATGTTCCGCCGATTCAACTTCACATCCTGCCGCGGCAGCCGGTCATAGCCCAGCAATCGAATGATCCGCGGCACCGCGATTTCAAACCGCACCGTGCGCACAAAATCATTCTGCTCCCGCTCATACACCGCTTTCAATTGCGATAGCTCGATCCACGAAGAAATGTTGTACGATAGGTATCCCGCATCTTCGACCGAGATGACTTCCGCCAGATCCTTCAGCAGCAACGAAAACGCACGCCGCGCCGAAACCACCCGAATCGCCATGTATAAGCGGTTGAGAACTAGAACGTTGCAGTTCAGACCTGAGATGGGTAAAGCAGCTTCCACTAATGCGGCTCCCTAGATAAACCTAGTCCATGTAGCGTAATTTTATGGGGGGCATAAGTCAATATATGGTGGAGGTGCGACGCTTCGTCCACAATAGGATTTAATGCGCTCTGAACATTGGATTGCGATGCGGCGGATGAGTAAGATAACCCCTTCGCGATAAGTAAGTGGCGGAACCCGGGTTGCACGCGAAAATCGAGCCAGTGGCCAAACGATGTCCAATATCAGTAACAGTAGTGTTTCCGAGCCTCTAGAGCCGGGTGATGCGCCTTTAGAACCGGCCAACGCCGTCTCAGAGCGCGAGCGCTACGCACTAAACTCACAGCAATCGATCCCTCCAAAATGGCTCGTTGAGCGATGGTTTGACTCCGCTGGCGGTCTTCCCGCCTCGATCGGCAAACAATTGGATCGAGTGGCGAGAATCCCGTTCATCGGCTGGGGCGTGCAATTCTTTTCATCCGTCTGGATGGGGATTCTGTGGATATTCCTGGTCGGATGCTACATCGGCATCGGCTCCGGATTGCCGCAGGTGCGTGCCCACTACGAAATGACGGATCTGGAATTCTTCGACGCCTGGCCGATGATCGTGCTGCTGGCGCTTCTTACGCTTTCGCTGGTGGTGGTGACGCTGCGGAAAATACGGTTGACGCTCTTCACCGCGGGCGTCTGGACGGTGCACATCGGCATTCTGATTTTGATCTCCGGATGCTTCATCTACTTCTCCCAGAAGAATGAAGGCACAGCGCGAATTTTCCTCGGCCAGACGGTGGACTCCTACTACGACGCCACTGAACGTGCCTTATACGTTTACGATGTGAATGCGGCCGGGCAACTCATCGAAGCGACGCGCACTATGACCCCCCTGCCGAGACTGCCGATCTATCGGGAGCATTCCGCAGCAACCGGTGAAGCACTATCACGCGATGTGCCGCCGGAAGCGTTGGCCGCGGTTCCGAAACTGAAGGACGTAGCCTTGCGGATCACCGGGTATTACCCGTTCGCGGAGATGCGCCAGGTCGGCTGGCAATCCGGAAAGCCCGAAGAGAGCGGCGCAGGTCCGGCCGTCGCATTTGTTCTGCAACGCGGTCCGAACGTATCGCCCAAGGAATGGCTGTTCGGCCTGTCGCCGGCCGGACGGGTTGCGGAGCACGCGCAATTGCCGTTTGCCGTGGAATATTTGTATCACCCGACGCCTGAACGCGTCCGCGAGGTCGAAGCATCGTTTGAGAGCACCAGCGGTTGGGGATTGACCGTGCGTGTGCCGAAGGTGGGCAGCGAAATCACCTTTGCCGCGGAGAAAGGCAAACCGATCGTCATCGACGGAACTGGCGGGACAACGTACACGCTGACGCCTGATGAAACCATGACGATGCCGATGGCGTCGAAAGGGTATGAGGGAGCGCAAAGCTCAGCCTTGACCGTGAAAGTGATGCGGAAGTCTGCCAATGGAACTGTGTTCAAGTTCGATCGCATGGCCATGTTCCGCTATCCGGAACGCTCGCCTGATTTTGTGGAAGAGAACGGCAAACGGCTGCGGAAGCAAGATGGCGTCGACCCGGATATTCAGATGATCTTTCACGATGCATCTCAGCAGCAGTTCTGGTTCATTGAGGATGCCAACGCCAAGTTGACGCTGGTAAGTCGCGCGCCGGGCGGCGCCGTGAAGATTATGCCCATGGAGATGGCGCAGCCTGTACCGATGCAGATCCACGGCATGGATGATGTGACGGACCTGCAACTCATACTTGCGCAGCAAGTTGAGAATGCGGTGCCGAAGATCGGCATGCAGATCATCGATCCTCGAGCGCGGCCGCGAAGTCTGACGCCGGGAGAAGTGATCAAGCATTCAATGTTGCGGCTGGAGTTGACTCGGGGCGAATACAAGACAAACGACATTCTTGTGCCGTTTGCCGAGTACGCAAGCACGGCTGAACCACCCGTCGGCAAGCCCGCGACGATCGTGGACGTATCCGGGATCGGCAGATTGGGGCTGGTATTTTCAACGACGCGGCGCGAATTGCCGTCGACGATAAAGCTCGTGAATTTCGAGCCGGTGAAATACAAGGGGGCTATGCAGACGTATGAGGATTACCGATCGACGATCGAAGTAACGGATAAGGACACGGGAAAGAAGCAGACCCTGCTGGCACATTTGAATTCTCCAGCTGCGGATCATGGACTGTACTATTTCCAGGCGTTTTGGGATGGGAACGATGATCCGGCGCCCGGTGAACGTTATAGCATCCTGGGCGTGGGAAACAGGCCGGGAATTTGGGTGATGATTCTCGGGGCGGCGCTGGTCATCGCGGGAACCGCGTATGCGTTCTACGTGAAACCGGTGCTGAAGAATATCAAAAAGGAACAGTTGGCGGCATGGGCTGCAGAGCGGATGACGCGATGACCAAGACGGAAAATTTTCAATTTTCAATTTTCAATTTTTCGTCGCTGGTGGTGATTGCGCTGATTTTCACGTTGGCCCTGATGACGACTCGAACGACCCAGGCCGTGACAATGGATCAGGCGATGCCGGGGGCGCATCCGTCATTGCCAGAAGGGCATCCGAGCTTGAATGAGAACGGGCCGTTGATTCAAGCTTCCGCGGGCGCCATCGAAGACCGGACGGCATTCGCGAAGGCCCTCCAACTGGATGGGTTCCGACTATTGGCGATACAACACAATGACCAAGTGAAGATTCTCGATAGCTGGGCTCGACAGAGTCTTTCCAATATTCGACATCGACAATCGATCGATGATCAAGACCCACTCTACACCGCCCTGGACATGATGTTCCGGCCGGAAGCGTGGATGCAACGAAAGGTCGTCTATATCCAGTCGATACCGATTCGCCAGCAGCTTGCAGCATTTGCCAAGACCGAAAAAGAATCTGATGAAATCATGCACACCGCGCTGGTAAGCCCCGCATTTCTATTGCGGGAGGATGTCCGGCGAAAATTGGAGGAACTGCAGCGGGATGCCATCATCGCGCCACAGGTGCGCAAAGTGATGATGGCACTCCAGACGTTCCTGATGTTACCCGACACGTTTTTGATCTTGCCGCCGCCCGCCGGCGAGCACGGCACGATATGGCGGCATCCGGTGGACCTGCGGGCCAAACAGGTGAAAGACCCGGAACTTCTCAAAAAGTTGGAAATCGATCCCACGACAGTTGCGGGATATTCCGACGAGCAGGCCCTTCGCGGCTATCTGGCCATGCAGCAGTTGGGGCGCGGCTGGCTCACCAACGATGCGGAAATGGCCAATCTCGGAATCGCAGGCTTTGTGAATCTGCTGCCGAAGGTTAATCCAGCGGAATACCGCTCTGAAACAAAACGGGAAGTGGAGCTCTGGTACAACCGAACCTTCTACGGCACCATTCTGGATGTGTTTCTCTACGGCATCGCGATGGTGCTCTTCCTGCTGACAGCGGTCGGCATTTCACGCAAAATCTGGTTTGTCGCCATGCCGGTCTTCACGCTGGCGGTCGTAGCCCATATCAGCGCGATGGCCGTGCGCTGGTGGCTCGCGGAACGCATACCCATCCAGAATCAATTCGAAAGCGTGCTGGGGGCCGCCATGCTGGGGTGCGTGATTGGATGCATGCTCGAATTGTGGAAACGAAAAGGATTCTTCGGCCTGGCCATGAGCTTCGTCGGGTTCATGGCGATGACCGCGTGCTTTTCCGCACCGTACGTCTTCGGCAATGACCTGGGCGCATCGATCGCGAAGGTCGCGGGCATTCTCGAAGACTACTGGCTCTACATTCACGTAAACATCGTCATCATGTCCTACTCGCTGATCGGGGCAAGCTTCTGTATCGGGGCGCTCTATCTGCTCGCGAGATTGTGGCATTGGATCAGTCCCGTAGGCAGTGGTCAGTGGCCAGCGGTCAGTGGCCAGATAGCGGCGGGAGGAATTGCATCAGGAATTGATGCGTCAGTGTCGCGAAGCAGGCAAGAGTTGCTGGCTTCATTGGATGCGGCAAATGTGGTGCTCTTGCAGATTGCGTTCTGGGCACTGGGGATTGGGATTTTATGCGGGGCGGTCTGGGCGGATCATTCGTGGGGCCGGCCGTGGGGCTGGGATCCGAAGGAGACTTTTGCACTGGTAACGTGGCTGGTGTATTTGATCATCGTGCATCTGCGCGTGGCAACCAAGATGAAAGCGGATTGGACGGCAGCACTCTCCATCATCGGATTTGCCATCATGATGTTTAATTGGATCGGCGTAAATTTCTTCCTCGTCGGACTGCATAGTTATGCCTGAGAGAAATTGAACCACGACACAAAGGTACGAAGAACTGCAAAGGAATTAATCATGGCAGTAACGGAACAGGAAGTCTTGGGGGCATTGCGCGGGGTGAAAGATCCGGACGTGTTCAAGGATCTGGTGACACTGAACCAGGTGAAGAACATCAAGATTTGCGAAGGCAATGTCGGCGTGGATATCAGCACGCCATCGCCATTGAAAGATCGAATCCGCGCCGAAGTCACCGCCGCGGTACGGCGGCTGGCCGGTGTGGAAGAAGTGTATGTGAATTTTGTGACGTCGTTGGGGACGGCCAGCGCCGCGCCGGCATCATCGGCACAGCGCCCACCTGCATCGCACGGCAAGCCGGCCGGTGCAGAGCCGCAAGGGCCGCGGGGCATCCCCGGCGTCAAGCACATTGTGGCGGTGGGCGCAGGCAAGGGCGGCGTGGGAAAGAGCACGATTGCGGTGAATCTTGCAGTAGGCCTGGCGCTGCAGGGCAAGAAAGTGGGCATTCTGGATGGCGATATTTATGGGCCAAGCATTCCGACGATGACGGGGTTAGGCCCGCGGCCGCCGATCGTCGAAGGCGACCGCATTATGCCGTTCATCGTCGGTCCTCCCGCCAATCCAATTGCCGTGATGTCGATCGGGTTTATCGTGGACAAGGAAAAAGCGTTGATCTGGCGCGGGCCGATGGCGCATGGAGCGATCCAGCAATTCCTGACGCAGGTGGAATGGGGAAAACTGGATTACCTGATTGTCGATTTGCCCCCGGGCACAGGGGACGTGAGCTTGACGTTGGCTCAAACCGTGCCGCTGACGGGTGCGGTGATTGTTGCGACGCCGCAGGAAGTGGCGCTGGCCGACGCCCGGCGCGCCGTGCGGATGTTCCAGCAACTAGGTGTGGAAATTCTCGGTGTGGTCGAGAACATGAGTTACTTTGTGTGCGAGCATGGAACGACCTATGACATTTTTGGGCGTGGCGGCGCACAAACGATGGCCCAGACGATGGGGCTGCCGTTCCTCGGCGAAGTGCCGATCGACGTCCGCCTGCGGATCCATTCGGATGAAGGTTCGCCCTTCGAGAATTATGCAGCAGCGTGCAAGAGCAGTGAACCGCTGAGAGTGCTGGCGGACATGCTGGAAAAGCAGATAGCGGTGCGAGTGGCGACACGGCCGGCTGCCAAAGCTCTGAATTTGCAGATCACCTGACGGGCTCCGAACGCAAGACAGAAATAGAAAACGTTAAACAGAAAAACGGTGCTAACGCATTTCCCGCGGGCACCGTTTTTTGTTTTGTTTCCCGGCTTCTACTTCGTCGCGGCGACTTTCAGCAGTTCTTCTTCCGCGGCTTTGGTCCATTGGCCGTCGTGAAGTTTGGCCGCCACGGTGGGGTAATGCTTGGGAAGCTCGGTCAGGGGAATCAGCGGCACATTGTGCAGCATCGGATAGACGATAATCTTGCCGGCAAGCGTGCGGTTCTCCGTTGCCGCCAGCCCGTCGATGGCGCCGGCCATGCCGGAGATGGCGTCCACCGACGTATTCGTATCGAGCTGCCCGGACTCGACCTTCCGTAGCACGATCTTCATGTCTTCAATTTCCGAACCGGAAGTGCCGAACATGAACGCGCGGCGGGCAATGTACGTGTCGAGATCGATATCGTGTTTCACCGGCGCCGGAATGCCGGCGAAAATGTTGATGATCGCGCCTTCGGAAGATTTCACAACGGCATCGGCAACGAGCGCTCCGATGGGAGCCATCAGCGCAATGTACGAGAACATCTCCGTCAGCTTCTCCTTCGCGGTATTGATCATGCGAAGGGTGACCTTGTTGGCGTTGGCCATGGGCAGCGCCTTGCGGGAAAGGCTGGCGAGGCGGGCGTCGTCCATGTCCGTGGCGACGACTTCGAGGTCGGCCAGACCGGAGCAGACGTTACGGATAACGTGCATTTGTCCCATGGGGCCGCCGGCGCCGACGACGAGAACCTTATCGCGAGGGCGAAGCTCGCCGGTGGCGGGAATGTTCTTGTAGGAATCTGCGGGATTGGAACCGGTGGTGCCGATCCAGCGGGTCATGCCGTAGTGGACGCGGCCGACGCCGACCGAAACCGGGCTGCCGATTTTCTGGCCGTTGAGCACGATATTGATGATCGCACACTTGGCGAGCTTATCATTGAGAATATCGAGCGTGGCTTTGTCGTGACCGAAATAGATGATGTCGTCGATGGACTCGTTGGCGAACGTGGCTGCTTCCTGCGGACGAATGACGCGAATTTCCGCAGGCCGGCCGGCTTTGGCGAAGGGAAGATTCAGCGACTCAGGATTAACGGGCGTGTCGGAAACGATGACGGCCTTTCCGTCCGCCTTGAGCGTGTTGCGTTCGCGGGTGACGTACGAATCCTCGACGCAGGCCCACGGCTCGACCAAGGCGACCGCGGACGACCCCTTCGAAGCATTGCCATCGACGAGGATGAGGTAGCGTTCGCCCTTGGAACTGATGAGGGCGCGTTCATCGAGCACACAGTATTCCTGCAGCCCGCCTTCAAAGTTGTAGCCGAAGGCGCCGTTGGACCCGTTGGTGCGAAGATCGCGCCAGTCGGCCTGGATGATGACGCGTTCGCCGATCTTGTGCTGCTTGACCAGCGGTCCGACAGCAATGATGCGTGCAACAACCTCGTGGCCCGGAACGGTCGGCTTGTCGTTGGGAACGTACCCCTGGATTTCCGAAAGGACGGTGGGATTAAGACCGGCCTGCACATCGGTCTTGCGCGGATGGGCGTTGAACTGCTTGAGTAACTTGAGGTCGGAAAAGCAAAGGCCCACAGCTTCGATCTTGATGAGCACCTCGTGCGGGCGCGGGGTGGGGATGGACTTGGCGGGATTGAGCTTGAGCTGCGATGGCCCGACGAGTTGGACAGCATACTGGGTCGAGGGAAGTGTGGTCATTATTCATTCCTGCAATTACACATTTGACTTCGGATTTCAACGGACATTTTTCTGCACTAACTGAGCATGACCTGGCCACCGGTAACGGGGACCGCCTGGCCGGTTTCATATTGCTGATCGATGAGATAGAAGACGGCGTTCATGACATCAGGCGTGGTGCAGCCGCGGTTCATCGGCACTTTGGCTTCATAGAATTTTTTCACATCGGCAATCGTCTTGGCGCCGGGAACTTTGCCGGTGCGCAGGTATTGAACAAAGAGGCCACGGTCGGGATCGGACCAGAGTGGGCCGTCGAAGAAATTCCCCGGGCAGATGGAATTGACCTTGATGCCGTTCTCGATGAGCTCGAGGGCAAACGACTGAGTCAGGCCGATGCCACCAAACTTGGAACCGGCATAGGCGCCATTCTTGTTGGAGCCCTGAAGGCCGGATTTGGAGTTGATCTGGATGATGTCGGATCGATAAGCGGGGCGTGCCTGGTGCTGCACGGCAAGAATGGCCGCGGCTTTCTGCACGCAAAAGAAGTAGCCCTTGTAGTTGACGGCGGTGACGAAATCGAAGTCTTTTTCCGATTGCGTCTTGACCGATTCGGCCTTGAGCACGCCCGCGTTGGAAATGAAAACATCAAAGCCGCCGAAACGGCGGACCACTTGATGAATGGCCCCACCGATCGAGTCGGAGCTGGAAACGTTGATGGCCAGACCAATGGCGCGGCCGCGGCCGAACTGGTCGTTCAAACCAGTCGCGGCTTTTTCCGCCCCGGCGTTGTTAATATCAGTCAGCGCAACATGCCCGCCCTGTGCGGCAAAGTGCTGGGCGATTTCCAGGCCAAATCCCTGTGCAGCGCCGGTGACGATGGCAATCCTGCCGGAAACGCGGCCAGACTTGGCGCTGCCGCGGGCCACTTGCTTGCGATACGCCTCCACTTCCCAATCCTCGATGAACTGGCGCTGTGCGGTAGTGAGATGCGAAACGCCTCCGAGATGCTTGGCGCCGGCCATGATCTTGATGGCATCGACATAAAGGTTACGGGCCGTATCCGCAGCGTTGAAATCATCGCCGATGGCGAATAGGCCGAGGTTCGGAACGAGAATGATCTTGGGTGCAAAGCGCTTGGTGGATTTGTGTTGTTCGATGGCGGCGCGGAGGCGGCCGATGGTGGCATCCGGCATTTCATTGGCGACGAGGTCAAACCAGAGGGGGAAGGAATTGCAGTAAACGATCTGATCCGGATTGAGCGGGCCGGCAGCGGTGAACGACTTGGCGTCAGCGGCGTTGACGAAGGAGAGGATGAGATCAGAGTCATCGAAGGGAACGACTTTGAGTGCATCGCCTTCCGCAAGCAGGGCGCGGAGGGCCGGCCCGAGGATGTTGATCTGTGCGACGGTATTTTCCGCTTTGCTCGCGGGGCCAAAAGAAGCCTGCCAACCATTGCCGAGACGCGCCGAAACTTTCGCCAGCAGATCATTCGTGGTTGCGCGGACGGCATCGGGAGTATCACCGGCGACAATGAGCCCGTGATTGGCCATGAAGATAGCCTTGGGTCCGCCCGCTTTCTTGTATGTAGCGAGGGCGTCTTTGATGACGCGGCCCAGTGTGTAGCCGGGATCGACGAAGGGAGTCCAAAGGACATCGTCGCCGAAGATTTCGGCAGCGATTTGCTGACCGCGCGTATGGCAGGTGAGCGTGTTGATGAGCGTCGCATGAGTATGAACCACGAACTTGCCCGGAACAAGGTGATGGATCAGAGACTCGACGGAGGGCCGCTGATTCTTTTCGGGCTCGACACGAGCCGCAAGAATGGCGGACTTATACTGGGCCTCGCGCGATTCGACATTCGTGCCGAAATCCGCAGCGGCGATGGCATCCAGCTTGGTGCGATCCAGAATCGCAAAGCCGTCACGCGTAATCGTGGCCAGTGCGGCCCCCGAGGCTTTCACGAAAAGTCGATCACCGATTTTCACGGAAGTATTGCCCCCGCCGGCAAGGACCATCGTGGGATCGACGCCGTAGAAGCGTGAGAGTTCGATGAGTGCATCGACGGGATCGTTGAGATTGGCTGTGGTCACGTTCTCGCATCCTTTTGGGTTACATAGCGTTACTTGGCAGTTTCCTGGTAACGACGGATCACGGCAGCGCCGAGTTTGGCAAAGGCCTTGATCCGGGTATCGGCATCGGGATATTCCGCATTGGGACGGCCATCAGCATCCACATAACCGGTCTGCCCATGCAACGTCAGGAACTGATGCGCTGCAATCACGCAGGCACCTTCCCAATAAATCGCCTTGAGCTCTTCAGGGATCGGCAGATTGCCTTTGCAGACGGGCTCCAGCGGAATCAGGTCGAGCGTATTGTGTTCCGTTCCCGCGGTGACGACCAACCCCGCCGCACGCATGGTCTTCGTATACGCCGTCAGAATCTCAATGCTGTTGCGATTCGGAATGAATTCCGTCGCATGAATGTTGCGCTGCTTGAGCCCCGCGATGAACTGCTCGATCGGCGTTTCAAACGCGTTGATCGGACTAGCCGCATCGGCCAGCAGCGGATAACAGGCGAAGCCGCCCATGGCATGGATCAGTTCGTACGCATCGCGAAAAGTCACAAACGCTTCATCGATGTACGCAGGCTTGCCGACTTTGAGCAGGTGCGAGCGAAGATCATTCTGCACCGCCACCGCATCGTCCGGCGTCTTGGCGCTGGTCTTCGCGCCGAAAAGGATATTCATTTTTTCCAGCCGATCCGCCGCCGGCACCTTGGCGAAAATCGCCTCCTGGAAAGCCTGGGCGACGTGGCGCTCCTGCAGAAAGACCGTCGATCGCTCGCAGCCATGTCGGCGGACCACCATGTCGATGACGCGATCATGATTCAGCCCGGTCGAAACTCCCCGAGCGGTGAAAACCTTTTCCGTCGCATCGATCATGCGGGCAATGCGGCTGACATCGTTATCGCGGAACTGGCCGAGCAATCGAGTGGCGGTAGCCGTCATCGGCTCCAGCTTCGAGAGCCCCTTACCGCACAGATACATCTTGCCGGGGTTGGCCGGGTCGTTGATCTTGATGCCCGCGGTTTTCAGGTCATCGTGCATGCAGATAATTTCCATGCCGAAGAGTGGATACACCCCGCGGCCGCGCGCCAGAACGCCGAAGTCCCCATACACGTTGTAATCGTAATAGTTCGATACGCCCAGGACCGCAATCGATTCCTTCGCCGCCAGTTCCACGGTCTGGGCGACGGTGGTAAAAGCCGAAAAATTCGGCGGCAGATGAATATGCGCATTCACCTTGGGCCGCGAGGTCGGCGTGAAGTCTTTGGCGGCCAAGGTGCGAACCTCCGCAACCGATCCAAGATCACGAAGCGCCCCGAGTGTTTGTGCAACTTTGGACATCGACAAAAAACCCCTGATACAAGCGTTATACGAGTGCCGGAACGCGAATGACCTTGCGCGGCGGAAGATGCAGACCCGCTGACAGCGCATCCTCCGCAGCTTCCTTGATGGCTTCGCTGATCGTGGGATGCGCGAATACCGTCTCCGCCACATCGTCCATCGAAACGTTCTGCTGGAGCAACGCACTGGCCGCCGCAATGCATTCCGTGGCATTGTGGCCGAGCATGTGTGCGCCGAGAAGTTCGCCGGTTTCGCGGTGGCGGATCATCTTGACGAAGCCGTCGGTGTGATTGGTCGCCATGGCTTTGCCGAGCCGCGCCAGGGGAAATTTACCGATGGAAATCGGAATCTGCTTCTCTGCCGCTTCCTGCTCAGTAAGCCCGACGCCGCCGATTTCGGGGAAGGTGTATACCGCACCCGGAATGGGTGCAATGAAATCCTTCTGGTGGCCGAGGGCATTTTCAACCGCCACGACACCGTGAGCGCTGGCCGCATGAGCCAGCAGGCACAATCCGTTGGCATCGCCGATGCAGTAATGATCCTTGACGCTCGTTCGCAGAGTCTTGTCCACCGAGATGAATCCTTTCGGACTCGTCGCGATCCCCACCGATTCCAGCCCCAGCGACTTGGCGTTCGGCTTGCGCCCCACCGAAATCAGCACGCGATCCGCCTCAATCGTCGAACCGTTCGAGAGAATCGCCTTGGCAATCCCATTGGCCACTTGCAGATCGTTGACCTTCACCTGCAGGTGAATGCTAATGCCGCGTTTCTTGAAGATGCCGGCCAGCGTGTCGCCCAGATCCTTATCCAGCCCCGGCAGCAGTCCCGGCATCAACTCGACGATCGTGACCTCAACGCCAAACGCCTGCATCATGCACGCAAATTCGCACCCAATCACCCCCCCACCGATGATGAGCAATTTCTTCGGCAGCGTCTGCCAATGCACCGCTTCATCGCTGGTGCAAACCATCGCAGGATCGTCCGGCCAGCCCGGAATCCGCACGGGCGTGGTCCCCGTCGCGATGATGATTTTGTCCGCGGTAATGGTCTGTGCCGCCGCCTTCTCTGAAGTAATCGCAATCTTGTTCGGCGCTTCGAGTTTGGCGAGTCCCTGGAACAACGTGACCTTGCGCCCCTTGAAGAGCGACGCGATGCCGGAACGATTCGCCGCCAGCACCTTGTCCTTACGCCCCTGAATCTTCGCCCAGTCAAACGCCACATTGGAAACGGAAACTCCCCAGTCGCCGGAATGCTGAAGCTGGTGCAGCAACTCCGCAGACGACAACAGCGCCTTGGAAGGAATACACCCGTAATTCAGACACGTCCCGCCAAGATGATGCTTCTCGATGACGGCCACCGAAGCACCCAGTTGAGCGGCCTTGAGGGCGGCAACGTATCCGCCGGGGCCGGAACCGATGACAGCAATTTGAAAATGATCTGACATGACATTCCTATTCAGTTCAGCAATTAGGCCGCTAGCTAAAGCGCTGTGGCCTGGGTTTCGCAATCAACCAATGAGCTGCTCCGGCGACTCCAACAGAACTTTCAGCTTCGCCATGAACTGGGCAGCCAATGCCCCATCCACCACTCGGTGATCGACACTCAGCGTCATGGTCATCACCCGTCCCGCCTTGATCGCGCCGTCTTTGACCAGTACCGATTCGCGAACCGCCGAGATCGCCAGAATACCCGACTCCGGCGGATTGATAATCGCCGAGAAATCCTCGACGCCCAGCATGCCCATGTTGGAAATTGTGAAGACGCCTTTGCCCATGTTCTCGATCTTGCCATTGCGGGCGGACTCGACGACACGCTTCGATTCCGCAGCCAGCTGGGCCAGCGTCAACCGTTCGATGTTCAAAACGACAGGGACGACCAGTCCATCTTCCACACTCACCGCCACGCCGATATTGGCCGCGGGATGCTCGACGATGTCGTTGCCATCGATGCGGCTGCGAAAAGCCGAAAACTCCCCAACGGTCTTCCCGACCGCCAGCAGCACAACATCATTAAGCGTGCAGCCCGTCGCAGGCTTCTGCGCCCGATAGAACGCAAACAGCGGATCGGCATGAATCGTCAGCGTGACATAAAAGTGCGGCACCGTCTGCTTGGAAACCTGCAGATTCGTCGCGATCGCCTTGCGCATCTTCGACATCGGACGCCGGATCACTCCACCCGGTCCAGCCGCTGGCGAACTCGCCGGCTTCGCCAATCTGGCCCCGGCCTTCGCCGACGCCACATCCGTTGAAAGTATCCGCCCCTCAGGCCCAGACCCCGCGCCAACCGACGCCAGATCCACCCCGCGTTCCGCCGCAATCTTCCGCGCCGCTGGCGAGGCTTTCACCCGTCCCGATTCCGTGCGGCTCGCCGGCGCACTGACCGCACTCTCACTTCGCGTTTCGAGTTTCGAGTTTCGCGTTTCTTCGACCACCTGCGTCGCCGTTGTTTCAGCTACCGCCTCTCTGCTCCCTCCGAGATACGCATCCACATCCGCATCGCTGGCCGCCAGAAACGCCACCGGTTGCTTCACGGGAACCACCGTTCCCTCCGGTGCGACAATCCGTGCCAATCGACCGGCATCAGTGGCCTCCACTTCGACCGTCGCTTTGTCGGTCTCTACTTCATAAAGAATCTGCCCCAGCGCAATCTGGTCGCCCACCTTCACGCGCCATTTCAAAACCGTCCCCTCCTCCATCGAATTGCCAGCCTGAGGCATCAACACGGGAGTCACCGGACCCGACGGAGCGGACGAATTACTCATGGCAGGCGCCTTGTTTTGTGAAGGAGTAGATTGCGTGGCTGACGGAGTGGTTACAGGTGCGGGTGCATCGCTGAGCTCGGCAAGGTCGCCCCCCAAGGCGATCGTGACGCCAGCACCCGCAAGGATCGTTCCCAGCGTACCGGCGCCCGCAGCTTCAATATGGATCAACGCCTCATCAACTTCCAGTTCCACCAAGAGATCACCCTTGGCCAGCAAATCGCCCGGGTTCTTCAACCACCGCTTAACAGTGGCAGCAACTGCCTTGGTGCCGGAAAGTGATGCGGGAAAACGTAGTTTAGGCATGCCAAACTCAACTCAAAAAAACCATTACTGCAACAATATGAATAAATTAAGGCAATTAGATGACGTAGTCAAGTAATTTACTTGTAGTTTTAGTTGACCGAGTTGACGCTTTATGGTACTTATGCACTTGAAAGATGGTTCGGAATACCTACAGGAGCCCCGGCAAATGCGCCAGGCAACCCGCGAAAGACAGGCCCGCGTTCTATCGGAACTGCTTGAAAAAAAGCATGTTACGGTGAAAACACTTGCCGAAAATATGGCGGTGAGCGTCGCGACCGTCCGCCGCGATCTGAAAACCTTGGCTGACACCCAGAAGGTCAATCTCGTCCATGGCGGGGCCGCCCTGCCGCGCGAAACCTACTTCTCCTTCGAAGCCAAGGCCGACCGCAACCTCCAAGCCAAGCAAACCATCGGCGAACTCGCCGCCGGTCTCGTCTCCGACGGCGAGCAGATCTTCCTCGATTCCGGCACCACCAGCTTCTCCATGGCCGGGCCCCTCACACGCAAACGCGGCCTCGCGATCATCGTCAACTCGGCTCGCCTGGCCCTCGAACTCCGCGCCGCTAACATGAACCTCATTATGCTCGGCGGCCTCTACCGCCCTGACCGCATGGACACCATCGGTCCCATCGCCATGAGCACCCTCGAGCAATTACGCGGCTACGTCGCCTTCATCGGCGCCGACGGCCTTTCGATGGATTTCGGCGTCTCCGCCGCTGACATCGATAGTGCACACCTCTACCGCCTCGCCGCTGCCAATGCCCGCGAAACCGTCCTCCTGGTGGATCATTCAAAATTTGAATCGGCATCGCTGTTCAAGATCGTCGATTGGGAAAAAGTTCGCCGCCTCGTCACTAACCGCAGACCCAGCAATGAATGGATGGCGTTCCTCGAAGCCCGCGGCATCGAAGCGATTTTCCCCGCCGATGCCGCCGATGCCGCCGATGCGTCGGACGAAACCTCAACACACAACGTCAACAGTCAACCACTTCCGGAACATTCGCGTGCGCTGAATGTCTCGGCTGGTTTCTAAAGATAGAAAGCGATTTGGAGTATCTCATGCCTAAAGGTCAGATGATTGTGCCGGAACAGGTTCGCACGAAGAGCTTCATCGAGTTCTCGCCGATCCCTGTGAATCAGTATCACAAGACGATCGAGGAAGAACTGGCTTCCGGCAACTTCACGAAAGATGATCTGCTCCGCATCCAGCGCGACATGATGGTGATTCGCGCATTTGAAACAATGCTCGATGCGGTCAAGAAGACCGGCAAATACCATGAGATCGAATACAATCACCGCGGCCCGGCCCACCTTTCGATCGGCCAGGAAGCCACCGCCGTCGGCGAGTGCTACCTCCTCGGCGTCGACGATCATATCTATGGCTCGCACCGCTCCCACGGCGAAATTCTCGCCAAGGGACTTTCCGCCATCCAGAAAATGAACGATGCCTCTCTGCTGAATATGATGAAAAACTATTTCGGCGGCAAGGCGTGGGGAGTCGTCGAAAAGGATGCCAAGGGAACGACCAAAGATGCAGCAATCGACTTCCTGATCTACGGCGCACTCGCCGAAATCTTCGCGAAAGACTACGGTTTCAACCGCGGCCTCGGCGGCTCCATGCACGCGTTCTTCCCCCCCTTCGGCATCATGCCAAATAACGCCATCGTCGGCGGCTCCGGCGATATTTCCGTCGGCGCGGCGTTGTTCAAACACGTCAACAAGAAGCCCGGCATTGTCGTCTGCAATATCGGCGATGCCTCGGCAGGCTGCGGCCCCGTGTGGGAAGGCCTCTGCTTTGCAAACATGGATCAGTTCAAAGAATTGTGGGATGAAGCCCACCGCGGCGGCCTGCCGCTGATCATGAACTTCGTCAACAATTTCTACGGCATGGGCGGACAGCCCGTCGGCGAAACCATGGGCTTCAAAGTATTGGCCAGACTCGGCGCCGGCCTCGCGCCCAACCAGATGCATGCCGAACGCGTCGACGGCTTCAATCCGCTCTCGATGATTGATGCGATTCGCCGCAAGAAGGAAATCATTGCCCGCCGCGACGGCCCGGTGCTGCTCGATACCGTTACCTATCGCTTCTCCGGCCACTCGCCGTCAGATGCTTCGAGCTACCGCGATAAAGCTGAAGTCGAAGCGTGGCAGAAGCAAGACCCCCTGCACACGTTCGGCCGCAATTTGATTAACGCCAAGGTTTGCACGCAAGGTGATATTGATACGCTGCAAAAGCACGTCGATGAGCTCATCATGAAGGCCTACAAAAAAGCCATCGACATGACGATTTCGCCCCGGTCCAACTACAAAGAGACCGCCTGCCTGATCGAAAAGTTGATGCTGTCCAACGAAAAGATCGAGAAGTTCGGCGAAGGAAAGCCGGAGGTGTTGATTCCGACGATCGCGGAAAATCCGCGGACGAAGTCGCTGGCCAGCAAGTCGCGCTCCGGCATCGGCCCGGACGGCAAGCCGCTCTCGAAAGCCAAGTGCGTACAACTTCGCGATGGCCTCTTCGAGGCGATCATCGATCGGTTCTATGAAGATCCCACGCTGGTGGCGTATGGTGAAGAAAACCGTGATTGGGGTGGCGCTTTCGCCGTGTATCGCGGCTTGACCGAAGCACTCCCCTACCATCGTCTCTTCAACTCGCCGATCTCTGAAGCAGCAATTGCGGGCACGGCCGTGGGCTACGCCCTTTCCGGCGGACGGGTGATCGCGGAACTGATGTACTGCGATTTCATGGGCCGTTCGGGCGATGAAATTTTCAACCAGCTTTCCAAATGGCAGTCCATGTCCGGCGGCCTCTTGAAGATGCCGGTGATTCTGCGGGTTTCTGTCGGCTCGAAGTACGGCGCCCAGCACTCGCAGGATTGGACGGCACTGGTCGCCCATATCCCCGGCCTGAAAGTCGCTTTCCCCGCTACGCCCTACGATGCCAAGGGCTTGATGTACTCGGCCCTGCTCGGCAGCGATCCGGTGATCTTCTTTGAATCCCAACGGTTGTACGATCAGACCGAATTGTTCCACAAGGACGGCGTACCCACAGGCCGCTATGAGATTCCGTTTGGCGAGCCCGACGTCAAGAAGGTCGGCAAGGATCTGACCATCCTCACCGTCGGCGCCACGCTCTACCGCGCGCTCGAAACCGCTAGCGAACTCGAAACCAAGTACGGCATTTCGTGCGAAGTCATCGATGCGCGATCGATTGTGCCATTCAACTATGACAAAGTGATCGCATCGGTGAAGAAGACACGGAAGATTGTGCTGGCATCGGATGCGTGCGAACGCGGCTCGGTGCTGCAGACGATGGCCGCGAAGATCACACAGTTGGCGTTCGATGAACTCGATGCCCCGCCCGTAATTGTCGGCGCCCGCAACTGGATCACCCCCGCCGATGAAGTGGAAGACGCCTTCTTCCCCTTCCCCTCCGACTTCCTGGATGCGATTCACACGCACATCATCCCATTGAAGGGATATACAGTTCAGCGCGATTGCTCGACCGCGGAGATGCTGCGGCGGAGCGCACTGGGCGTGTGAGCAAGTTTGGATTTGAATAACTTGCAGATAGATTTTTTTAAAAGGCACGGTCGCGCATGACCGTGCCTTTTTTGTTAATGGGACGAGTTGGTGATTACTGGACAACACGCGACATGATACGGAGGAGAGCAAGTTAAATGGACGTGATCTGCTCTCGGTCCTGAATTCACCCAAAGCGAGTTTATCGCAGCTGATGGCGTCGGGAACGATCATTTGGGCAGCTGCTGAAACACGTAGAGACCGACAGCGAGCCAAAGGGGAATGCTGAGGAGGGAAAGAAGCGAGGTGGCGGCGACAATGCGCACGGCCGTCGGGGGATCACCGTGGTAGTAGCGGGCGATCACGACGGAAAACATGGCGGCAGGCATGGCGGCCTGGAGGAGCATGACGCGTTTGAGCTCCGGAGAAACGGGGAGGCAACTCATCAGGGCAAGGAAGAGAATCGGCAGGATGAGGAGGCGGAGAAGGCATGATCCAATGATGACGGACCAGCCTTCTTTCCACGAGATCGTGCGGAGCTGGTCGGAGACCATGGCGCCGACCATGAGGAGTGCCAGGGGGATGGCGCAGTTGCCCAGCATCTTCATGGCGTCGAGAAGGAAAGCGGGCAGGTAGGGTGCGGCGCCGGCGAAGTTGAGGAGGATGGCCAGGACGACGGCCACGCCGGGAGGATTGATGACACGTTTCCACCACCCTTTTCCCAGGTGCCCCGAAAGCAGCAGTATGCCCAGCGTCCAGAGAACCAGTTCGACGCCGACGTTGTGAACAAAAAGGACGCCCATGGTGGCTTCGCGTTGTTCGGGGAAAAGCAGTGCGATGAGGGGCAGCGGGATGTAGATGTAGTTGTAGAGGCCCGTGGTGAGAGCGAACGTGCCGCGCTTGGCGGGCGTCTCAAGCCCCCCCCACCATCTGCCAGTAAAGATGATCCAAAGCCAGGCTACGGCAAATCCAAGGAGAACGGTTAACGCCCCCACCAGCGGCGGCCAAAAGACATTTTGCGCCTCCCGCAGATGCACATTGCCGAGAGTGGTGTGCAGTATCAGGCACGGCATGAGCAGCCGAACGATGATCGCCAGCATCGTGCGATCGGTTTCCTCGGTGAGCCAGTTGACGCGGCGGAGCACGAGTCCGGCAGCCACAACGGCCATGACGGCGAGAACGGCAGAAAGGATGGTGGGCCAAGTGTTCATGTCAGGCGTAAGGTAAGCGTCAGAGGCAGGTGCGGGCAAGGCGGCACGTGGACCAAACCGCATAAAGTGGTCACATTGTGTCAAAACCGCATTGCGATGAAAATGATGCAATTGCCGCAGGGAGATCGGCGTTGATTAGGAACGCGTTTTATTCGCCCCCCTCATGACAAAGGCGATGACGTACCCACGATGTTATGCCGCTCACCATTTATGTGAGCGCAATACTTTTGGAGTGCATTGATGAAGTTGGAATTTGTGCCTGCAGGTTTGTTGGGTGGGGCTGCGATTGGAAAGGCGATTTCTCCGCTAAAGGGGGCGACGGTATTGGATGGTGGGGCGATTGGGGATGGGTTGTCGTACAAGTTTGAACGCGGCTTGTTGACCAAGTATTCATGGATCACGTTTGACATGCTGCTTGAGGGGCAGGAACTGTGCGTGTTCAGCCTCGCGCTCCACGAAGAAGGCGAAGACGGGTCGGAAGCCGAGATGCATTGGGGCCTACTGAACTGGTGTCAGGCACGGGTGCGGGTGCCGCTGAGTTTTGTGAATCAGAATCGATGGATGTTTGATCGCGAGGGGGCATGGCTGAAACCCTGTGCGGGCGGAAAACGCGTGGATCTGGCGAAGGTGGATCGGATGAAGCTCGTGATTCATCGGATCGGACCGACGGCACCGGTGCGGTGGCATGTGACCACCGTCACTGCAACGACCGACGAACCCGCAAAATTGACCGATCCCCTGCTCCCCAAGGGAAAATTGCTGGACGAAATCGGGCAGTCCACGCAGCGCGACTGGCCTGGCAAGACAAAGAACAAGGATGAAGTGATCGCACGGCTGCGCGGACAATTGGCGAAAGCCGGCGAGCAGAAATTCCCCGCGAATTTTTCGAAATGGGGCGGATGGAAAAATGGGCCGAAGCTGGAAGGGAGCGGCTTTTTCCGCACGCACAATGATGGCAAACGCTGGTGGCTGGTGGATCCGGAAGGGCATTTATTCTGGTCGGCGGGGATGGACTGCGTCGGGCCCCGGGCAGAGGCGGGCGTAGGCGGTTTGGGCAGTGCGATGGAGTGGCATCCGGACGCGGAAGGTGAATACAAGGATGCGATCAATCCGGTGCGCAACCATGTCAGTTTTCTGGTGACGAATCACATTCGGGCATTCGGTGCGGCGGCATGGCATGAGAGCTGGGAAAAGATTGTGCTGTCGCAGCTTCGTGATTTCGGCATCAATACGGTGGCGAACTGGAGCGAATGGAAGACCGCCAGGAAAGGCGGATTCCCGTACGTGCGGCCATTGAATGAAAAATTCCCGACCACGCCCAGCGTGTTCCGCGATTTCCCCGATGTCTGGCACAGGAATTTCCCCGCCGACTGCGCCACCTATGCCGAGCAGTTGCGCGAGACACTCAACGATCCGGCGATGATCGGGTACTTCCTGATGAACGAGCCGTCGTGGGGCTTTGCGCAGGAATCCCCAGCGCTGGGCATGTTGTATAACTATCCGCAGGGCGAGACGCGGACCGCTCTGACAAAACATCTGTGGGAGAAGTACACGACGGCCGAAGCGCTGAGCGCGGCGTGGGGCGTGGAGGTAAGCTTTGCGGAGATCGAGAAAGGCCTCTGGTCGAAGCCGGTGAATGCGACGATGACAAAGGATCTGCAGGGATTCTCGACGTTGATGGTGGATCGCCTGTTCCGCGGCATGACCGACGCCTGCCGAACGGTCGATCCGCAGCATATGAATCTCGGCGGCCGCTACTACACCGTCCCGCCGGATTGGTGCCTGGAAGGGATGACGCGGTTTGACGTGTTCAGTTTGAATGCTTACAGCCGAAAAGTGCCGGCGAAAGATTACAATCGCATTGCAGAAAAACTGAAGCGGCCCGTCCTGGCCGGCGAATGGCATTTCGGCGCCTTGGATCGCGGCCTCCCCTCCAGCGGCATCGGCCACGTCCGCAACGAACACGAACGAGGCAAAGCCTACCGCGTCTACGTCGAAACCGCGGCGGCGTGCCCGAGTTGCATCGGCGTACATCATTTCCAGATGTATGACCAGAATGCACTGGGACGATTCGACGGCGAAAATTACAACATCGGCTTCGTAGACGTATGCAACCGCCCCTACACCGAACTGGTGGATGCGGCACGAACGGCCCATGCACGCATGTACGATGTGGCCAGCGGCAAAGCAGGAGCGTTTGACGAAGCGGTAGATCACTTGCCGCTGTTGTTCATCTAGTGGTCAGTGGTCAGTGGTAGAAAAACAGAAGAAGGCCAATCAGAAGATTGGCCTTCTTCGTTCTATCGCGACTCATTCAGGTCATTTCTTCTTGGAGTTCTTGGGTGAGAGCTCGATGAGGCGGGCCGTGTAGGGCTGGGGGAGGGAGACGGCCAGGGTGGCGGCTCGGGGGTCCCACTTGGCACTACCGGGGCGATTCTTCGGATAGCCGACAGTTGCTTCAAGAGCAACGCCTATGCGGTGGGCAATCGGGAGTTTAATGGACCGCGGCCCGTTGAGTCGCCAGACCGCAACGTAATCCTTCTTGCCGCAACGCGCCCCCAGGCTCACCCAGCCATCATTAAACTGCGGCAATCCCAGTGGCCAGAACGAAAGACTGCTCGGCAGATCCTTCCGAATGGTTTTGTAATACGCCAGACCCTCCGCAACGAGCGCCAGCCGCGCGGGAGAAATCTCCGCCAGGTGGCCTGACTGGTGGATGCGCAACAGCATGGTGTTGACCATGTTGAAGATCGCCTCCTCCTCGGTGCCGTCGCGGAGGGGATAGGACCAAACGGCCTGCTGTTCGGGCGTGGCTGCGGTGGGTGCAGCGGCGGAGATAGCTGCGTATTTGCGGTAATCCGTCTGATCGCTGCTGGACTGGATGGAATGACGCGACAGCAGGGAGTAGGTCATGCGGAGCCCGCCGCTGCCGCAGTTTTCGATGATGAGTTCGGGGTGGCGTTGCCAGACGCGATCAAGCCAGGCGAGGTAGGCGCGTTGGTGTTGAAGAAGTCCTTCGCCGAGGCTGTCGGCCTGCCACTCCGTGCCGACGCCGGCGTTGATGTTGTAGTCCATTTTGATGTACCCCGCGCCGTATTCGTTAACGAGGCGGTCGATGACGGAGTCCGCATGTTTGATGACGTCCGGGTTGCGGAAGTCGAGCTGGTAGCGTGCGTGATCGATGATCGGCTCGCCGTTACGTTGGAAGAACCATTCCTTGGGAACACGTTTGGCAAGCGGGCAGTTGATGCCCATGACTTCAATTTCCAGCCAGAGCCCCGGCACCATGCCCCGCGCGCGAATGTGGTCGAGAGGTTCCTTGATGCCTCCCGGAAATCGCCGCGCCGAGGGTAGCCATTCGCCCACATCCGTCCACCACGCACCATCCGCATACCATCCGCAGTCGATGCAGAAGTATTCGCAACCGGCTTTGGCGGCCGCATCGATCAACGGCAGAAGCTTCTCCGTCGTCGGATCCCCAAACAGACAGTTCATATAGTCGTTAAAAATGACCGGCAGCGTTTCGTTGTCGCGGTTCGCCCGGCGTGTGCGACGGCGATAGCGCGTGAGCTCCTGCACCGCCAGCGTAAAATCCCCAGCCACCGCGCCCACCGCTACGGGAATGGATTCAAAACTATCCCCCGGCGACAGGCGCTTGCACCAGTGCCCTTCATTAAACGTCGGGCCGCTGAGCTTCAGATAGAGTTGCTCGTTCCAATGATCGCTGAGTTCCCACTGCCAGGACCCGTGGTGTTCAATCTGCCAGAAAAGACACGTGTGTGCCTCTGTATTTTCGAATACGCCCATCGGAAGAAGCCCATCGGAACCCCACGTCCCTCGCACTTCATACGTGAGCCGCTTGGTCGAACCATTCGCAACTTTTGTCAGGCCCAACTCTGCAAGCGTATTGCTTCGCCACTGCATTTCGCCATCCCATGCGTTGTGCCCGACGTGCAGACGCGAGACCTGATCCCAGGGTTTGGCGGATTCTTTGGTCAGGCCGGTCAGTGCGAAGGAGGAGACGTAGTCGATCGTAATGGGCGATGAGCCCTGGTTGCGAAGCGTCGTCCACGAGCGCACGACGGGAATCCTCTTGTAGAACTGAATGTGGCTCGTGACGAGCAGGCCCGCCGGCGTGATCTGGTCGACTTCCAGCTTTCTGCCGACAGCCGTGCTGGTATCGCGATAATCTTTGAAGCGAAGGTCCAGGCCGGGTGCAGGAACGGTGTACTTGGAGCCGTGATGGTCGTCGTTGTTGGCGCCGGCGCCGAGGATGGTGACGAGGCGATACCATCGCGCCGTGCCGCCGTCCTTGATCAATTTGGCTGGATTGAGGGGCAACGGAGAAAAGTGGAGAAGCATGACTTCCCCAGCATCATTGATGAAGAGGACAAGATTGAGACCGGCTTCTTTGACGCGGATGGTGCGGGCCATGAGAACTCCAGGAACTTGGCAGAGACTGCTTAGGCCACCGAGGCGCTGGCGGTTACTGCTTGAAGCGTACAGGTGAAGGGGAAGCATACGAGAGAAGGGATTGGCGGTGCAACCGAGTGAAGATCTTGCCGCCTATCTGTAGATTATTCCACGACGACGCGGACGCTTGCGGTCACGGGTTCGGCATTCGGTCCTTCCCCGCGGAGGGTCAGCCAATAGAGGCCGGGGCGGGTATAGGTGTGCGTGGCTTCGGAGGTGATGGGTTTTGATGAGCCGTCGCCGGGTTCGAGGGTGACGTTGCTGGTATTGATCAGCCGATTCCAAATGAGGACGGGTTCACCGACTTTGGGACGGCAGGGGAAAGTGTGGAGCCACCCGGAGGCGATGTCTTGGGGGGATTTCGAGGTGGGGTCGTAGATGCGGACTTGCAGGTAATCGCGATCGATGATGCCGTCCGCGGTGAGGAGAATTTCTTCGCTGTAGTAGCCGGGGCGGTCATAAATGATGGTGCCGGCGGAGCCGGAGAAGGTTTGCCCGTTGTGGAGATTCCAGCGGAAACTGGGGATGGTGCGGCCGGGGCGGGCCAGCGAGCGGCTGGCGTCGAGAAGAACGGGTTGGCCGACGGTGCCGAACGCGTAGCCGCCGGCAATGGGGAGAAGGGCATCAGGGTAATCGCGAAAGTACGCTTCGACGAGGAAGGGGAACGGGGACAGAGCGGTGGGGTGTTCGCCATCGAGGTCGATCTGGAAATGGAGGTGGGAATCGTGCGTCTGGCTCTTGCGGCCGTCCCAGGTCATGCCCGTCTCGGCGAGCGGTTGGCCGGCCGTGACGGAAGCGCCGGCGATGAGATCGGTGGCAATGGATTCGATGTTCATGTGAGCAATGCGATAGGAAATGCCGTGAGGCGTGGTGATGACGAGGCCGTTGGATTTGCCGTCGCCGGTGGGGAGTGGCGAGCGCGTTACCGTTCCATCGAGAGGGGCAATGATCTGGAGACGATCGGGAATCGCGCCAAAATCCTCTCCCCGGTGATAGTAAAGATGATTGAACGGCACGAGCGAATTCCAAGTGTTCTGATATGTGCTGCTGCGCCACCGAAAATCAGAAAGGGGAAAGCGCAGATCGGAAGGGCCCCATGATTCGCCTGCCGCAACGAAGCTCAAGCGAACATCGCCGCACATGTTTTCGAGCGGGAATAGCTGCGGCGGATCGCTCCACAGACGGGTGGACTCGACATAGAGTCGCAGGCCAAAAAACTCCCGCGGCGGCTCATAAGGCCGGCAGCGGAGCGTGACGGGATGACCATTGATGAAGAGTTTGACGGCGGCGCTGCGGAGGGTGGCGTGCGGCGTATTGGTGGGAATCCAATAGTCGGGTTCATAGTCGTGGGTGATTTCGAGGAGTTCGAGACGCACGCTCTGTGTGGGAAGTCTAACATCCATCGGGCAGTGTGCGTCAAGCTCCACCACGATAGGCCACCCGGGAATCTGTCGGAGAATGCGCGTTGCCATCCATTGAACCTTTGTAAGAAGATTCAGACATCTTATCCGAACAACTCCCGCCTTGCCGGTGGCCAGCGTGCGCTGTGCATGGGCGATTAGCCCGATTTGAGACTATTTGTGCCCATTTGTGAACTCCTATCGTCGTCTGTCGCTCGTAGCGAAAAGTGAATGCGATGGTCCTGCCTCTTCGACTCTTCGCACTCCTACCGCTCAGGTAATAGATGCCCCGCCTAATAAACGATATAATAGTCCCCTATTATCCCGGGGTGACTGAGGCCACTGACAGTATGCGGTACATAACCCGCACGGTGACGCTCAGTACGCGTGATCGCCATCCCGCTCCTTCTTGGAATGAGAATCGATATGACTCGCCACTGGAACTTACTTCGCTGGGGACTGGTGCTGGCCATTGTCGCAACGGGCATGACGTTACTCTACGCACAAGAGCCCGGGCGCACTGACCCAAGCACGCAAACTGCAACATCGACAGCGCCCCAGTCGCAATCCGATACTGCCAGGCAGATTGCCACGGGGCCGCAGCGTTATGCACGTTCGATTGCCGCCTACGAAGCCCGGGACAGGCTGAATCCCCCCACCGCCGGTGGCACGCTGTTCGTGGGTTCGTCGACGTTCACGCGATGGAAAACGATACCGGAGGTGTTCAAGGAATTCACGGCTGCCAACCGCGCCTTTGGCGGATCGACTTTGGCCGACCAACTGTACTATGCCGACCGCATGATCATCCCCTTCAAGCCGAGGCGGATCGTCATGTACTGCGGAACCAACGACATCTGGAACGGCGCCAGCGCAGAGTCGGTATTCGACAACTACGAGAAGCTCATGTCCAAACTTCACAAAGAACTGCCGGAATGCAGGATCTACTTCATCTCAGCGGTACCTGCTCCGGTGCGCATGCGCGCCGCCAAGTCGTACCATGAGTTCAATACGCTGGTGGAAGCGCACATCAGGCTAAACTCATACCTGCGCTATGTCGATGCGCACAACGCGTTCTCCGATGCGGAAGGCAACCCCGATAACTCGCTGTATGCCGACGATCACCTGCATCCCAACGACCAGGGGTATGAAAAACTGATTCCGCTCATCAAGGCCGCAATCCGGGCAGACGAAGCCGTCGCGCAGCCCGATACCCAGCCATCCTAAAACATCGGCGAGCGAGCAGCATGCCTGCCGCTTCGCACGCCGGTTCATTTTCCAGGCGATCTGCCTCTCTCTCACGTGTAGTGGAACTGTGCGGAGGCGACGCAGTCGCGGTTGGATTTCACGCGGACCCAATGGGCGCTGAAGCCGGGGGGAAATTCATGATGGGCATAGCCCTCTGCGCCGACTTGGATTTCCGCATATTTGCGCCACGCGCCCGTGCCGAGGAAATCGACTTCGATAGCGAAACGTACCGGTTGACCGGCATCGTGACTGAGATGGAGCGTCTTCTGGTCGAAGCCGGTCATCAGGTACGGATCGCTCGGTTCATTGGCCACAACGGCATCTTCCCACCACACGCCGCCCCAGCCCTTGGGTTTGCCGAAGTTCCAGAGGTCATCCGTCTTGCCGACCCAGACGCCGCTTTGCGGCTCCCCACAAAGCGTATTCTGTCCGCCGTCAGCACTGGCGTTGTCGCTGCCCATGAAGAGCAAGCCGCGATAGGAGCAGAAATCCGGAATGACCCACAGATGCGTGGAGATCGGCCGGATGCCCCAAACGTGATTGCCGTAAGCCCACGGGCTGAGTTCATAAAACATCCCGTGGGCGTCCATGAGCAGACGTTCGTGTTCGACGCTCCGAATGCGTGGCCATTCGGTTTGCCACATGTGGTCGAAGGTGTGGCTGGCCTTGGGGAGGCGGTAGGTACGCCAGGTGGCGTCGTCTTTCGTGAAGACCTTGAGGATGGCACTGCAACGATCCCAGCCCAGGGCAAACATGGTTTTGGCGAATTCGCCGAGGCCGTGAACGCAGACGAAAGGTTTCCGTTCGAGGATGCGCCAGGTCTTGCCGTCCCACTCGGCGAGGCGACCGTCGGAGGCCTGGCCTTTGAAATCCTTTTCATCGTAAGTGTTGTCGGCAACGACCACCCGGCCGAACGCGGTATAAATATCTTTGTAATGCGCACGAAACTCGCCCGGCGTGTCGAGTTCCTTGCACAGGTCAAAGAGCTGGCGGACAGCGAGGGTCTTCACATCGACCTCGAACAACTCCCCCTCCATGCCCAGGAAAAGTACCTTGTTGTCAGGATCGCTCAGATGGGCGGCAGTGCCCGCGATGCGGATATCGAGCAGCGGCGTGATCGTGCGGACATTTTTCTGTGCGTCGATCACCCACGGGCCCAGAAACAGTTGATTGCTCTGAAAATGCACAAAGCGATTCGCATAGGTTCCGGGATAGCTCTCCGGGCGTTTGGTCATGCGAAGGTTTTCATCGATTTCGTAAAGACCGGTGCCGGTGCCGGTCTGTTTGCGGTGCGAAAGATAGGTGATGGCCCAAAGCTTGCCCGCCCACGCCACCAGCCCGCCGATGCCGCACTCGCTGCGCGGTGGGCCAAGATCGGCGCCCATGCTGAGGCTCGGCATGACACCGCTGATTTGCGGGGGAAGCGAGAGTGAAGATTCAGACATTCAAAAGCTCCTGTCAAAGTCCATGGGCAGTACCGTTTGTTGCGATTTGGCTGGCGGCAGTTTGTAAGGATTCCACAAGCTCACTTACGCGACCTTGGATGGTAGCGCCGGCCAGGCCGATGGCGACGGTCGCTTGCGGGTTCCCGCGATCGATGCAGACGGAAATGGTGCGATCGGGCTTGCCGCGGATGACTTCGGCGTAACCCATGGTGCGGGCTTTTTGCAGGTCCTTGAGGAGGGCCGCGATTCCTAAGGGGTAGCCGGGAATTTCTTTGCCGCGGTAGAGAGCCTGGACTTCCGCTGCCGGCTGTTGCGCCAACAGCGCCATGCCAAGGCCCGAGAGCGTGGCAGGATACAAATTGGCCTTGCCAATCGCCTCACTGCTCCTCATGCCCGAAGACCAGTGATAGAGATATGCCACGTGATCGCGCCACAGAACGCCCATCGCAACAATCAGATTGTGCCGGTGCAGCGACTCCAGCGGCGCGATCGCCCGGCGAATAAGGCCCGAGCCGAAAAGACTCATGGCCGCGAGCACGTGAATGCCCGGACCCACGTGGTATTTGCCCTTTTCGCCCTGCTCGGCAAGCCCAAGATGCGCCAGCGTCTTGAGCAGGCGATGGGCGCGCGTGGTTTCGAGAGCCAGTTCGCGCGCGACTTCACGGACGCCGACAGATTCAGCATGCACGGTAAGACACTGGAGGCAGGCGAGGCCGTCGATGAGGCTTTGATTGGGCTGCTTGGGAAGCATGTTGCTACTATAGCAACAATAGGGGGAGGGTGCAATCAGCGAGGGAGCGATCGAGCCTATGCCCCATCAACAACGCCCGCTGAACACTTGTAAGCCTTTGCTTTAGCTTTGGTTAAGGATAGCACCGGAAAAGTGGTTGGCTTCGAGGACAGAGATCAGGCCCAGCAGACCGCCCCAGTGGTAGAACGGGTCACTGTTCTTGACGCCGCAACCGCGGCCGGTGTCGCCACAATAATTTTCGTGCACGTGCCCGTGCTCGCGCCATTCCTGCAGCAGAAGTTTGCGGGATTTCTCCGCCAGATCGCGCCGCGCCTGCGGAAGATCGTACTGGCACAGTCCAAGGTAAACGAGAAAATTCATCGGCGCCCAGATGCGCCCGCGCCAATACGTCTGATCCGGATACGCCGGATCGTTCCGGGCAATGGAAGGGAGAATCCAATCGCCCCAGAATTCCTGCGGATTATAAAAATGCTCCGTGATCATGCGCTGAGCCTGCGCCGCCGTGGCGACTTTCCCGAGTAATGGATAAAAATGATTGGGCGAAAGGCGGTGCATAAACTCGCCGGTGTCGGTGCGACGGTTGAGAAAAAGCCCATCCTCTTCGCTCCACAGCGATTGCATGGCAGCCGCGCACGTATCGCCGCGTTGGCGAAGCTCCGCCGCCTCCACGCGCCCCAGTGTCTGGGCGATCTGCGCCAGCACCCGGCAATCCATCACATACAGACTCGTCAGCCCGACGTCCGCCAGAAGCAGTATGTGCCGCTCCGCATCAAAGGGGATGCCATCGTACATCGGCGAATTATCGAGTCCGGATTCCAGCGTCGCGCCCGCCGTGTCGTTGACGTGGTGTATCTCCCAGAAGTTATCGACGACCGGCTCATACGGATTGGAGCCCCACGCAAGCAGTCCCGGCTGAACCTGGCGCGATTTCCACCACCAGCGATTCCATTCGAGCAGCGTTTCAAAAACTTCCTCCAGCAGCCAGCGATCGCCGAACTTCTGAAAAAGCGTCCAGATCGCCAGACTCCCCACCGGCGGCTGCGAACGATCTGCACTCCTAAACCCGCTGGGATGTGCGAAATTCGGGATAAACCCGTCCTTGGTCTTTTCACGCGTGATTTCAATCGCGTTGGCGTATGCAAGGTCCCGATTCTCGATGCCGGCCATCATTGACGCAAAATACGTATCCCACTCGAATAGCACGTACCCGCCGGAATTGCAGTTCCACGCACGGCTGACAGGACTGATCACGCGATCATGTAGCGGATCGTAAATCGTATCCCACGCCAGACAATTCTGTGCCGCAGCATACGTCTCAGCCAGTTCGCCGAACTTGGCCGTCGCCGCATCACGCTCCGATTTGCGTTGGGCGATGAGCGATTGAATCTGCTCCAGACTCCGCTCCGAACCAGTGGAAACCCCCAGCGGTCGATCGAGAAGCAGCGCTAGGTAAGGCGTCTGCGCCCAAATGTACGGCTCGACGACGCTCGGAGCAGTCGCATAGACGCGGGTTTCACCGACAGGAGTTGTACCGATGAGCACTTCGCCATCGCGCCTTACATGGCCCGGGCGATTCCAGAGAAGGCCCGCTTCGACCGCCAGCACCGGCGTGCGGCGATGCTTTGAATGCGGCGTAATGAGCAGCACCAGGTCGTCACCATCGGTGGCGCTTTGTATAGTCAGTTCGATTTTGTCAGCTTTGATCTGCAGTTCCGTGTAGCGACCATCGTAAGTGCGCTGCCCCGGACGCACTTCCGCATCGGGCCCCCCTACCAGCGCCTCCTTCAGATAGCCGCCATTACTGTAATTCTTGATGCCCAGATTGATGGCAAACCCCTGCGGCAGAAGCACGTGCGAAAGCACGCTGCGGGTATTCCACGTGTTCCAGCCGGAGGCGAGACGTTTCTTGAGGGCGGCGTATTCGTTCATTTTTCCCTGCGATCGATGCGTGGATGTGGATGGTCCGATCGTCATTGAGTTCAATGCAGATCGTTGAGCATTTCTTTGATGCTCACTTCGGCCGCCGCGGTGACGCAATCTGCCGCACCGTAGTAGATGTTGACGCGGTCACCTTCGACGGTGGCGCCGCAGGTGAAGACGACGTTGGGGAAGAATCCCGTCGTCTCATACGGGGCTTCCGGAACAAGCAGTGGCTTCTTCGCACGCGCGATAATCTTGTGCGGATTCTCCAGGTCCAGCAAAACCGTACCCAGACAATACACGTCCTTCTCCGTCGCCCCATGATAAATCTGCAACCAGCCGCGTTCGGTCTTGATCGGAATCGCGCCGCCGCCAATGCGGCCGTTGTCCCATTCGCCCTTGCGCACACCCATCAGAAAGTGATGATCGCCCCAGTTCTTCATATCCGGTGAATACGCGACCCACATGTTCGGCGAGCCAATCATCTTGGGCACCGGCCGCGTAAGCGCCGCATAACGCCCGCCGATTTTCTCGGGAAAAATGCAAACGTCGAGGTTTTCCGGGCAGAAGATGATGCCATGGTAAGCATACGTGACGAAATCCTTCGTGGTGGCCAGCGAGACGCTGATGCCATCGGAACAAACACTCTTGTAGGCGATGTAGTACGTGTCGCCGATCTGGGTGATGCGAGGATCTTCGATGCCCCACGCTTCCGACGCGCGGCTGGGGAAAATGGCAGGTTTGTCGTCCACCGTAAAATGACGCCCGTCCTTGCTCCGCGCGATGCGCAAGTGCGAAATGCTCGTGAGCAGGAAGAGATCTTTACCGCGGACGAGGCGGGAATCGCTGAAGTCGAGGGAAGTGTCGAGGCGGCTGAGTTCCATCAGTTTGACCTGGGCGACGGGTCCATCGGTATCGAGCACGGGAATCTTGACGGTGTTGCCGGTGGAGATGGGGCGTTCCGCGACGCGCATGAGCAGAATCGTCTCGCCGCGATACGTGGTCACTGCCGTGTTAAACGCACAGAGAACTTCGAAATCCGGACGCGAAGGCCGAACCATGGCGGGAGTGACGACGGGATTTTCCGGGAAGCGGCGAACGGGCATGAGTCGTTTCCTTTCAGTGATGAAACGGATCGCGCAGGGGTTGGTATCTCCCTGCAGGCGTCGAGCCGTAAAGATTCGGCAATTTAGGGCACAGATGATGCAGAAGCAAGAAGCGGAGAGTTAAATGCCGCTGGCCGTCTTGCCCGCGCGAATCGCCTCTTCTTGCTTCTGTATGCTTCCTTCTTCTCCGCTACTCCCGAAACGTCCACGTCCCCCAAAGCTCCGGCGTCAGCTCCGCCTGGGACGGAATATCCGACATCAAACCCGTCGCTTTGTTGGACCAATAAACACGCTGCATCGCCTGAAACCCGTTGCCGCGGATGACGCCAATGTCACCGCGGATCGTCATGTTGGCTTTGGGCGTCAGGTGAAGTGTTTCCAGCGGGATGGCAATTTCATAGCGGGCTTCTTTGACCGTGCCCTTCTCATCCATATCCACGTCCGACGCCAGCCTGACTTGATCGCTCACCGCCTCGACACGATCCATCTTCAGCGAACGCACCGGCGACTCGAACGTGACCGGATCGCTCTTCGTGCCCGGAACCTTCGGCCGATACATCACGGCAATCGTCTTGTCGTTCGCCTGGGCGATGAGCAGTCGCTCGTCCCCGACGGCTGGCTCCTTGCGCGCCGGATCGGCAATGGGATCTGTGCCGAGGAAAAGGTCGATGCCGCCGCCGGTCTTGAAAAGATTCTGCAGCGAATCCCCGCTGTTCTTGAGCAGATCCGCCGTGTCCGTCTTAAGAGCGATGAAAAGCTTGCCATCCGCAACCCGCAACGATGCCGCGGTCATCAGTTTTCGTTTACCCCAATCGCCAACTTGGATCGTGCGATTGTCGATCGTCAGCCATTTCGCATCCTTCCAATCATCGAACTTGCCATCCACCACCGGAGCCGTGCCGGTAATCGGAATGTCTGCCTGGGTAGGCGCTGCATCCTTGAGCGCCCGCTGCCGCGCCGCTTCGACGGTGAGCGAATAACGCTGTGCCTCAGCCAGCAGGGCCGGGGTGATCGTCAGCTCCGTCACCGGCAACTTGCGCAGAGTATCGAGCCCGACCACATGCAGAATTCTTCCGTTGCCCTGCAGATACACCTGGCCATCCTTGGTTTGCGTAATCGTCGGAAAGAACGTCTCCTCATTGAGCGAGAGGTCCTTGACGGACATCCCGCGAATCGCCTGCGGCGCATTCCACGAAGCAACGCGGCAATCGCGGAAGAGCGTCGATACAAAAAGTCCATCCGTGGTCATCAGGTAGATGACGCCCTTATTCCCGTTGATAGCGAACAGCGATCCGACATCCGCCCCCGGGGGCTTGAAGGGAATGCCCAGCAGCCGCGTGGTGCCGACGAGCATGCCCGGAGCATCCGGAAGAGCGCCGATGTGCGAAGCATGCAGCCCCGGCCAAAGGGACGGGTAAGACCACCGTGCCGTCCCTTCAGTCGCACCGCCGAGTGAACTGGCCGAAAAAGGCTTCGGCGCGGTAGTCAGGAGAAGATTGCCGGCATCATCTAGGAGCGCCTGGCCACCGCCATCGGAGGGCGAGCTTTGCGTTTCGGCGCTCTTGATGAGCTGCTGCATGTGCGCAGCATCGTAGATCGGTGCGCCGGCGGGCGTAAAACCGGCAGGCTTGAATTGCATGCCGCTGGCGGTGAGGGCCGAAAGATCGGTCTGGAAGCAGACGGTCCCGGTCGAACCCGAAAACGTGCTGATCTCCTCGGGCTGAACGATGCCGTCATCGTTGAGATCGGACCAGACGAAAATCACGTGATCCTTGCCCAGGTCCGTCCCCTTGGGGAGGCGGGCCTTGAACGGATTCTCCGCACTGAACTTGAGCCCGGTGAGCCCCCAGTTGAATTCCACCTTGGGATCGATCCGCGTTTCGCGCACCTCCTTGAGATTGTGATCCACAAAATACGTGGCGGTCAGGCCAGCCCCGGCCGTCACCGCTGCGTCACTCGTGGGGAACAACTGGGCCGTAGGAATGACCTGCCGTTTGATGGTGGAATTGGCCCACCCCAGCGACGCCTTGGCAGCCGCATTGTTGTGATACATCTCCATGCAGATGTCATACCTCTTGCCTGCTTCAAGTTTGATCTTGCCCGAGCCCTCGCCGCCCCAGTTCTGCCATTTCTGAATAACAAGTTTGCCATCCACGTACAACCGCGCACCGTGCGTAACAGTGGTGTAGAAGGTGTATTCGTCGGTAGTGGACGCAAGGACCTGGCCCGTCCACCGCACCGAAAAACTGCGGGTGGGATTGAACACGGTCAGATCGTTGGCCTGGCCGATCAACGCCGCCGGCACAGCGCGGCCGTTCTTGAGAATCCACAAGCCCGAAGTGCTGATCCCCTGGATCGGACTGACGTTGTAAGAATCCGTTAGGTAGATGCGATCGCCCACATGGATCGGCAACTGCGGCGCCGTGTAGGACTCGCCGCGAAAAGGCTGCAACGAATCATCATCGCTGCGTGAATACACGTTGACCGGATGATTCTCCCCCGTCGCCCAGTCGAGATGAATCTCCATCCCCCCGCCGCTGGCAAAAAAGAATCGCGAAGGATCGGCCGAGTCGATACAACCGCCGCTGCCATACGGTGGCGGCCCGTAATACGCTCTTTCCAGTTTACCCGCCAAACTCCAGATGCTCAGCCGCTTGGGCAGCGATTCCTTCTCCGCCACCCACAAATGCCCCTCACCGTCGATGGTGAGTCCGTAAGGATGCTGCATCTGATTGGGATTGTAGACACCAACATGCGGCTTGCCCGCCTCACCGATGGCCCGGAGAAATTTCCCCTCAGCCGAAAACACTTTGACGTTGTGACTATTGCCCCAATCGGAAACATACAGATCGCCGTTGGTGTGAACGTAAACTTGCTGTGGCTCTTCCAATCCCCCCGTAATAACCTTCACCGGCGCACGCAATTCGATCGCCGGCGTGTTGCTCGTTGCCGGAGCGGTCGTCGCTTCCTCCGCCCCATGAAGCGCAGGCAGCGAATCAAAACGAACGACCTCTTTCCCGACAATCGCAAACAGCCGCCCCTTGGCGTCGTATGTGATCCCCCCTACTTCCGCCAGCGTTGCCGCACCAATCACCCGGCGGGCTTCCGTATCGATAAAGACCAGTTGATCGTTCGCCGGAATGCTCGCGACCAGTATCCCGTTATAGACCGCCATCCCGCCGAAACGCACTTTCGCCTGCGAACCCTGCCTCGGTTCCAGGCGATAAGTCGACGGCAACACTGCATAATCCTCCCCCGTACCAAAACGCCCGTCTTTCGGTGCCTTCTCTATATTGATTGTCTTCTGCAGTTCATACAGCCGCAATTCCGACTTGAAGCCGTTGAACTTGTCCCCTTCCCAATAGGATCCGGTGTACGCATAAACAGCCGAACGCGGTTGTGGCCCCAGATCGCGGGCGATGAAATCGGCGCCGGTCCAGACCCCGCCGATCCATTCCTGGCCGTGCAGTTTCTTGCCATCGAGTCCCACCCACGCCACGCCGCTGCCCCCTTCAGAAACGTGACTCCCCACGACCACCTGCGCCGGCGACGGCCCGGATTGCCCCTTGCGCACCGGCACTTCACCCGCGGGGATAAAACAGACCGCACTGGCCGGCGTGTGATTGGCCAGCCATCCGCTCGATCGATCGGCCGTGATCCACGGCGGATTGCCCGGAAAGTACGGCGTGAATTCATACTTGATATCCAGCGGATCGTGCACAAGGCCGCGCACGCGATACACACCCGCCGGCACCAGCTTCCCCGGAACATGGTACACCCCGTGCGACGCCGCCCCCGGATCGCGCCCCAGATCATCCAATCCATCCCAACCAACAATGTTATCACCGGCAGGCAGTGGCGCCTCGCTGATGAGATTGCGCACCCGCACACCACGCTCATCCTCGATCACCAGCGTCACCAGCTTCGGCTGATCCAGATGCACCGCAATCGCCAGCGGCGGCCGCGCGTCCTCCGCTCGCTCCGTCCCAATGCCCGCACCCAAACACCAAGACGCCAACCCCAGGCCAAGCACTGTTGCGATCATCGTGGATGCTGTTCGGACTGAAACCATTCGCCACCTCTGAAAGTGATCTATTGACGTTCCTGCAACAGTTTCTTGCGCAGCCGCGGACGGTATGCTAAACGCCGAAGACGGATCTTTCTAACACCTGAGGTTTTTGCAACCTACCCAAATTATCTTCGAAGGTGCGAATTAAATCTAAACCTAACGGAAGCGAATTAACTCTGCACGAGTCAAGTCCATTCATCTAATCGAGTTATCAATTAGACAATCGCTTTATTGAAATACGCAATTAATTCATTATTATGTAATTTTAGGCGCAATCCGGAGTCATCCGTGCACATTTTTGTTTATTTTATTCTTGACAGTCTCCCCTTTCTGAGTTAATGTTCACATACTGGCGGTGTTTAGCACGCGAATGTCGCGTTATCAGCCGCACATATCGGTACGCAAGCGTTTTGCACCAAGATTAGAGATGTAAAAAACGAGTTATAGATGCCTTTTCAGGCGTCTAATCATGCGGGGGAAATGAGAGAGCCGCGGGCGCTAGGCCCGACATATCGGCAGGGATCCAAGAGAGAGACAATCAGGGCGAGAGAGAAGTCTGTACCGCTTTGCGTGTGCATGGCGGAGGGAGTCTCTTTCGAGGGTTGTCTCATGCGTAAGTCTCTCGTTCGTCGGTTCAGCCAGCTCAACAACAAACTGCTCATCGCCGCGGCCGTTGCTGCGGCGGGCCTTCTCGCTACCCCGGCAGTACAAGCTGCATTTACTACGTTTACTTACACCACAACCGGAAACTGGACGACGGCCGGGACTTGGACAAAGTCCGGCGGGACCGACGATGCGGGAACCACCCCCAACCACACCGGCGATCTGGTGTTCTTTAATACCGCTAGTGCTTCAGTGACGCTTAACGCCAACGTCACCGTCGGGCAGCTTAAAATGAGCGCAGCCGGCGCCACCATTGCCAATGCCGGCGGTTTCACCATCACCATGGACAACACCGGCGGCAATACCAACGATTTCGGCACCTCCAACGCCGCTATCAACAACTCCAACAGCAATAGCTTCTCCATCGCTGCAAATATCATCATGGCCACGGATTTGGATATCGGTTCCACGGGGTCGGGCGGAAGTTCTGTCTCCGGCGACATTACCGCGTCGGGTACTCGGGTGCTAAATCTCTTGGGAAGCACCAATCAAGTTGGCGGAAATGCCGTTAACCTGACCGGAAACATCGGCGCTTCGGGCGGCAATATCACCATCAATAACATCGGGGCCGGGGCCACGCCCACCGCCACGTTCCTGCAGGGCTTTTTGGGCGTCAAAGTCACAGCAGTCAACCAGAATAGCGCGGGTTCCGCACTCAATCTCGCCGGCACCAACACCAACTTCGCCGGCGCCGTCAACCTCCAGCAAGGCACGCTTATCCTCGGCAGCGCCACCGCCCTCGGCGGCAACGGCTCCACCACCGGCACCGGCGGCACCTTCACCATCAGCGGCGGCACCACCCTCGATAGCAGCGTTGCCAGTCTCGTCCTCACCACCATCAATGCCATCGCCATGAATGGCGACTTCACCTTTAAGGGCACCAACGACCTCACCCTCCCCGGCGGCGTCACCCTCGGTACCTCCGCATCCCCGACGACCCGCACGATCACCAGCACCACCGCCGGCAAGACCCTCACCCTTACCGGCATCGTCGCCAATTCCTCCGGCGGCGGCGCTTCCAGCCTCACCAAACTCGGTGCCGGTGCGCTGTCACTGCAAGGAGCCAATGCATACACAGGTACTACTACCGTCACTGCCGGTACGCTCACTGTGGCTGGGGCTTCGGGTGCAATCGCTACGTCGAGCGGTTATGTGATCAACGGCGGCACGCTAAGTGCGGACAACACCAGTGGTAACGTTGACCGTTTGAAGGATACGGATACCGTAACGCTGAGCTTGGTCGGTGCGTTATCTCTCACTGGTAACGCCACGACCAACACCACCGAAACCCTCGGCACATGGGCTATCGACAACGGCAATTCCATTCTGTCGGTCGGTTCGCAAACCAGCCGCGTCACAACCCTCGCGTTCGCCGGCGGCACCAGCTTTACTCGTTCAAACAACGCCACCGCGCTGGTACGCGGCACCGCTCTGAATCAGAACGCAACCACAAACGTCAGCCGCATCACGCTGGCCACGGCGCCCACGGGAGCTAATTTCGTTGGCACCGCCACCCTGAGCGGCGGCGGCACCGCCGATGCCACGGCAGCGTTGAAGATTAT
Source organism: uncultured Phycisphaerales bacterium (assembly GCA_903845195.1). Classification (GTDB taxonomy): domain Bacteria; phylum Planctomycetota; class Phycisphaerae; order WQYP01; family WQYP01; genus CAIMWO01. The sequence goes on from CAIMWO010000066.1 coordinate 40,093, forward strand.
TCCATGGCTGATCGGCGACACAACGACGGCAGGCACGGGAAGCAACTTCGTGACTTACGACACGACGCTTGGCCTGCGAGTGCTGCTGTCCACCGAGCAGACCCCTTTGGTGGCCGGCTCCACCACGGTCGCCAACCCCATCAATGCCGTCGCTTTCAACGGATCGATCACCGCGGCTACGGGCATCACCGTCAATTCCCTGTTGTTTAATGGCACCCAGGCACTGAACAGCAGTGGCGCCAGCACGCCGGTTCTTGCGGTCAATAGCGGCGCTGTGGCATTGGTCAGCAACAATGCCGCGTCCGTCGGTTCGGGCTGGAGCAAATTGCTTCTGAACAACGGCGAAGGCGTGATTACGGTCACGCAAAATACGCTGACCATCAATACGCCAGTGGACGTCTCCAGCAGCGGCGGCTTGACCAAATCCGGCGGCGGCACGCTGGTCTTGGCCTCCAACAATCTTTATACCGGACAAACCACTCTCAATCAGGGCACCCTTACTCTCTCCGGCAGTAACGCCAGCGCTGGCGGTACCTATCTCGTTGGCGGCACTACCCTCAACATTAACAACGCCGGGGCGCTGGGTGCTTCAGGTACCCTTACCTTCGCTTTCGCCGGCAATGGAAGCGTCCAGACTATCAATAACAGCCTAGTCGCCACACCGATCGTTATATCCGGTACGATTGCTCAAGCTTGGAACAACGACTTCACCTTCACCGGCACCAGCAGCCTCGACCTAGGCTCAGGTGCCGTCACCCTCGGCGGTACACGCAATGTCACCGTTAGCGGTTCCGTCCTTGCCGTCGACGGCGTCATCGGCGATGGCAGCAACGGCTACGGCATCACCAAACTTGGCTCTGGCATCCTCGGCCTCAATGGCAGCAGCACTTATTCCGGCACAACCAACGTGAGCGCCGGCGTACTGCGGTTACTCGCCACCTCGCTTCCGTCATCCGGTTCCAATGTGAACCTCACCGGCGGAAACATCGAAATCACCGCCAACACCAGCCTGACTCTCGGCACCGCCGCCAATCAGATCCAGCTCACGGGCGCTACCGTCGGCTTCGGAGCCTTCGGTGCAGATTCAACGCTAACGCTCACCTCGGCGACCTGGGGCACCGGCGGCTTCAACCCCACCACCGCGTTCCAGCTCGGCACCGCTACCTCCGATCACAAGATCACCCTCAACAGCAACCTCGATATGAATGCGGCCAGCCGCACGATCACGATTAAACACGGCACACAGGTCGCGACGGTCGGCAACCCCTACGCAGCTGACGCTGAAATTAGCGGCAACATCGCCGGGTCCAACGGTACCCTGACCCTTAACGGCGGCGGCACGGTCATCCTTTCCGGTGCGAATACCTACGCAGTCACTGCCGCCGCAGTCACCCCGACCATTGTCACCAACAGCACCACCCTGATCGTCTCCTCCCTCGGCAATATCGGCGCTGTCTCCAGCCCCGTCGGTGGGCATTCCACCGGTGCCGCTACCCGCGATGGTGAAATAGACATCGGCGGCGCAGGCGCCAACGGAACCCTGAAATACATCGGTACCGGCGAAACCACCAACCGCGTCATCGGCTTCGGCAACAACAACGTTTCCGGTGGCACAGGCACGATTACAATTGACCGGTCGGGTTCAGGGGCCACTCCCTTGATCTTTACCGGCAATACCGCAGGCCGATTCACTGGATCCGGCTCCAACTACACTCTCGTCCTCAGCGGCGACAACACCACTGCCAATGAACTTCGCGGCACAATGGGTGACGGCAACTCTTTGACCTCTAGTGCGAGTACCGTCACGAAGACCGGCCCCGGCACATGGATTCTCTCCGGTGCAAACTTCTACTTCGGCAGCACCACCATCGTTGATGGCACGTTGGCCGCCGGAAATAATGTAAAGGCTTCGCTCGACCTCACTGGCAACTTCACCGCGGGGAGTGCCACACTTACTATGGCCAGCACCGCCGGGATTTCTGCCGGCGATTACATTTTTAGCAGCAATATCGGTTTGCGCGGCGGCCTCCCCGTTAATACCGTCGTCAACAGCACGACCCTCACATTAAGCGGTACCAGCGTAACGGCGACCGGTTCCTTCGCTTTCACGGACAATAAAGTGGGACCTTTCGGCTTGTCTACCGACACCCATGGTAGCAACGGGACTTCCGTCCTTTCCCTCGGCAGTGCGGCCACTACCAGTGCCATGCACCCGACCCTGATGGTCGGCAATCCCAACGTTCCCGGCAACTTTACCATCGGCGACGCCGTCCTCGTTTCCGCCGCAGGGTCCACCAGCGCCACGTATACCATTGGCGGCAATACTGACACGATCGGAACCTTCTCCGGCCTGATCACCGCCAACCAGAACCTCACCGTCGCCCAGGTCGCCAACACCAGCTCCAACGGCTTGGCCATCACCGGCGGCATCACCGGCAGCACGGTCATCAACACCCCAACCACCATCACCTTTGGCACCACGGCCACGGGCGCGATCAACGTCAGCACGACCGGCATCTCCGACGGCTCCGGCGGCGGCACCACCAAGACGTCGGTTGCCGTGGCCAACGGCATCAATACCTTCTCCGCCGTCAACGGCTATACCGGCACCACCACGATCAATGGCGGCAAGCTCATCCTGAGCGGCGCCGGTTCGATCAACAGTTCCAGTGCCATCAGCATCAACGGCACTCTTTCGGCCGCCAAATTTATCACCAACAGTTCCACTGCAGTCACCGCTGGCATCACTTTCGGCGCGTCCGGCGGTACCCTCGGCGGCTCGGGCACGATCAGCGCCGCCGGTGGCGTGACTGCCGGTGCCAACGCCATCATCAGCCCCGGCAACAGCCCCTCCACCCAGCCCTACACCACCGGCCTGACTTTCAACTCCGGCAGTACCTATGTATGGGAACACAATGCCGGCAATACCATCGGCACGGTCGGAACGAACTATGACCAACTGATCAGCGGCGGCAGCACCATCGCCGTCAATGGCGGCACCCTCAGCCTCAGCTTTGCCAATACCACCGACTTCACCAACAGCTTCTGGGATTCCACCCGCAATTGGACGATCATTCTCGCCAGCGGCGGCACCGTCACCGGTGCGGGCACCTTTGGCAGCATTCTGCTGAGCGGCAGCTCGACCAACCTGGTCAACGCCAGCAACACAGTAAGCGGACAGGGCGCGTTCAGCGCTGCCATCACCGGCGGCAACGAGGTCTTGACCTGGACGGCATTTACCTCCATTCCGACGATCAGCCTGACAACCGCCAATAACACCCGCGTCCTGGCCAGCAGCACGCCGACGGTGTCCGGTACCTATGGCAATACCGGCGCGACGAATATGACCGGCGCTTCGATTCGCAATAACGGCGGCACCCTGACCTACACCGAGGTGAGTCCGGCCAATACTTTCACCGTGACCGCAGGCAGCACCGGCAATGTCTTTAGTGGCACCGTGGCCACCGGCTCGGCCGCCACCGGCGTAGGCTATAGCGTTCAACTCACCGATGGCACCAACACCGCCACCGCCAGTGGCACCCTCGACGTCGTCAACCAGCGCAGCTTCAGCGTCGGCACCCCGACCATCGCTTTGGGCCGCTTCCTGGCCTCTGGCACTCCGACCGGTTCCTCGGCCATCAGCAGTTCCGGCCTGAATGCCTCCACCGCCAACGCCACCCTGGGCAGCTTCCTCGGCACCAACACCGGCAGCCTGACCCTGACCACCGGCGACTCGACCGTCTTCAATGGCGGTTCTGCCACTCAGACCGCTACCTACACCATCGGCGGCACGACTACGGTCGGTACCCTGAGCAGCGCCAGCTTCTCGGCTCCGGTGACTGCTGAACTGGGCTCGATCTCTAATGTGGTCGTGAATGTCACCGGTGATGCGGTCAATCAGCGTAGCTTTACCGCCCCGACCATCGCGTTGGGCCGCTTCCTGGCCTCCGGCACGCCGACGGGTTCCTCGGCCATCACCAGCTCGGGTCTCAATAACGTCACCGCCAACGCCACGCTGGGCAGCTTCTCCGGCACCAACACCGGC
>CAIMWO010000067.1 GCA_903845195.1 uncultured Phycisphaerales bacterium
GAAGTGCCCCACGCGAACAGATGGGGAGACATCGGTCTGAAGAAGCGACACAGGCCTCGTAACAAGAGTGCATGCGCATAAAAAAAGCACCGCGGGTCACGCGGTGCTCGGTGTTCAATTCGAGGGATGGGCTCGTTACTGCACACCACCGTTGGTAGTGCTACGCGCGGGCACCATCACGGCATCGTAGGGGAACACAGATGTCGTAAGTGCACTCGGGAGAGCGCCGCCAGCCGACTTGAGTGGTGTGCCTTTGACCGAGGATGCATCGGCCGCAGCGCGAACCGAGAAGATATTGTCATTACCCTGCCCGACATAAGGGTCACGACAAAAATCGACGTGGGTATCGGCGAATCCCACGTTTTGACCGGCACCATCATGATTGGGGGAATTGTTGGTCGAGATGTTCGGGTCGCCTTTGGGCAACGTTGCGGTCAAGACAGGAGGCATATCCGAAACCAAAACCATAGTGGAATCCTGGTCTTTACCGCGCCACCACGGAGCGAGGCCGGCAGAAGAAGAAGTAGATGGGAGCCACGGATAGGCAATGGCGTAGCTGTACTGAGAACCGATATTAACGTTGTCCGAGAAGCCGTTATAGTAATTTCCGGTGGGGTCCATCAAAGGTGCTGGAGAACCGACGTATTTATCTGATTTACAGAGGAACAGCTTCGGCTGTGCCAGCCGCTGAAGGTTCAGTATCCACAGGGCTGAAGTCGGACAACCATTCGGAGCCGAGGACGCGTACAAACTTGCCATCGTACTGTCTGCCGTTGTAGTAGTGTGCGCAGCGGCGGTCGTCACGTCGTAACTAGTGCCAGCGGCAGCCGGCGGGTTGGCGATAGGAAATGAAGACTCATTGAACTGCGCGTAAACCGTCAACGACTGGGTGATGCCGCGCAGGTTCGCCGCGCAATGCGCCCGGTTGGCCAGTTCCTTCGCCTTGCCCAAGCTCGGCAACAGGATGGAGATGAGCAGGGCGATGATCGAAACCACCACCAACAACTCGATAAGCGTAAACCCTCGACTTTTCTTCATGTTAACCCTTTAAGTAGAGAGCCGACCCGCAGCCCTGAACACCACGCCCGCGGATCACGGCCAGACTCCTGCCCGGTCTCGCAGTATATCATACGACACGGAATACACGATATTCGCATGAAAATTTGTTAGAATTCTATTTATGAGCGATTTTTCGTCACCTACCCCCCCTATCGTCGAACTCACGAAAGAGTTCCGGTTTGAGGCTGCCCACAGCCTGCCCAACGTGCCAAGTGGACATAAATGTGCGCGGCTGCATGGGCATTCTTTTCGCATTGAGGTAACAATCCGCGGACCGGTAGACGTCCATACCGGGTGGCTGATGGATTTCGGGGATTTGAAGGCCCTTTTCAAGCCTTTGGAAGACCAGCTCGACCACCGTTTCCTCAATGAAGTGCCGGGGTTGGAGAACTCTACTTCCGAGAATATCGCCCGCTGGATCTGGGGCCGACTGAAGCCGCAGTTACCGATTCTGCACCAGATTACGGTGCATGAAACCTGCACAAGTAAATGCGCCTACCGCGGTGAGTGAGCCACTGGCTCAGAAGTGTTCCCAAGGATAGATCAACCCGGGCGTTGTCCATCCATCCAATCCTGAAGGATTTGAGCGGCGGCAAGGGCGTCGACGCGCTGACGTTTTTGCAGACGCGTGAAGTGGCCGGCGAGTTTGCCTTCGGCGCCATGGCTGGAAAGATACTCGCTGACACGATGAATGGGCACCCCCCCCCGCCCCCTTCCGCACCGCCGCCGCCCGGGACGACGTGCTGCTGGAGCGTCAGGATGAAGCGTTCGGTCAGTTTGCTTTGCTGGGAGACGCTGCCGTCGGCGTTGAGAGGAAGACCGACGACGATGGTTTCGATGCCTTCGCGCCGGACAAGCTGGGCGATGGCGGCGGCGAGTTGGGCGTCGGGCAGGTTTTCGAACATTTCGAACGGGAGAGCCATTCCGGCGGAATCGGCGCCGGTTTCGCCGATGGCGACGCCGGTGCGTTTCAGTCCGTAATCAATGCCGATGACTCGCATGTGAGTATTTAACCACGAAGTCACGAAGACACGAAACGACGATTCGAGATTAATTGCTGGCGGCGCGGGTCAGGAGCCGGTGTCGGCAACGATATTATCCGCGGCGTCCTGGGCAAATTCCTCCGGCGAGACGTCGTTCTGCTGCGCGTCGGCTTCTTCCTGGCGTTGTTTCCAGGCGGCACGGAGCTGCTTTTCGGTATCCGGCGGAAGACCGAATTGATCGCGGATCACCTTGCGCCAATCGGTGCCTCCAAAGGTTTTGCAGACGATGGCACTCAGCTTGGCGGCACTCTCGGCATCGAGCTGGCCGATGGCGTCGAGCACGAAATTTTCGACGATCGCCAGCATGGGGTTGTGTTCGTAGCGATCCGGCACCGCATCGTCCATCATTCCCATGATAGGTTACTCCGTAAAACTGGGGACGTCGTGATCAAACAAAATTTTTCCCGTGTGCCTTCTCGACCTCGGCCACCAACGCCTTGATCTTCTCCGCATGTGCGGCGGGGCAGACAAGCGTTGCCTGGGCAGTATGTATGATGATCATGTTTTCGCAGCCGATGGTGGCGATCACATGTTCGGGCTCATCACTGACGACGAGGACATTTTTGGATGCCAGATGCAGCACCTTGGCGCCGGCGGTGCGATGGCCGTTGCCATCAGCGGCGAGCGTTTCGCCGAAGCTGGGCCAGCTTCCGACATCGAGCCATTTGATGGGCATGGCGACGGTGGCGACGTGGGGGGCTTTTTCCATCACAGCGAAATCGATCGAAATTTTCGGGAGAGTGGGATAGACCGCATTAAGCACTTCCATCTGCCGCGGGGTGTCCCACGCCGCGGCAATTTTCATCAGGCCTTCGTAACTTGCGGGCAAATGCTGTTTCAATTGATCGAGGATCGTCCTGACTTTCCAGACGAACATCCCGCTGTTCCAAGCGTAATTTCCAGCAGCAACATATTTCTCGGCGGTAGCTGCGTCAGGCTTCTCCCGAAACGCCTGGACACGGAACACTCCCGGCAGGTCCTTGAGTTCTTCGCCGCGCTGGACGTATCCGTAGCCGGTGGCGGCGAAGGTGGGTGTGATGCCGAAGGTGACGAGGAATTCCGGATGCTTTTCGACGGCTTCGAAAGCGGTGCGCAGGGCTGTCTGGAAAACGGGTACTGGCTCGATCACGTGGTCAGCGGTAAGGATGGCCATCGAGGCGTCCGGATCGCGCTTGGCGAGGATGGCCGCGGAGAAGCCGACGGCGTTGGCGGTATCGCGCCCCATCGGCTCGCCGAGGATCTGCTCTGCCGGCAGCATCGGGAGATCCTCCAGCACCTGCCGGGCATAGCTGGCGCCGGTGCATATATAGATTCCCTTGGGCTCCACGAGCCCGCGTAGCCGGGATGCGGCCAGATTCAGCAGAGATCGTTGCGGATCGCCGGCACTCTCCGGAGCCATGAACCGCAGCAACTGCTTGGGCTTGCCCGTGCGCGACATCGGCCAGAGTCGAGTGCCCGCTCCACCGGCCATAATCACCGCATAGCGCATGGTATTGTCTCCCATCGACGAACTGCGTAACGACGTGACCCTCCACGGCAACGCTATTAGAGTTATAATCCATTGGCCATCCCGGGCAATCATGTATTGGCTGAAAATTGGAAAACTTATGAAGCTGAAAACTGGAAATCGGAAACTGACTGCTGTGGTCTCACTCGCCGTGTTATCCGCGGCTGCCGGCGTGGCGCTGGCTCAGCTTGAAGGCGGCCCGCCCATGATTCCGGGCATTGCGTCTCAGCCGGCGAAGAATAACGATCAGCCGATTACGATCGTTCAACCCGCGATCGACAAGCAGAATCACCAGATCACGATTCCGGCAGCATTCTGGAATCAGCACATGACCACGTGGGTGGAGGTGGCGTTGTGCGGTCGGCCGTCAGACTTCCTGCACGAAACGATTGCCTGCGTCACGACGACGAAAGACATCCTGATGCGGTCGATGCGCGAGGCGGGATTTCGTGATGCGGATTTCTGGGTCGGCAATGTCGAGGATTTCCCCCGCATCCGCGGCGACCGGGCGCTGATCCTGCTCGAGTTTACCCAGGCCGGAAAAAAACAAACTTACGCCCTCGATGAATTGCTCACTTTCCAGGGCTGGGGCGTTTCGGCCGGGCCCAATGGGTGGATGTTCAAGGGTGATCCGGAACGCGCCACGCGAGCGGTGGATCAGGAAGGGGAGAAAATTTTCGGGCCTGCCGCGACCAAGCCCGCGGTGGATGCCCCCAAGGAAACTCCGGCCGCGAAAGATCCCGATGCCGACCGCACGCGCATTCTCCGCGATGATCCGCAGGTGGCACTGCAATTCAAAGGCATTCAGCACTTGTCGCAATCGTTTATGGATAACCCCATCGCGTATGAGAACTGGGTCTACCCGGTTATGCGTTTCGGGCGCAACTATCGGCTGCTGACGGAAAAACTCTACGATTCCAACGGCGATGTGCCGGTCACGTTGATCATCCGCAAGGTCACGGAGGAGCAATTCTTGACGCAGATCGCCGGCGTCTGGCACGATGAGAAATGCCGGGAATATATTTTGAAGCAGCTTCCGGTGGCGCAGCAGATCGACAAGGACAAGGCGGAGTTGGAGGCGCTGATTCCGGAATTCAAGAAGCTGCACGAAATTCCCGTCGAGGAGCGTGACGCGATCAAGCAGGACCAGGTTTTCGGCAAGACTTCGGCGTTGGCTGCGTCGATTGAAAAAGGCTACGCCACGCTCGACGGGGCATGGGGCATCTGGGCGGCGGACCATCCGGTTTATGAGGCGGAAAACAACGATGAACTCGAGCTCATCAAGAATCAGGTGAAACTGTGGCGCGAGCACATGCAACTGACGCAGTTGCGGGCCGAGCAATTGTCCGCTGCAGAAAATGCAGCTTACCAACAGAAAGTGCTTTCGCATGAAGCGCAGACGCCGGAAGTGAAGGCCAAGATCGCGCACCTGCGCGGCGTAGAATTGGAAGCTCGCTCGAATGCGATCATTGCGGGGAACAAGCATCCGGCAGAGTACTGGAAGTCGGAACGCAGCCGCCTGAATCCGCAGGACGATCCGCGGACGGATTGGATTCGGCACGTGCAACTGCAGGTGGACATGGCCAACGCCCGCGAGGTGGCCGCCCATGCCGGCATCACTTACGGCCAGGCACTGCAATCGGGCGCGGATGTGACCGCCAGCCAGCTTGCCTATGCCAAGGCGGTGGGCCAGCTCAATGTGGTCAATCTGCAACTCAATCTGGCGGATATCAACTTTGAAATTTCTAAGCGTGATGGCTTCGATGATGATCCGGAACTTCCGGCGCTGCGGAAGCAGAAGGCCGCTCTGGAAGCACGCCTGAAATCTCTGGAAGCCGCGACCCAGCCGGCGAAATAAGCAGATGGCTGGAAAACGCTTGAGATGCGTTTCTCTCAAAAGTTTTTGCAAGGATATGCATGAGAATTGCCCTGGCGATGGATGATGCCGCGGGACTGTCGAAGGATTTCGCGGGATGCCGGGCAGCGCTGGTGTTCGATCTGGCCAACAAGCAGATCACCAACAAGGAAACGAGACGAGCCGCGGAGGGGATATTCGCGACCGATCATCCGTTGTTGTCACTGCTGGGGGATTGCACGGTCCTGTTTGCGGGAGAATTCGACCACGATTCGTTGCATGCCATCACGAAGCGCCGCATGCGGCCGTTACTGGTGGCAGACACTTCTCTGACGGTCGACGCGATTCTGACGCAACTGGCCGCCGAGGCGCTGCGCGTCAAGGCACCGCACGTATGCACGGAAGATCACGGTTCGAAATGAACGCCAGATTTCCGTTCGGCGCTGATTCGACTCATTCGGGACCTATCGCTAAATAACCAAAATACTGGCGTAAGAAGCGTGGGGTGGTTTATCCTTCCACCTTGTGCACAGATCGCGGCCAGCGCTGCGGAACTTGAAACAACAAAGAAAGGTAGTCATGGGTAAGACGGATTTTGACGTACTTCCGGATGGAACGAAGTTTTCTTTTTGGGATTGCCAGACGACGTTTACGAAGTCGTATTACGTGATGCAGCAGAATCCGCAGGCTAGTGACGACGGGCCGGGGACAGCGGAAAAGCCGTTTCGCACGATCGGGCGGGCCGCAGCCGAGGTGATGCCGGGGGAAAAAGTGGTGATTGGGGCGGGTGTATACCGGGAATGCGTGCATCCAGCGCGTGGCGGGACCAGCGCGGAGAAGATGATCAGTTATGAAGCGGCGCCGGGCGACAAACCAGTGATCACCGGTGCGGAAATCTGGCTGGGGCCGTGGGTGGAGTCTGAAGGGTGGCGGTTGTGGGGACCTGAGTCGCGCGTGCCGGGAAATGAAAAAACGCCCGGTGGTGCCGGCGTCTCAGCCAAAAAGGCGAAGATCTGGATGGGGCGCTTTCCGGGGAAAATTTTCGAAGGGTACAACCCGTTCAGCATGTCCAACATCGGCAATACGCCGTGGAGCGAGCATCATTTTTACGAGGGGTACCAGGGGTACTCTGCGAAGCACGAGTATCTGATGCGGCGCGGGATCGTGCTTGTCGATGGAGTGCCGTTGACGCAGGCGAGTTTTCCAAACCGGTCGGAATTGCAGCCGGGGACATTCTGGATTGAAGACAGCGGCTTGGTGGTGCATTTCCGACTTGCCGATGATGGCGATCCGAAGGATCACGTGCTGGAGTTCACGGCGCGGGAGCAATGCTTTACGCCGCTGGAACGCTACTTCGGCTACATCCGCGTGAAGGGATTGACGCTGGAAAAAGTGGGCAACGGATTGCCGGCGCCGCAGCGCGGGGCGTTGTCCGCAAACTGCGGCAATCACTGGATCGTCGAAGACAACGTGGTGCGCTGGGCGAACACGCTGGGGATCGATGTGGGAAGCCAGTCGCCAAAACATTTTTCCACCGTGCAACAGGGCCGGCACATCGTGCGCCGGAACCTGGTAACAGACTGCGGCGTGTGCGGCATCGCGGGGATCGGCGCGGAGCGATTCCGCGGCACGGACCCGGACGACCTCAGCCAGTACCAAAGCCGCGCCAGCGGCATCCTGGTGGAACAAAACCGCCTGGAACGCATTGGCTGGCGCAACGTGGAGGGGCTGTGCGAATCCGCGGCAATCAAGCTGCATTCGCTGCACAACTCGCTGCTGCGGAACAATGTCATTCTGGATAGCAAACACGGTTCGGGGATCTGGGCCGACTGGGAAATCGTCAACACGCGCATCTGCGGGAATGTGATCGTGGGAATTCAATCCACGATGTTCGGCGGAATTTTTGTCGAGGCGTCGAAACACCCGAACCTCGTGGATAATAACGTGATCTGGGATGTGGGGACCTGCCCCTCGGTCGGCGGCGATCCGACCTGCGGCGGCAACGGCGTCTATCAACATGATTCGGATCATCAGATCGTGCGGCACAACGTCATTCACGGGGCGACCAAAACGGGCGTGATGATACACCTTGGCGAGATCGGACGAATGACCTATGGACGCGGCTCAACGGGACGGAAGAATCGCGTGGAGCACAACCTGCTTGATCAATGCAACTTGGCGATCGTGATGCCGACGCCCGACAACTTTGCCGACGGCAACCGGTTTGGACATTTCGTGCAGGAGGGTGCCCTGCGCATCGAGCGGCCGGAGGAACGGTTGAGCCTAGCGGCGTGGCGCGAGTTCCACGGCTGGGACCTCAACGGCAAGAACGTGAAGGTCGATGCCTCGCTCGATCGCGCGCGGCTGATACTCTCACTCAAGACCGATGACGGAAAGTCCGTGCTTGAAAAGCGCATCGATCTGACGCAGGAATTCAGCTTGGAAGATGCGTTTTGAGTGAGAGCCTCGCCCGGGACATTCAGAGGATAATCGCCCGCGGGATTTCCCCGTTCACTCTGCTGCAGGCTCCGACTTGCCTTCCTCGGCTTTCGCTTCCTCCGCGGGTGGCGTTTTGTCGTCTCCGTGAAGCAGGATGGCGTTCTTGCCGGCGGCTTTGGCGCGAAGCAGGGCCTCGTCCGCTTTGGCCATGAGGGCTTCGAGGGTATCGGCATCCCAGGGGAAAGTGGCCAGGCCGCCGGAGATGGAGATCTGGCCCTGGATGTTGCAGGTCTGGCTCCATTGGTGCGCTTCAACCGCCTTGCGGAAGCGTGCGGTGGCGGCCAGGGCGTCGCGCGGGTGCTCGGAGTTGGGCTGGCGCGGCGCTTCGTTATCCCAGAAAATCACGGCAAATTCATCGCCGCCGATGCGGGCGACCAGATCGTGCGGGCGCGTGCAACTGCGGATGAGCTTGGCGAGTTCGCGGATGATGGCGTCGCCGGCGGCATGGCCGAAGGTGTCGTTGTAACGTTTGAAATCATCGATATCGAAGAGCAGCAGCGAAACGCGGAAGCGGTTGACGCGTGCGCGGTCGAGCAGGCCCGAGACGAATTTGATGAAGTAGCGGCGGTTATACGCGCCGGAAAGTTCGTCGGTAATCGCCAGCGAGCGGAGCTGTTCATAGCGGCGCGACGCAGCGAGCATGCTTCCGAGCCAGCCGGCCGCCTGATCGAGCAACGCCTGCGTCCCGGGATTGGGCGAGCGCAGGTCGAGATGAAGCTCGCCGTAGACGGTCTGCTGCTGTTCGACGATCGCCTGGAGATGCATGGGATCGTTGGCGGGGGTGCGATGCTCCACCGCGGCAGCGCTTGCTGCTACCAGCGATTCGCCTAGGCGTGCGGGGATGAAACGCAGTTTGCCGCCCCACTTAACGTAACCCTGAAGCGTAGCGACGGCGCGGTCCTGAAAATCCAGACGCCCGGCGAGCAAATCGTTCATCAGCACCGTCTGCACGATCAGCGGCAACTGCGGAATCTGCATTTCGAGCAGCGTTCCGTTGCGGCTGGATTGCGGGGCCAGCACAGGGGCATGGGGGGGGGAAGGCTCAGTAATGGTCACATCGACGACTTGCCGCACGGCTTCGGCGGGCGAGATACCCGAGGATGGATGAGGCGTCTGGACACCGCGCTCGCCGCTTTCGGCAAGGCTCGCGTTCCGGACACGATTATTCTTTGCCGGCGCTTGGGCCGCGGGAGTCTCCGAAATATGCGACTCCGGCTCGGAGGCGACCGGTTCAGCCGATGGCGCTTCGGTGCGTTCGTGCCACATCTTCGCGGCACACTCCAGCGTATGCGATAGTTCGCGCTGCCCCACGGGGAAAATGGCGTAATCATCCGCGCCCCAGGTCTTGGCCCGGCGGCACAAGACTTCATCGCCCGGTTCACACAGCAGCACGATCATCGAATGGGGGTTGACCTTTCGCAGGCTGCGAACGGCCGCCTCGATCTGATCGATTTCCTGGGAAATACCGGCCAGAATCAAGGGAAAAACGACGGGCCCGGCCGCGCCGGAATCGTCGTGACGGCTGCCCGAAACCAGAACCGCTTCCAGGAAGCTTTCGGCGACATCAAGAGTCCAATCGGTTGTTGTTTTCGCCAAAACCTGTTCAATCGCGGCACGGATCTGGGTGCCGTCGCATCCGATCAGGAGCACTTGCCGGCGCGCGGGCGCCGGATCGGCGAGCGTTTCGCCGCGGACCTCATGCGTTTTACTGAGTCCAAGTGATCGGGCCACCGATGCCTCCCGGGGAAAAGAATTCGCGGACTACTCCGAAGCGCCCAGCAATGCACGCATTTCCGCATCGCTGAGCACCGACTGATCCTGCAATTCATCATAACGATGCGAGGCATCTGCTGTCTCGATGTTCACATCCTCGCGTATCACCTGATCCATCACATCCGGTTCGTTTCGTGGGTGCGCCGGAGCCGTGCGGGGTTCATTGGCCACAACCTCCGGCGTCTGGTGTGAAGGTTCACGCGGCATGGCTGGGAGAGGGACCGCATGTGTCGACCAGGGCAGCGCGCCGCGCTGCAGGGCATCGGTGCCGCGTGCCGGCCGGCTCTCGATACCGATGATCCAGACCGTCAGACCCATGCGTGCAAAGAGGCTGATCGCCAAGACATCATGCTGCGTACAACTGCTGACGTCCAAAAGCAGACCAGCGACACTCGGACGACCGAGTTCGGCGACACGAGCGGCCGCGGCATACGAGCCGAGGCAGCATTCCAGCGCCAGATCACCACAAGCGGCACCCTGCGACAGGCTTTCCGGCCATGCGTCACCGCGCACGGCGACGCCGAGGACGTGCTTACGCCTACTGACAGGTCCGGAAATTATGCCATTGCCATCATTCACAAGCGGCCCAAACTCTCGTTGGCGTGGTGCCAATTCTCATCATTCCACTTTACCCCGAGTACCGTGTTCACGCCAAGACTTTTGCTGTAAATCGTGTACTGACCGATAACTAGGACAATAGCTGTGGACGTCCGAAAACGATAAAGGTCCTACGCCAAGCGTCCACTTAATATACGCATGAAAGAACTTTTCAGATCCCGCCGTTTTCCGCTAGCCAAAGCCCCCCCCTTTGGTAGTACAATGCGTGGGCATTTCTACGGATAGCTGGACAGGCTGAAGATAGAAGAGTTTTCTGAGTACTCCTCCGCAATCATACGTACGTATTTGTGGTCATAAGGCTTAACAGAAGTATCACTCAGAGAATCTCGGGCAAACAATTGACGATCACCGACAAGCAGGCCATAAATTCATAGGTATATAAAAATTTAGATGTATGCGAATGGCAATCAGCGGTGTGGCGTAAAATCGTGGTGCTACAGCGCATTGTAACCTGGTAAGCGGGTCCGCCGCCGCCCTCAGGTTTTGAACATCGGGCGTGTGCTTTTGGGAGAACTGTTGTGGGCCGTACGCAGGGGAAGGTCAAGTGGTTTAACGATCAGAAGGGCTTCGGGTTTATCTTCGGGGAAGGCGGGCAGGACATTTTTGTCCATCACACCGCGATTCTGACCGAGGGGTTTCGCACGCTCAAGGAAGGCGAAACCGTGGAGTACGATACCGAACCCGGCCCTAAAGGTCTCAAGGCCACCAATGTCAAACGGGTTGTCGAAACTGTCTGATTTGCGAGTCGGTTTCGAGCGGCGGAGCAATGCCTGAAGACAGGCATTACGTGGGAGACTCCGTACTCGAAACCGCGCATGGCGCTTCGGTGAACAGTGATGCCTCGGTGCCGGCAGAATCAGCCGCACCTGGAGGCAAGGGGTCGCTAATCTTCTGCCGGACAGGCAAGGAGATGGCGTGGTCGCACTACACTGACTCCGCCTGATGTCATCGGGACGCGAAGAATTCCTGAAGTTCCCCAAAAATGTCATGGAAATCCCCTGAAATCTGGTATTTTGACATAACAAATTTCGACTCCAAACACTTGAATAATGGACCTTTTTATCTTATATTGAACCGCATTGTCCGCTTCTTTAGAAAAGGTGTTCTATGGTCGGTGAAGTACTCAAGGAAGGGCTCAGTAATACACGTACGCAGCGCAGTCGTAACTCGCTGGAGCCGCTGTTTTCGCCCAAGAGCGTGGCGGTGATCGGCGCGACGGAAACGCAAGGCTCCGTCGGTCGCACGGTGCTGTGGAATCTGCTCAAGAATCCCTTCGGTGGAACGGTTTACCCGGTGAATCCGAAACGTCCGAGCGTGCTGGGCATCAAAGCCTATGCAAACATCGGTGCGATTCCCGAGGCTGTCGATCTGGCCGTGATCTGCACTCCCGCAGCATCTGTTCCGGCCGTGATCGAACAATGCGGCGCCAAGGGCGTTCCGGCAGCCATCGTGATTTCCGCGGGCTTCAAGGAAATGGGGGCGCCGGGCATCGAGCTTGAACGCCAACTGATGGAAACGGCCCGGCGCTGCAACATGCGAATCCTCGGACCGAACTGCCTGGGATTCATGAATCCCAAGATCGGTCTCAATGCCACGTTTGCCGCGGACATTGCACGGTCCGGGTCGGTGGCGTTTCTATCGCAATCCGGTGCGCTGTGTACCGCAATTCTGGACTGGTCGTTCCGCGAGCAGGTCGGCTTCTCGGCGTTTGCCTCGCTCGGTTCGATGGTGGACATCGGCTGGGGCGACCTGATCGATTACCTCGGCGAAGATCCGCAGACCAAGGCCATTTTGATTTACATGGAATCGATCGGGGATGCCCGGCGATTCCTTTCGGCGGCACGCGAAGTGGCGCTGACCAAGCCCATCATCGTAATCAAGGCCGGTCGTTCGGATGCCGCCGCCAAGGCCGCAGCATCGCACACCGGCTCTATGGCCGGCTCCGATTCCGTGCTGGATGCGGCGTTCCGTCGCGCCGGGGTGCTGCGCGTCAACACCATTGCCGACCTGTTCTACATGGCGGAAGTGCTCGCCAAGCAGCCGCGGCCCAAGGGCAAGCGCATGACGATCGTCACCAATGCCGGCGGTCCCGGCGTGCTGGCCACGGACGCACTGGTCATCGGCGGCGGCGAGTTGACGCCGATCTCCCAGGGCACGATGGAAGAACTCAACAAATTCCTTCCCGCGGCGTGGTCGCACAACAATCCCGTGGACGTCCTCGGCGATGCCGACGCCACGCGCTATGCCAAGACGCTCGAACTCGTCGCCCACGACGAAAACTCCGATGGCATGCTCATCATCCTCACCCCGCAGGACATGACCGACCCGACCCGCACCGCCGAAGCCATCAAGGCGGTCGCCAAGGATCTCGGCAAACCGGTACTGGCCTCGTGGATGGGCGGACCGTTCGTGGCGACCGGCGAGAACATTCTGAACACCGGCGGCGTGCCGACGTTCGCTTATCCCGACACCGCCGCCCGCATGTTCAATTACATGTGGCAGTACGATGAGTCGATCAAGGCCCTCTATGAAACCCCGACGCCGCGCGATGACGACGCGGTCGATCTGGCCACGGTGGAACGCATCATCAAGTCGACGCGCGAAGCGGGCCGCACGCTGCTGACGGAATCGGATTCCAAGAAGCTGCTGGCGGCCTATGGTATTCCGGTGACGCCGACGGACGTTGCAGACTCAGCGGATGAAGCCGCCAAGTGCGCCGAAAAGATGGGCTTCCCCGTCGTGATCAAACTCTACTCGCAGACGATTTCGCACAAGACGGATGTCGGCGGCGTCATTCTGGACGTCAAGACCTCCGCCGCCGTGAAAGAAGCGTTCAACACCATCAAGAAGAACGTGACGGAAAAGAAGGGCGCCGAACACTTCGGCGGCGTCACCGTCCAGCCCATGATCAAGAAATCCGACGCGTACGAGCTCATCATTGGTTCCACCTCCGATGCCCAGTTCGGCCCGGTGATCCTGTTCGGATCCGGCGGGCAGCTCGTGGAAGTCTTCAAGGATCGGGCCCTGGCCCTGCCTCCGCTGAATTCCACGTTGGCCCGGCGGTTGATGGAGCAGACCAAGGTTTCCGAGGCGTTCAAGGGCGTCCGCGGCCGCAAGCCGGTGGATGTCGCCGGCCTGGAAACGCTCCTCGTCCGCTTCAGTCAGCTTCTGGTTCAGCAGCCGTGGATCAAGGAAGTGGATATGAATCCCGTGCTGGCCGGCCCCGATGGCGTGATCGCCCTCGATGCCCGCGTCATTCTGCACGACCTGAACAAGACCGACGCACAGCTTCCCCGGGTGGCCATCCGGCCGTACCCGACCGAATACATCAGCGATTGGAAGCTCACCGACGGCACGCCGGTCACGCTCCGGCCCATTCGCCCCGAAGATGAGCCGCTCATGGTCAACTTCCATGCCACGCTCTCCGAGGAATCGGTGCGGCACCGCTACTTCCTGTCGATGAAACTCGGCACACGCACGGCCCACGAACGGCTGATGCGCGTCTGCTTCAACGATTACGACCGCGAGATGGCCCTCGTTGCCGAACACGTCGATCCGGCCAGCAAACAGCGGCAGATCCTCGGCGTCGGACGCCTCTCGCGTCTCCGCGGCCGCCATGAAGCGGAATTCGCATTACTCATTTCCGACAAATGGCACAACAAGGGCTTGGGCACCAAGCTCCTCCAGAACCTCATCGATATCGCCAAGAAGGAAAAGGTGACGCACATCATCGGCTACATCCTGCCGGAAAATACCGACATGCGCCGCATTTGCGACGGCCTCGGCTTCCAGATGCAGGATTCGGCCGAAGGCAAGATCCTGCGGGTCGAACTCGACCTCGCGTAACAACAGCGGTTAACTGAAGACCGCGGATTTCGTCCTGCTCAGACCTCGGCGGAGGGGTCTGGGCAGGTTCTCGAAATCCGCGGTCTTTTTTTTGTCAATGTGATGCCCTCCGCAATATGCTCACGTTACCATCGATAAGGCCCTCAACCGCATCGTCCGCGTCACAGCTCAAATCGAAAAGAAATAACGCTTCTGCATCTCAATGAAGTTGCGAGTGCTCGTTTTCATGCTCGTGATCATGTTCATCCGCATGCCCCCCCACCACCGTTTCATATTCGATCTTGGGCTTAAAGATGTGGCGAATGCCCCAGACGACCACAAAGATGAGAAAGAGCGTCAGCACGAGGACCGGGCCGGACGTATAGCTTGACAGCGGCGGATTGATGGCCAGAAGCAGGGCGCCGCCGATGCCGAGAATTCCCACCAGCAGTGAACCGACCAGCACGCCGTTGAACCGGCGGGAAATCATGCACGCAGTCGCTCCCGGCAGGATGGTCATCGCGGTGATCATCAGGGCCCCCACCATCCGCACGCCGACGACGATGACCAGCGAAATCATCGCCAGTTGCAACGTGTTAATGAGCCGAGTGTTCACCCCGTTGATGCGGGCCATCTGTTCATCGAGCGTCGTATACAAAAACTCGTTGTAAAGCGCGATGACCAGTCCGAAGACGACCACCGTGGCAACGATCGCGATCCACATGTCCGTCGTGGTGACGGAAATCAGATCGCCGAAGAGTACGCTCTCGATCGACGCCGGGCGAGTCTGACCGCTGAGCACCGGAAACTTGGAACGCACCGAGAGCAGCAGGATGCCCAGCGCCATCGACGCGACGAGAAAAATCCCGATGGCCGAATCCTCCGTGACACGCCGCGTCCGCGTCACGTATCCGATGGCCAGCGCCGTGCCCAGGCAGAAGATGCCCGTAATGATCTGCTGCATGACCGGGCCATCCGTCGCCGGAAAAAAGTATCCCGCCAAAAGCGCCACCGCAATCCCGCCGATGCCGGCGTGCGCCACGGCTTCGCTGATCATGGCCATCCGCCGCAGCACCACGAAGACGCTCAACAGCGAGCAGGTGGCCGCCAGCGCAAATCCCACGATCAACGATTTGTGAAATGAAACAATATTATTGAGGAAGTCGTGCATGGTTTTCCGGTCACAGAATATGAAATTCCTAGTTCAGCTTTTCTTCGGCGGCGCCAACGGGTTGTGATGCGGATGATCGTGATCGCAGCACGGCCCGGAGTGCTCATGGCTGCAGCAGGTCGCGTCGTGCAGATCGGAATGGGTATCGAGCACGGCGTCCATGTCGCACTGGAACACCTTGAAAAGCACATCCTTGGAAAGCCCCTGCGGGCGGTCGTGATAGTGCAGCGTGCGGTTCAGGCAGGCCACGCGATCGCAACTGGCCACCACGCTGCGCAGATCATGCGACACCATGACCAGCGTCAGCCCGAACTGCTTTTTCAATTCATCGAGCAACTGCAGGAAGATTTCCTGCCCGGCCTGATCGATGCCCGTCGTCGGTTCGTCGAGGAATAAAATCTTCGGCCGTGCGATGAGCGCGCGGGCAATAAATACCCGTTGCTGCTGCCCGCCGGAAAGCCCACCGATCGGCCGATCTGCCTGTGCCAGCATATCCACCGCACGCAGCGCCACGGTGACCGCTTCGTGATCCCGCCGGGTGAACCAGTTGAAGACCGGCTTCTTCCCGATAAGCCCCAGCTGCACCACCTGCCGCACCGTAATGGGAAAGGTCCAGTCGAGCACATGGCGCTGCGGCACATATCCGACGATCGAACCATCGCGGCACGCATCCACGGGCTTGCGATCCATAATGGTGATCGTGCCTTCATCCGGTTGCAGCACTCCCAGCATCAACTTCAGCAGCGTGCTCTTCCCGCCGCCGTTGGGGCCGATGATCCCCAGCGTCGATCCCTGTTTAACGTGCAGCGTAATGTTCGTCAGCGCCGGCTTGTGTTCATACGCGTAGCTGACGTTATGCAGGCAGACGACGTCGATGCCTTGGTGCTTACCAAGATCCGAACCGGCATCCACGTGCGTGTGCGGCGCGCTCAGCGGCAGAAATGTCATAGGCTTGTGCCTCCGTCTACCATTGTACGCGCAATCATTCCGCCATCGCCTTAGTGAGTTGTGCAAGGTTTTCCCGCATCAGCTTCACGTACGTATCCTGAATGTCATCATACGTCTCCAGCGGCTGGAGCGTTCCCAGTTTCACGTGCGTGGCCTGTATCACCACATCGGCCTGCTTGGCGTCGAAAGCGGTTTCGCTGAAGACCACGGGCACGTTGTCGGCCTTGATGATTTCGATGACCTTCTGAATCTGCGCGACATTCATCCCGCCTGTGCCGACTTCCTGAATCGCCGCCACCTGCTTAAGCCCGTAACGCCGCGCCAGGTAAGCATAGGCGGAATGGAACCCGACGAAGGATTTGTGTTTGAACCCGGCAGTGGCCGCGGCAAACTCGCCATCAAGTGTGTTCAGGTCGGCCCGATAAGCCGCCGCCCGCTGCGTGTAGGCATCCTTATGCGCAGGATCGATCTGAATCAGCGCATCCCGAATTTCATCGGCAGCTTTCATCTGGTTCTGCGGGTCCAGCCACACGTGAGGGTTGCCCGCTCCCTCCAGTTCTTCCCTGGATTGCCCGGGGAGGGCAATTTCTTCCGTCTTGATTGCCTCTAGGCCAGCGCCCACATCCAGCACCCTGGCCGTCTGGTTATCCGCGCGCAATTTGTCGATCCAGACATCCAGCCCCAAGCCGGCCTTGACGATGAGCTGCGCGCCATCGACGGTGATTTTATCCCTGGGCGTGGGAGAAAATTCGTGGGGACTTGTGCCCTGGGGCAGGAGGATCACGGCGTTGATATCCTCGCCGCCGATGGAGCGCAGGGCATCGAAATAGGCAAAGATGGTCGCCACAGCAGTGGGCTTGCCGGCAGATTGCACGCCGGAGCCGCCACTGCAGGCGATCATCGTGACCAGCATCGCCAGAACACTTAATCCGCCCAGAAACTTCCACAACATGAGAACCTCAATTCCACGATTCCACCGTTAGTCTATCACTTCTTCGGCCATTTATGCAAGCGACTTGCATATCCTACTTACGTGCAAATCGGGAAAAGGTTCGCGCGGAATTTTCCCCCCCATCGCTCCGGCTTCTGACTTCTGCGGAACCGCCCGCTACAATTCCCCCGTGGGAAAACTTTCACGCTTACAGGAGCCGCAAATGCCAATCGTCGTCGGACAGGATGCCCCCGATTTCGAGCTCGACAATCAGGACAAAGTCAAAATCAAACTCTCCTCGCTCCGCGGCAAGAAAGTCGTGCTGGCGTTCTATCCGCTGGATTTCTCGCCGGTCTGCTCCAATGAACACAAGTGTTTCATGCACGATCTGCCGCAATTCGCCGCCAAAGACGCAGTCATCCTCGGCATCTCCATCGATTCGGTCTGGTGCCACAAGGCTTTCCGCGAAGCCCGCGGCATCACGTATGACCTGCTCGCCGACATCCACCGCAAAGTGGTCCAGCAATATGACCTGTTCCTGCCCGAAGGAAACATCGGCCGCCGGGCCACGGTGATCGTCGACCGCAACGGCAAGGTGGCGTACTTCAAGGAACAACCGATGAAGCAGGAACGCGACGACGCCGAAATTCTCGCCGCCCTGGAAAAAATCGCGTAGCGACTGTCCGCCAATTCCGCCATGCACTCATCCCCGAAGTGCCGCGCTATGATCATGATGGAACTTCGACCTGGTATTCCCGGGGAGGTGCCTCATGCCCTGGCAATGGCGATCCAACGGCAACCACGGCGCGACGGCCGAGCCGCCAACCGGTCCGGCCGCCCTCACCATGCCACGCGATATCGAATCGCGAACGCAGATCCTCGGCCGCCATTTACTCACCGCAGCCGCCAGCCATAGCCAGGCAGTTCTTTCCCGCAAATTCTGGTCGGATGCCCTCCTCACCTGGGCGATGAAGGATCCGCATTTCAAGACGGAGCTTTTCCGTTTCATCGATGTTTTTCCGGTCTTGAAAACGCCCGATGCGATTCTGGCACACCTGCATGATTACCTGGTACAGCCGCATGTGACGCTGCCGACGGGTCTGGGCGTGGCCCTGAAAGCCGGCGAGCTGGCCCGGGGTACGCTCGCCCGCAGCGTGTCCAAACAGATCGAAAACATGGCCGGCAATTTCATCGCCGGCGCCGATATCGCATCCGCCAGTACCGTGCTGCGCACGCTATGGGACCGGCATATCGCCTTCTCCGTCGATCTGCTCGGCGAAGCCTGCGTTTCCGACCGGGAGGCAGCCATCTACCGGCATCGCTACGGCGAGTTGCTTGGCGCCTTGACCGAACTCGTGATTGATTGGCCGCACTCCGAGCAACTCGAGGAAGATCACCTCGGCCCGATTCCGCGCGCCAACATCTCGCTCAAGATCAGCGCCATCGACGCCAGCATCCGCGTTGCCGACACCGATGCGACCGTCGAACGCATGTTTCATCATCTCCACCCGCTGCTCGAACGAGCACGCGATCTCAACGTGTTCATCAACTTCGACATGGAGCAGCATGACCTCAAAGACCTGACCATCCGCCTCTTCAAACGCTGTTGCGAGGCGATCGACTTCCCCGCGGGCATCGCGCTGCAGGCCTATCTCACGTCCGGCGAGGCCGATGCAGAATCCCTTATTCAATGGGCGCGCCGCACCGGACGCATCATCACCGTGCGCCTCATCAAAGGCGCCTACTGGGATTACGAAACCATTCACGCTCAACTGAATAACTGGCCATCGCCCGTTTGGCGGCACAAACGCGAAACGGATGCATGTTTCGAGCGCATGACGCGGCTGCTGATCGACGCAATGCCGCAACACGCCACGACCGGTGGAATCAAATTGGCCGTCGGGTCGCACAATGCCCGCTCGATCGCCCATGCGATGGCCTGCCTGGAAGCCCACGGATTGCCCAAAAATGCCCTCGAATTCCAAATGCTTCACGGCATGGCAGAGGAACTGAAACCCGCAATCATCGCCGAAGGCTACCGGCTGCGCCAGTACGTTCCGATCGGACAAATGATTCCCGGCATGGCGTATCTGGTGCGCCGGCTGCTGGAAAACACCTCAAATGAATCGTGGCTCCGTGCCGGATTCATCGACCGTGCCGACCCCGATCACCTGCTCGCCGCGCCGGATGCTCATGGTGACGTTCTGGCCGCCGAGCCCGCGTCCATCCGGTCTGAAACCGAAACCGCACCCTTCACCAATGAACCGCCGCGCGATTTTTCCGCCCCCAGAACGCGCGAAGAATTCAGCCGGGCAATTGCCTCCGCAACGCTCCCATCGTTGCCGGTCACTGCTTCCGAGGCCATGCTCGATCTTGCACTGACGCAAGCCCTGACCGCGTTCTGCACCTGGCGCGACCGTCCGCCACAGGAGCGAAGCCACCTGATCCTCCGCGCTGCCGAAAGGCTGCGAACGCGGCGCGACGAACTCTCGGGCATCATCATCCGCGAGTCCGGCAAGACGTGGTCCGAAGCCGATGCAGATGTCTGCGAAGCCATTGATTTCTGCGAGTTCTACGCCCGCGAGTCGCTGGCCCTGGCGACGCCCCAGCGTCTGAATCATTTCGGCGGAGAACTCAACGAGCAATGGCACGACCCCCGCGGCGTGGCGGCCATCATCAGCCCGTGGAATTTCCCCCTCTCGATCGCCACGGGCATGACCGTCGCCGCACTGGTGACCGGCAACACGGCCATCCTCAAACCCGCCGAACAAGCGACCACCATCGCCTCGGTGCTGTGTGAAATCCTGTGGGAATCCGGCATTCCGCGCGAGGTACTGCATTCCCTTCCCGGTCCCGGAGAAACCATCGGCGCCGCCCTCGTTCGTGATCCGCGCGTCGCCCTCATCGCCTTCACCGGCTCCAAAGCCGTCGGCCTCGACATCGTGCAGGCAGCCGCCAATACCACCGTCACGCAACCGTTCGTCAAACACGTTGTCTGCGAAATGGGCGGCAAAAATGCCATCATCATCGACGCCTCGGCCGACATGGATGAAGCGGTCCTTGGCGTGCGGCAGTCCGCGTTCGGCTATGCCGGCCAGAAATGCTCCGCCTGCTCTCGCGTCATCGTGCTCGAAGGCGTTCACGATCTGTTTCTCTCGCGCCTGATCGAATCGACACGCTCGCTGCGAATTGGCGATCCGCTCGATCCTGCCACGGACATCGGCCCGGTCATCGACGCAACTGCCGACGACAAAATCCGCCGCTACATCGATCTCGGTCGCACCGAAGCCACCCTCGCCTACGCTTCCGCAGCAACCGGCACAATTCACGGCAAGCCGCTCATCGGGCCGCACATCTTCACCAACGTCCCCCCTACCGCGGCCATCGCCAACGAAGAAATCTTCGGACCGGTCCTTGCGGTGATCCGAGCCGCCACGTTCGAGCAGGCCCTCGGCATCGCCACCAGTTCCACCTATCGTCTCACCGGCGGCGTCTATTCGCGGACACCCTCGCACCTCGCCCGCGCCCGCCGCGAATTCCGCGTCGGCAATCTTTACCTCAACCGCCCCATCACCGGAGCCCTCGTCGGCCGGCAACCCTTCGGCGGCTTCGGCCTCTCCGGCCTGGGCTCCAAAGCCGGCGGTTGCGAGTACCTCCTGCAATTCACCCTCCCCCGCGTCTGCACCGAAAACACCCTCCGCCGCGGCTTCGCCCCGGGAGAATGACAACGCCAATCGGTTAGCCATACCAACCATTACCCCTCCCCGCCCGTCTCCCGTAAAATCCCTGTTCCATTTCAACCTTGCGTCAATATCGGGGCTCATGTGAGCAGCAGTTCACTCCAAGATCGCACAAGTGATGTAGGCTTCTCCATCAGCTCGACCGCATTACGGGTTCACGCCTCAGGCGTAATTTTCGAAGCCGTATTCCCGGGCGCGCAACTTTGCCCGCAAGAAGGTTCCACCCCCATCGTGCTCCTGCCCACAGGCCAACCGCTAATTTCCACCAGCATCCGTACACTCTTCGCAGGCTCCGGCAAGCAGACATCCTTTCGCTGGCGCACCGATACCGGCATCGCGATCGACTGGCGCATCACACTCCATGACCGCTTACCCGTCGCGCTCGTGAGCGCCTCGCTCGGCAATCTCACCGGCCAGGCGATTCGCCTGAAATCGATCGGCCTGCTCACCGCCCCGCGTCTGGCATGCGCCGGCCACCCCTCCCAGTGGCACCTCTCCACACTGGGCGATACCGCCCGGGCCGGCAATCTTGCGGAAACCCTGCCCAGCCTTAACCAACAAACAATCGAGCGCTGGGAAGGCTACAAAATGCCCATCCCCTTCGAACTCCCTACCGACGAATTCCACACCGACGGCACCTGGCGCTGCTTCCGTGACTTTCTCACCCTCTACTCGGATGCCGGCAAACGCGGCCTCACCATCGCAGCCGTCGGCGACCCCGTAAGCTTCGTCGACCTCCGCTGCAAATGCGATCCTGGCACTCTTCGCCTCGAAGCCTCTGCGGAAATGAACGACATCCTCATCCCGCCGGGGCAATGGCGCGACGCCCAAGAAATCGCCATCTTCGCCATGCCCTATGCCGAGGCCCTCGACCTGACGATGCGTTGGCTCGCCTCAACCCACGGATCACGCACCGCAAAACAGCCGCCCGTCGGCTGGTGCAGTTGGTACAGCAAATACGACAAGATCACCGCCGAGGATGTCCTTCTCGTCGCCGACGCCGCCGCAAAGGAACGCGTGCGAATCCCGCTCGACTGCATTCAAATCGATGACGGCTTCCAGAAAACTGTCGGCGACTGGTCCCTCAAAGACACCTTCTCCTGCGGCTGGAAACCTATCATCGAACGAATCAAAGCCGCAGGCTCCACCCCCGGCATCTGGCTGGCTCCGCTGGCCGTCCACGAATCCACGGACATCTTCAAATCCCATCCCGATTGGTTTCAACGCGACGCCAAAGGCGAATTCGCAGGCGAAGCCGGAAACTGGGGCCCCCGCGCCCGCTGGCTCGACCCCACCCAGCCCGCCGCCCGCCAGTTCCTCCGCCAACTCATCCGGTCCTGCCGCGCCGAAGGGTTCGAATACTTCAAAATCGATTTCAACACCCTCTCCGACAATGCCCGCTTCCACGACAACTCGCTCACCCGGCTGCAAGCCTACCGCTCGCTCTACGCCCTGTACCGCGAAGAAATCGGCGAAGCCGGCTACCTGCTCTCCTGCTCCGGATTCACCCGTGGCACCATCGGCTTCGCCGACGGCTCACGCATCGGTCCCGACTCCAACGCCATGTGGTACGCGCCGCATCCCTGCTGCCTCGCCGCATGCTTCAAAGCCGTCGGTTCAACCAGCTTTTCCAACCGCATCCTCTACACCAACGACCCCGACGTCACCTATCTCGGCACCACTTGGGCCCTCACCATCGACGAATGGCGATCCTGGCACAGCTACGTCGGCATCCTCGGCGGACTCACCATGATCTCCGACCTCATCGACAAAAGCCCCGCCGCAGAACGTCTCCGCGCGTTTGAGATACTCACCCCGCCAGCACCAGAACCCGGCCGTTCCCTCCGCGGCGGGATCGATCCGGAACACTGCGAACTCGGCTTCGTCGCACGCCGTCCGTGGGGCACCTCGGCAACTCTGACCGCATACAACCCCACCGCACTACCCCGCGATTGGGCGTTGGACCTCTGCCTGCTCCCGGGCCTGCCGACAGAAGGCCCCTTCTTCGCATGGTCGTTCTGGGATGAAACCTGCTGGAAGTTTGATGGCCCCGCCCTGCACGTCCACGCCATGCCCACGCACGGCTGCTCGGTCCTGCGGATTTCGCCCGTACCTCCCGGGAACGAACCGGTCTTCATCGGCTCGACGCTCCACATCTCCTGCGGAGCCGCCGAACTGGCCGACTTCCGGTCCACCGAGGGACTTGTTGAACTCGTCCTCTCCGATGCCGGAGCCCGGGAAGGCGCCATTTTCATCGCCTATCAAGGAACCCTCGCCTTGCAGAGCCTCACAGGCATGGAACTCGATGCTCTGCAGCAAACATCCCCAGGCATCTGGCGGCTCGCGATCAAGAACCGTCAAAGAAAGCACGCACAGATCATCAAGCTCTCTTCCCGCCACTCGTGATCGTACGACCCACTTAACGACTCAATGACTAAACGACCTGACCAGCCAGCCCATTACCACTCTCCGCCCATCTCCCGTAAAATCCATCCTTCGTATCACGCGTCTCGAACCTAGGAATCCTCATGCCCTCCGGCTGCGTCATCTTCGATTTCGACGGCGTCATCGCCGACACCGAGCGCCTCCACCTCGCCGTATACAATCGCACTCTCGCGCTTCACGCCTCCATCATCGGCGGCCCGCTCGAAATCGCCGCGCAAGACTATTTCTCCCGCTACATCGTCTACAGCGATCATGAGGGCCTGTTCCACATGCTCCGCGATGCCGGCCGCCCGCACGATCAGCCGCTCATTCAAAAACTCGCCGACGCCAAGCACCATCTTTTTGAAGAACAGCTCACGGAATTCGCCGATCCGCTTCCCGGCGTGCGTGAAACGCTCGATTTTCTCGAAGCCCAGCGCGTCCCGCGTGCCATCTGCTCCGGCGCCCGCCGCGCGGAGATCGCGCAGCTTCTTCATGCCTTCAAACTCCAACACCACTTCGACGTGCTGGTCGCCATCGAAGACGTCCGCCACGGCAAGCCGCACCCCGAAGGCTATCTCAAAGCGTTCGATCGTCTGAACCTGGAGTTCGATGCGGAACTGAAGATGGACCAGTCGCTGGTCATCGAAGATTCCGCCGGCGGAATGGCCGCCGGCCGCGCCGCCGGCTTACGCGTCCTCGGCGTCGCCACCAGCCTGCCCCTCGAAGAAGTCCGCCGCCATGCCACCTTCGCCGTCGAAAATCTCGCCCACCTCCCCCACTCCCAACTCGCCCAGTGGCTCGGGCTTACCATTTGAACGGGTCGTCTCCGCGACGCTATACTGCATCAGCTATCCGAGGTGAGTCTATGAAAATAAAAGCGGTGATCCATAAGGCCCAAGAAGGCGGCTACTGGGCCGAAGTGCCCGCCATTCCAGGCTGCGCCACGCAGGGAGAAACCCTGCAGGAACTTCGCAAGAATCTGAAAGATGCGATTCTCGGCTGTCTCTCGGTTGGTGCTCCCCGTTCCAAAAATGGCAAGGGACCGCGTGTGATGGAGATCGCGGTGTGAAGGCTATTTCCGGCAAGGAACTCTGCAAAATCGTTCAACACCGCGGCTGGCAACTGTTGCGAGTGACGGGTAGCCATCACATCTACGGCAAGCCCGGTTCGATTGTCCGCCTCTCCATCCCCGTTCACGCCAACAAACCACTGAAATCAGGATTGCTCAATCATCTCCTAAAATCCGCAAAGATCGATCGCGACGCTATATAACGCGCGACGCGGGATTTGGTCCTTTCTCCCAAGAATCATTGAACCTTTCGCATTGGCTCCGCACTTAACTTTCAACACGCTCTTACTGGAGGACCCCATGACCCGAATTTTCTTCGCGATCACCCTTACTGCTTTTCTCATGTTCGCTGGATGCGAGTCGCAAGGTTACAAATCCCCAGGGGAATTGAGGCTTCGCAACACTCTCCTCAATTCCACATCGGGCCTCGTGGCGGATGCAAATCCAACGCTCCCTGCAGAATCTGCCGACCCTCAATCGCCTCCAATCTCCGGCGGCGTCCTGACCCTCGCTTCCACTCCAGCTGCTGCCCCAGCCGACCAGCAACGAATCGTCATCTACAACGCCGGTCTCAATCTGGTTGTGCCGGACATCGCCCAAGTCCTCGCCGCCGTCCAGAAACAGACCAAGTCCTTCGGCGGCTACATGCAGGAAATCTCCGGCAACAGCATTACGGTACGGGTGCCCATCAGCCGGTTTGACGAAGCGCTCAGCGCCTTTGAAAAGCTCGGAGAAGTCACGAATCGCCACGTCAAAGCCGACGACATCACCGAACAGATGCATGACCTCGGCATTCGGCTGGAGAACGCCGAGAATGTCCGCAAGCGTCTCCTCGCCCTTGTCGAGAAGAGCGTGAGGGTCGAAGACACACTGAAAATCGAACAGGAACTCCAGCGGGTCACCGAGACTGTCGAATTGCTGAAAGGCAAAATCAAATTTCTCTCCTCACAAGCGGCGTTTTCCACGATACGTCTCGATCTGAACTCCACGCTGCCGCAAAGGCAGATCGTCGCACAGATCCCGTTCGCCTGGGTTCGGCAACTTGCCGACGGCGCGGTTACCGGGAACACCGAGCTGGCACCCGACACCTCCCGCTGGGAACGCCGCGGCATCCGCTTCGACCTCCCCAAATCCTACATCCGTTATTTCGAGCGCGATTACCGCACTGAAGCCATGTCGGCCGCGGGCATCCTCATCAAGCTCCAGCGTCAAGACAATTACGACAATGGCGATCAGGCGTTCTGGGCGAAACTCGCCCGCCGCGCCGTCGCCGAGAATCGCGCCATCGCCATCGACAAGGAATACGATGCCACCCTCAACAATAACGCCGTCGCCCGTATCCTGACTGGGACCAAAGACCTGGGTACCAAGAAGACCGGCTATCTGCTGGCCATTGTTGCGGGTAAACGATTCGTCTATACGTTTGAAGCCTGGGGCGATCAGGAAGAATTCACCAAGGACATCGCCGCTCTCGAAGCTTCCGCCAAATCCATGGATGTAGCAAAGTAGTCACACCACGCTCAGAAACTGCCATGCCCACCAATGAAAACGGGGCGATGATCGTTCAATCATCGCCCCGTTCGTTCAATTTGAACTTGAACCTTGCAGCTTGAGCCTAACGCTCAACCCTTCTTCATCTTCTCCGCGGCCGCCGCGGCTTCTTCCACGACGCCCACGTACATGAACGCCCCTTCCGGCAGGTGATCCCACTTGCCGTCGGCGATTTCCTTGCAGGATCGGATCGTCTCGGACAGCTTCACGTTCGAGCCCGGCTTGCCCGTGAAGACTTCGCCGACGTAGAACGGCTGCGAGAAGAAACGCTCCAGCTTGCGGGCGCGGGCCACGGTCAGCTTGTCTTCTTCCGAAAGCTCGTCGACGCCGAGAATCGCGATGATGTCCTGCAAATCCTTGTAACGCTGCAGCGTCCGCTTCACCTTCTGTGCGACCTCGTAATGCTCCTTGCCGATGTAGTTGGGGTCCATGATGCGGCTGTTGGATTCCAGCGGATCGACCGCCGGATAAATGCCCTTCTCAGCGATGCCGCGGCTCAGCGAGGTGAACGCGTCCAAATGGGTAAACGCCGTCGCCGGAGCCGGGTCGGTCAAGTCGTCAGCAGGCACGTAAATGGCCTGGATCGAAGTGACGGCGCCCTTGGTGGTCGACGTGATGCGTTCCTGAAGTTCGCCCATCTCCGTGCCCAGCGTCGGCTGATATCCGACGGCCGACGGCATACGGCCGAGCAACGCGGACACTTCCGAACCCGCCTGGGTGAACCGGAAAATGTTATCGATGAAGAGCAGCACGTCGGCGCCCGTCTGGTCACGGAAGTATTCGGCCATCGTCAGCGCGGTCAGCGCGACACGCAGACGCGAGCCCGGCGGCTCGTTCATCTGGCCGAAGACCATGACGGTCTGGTCGATGACGTGTTTGCCGGTGTCGCCGATCTTGGCTTCCTGCATTTCGAGCCAGAGGTCGTTTCCTTCGCGGGTGCGTTCGCCGACGCCCGCGAAGCACGAGTAGCCGCTGTGAAACCGCGCGAGGCGGGCAATCAATTCCTGGATGATGACGGTCTTGCCGACGCCGGCGCCGCCGAACAAGCCGGTCTTGCCGCCGCGGACATACGGGGCAAGCAGGTCGATGACCTTGATGCCGGTTTCGAACATTTTGGTTTTCGGTTCGAGGTTTTTGAATTCCGGGGGCGGCTGGTGAATGGCGCGCGTCATCTTGGCCGTGACCGGCCCCTTCTTATCGATCGGTTCGCCCAGTAGATTGAACACGCGGCCCAGCGTTTCCTCGCCCACCGGCACGGTCACCGGCGCGCCGGTATCCACCACCGTCATGCCGCGGGAAAGGCCGTCGGTACTGCCCAGGGCAATCGCCCGGACGCGTCCGCCGCCGAGGTGCTGCTGCACTTCGCCTGTGAGGTTGATCTCGATGCCGCGATTGTTGCCCTGCACCTTCACCGCGCTGTAGATGCCCGGAAGCTGGTCCTCCGGGAACTCCGCGTCAAACGTCGAGCCGATCACCTGGGAAATCACGCCATTGGCTGCCATTGGTCACTCCGTGAAATGATGAATTATGAACGATGAACGATGAAAGAGGCATCAGGCGATCGAGCGCTTGGCACGTTTGATGATCGTCGTGAGAATTGCCACAATCTGATTCGTTTCATTCAAAAATTCTACCAGTCTTCTTTCCTCTATCAGTTCTGCCGCGGCCATCAGCCGCAGCCAATACAAACACTCCCGAGCTTCTTTGAGTGCAATTGCACATTTGTGGATGAAATCGGGCTTAGTTTCCGCCGATTCGGCTTCTGAAAGGTTTGCTCCAATGGCAGTTGCCGAACGCAAAAACTGTTTCGAGATCACCTGCGAGGCACTGTCTCTGGTTGTTTCCAGAAACCTCACCAGCTTGATGGCCCTCACCGCATAAGCAAGCGTTCTCTGTTCGATATCCCGTGGCGCCCGTATCCTTTCATCGTTCATCGTTCTTCATTCATCGTTATTTCATCGCTTCCACGCCACCCATGAGTT
Organism: uncultured Phycisphaerales bacterium; assembly: GCA_903845195.1. GTDB lineage: Bacteria > Planctomycetota > Phycisphaerae > WQYP01 > WQYP01 > CAIMWO01. The sequence continues at coordinate 27,999 of CAIMWO010000067.1, forward strand.
CCGCCAACTCAGAGGTAATCTGCGACTGACGCGCCCGGTTGTACTGCTGCTGAAGTTTCTTGCCCATCTTGTCGGCCGCATCCGTTGCGGCCTTCATCGCCACCATGCGGGCGATCTGCTCCGAAACCGCCGCCTCGATAAACGCCTGGAAAACGGTGATCTTCACCGTCACCGGGATCAGCTCATTGAGCAATTCCTCGGCCGAGGGCATGAAATCATACTGCACCGGCGCGGCCGCCTCGGCTTCTCCGCCGACGCCGCCCAGCGGCAGCACATCGATCACCGTTGCACGCTGCTGCCCCACGCTGATGAACCGCATGTACACAATCTTGACGCCCGAAATCTTCCCCTCGGTGTACGACTTCATGAACTTCTCAGCGACTTGTTCGATCTCCGCAAATTTGGGCGTGTCCCCAATCTTCGTGTGCGTCTCTGCCATCGCGCGATGCTGAAAACGGAAGAACGCGATCCCCTTCTTCCCGCTGACGTGCAGTTCCACCGTCTCGCCCGCGGCTTCGAGTTCCTTGATCGTATGATTCGCCAGCCGCAGCACATTTCCGTTGTAGCCGCCGCACAAGCCGCGGTTCGAAGTGACCACCAGCACCACCTGCTTCTGGAGGCCCGGCGCCGGTTCCTTCAGCAGCGGATGATCGATCGGCTTGCCCGACCCGCGCACCGCCTGCACCGCCGACGCCACCAATTCGCCGATCTTCTTGACGAACGGTTTCGTCCCGACCGCACGCCGGTACGCCTTCTGATAGCGCGACGTCGCGATCATCTGCATGACCTTCGTGATCTTGCGGATGTTTCGCACAGCCTTGCGCCGCTTGATGATGACTCTTGCCTTGGCCATATCGTTTCTTCACTCAGTGTTCAGAGTTCAGAATCTATCCCGTTCTCTGTGAAATTTCCGTGGATCCGTGCATCCGTGGCCACAGTGTTTACTGGGCCTTGCCAATCTGCGTCACCGCATTGAACTTCTTGATCACATCCTGCAGCTTCGCTTCGATTTCCGCCGTCAGGTCTTTCTTCGCGGCCAATTCCTTCTTCAGGTCCGCCGCGGTGGTGTTCACGTACTCCAGGAAGTCCTTCTCCCACGCCAGCACCTGATCCTTTGACACTGCATCGAGCGCCCCCTGCGAACCGGCGTAGATCACCAGCACCTGGTCGATCACGTCCATCGGCTCGTACTGCGGCTGTTTGAGTAGTTCCACCATGCGGGCCCCGCGGTCGAGCTGACGCTGCGTCGCCGGATCGAGTTCCGTGCCCAACTGGGCGAACGCCTCGAGCTCGCGATACGCGGCCAGATCCAATCGCAGCGAAGCCGCGACCTTCTTGTTCTTCATCGCCTTGATCTGTGCCGATCCGCCGACGCGGCTCACCGAAATACCGACGTTAATGGCCGGACGCACGCCTGCGGCAAACAGGTCAGGCTCAAGATAAATCTGCCCGTCGGTAATCGAAATCACGTTGGTCGGAATGTATGCGGAAACTTCGCCTTCCTGCGTCTCAATGACCGGCAGCGCCGTCAACGATCCGCCGCCGTTGGGCTCGGAAAGTTTGCAGGCGCGTTCCAGCAGGCGGCTGTGGAGATAGAACACGTCGCCGGGATACGCCTCGCGGCCGGGCGGCCGACGCAGCAGCAGCGAAAGCTGGCGATACGCCTGGGCCTGCTTCGACAAGTCATCGTAAATGCACAGGACGTGCTTGCCCTTCCACATGAAGTGCTCGCCCATCGCGCAACCGGCGTACGGGGCGATGTATTGCAGCGGTGCCGGATCGGATGCCGACGCCGTGACGACAATCGTGTAATCCATCGCACCTGCGCGGCGAAGAACGTCTACCACGCCCGCGACGGTCGATTCCTTCGTGCCGATGGCGACGTAAATGCAGACCACCGCATCTGGCGTGCCCCAGAATTTCTTCTGATTGATGATGGTATCGATCGCGATGGCCGTCTTGCCGGTCTTGCGGTCGCCGATGATCAGTTCGCGCTGGCCGCGGCCGATCGGAATCATCGCATCGATGGCCTTGACGCCCGTCTGCAGCGGCTGTTTCACCGGCTGACGATCCGCAATGCCCGGGGCGATGATGTCGACTTTCCGGCGTTCGGTCGTCTGAATCGCCGGCCCGCCGTCAATCGCCTGGCCCAGCGGATCCACCACGCGGCCCAGCAGCGCCTCGCCGACGGGCACGCTCAGCAGCTCGCCAGTCGTCCGGACCGTATCGCCTTCCTTAAGTTCCTTGTAGTTGCCGAAGATGACGGCGCCAACGGTTTCCTCTTCCAGGTTGAACACCTGTCCGAAGATGCCGTTGGGAAACGCCAGCATCTCTCCGGCCATCGCGTTGCGCAGGCCGTAGATACGCGCGATGCCGTCGCCGACTTCGATGATCTTGCCCACCTGGTTCACGTCCAGCTGGTTCTTGTACTGCGAAATTTCCGCCTGGATTACGGACGTGATTTCATCAATCTTGAACTTCATCTTTCCTCTTCCTTACATGGCCCGGAGGGGGGTCATTTCTTGTCAGACCATCGCTGCCGCGGGGTTCTTCTGCAAACGCGAGAGCCCGCCGGTCTTCATCTGTTCCTTGATCTTCGCCAGTTGCGTTTCGACACTGCCGTCGATGAGCGTGTCATCGATCCGCAGCGTCATCCCGCCGATCAACGACGGATCGATTTTGATCGTCAATTCCGGCGACTTGCCGGTGGACTTCGCCACCGCATCCTTCAACCGGCTGATCAGCTCCGGCCGCAACTCGACGCTGCTGACCAGTTCCACATCCACAATGCCCGCAGCCTTGTGCAGGATATCTTCGAACGCCCGCACCATTCCGCCAATGAACATCAGCCGATCGCGCCGCGAAAGACTCTTGAGTACCTGTAGCGTCAGCTCATGCACGCGGCCTTCGAAAATCTTGGTCAAAATGGAAGCCCGCTCTTCATCTGCGATGGTCACAGCCTGCGTAAACGCTGCAAAATCCACGTTGCTTTTGAGCAGCCCACTGATCCCCCGCACATCGTCAGTCACGTCGCTCAGAACGTTCTGCTTCTGCGCCTCGTTGATCAACGCCTGGGCGTAAACCGCGCCGATCGCTTCAATCTGAAAACTATTGTCGGGCATCAATTATGGTCAATTGGTCAACGGGTCAATCAGCTCATGGGGACTTCGCAATCCCAACTGACGATTGAACCATCCAGCCGCTCAACCCCTTTCTCAGTTCTTCTTCGCCATCTCGGCCAGCGATTCATCCACCAACCGCTGCTGATCGTCGGCGTTCACATCGCGCTGCAGAATCTTCCGCGCTACCGCCGTGCCCAACTCCGCGGCGTGCGTGTTGATCTCGGCCAGCGCCTGCGTCCGGGCCGCGTCGATCTCGCGGATCGTCCGGTCCTTCAGTGCGGCGCTTTCCGCCTCGGCCTGCTGCTTGATCGTCTCGGCAAGTTTCAACGCATCGTTCTTCGCCTGCTGAAGCTGCTGTGCCGCCTGACGCTGCACCTCGGCCATCTTGGCCTCCAGCTCGCGACCGGACTGTTCCGCATCCGCCCGCGCCTTGGCTGCCGCTTCGATTGAATCCCGAATCGCCTGCTCGCGGGACTTCAGCCCCTGCAAAATCGGCTTCCACGCAAACTTGCCCAAAATCACCAGCAGGCACGCGAAAATCAGCAGCGTGAGAATCAGCGATCCCAGATCCAACTTCATCAGATCGGGCTTCTCTTCCACCGCTTCTCTTACTTCGCTCGCCCAGGCGGTCGCGCTGAGAAACAGCGGCATCGACGCCGCCAGCATGACCAGCTTTCCGCTCAACTTCGGCTTCATGAGGACTCCTGCCGTTTCACTTTCGCAATGCCCGTTCAAGGACATTCGCCGTGAAAATTTGTAGATCGCCAATGCTAATGCAGATTCCGGGATTCGGCAATCCGACTCGACGACCCGTTATCAGTATCCCGAGACGGTTATCAGGTGCCCATCGATCTTGATCCGCAGCCTTCGCGCGGCCGGCCCTGACAAGCCAAAGGGGTTCCGAACCTGTCGGCTCGGAACCCCGCAATCTTCCGCTTAGGAAAGCTTGTTCATCATCAACATGCCGATGACCAGGCCGAAGAAGGTGAACCCTTCGATCAGTGCCGCGGCGATGATCATGTTCGTGCCTATGGAGCCCTTGGCTTCCGGCTGACGGGCAATGGCTTCCACGGCGCTGCCGCCGATGTTGCCGATGCCGCGCGCGGCGCCGGCGATGCCGAGGCCCGCACCGATCATGATGCCGGCGGCGCCGATGCCGATGCCGACGTTGCCGCCCTGCCCGCCGAGGAGGCTGGGAGCCATCTTGACCGCTTCGTTCGTGGCCTGTGCGAGAATGTCCAACATAACCTGTTCTCCTGCCCATTTTGGGCTTAGCGACCGGTTCGCGGGAATCAAATGATCGCGACCGATCTAAAATGTATCTCCGACGTTCAATCAAGGGGCTTCGGCGTCGGTTACCAGCCCAAAATCGTGTAGCCCCAGGCCTCGCCGGGGGTCGTTTTATTTCTCAATGCTCCGGCGCCACTGCCGACGCCAAAAACAACGTGGTCAGAAACGTAAAGATGTACGCCTGCAGGAACGCCACAAACAATTCCAAAATGCTCAAGCCCGCACATCCCAGCACCACCGGCACCGAAATGCCCAGTCCGATCGCGATCGCCGAGGCGGTCGCACCAAACGTCACCACGCTGATCAACGCCCCAAGCACCAAATGGCCGGCGATCATGTTCGCAAACAAACGCACGCACAGCGCGAACGGCTTGACCAGCGCCCCGATCATTTCGAGAAACAGCAGACCTACGAACAGCAGCAAGTCCATGATCTTGATGCCGGTCTCGGGATGCGGTGCGAAATTCCAGATGTAACGGCCGATGCCGATCACCACCGCCGCCGCAAAACCGACGCCTTTACCATGCCCGCCGGTCGCATCATGGGCATGCCCTTTGTGTAAGCCATACTCGTCGTCGTACCCATGCTCACCGTGATGATGGGGATCAAGACTGGGATCCATCGCAATACGGATCTGTTCGAGAATGCCCAGAATGTGCAGCATGAAGAACGCCGTGATGGCCAGACCCGCCGTCACCAGCAGATTGCCCGTCGCCGTGCCCCAGATGTGCTGCGGCCGGCCCGTCAATAGCGAAGCCATTTCCCCCACCGGAATCAGACCCAGCACGTTACAGAACAGAATGAAAAAGAAGAACGTCCAGAGAAACGGTGTGAAACGATCGACATTTCCCTTCAGCGCCGGACGAAAGACTTCCGTCCGCAGAAAGCTCAGGATCGCTTCAAAAAAATTCTGCGCCCCCGTCGGCACCTGACGCTTGCGCGTCGCCACGCCGACGTAGATGAACACGATCACCGTCAACGCCGCGGCAATCAGCAACATCAACTGGTGGCTCGAATATCCCCACCAGATCTTGAAGCCCATCACTTCGAAGAGCACCTTGCCATCGCCAAAGAAAGGATGAAAGACCACGTGCTCCAGCGGATCACTCGCCAGCGATCCTCCCATGGCCCCCATCATGTTTGCTGTCATCGTCATTTCTTGCTTTCGCTCCCGGCATGAAAGGCCGCTATTCTCAGCCAACCATGCGTTTCGTCAAGCTCACTTCGATGTATTTGCGCCTCAGCGGCTGGACTTGTTCGCCAGCCACGCGATGCACGACGTCTCCACGATCAACAACGGAAAGTAAAAACAAAGCGACCAGACCGCCAGCGGCATCTTGTCCAAGGCCCAGCCCGGCCCCATCGCCAGCAGCAACCCCATCAGGATCGCGCCGCAACGGATCATCATCGACAGCAGCGACGCTTGCATGATCGCCATCACGCCGCGTTTCATCAGTATCGTCACCGGCAACGCCGCCAGCGTTCCGCCCACCACCGCCACAATGCCCCCGGCCACCATTTCGCGGCCGTAAAGCGCCATTCCCATGGAAGTCAGAACCACCCACCCCAAACCCATCACCACCCCTACCGCCACCGGCGAGGCCAACAACATCACCATCCCAGGCGTTAAGGCCACTTTGATGTTGATTTCCCCGCCGGCAATTGGCTTGTTCTCAATCCCCGGAGCCGCAGATACCGAATTGGCGACAATCGACCGCGGTGCGGCTTCCATCATTCCTGTTCGACGTGGATTCATGATCGCTGTCATAAGGCATCTCCGTTTCTTTTCGCTCACTCCCAGTGCCGTCGTCCCGTGCGTCTAGGCCCCTACGGGCATGTTTATCGAGCTTTCTCTCCCTTACCGACGATCGCCGCAACGCTTCCGTCACTTCTTTCGCGGCTGATCCTGCTTGATCGATTCTTTGATCAGCAGATACATGTTGCCGATTACAGCAACCAAACTCAGCGTGATCAGGCCCCAGTTGTTCCATCCCTGCCAGCGATCCAGTACATGCCCCAGATAAGCGAACAGGCAAACCGTGCCCGCGAATTGGATTCCAAGACCGGCGTAAGCCCAAGGCGATTTCTCGCCCTGCGAGCCGGTGTCGGAAGAAGACGCTTCATCTTTCGGAAGTCCCGTGGACCGCTTCGCCAGATTCTCGATCCAACCCGCTTTGTCGGGCGGCTGGCGATCCTTTTCTGGCGGCTCCACCATGCTAAAGAGTCCTCTTCTTTACATATCGTACTTTTTATCACAATCAAATCAAGACAATTGTGCCCGATTTCACAAGCTTCACAAACTGCTTATATCTAAAGGCTTGTCTTTGCTTGAGATAAACTTCACGAACTTATTCATCCAAGATATCCAGTCTCACAGAACGTGCATATAAAGACTTGTAGGTCCTCTATTTACGTCTTGTGAAATCATGCACAAACAAAGATGCGCAACTAACGGTCCCACGAGCCCTTACGGAATTGTCCGATGGACCCCCGCCGCTGGCCGGCAAAAAATATTTGAAGCACGCAGCAGGAAATGACGCATGCCCACGCATCGCCCTTCCCGCTGCTCGGTTATAGACCGCCCTTGAGAATCTTCTTGGGCTTGTTTGATTTCGCCGCTGCCCCAGCCGCGCCGGGCTTGGCTTCTTCCGTCTTCGCAGCCGGTGCGGCCGGCACCACCAGTTCGCCCGAGGCAATCTTCGTCTCGCGCTCCACTTCCGACATCGACAAACTGATCCGGCGCTTATCCAGGTCCACGCCCAGAACTTTCGCCCTGACCGTATCGCCTTCCTTGACCACATCGCTCGGCTTGTTGACGCGCTTCAGCGCCAACTGGCTGATGTGCACCAATCCCTCAATCCCCGGCACCAACTCCACAAACGCACCAAAGTCCGCCAGCTTCTTCACCGTGCCGGTAATGACTGTCCCGGTCGGGAATTGATTGGCCGCCTCTTCCCACGGATCCTTCTGCAGACCCTTGAGCGACAGCGACACGCGTTTCTTATCTTTGTCCAGGCCGACAATCATCACCTGAATCTTGTCGCCTTCCTTGACGACTTTCTTCGGATCGCTCACCCGCTGGTGGCTCATCGCCGACACGTGCAGCAACCCGTCCACCCCACCCACATCAATGAACGCCCCATACGCCTGCACGCTCCGGACGGTTCCTTCACGCACCTGCCCCACCGTCAGTTCTTCCCACGTCTTCTGCGCGGCAATTTCCTCTTCCGCTTCCACGATCGACCGGCGGCTCAGCACGATGTTGTGATCCGCACGATCCACCTTCGCTACCTCGCACTTCAACCGCTGGTTCAGGAAGACCGACAGATCCGCATGGAACTTCGTATCGACCTGCCCCGCCGGCATGAACGCCCGCGTGGTGCTGCCGACGCGCAGCTCCAACCCGCCCTTGTTCACGCCCGTCACCAGCGCCTCAACCGTGTCACCGACATTCAGCGTTTCCCACGCCCCGTGCTGCACGGCGCCCTTGCGGGCCAGCAACACCAGGCCTTCGCGGGCATCGTAGCTCTTGTAAATAAATTCGTATTCCACCCCGATCTCTACAGCTTTCTTCTCTTCGCCTTCTGCCACCGTGTCGAACTGCTCCAGCGGGCACATCCCCTGCGACTTGCCGCCCAGATCGACGAAGACGTTTCCCCCGCTGATCGCCACGACCTTCCCCCGCTTGATGTTGTCGGGGTTGATCTTTTCTTCCTGGTGGTGCCGCCGTGCGCCGGGCCGCCCGCCCCGCACCGGCCGCGTCGGATCCATCCGCGGCTGCGTCGGCGTTCCCTTGGAAACCGACTGTGCCATGATGTCTTCCATCGACATCCCGCCCAACGCCTGGGCCACTTCCTGATCGATCGACCGCGGCTCCCCCGACGGCCCGCCGGCCGGCGTCAGCTGCTCAGGCAGCGAAGGAGTTTCCGATGCTTTTTCCTGTTCGTTACCGAAGGACGTCATACAGCGCCTCTATGATGGACCAATTCAACCCGCAGCCACGCCTGTGACCGCGAAACTACGTATGTTAACCGCGAATGGGGACCTGATGGAAGCGGTTGCGGCTCAGTAGTCCAACGCCCGAGCGATTGACCCGAAATTTCCCGCCCCCAAAAACGCCTAAGCCCCGGACGTTGATCCGGGGCTTAGGCTCAAAAACTCTTCTGAAAACGATCCGTAGCGGTTACTTCTTCACACCATATTTGGCCGGATTCGCCTCGAATGCCTTCACGTACTTTTCCGGGTCCTTGTTGAACGACTTGATGCACGATGGGCAGCAAATGTGATAAACCTTGCCCTGATATTCAACGGTTCCGTCACCCTCGACGTCATCGTCAGTCCTGACGATGCACTTGGTATTGTGCACATCCACCTTGGCCGGTGCCGTCGAAGTGCTCGGCGCGGACGTGGCAACCGCTACCGGAGCCGAACACATATCGCACCCCATGCCCATCTTGCTCGTCTCCGTCCCGGCCACGGCCGAATAGCCCAGACCCATCAAAGCGATCCCCGCCACCGCAACCAGCGTGTGCTTGATCATGCGTGTATCTCCAAAAAAGTTAAAAGTTAGAAGTTACTTGCACCCACTTGAAACGTAACTCGCACCTGAAAAGGTTCAATCCCCCCCACTATTTTCCTCCAGCGTCTTGCCCGTCATGGCCAGATGCTCCTTAAGCAACGCATCGATAATCCCGTTAACAAACGCCCCGCTGTCCGCCGTCGAAAATTCCTTGCCCATATTGACCGCTTCGTCGATGACCACCTTCGGCGGCGTCTTCGTGTAGTTCACCAGTTCCCAAGTCGCCAACCGCAAAATGTTCCGATCAACCGTCGCCATCCGATACACCGGCCACTTGGCCGCCAGACGCCCCAGCCACTCGTCCGCCTGCTTGTGAAACGCCCACGCGCTCTTGGCCATGAAATACGCAATTTCACGCACGCTCGGATCGTCCGTAGTCTCGCTGATAAACGCCTGGATGCCCTCCAGCATGAATTCGTCCCCCTGGACATCCAACTGGTACATCGCCTGCAGCGCGATCCGCCGCGCCTGTGAACGTTCGTAATTCATGATTCACTCTAAGGGACTCTAAATTTACTTCCACCAAGAACCTTTCGACCGCCAATTGCGCGACTGTGAATGGGGTTCTCTTAGAAGCTTTAAATCGGAAAAATAGAAAGCGGAACAACACCTGCAAATAAAATTGGAAATCCCGGCGCGAGTGGCTTTCCCTCCGCCCTTCTATCTGTCCTTTACTACGGGATATTCCTTACTTACTGATCTTCTCCAGCACGCTGACCGTCGCAATCGCCGATTGCGCCGCGTTCCATCCCGTGTTGCCCATCTTGAGGCCCGCGCGGTCCAACGCCTGCTCGACCGTATCCGCCGTGATCACGCCGAAAATCGTCGGCACGCCGGTCTCGGGGCCAACCTGCCCCACGCCACGCGCCACCTGACTGGTCACATGTTCATAGTGATCTGTCTGGCCGCGGATGACGCAACCCAGGCACAGCACCGCATCATACTTGCCGCTCTGTGCCAAAGCCTTGGCCACCGTCGGTATCTCAAAGCTGCCCGGCACCTTGACGATCTTGATCTGACTTTCCTTGCCGCCATGGCGCAGGATGCAATCGACCGCCCCTTCCACCAGCTTGGACGTAATAAAGCTGTTGAACTCCGCCACCACAATGGCGTAATGCTGGTTGGACTTGACGATCAGGTCACCGGAAATGGTCTCTGCCATGAAGACTCCTCTGCCGCGTTACCGGACTGGCGAATTTCCGTCCGTCCGTATAGTGTATCGGTTGAGGCTCCTGATCGCTACGGCACCGGCTTGCCCATCTCCAACTCGACGCCGCAACGTCGCAACACAGGGTAAACATGTCCAAGAACGACGCACAACTTATCGTCACCATCGGCTTTCGGGCCAAGCCCGGCAAGGCTGACGAGCTCGAACGCCAGTTGCGCAACCGCGTGCCGATCTCGCGCACCGAGGCCGGCATCCTCGATTACCGCCTATACAAATCGAAAACCGACGAACATGTATTCTTCCTCTTCTCCCGTTACGCCTCCGAAAAATCCTTCGACATCCACCTCTACCAGCCCTACAGCCTTTCCATGCTCGCCGAATTCGAAAACCTCCTCGACGGCCCGCCCAAAGTGGAAACCTACGTCTCCATCCTCGGATAACCGCATAGTCAAATTTCCCCTCCCCCGCTACAATCGCATCCATGAAGACAATCGCTTTCCAACAGTGCGCCAACATCGACTGCGGCGCCACGTATGATGTCATGCAAACCCTCACCGCCTGCCCCAAGTGCGGCGACCTGCTCGATATCCAATATGACTGGTCCAAAGCCACCGTCCCCAAATCTCTGCGCGATTTCGAACAGCGCTGGCAGCATCGCCGCTTCCCGCTCGATCACTCCGGCGTCTGGCGCTTCCGCGACCTCCTCCCCTTCGCCGCCGACGCCATGGTCTGCACCATCGGCGAAGGCCAGACCTTTTTGCAGAATGCCACCTGCCTCGGCCGCCAGCTCGGCATGTGGCCGGGACAACTCTATCTCCAATACGAAGGAATGAATCCCTCCGGCTCCTTCAAAGACAACGGCATGACAGCCGCCTTCACCCACGCCCGCATCGTCGGCGCCAAACGCGTCGCCTGCGCCAGCACCGGCAACACCTCCGCCTCCCTCGCCCTCTATGCCGCACAAAATGGCTTCCAGGGAATCGTCTTCATCGGCACGGGCAAAATCGCCTTCGGCAAACTCTCCCAGGCCCTCGATTACGGCGCGCTCACACTCCAGATCGAAGGCGATTTCGATGCCTGCCTCCGCCGCGTACGCGACGTCTCCCAGCAACTCGGCCTCTATCTCATGAACTCCGTCAATCCCTTCCGCCTCGAAGGCCAAAAAACCATCATGTACCGCATCCTCGAAAGCCTGAACTGGGATGTCCCCGACTGGATCGTCGTCCCCGGCGGCAACCTCGGCAATTGCTCCGCCTTCGGCAAAGCCTTCAAGGAACTCCTCCACCTCGGCCTCATCAAACGCGCCCCGCGCCTCGCCATCATCAACGCCCACGGTGCCAACACCCTCAACACCGTCGTCAATAAGCTCGGCGTCAAATGGAACGGCGGACGGCCGGACATGAACAAAGTCAAAGGCCTCTACGCCGGCATGGATGAATCCAACTACCACCCCCACACCATCGCCAGCGCCATCGAAATCTCGCGCCCCGTCAACCTCAAGAAATCCCTCCGCGCACTCGACATCATGAACGGCGTCGTCGCCGAAGTCACCGATGAAGAGATCCTCGAAGCCAAGGCCCTCATCGGCCGCTACGGCTTCGGCTGCGAACCCGCCTCCGCCGCCACCATCGCCGGATTGCAGCAACTCCTCAAAAACGGCACCGTCGGCCGCAACGAACGCGTCGCCTGCATCCTCACCGGACACGGCCTCAAAGACCCCGACGCCACCGTCTACTACCACACCGGCGTCAAAACCAAAGACGCCAAGCAGCCCCCCGCCGAACCCACCTGGGGCTCCCGCGCCAACAAACCCATCAAAGTCGCCGACGACGTCCCCAGCATCCTCGCCGCCCTGGGCATGGCCAAAGACACCCTCGAAAAATCCTCCCCCACCGGCTACGTGGAAACCCACTCCACCAACCTGCCGTTCGTCGAGTACTGAGATTGGCAAGGCAAGCACCATGTCAAACACTGTATGGCTCCAAGCTTCCATCACCGACGACATCTGGGTCGCTCCGCTAGTCGCGCGGCCGGACGCGTACGTGCAGGGCCACCGCCTCGCACCCGGCCTGACTGTCTGTATCTACGAAGACATGGAGGACGGCCACCTCACCGGACCAGGCGTGGTGCGGTCGTGGGATGCGGCGAAGTCGGCGTGGAAGATCGACGCGGACCCCAATGCATTGGAGTGGAAAGCCGGCAAGACTCCTCTGCCCGAGATTCCTGTCTACCCTGCCAACGAAGCACCGCTCGCCTTGCATGCGGCGAATCACCCGGTTCGACGCTTCATACCGGAGCTGCGCGACCTGGCCGAGGGTAAGACTGATTCCGACGCGTGGCTCGCTTGGTGGCGTGATCACTTCACGGAATTCGAAGTCTGCTGCGAACGCGAAGTTTGGTACTGGTTCGACCCGGCGCAGCGCGGCTTCGACAACCGTCATGTTGAGCGCCGCTGGCGCTGCACCTTCGACAACTACAAGCCCTCTTGGAAATTGCGGCTCACCGCTGGCTTCCAGGTGCGCGCTCTGGCGTTACTCGCCGCCTTTGGCATTCCCTGCAATCTCGTTGGCACCTACGCGGATGCCCTGACCGATACAGAAGCGGACGAGGCGCGTACGGAAACCGCTGACCGGGCGAGGAAAGAAGCAGCCTTTTCCGCTGGGATCGAATCGCTGCTCGCCGCCTTCCCTGAACTCGCGCGTGCGTTGAAGAAGCATATAGTAGATATTGATGAGCTCGCTCCCGGTCTTGCGGTCAGGCAGCTCGATGCCTTGGAGAATCGCCTGGGGCTAGAGCTTCCCGCCGCATACCGCCAATGGCTTTCGCTCACCGGCTCGTTCTGGTTCCGCCATCTCGACATGCGATCTCTGCAGATTCGACGGCTGCCCGCGGATCCCCCCTTCGGCCCGGACATGCTGTGCATCGGCGAATACTCGATGGATGCGGATGGTGATATCGTTCTTTTCGATCTCGCCAAACACAACAGCGATGATCCGCCGGTGTTTTACTACTGCCACGAAGGCCCGGAAATCCGAATGCTGGCCGCGTCGTTTACGAAGTGGCTGGAAGCGCTCCCACGAAAAGAGTTATTCTTGAAATCAGATGAATGAATTTCTAAAGCTTGATTACTAGATATCAAACCCTTCTTGGTGCCTTGGCGTCTTGGTGGTGAAAAATCCCTACTTCCACTCCCGCGGCTGACCCGTGCTCTCCAGCACGCTCTGCCACAAATCCCCATCCGGATTCACCGTCTGCCGCTGCCGGATCGCCAGCGCCATCGGCACATGCACGAACCGCCCATGCCAGCTCCCCACCACCATCTCCGTCCGCCCGCTCATCGCCGCATGCACCGCCGCATGCGCCAGCCGCAGGCAGAACACCGAGTCCGGCGGGCTCGCCGCCACGCTCCGGATGATGTAACTCGGATCGATATACTTCACGCTGCACTCGAATGAAATCTTCTTGAAATGCGCGCAAATCGCATCCCGCAAAAACGGCCCCACATCCTGCAGCTTCATATTCCCCGATGCATCCGTCTTCGTCGCATCCGCATGCAGCATCTCCTGCCCCGCGCCCTCCGCGATCACAATCACTGCATGCTTCCGCTTGATCAGCCGTTTGTGCAGCACATTCAAAAATCCCCTCTCGCCCTCGAGCGCAAAGGGCACCTCCGGTATCAGCACAAAATTCGCATCGCTCATCGCCAACGACGCGTAGCACGCAATGAACCCGCTGTGCCGCCCCATCAATTTCACCAGCCCCACGCCATTGTGCGCCCCCTTAGCCTCCTGGTGTGCCGCCCGAATCGCCCCCGTCGCCGCTGAATACGCCGTCTGAAATCCAAACGACTGATCCAGAAACATAATGTCGTTATCGATCGTCTTGGGCACTCCCACCACGCTGATCTTCAGCCCGCGCTTCTCCACTTCCTCCGCCACCGCCAGCGCCCCGCGCATCGTCCCGTCGCCGCCAATGACGAACAAAATGTTGATGCTCATCCGTTCCAGGCAATCGACAATCGCCACCGGATCCTGCTCCCCGCGCGATGACCCCAATATCGTCCCGCCGCGTTCATTGATCTCCGAAACCGTCTCCGGCTCCAGATCCAGCACGTCATAACCAAAACTCGGAATGAACCCCGCGTACCCATTTTTGAAACCGTACACATGCTTGACGCCATAAATCAGCGACAGGCTCAGCACCAATCCGCGAATGACATCATTCAGCCCCGGACACAGCCCCCCGCAAGTCACAATCCCCGCCCGCGTCTTCGATGCATCAAAAAAAACCTTCCGCCGCGGCCCCGCCAATTCAAAACTTGCCAATTCCCCCAGCGGCCGCTTGCAGTGCTCCAACACCTCCGTCGTATCGTGCAGCATCACGCGGTCCGTATCCGCCACATACTGCACGCCCTGTTGCGTGTCGCTCAGCAGCGTCACCAGCGGCGAATCGACCCGCGCCGGGCCTAACGTCCGTACGTGCATATCCGCCGGCGTTACCGACAACGCGGAAAACGAATCTGTTCCGCCCCCATTGGTCCTGGACATAATTTTCACTCCACCCACAACAACCGATCATTTCATCCACTTTATCGGCTACCCAAGTCAGGGCCATGACCACCCGACCCCTATCCCTCTTCAACTGACGACGCGCCGATTCTGCGCGACCCAGTTCACGTTTGCGCTCCACGTCGCCCTGATCCGCCCAATCTTGAGCACTCGCAACCCGCCACATTTCGCCATAACCGCCTCGCATAACAACAGTTGCAGAATTCCATCCCCACCCACCCACCATCCCGGCACGAGCGTTGCGATGCGTTTATCGCCAGCGTTGTATCGGAGTGCGCATGATCAACTCGAATTCCCACCCCTCGAATCACACCTCAGCCCACGCTTCCCTCGATATGGAATTGATCAGCCAGCGCATCCTCAAACTGGCGGAGATCGCCACGCTCGAGCACCTCAATTCCCTCGTCGCCAGCCAAGCCGACGGCCTTCTGGCCCTCACGGGGGATTTGGAATCCGCCCTGCTTGGCATGAAACACAATGATCCCGGCGCCCCGCGCTGGTGATCTGACCCGGAACCACGGTTCACACGAGCGGAGCTCGGAGGAACGCACAATGTTAGTCGGACTTTACATGTCAGCCGCCGGCCTGCAGGCGCAGGAATACCGCCAAACCATCACCGCCAACAACCTCGCCAACTCCCAGACCACCGGCTTCAAACGCGACCTCGCCATGGTCCAAGCCCGCCAAAACGCCTTCCGCGAAGACCCCTCCATGGCCTCCTACCGCTTCCCCGCCCCACCGGCCCTCCTCAACCAAGGTGGCGGCGTCAGCGTCCTTCCTTCGATCATGGAAATGTCCCAGGGTATGCTCCAGCAAACCGGAAACAAAACCGACCTCGCCCTCGAAGGCCAGGGATTCTTCACCATCCAGGGCGCCACCGCCGGCCAGCAACAGCTCACCCGCGATGGCCGCTTCCTCATCAATAACGACGGCACACTCGTCACCGCCAACACCGGCCGGCCCGTCCTAGACGCCTCCGGCCAGAAAATCACCCTCAATCCCCAACTGCCCGTCTTCGTCAGCAGCAATGGCCAGATCACCCAGACCACCGACGGCAGCGCCGGCGTCCAACTCGGCATCGTCGAACTCACCGACCCCAGCAAACTCCAAAAACTCGGCGGAAATGCCCTCGCCGCCACCGACCCCGCCGCACTCACCCCCGCCAAATCCACCATCGTCCGCCAAGGCTCCCTCGAAGCCAGCAGCGTCGATCCCATCACCGAAATGATCAACATGATGGAAGGCCAGCGCGTCTTCGAAGCCAACGCCAAGATGATCTCCATGCAGGACCAAACCCTGACTGAACTCAATACCATCGGCCGCGTGGCCTGAACTGTGAATTAAAAGCACCCAGCACTAAGGACTTAAACATGGCAATCATGGCTCTCTACTCCGCGGCGACCGGCATGAAGTCGCTTTCGACCCAGCTCGATGTCATCGCCAACAACATTGCCAACGCCAACAACAACGGCTTCAAATCCAGCCGCGCCAACTTCGAAGACCTCTTCTACCAATACCAGCAACAACCCGGCACGCCCAACGCCAATGGCGACACCCGCCCCATCGGCCTCGGCGTCGGCGTCGGTACCCGCGTCAGCGGTACCCAACTCGATATGTCTCAAGGCTCCGCCACCCTCACCGGACGCGACCTCGACGTCTACATCCAGGGCAACGGCTTCTTCCAGGTCAAAGTTCTCGCCGGCCAGGGCGATGGCCTCGCCTACACCCGCACCGGCAATTTCATGACCAACCAGAAGGGCCAACTCGTGCTCAACAGCAACGACGGCTTCCTCCTCGACCCCCCCATCTCTTTGCCTGCCAACACCACCAAAGTCGATATCAGCGCCGACGGCCAGGTGCTCGCCACCGTCTCTGGCTCCACCACACCGACCAACGCCGGACAGATCCAACTCGCCAATTTCGTCAACCCCCAGGGCCTCATACAGATCGGCGGAAACCTCTACCAAAAGTCTGATGCCAGCGGCCCGGCAACCTTGTCCAACCCCGGCACCGACAGTGCCGGCACCCTGCAGTCCGCTGCCCTGGAAGCCAGCAACGTCGATCCCGTCAAAGAACTCGTCAACATGATCACCACCCAGCGAACCTTTGAACTCAATAGCCAGAGCATCCAAGCCGCCGACCAGATGCTCCAGCAGATCAACAACATGCGGCGGTAATCGAACGTAACCCATGACTCGGAAAGTACTCGGATGAACACCAACACACATGAATCTGCAGGCCGCAGCGCCCAACGCCCCCTTCGTTTCGCCTTCTGCTTCGGCGTTCTGGCAATCTTCCTCACGTCCCAAGCCCACGGCCAGACCATCCGCCTCCAAAGCAAAGCCTCGGTCGTAGCAGGCGATGAAGTCCGTCTCGGACAGATCGCAACCATCACCGGAACCGACCCAAGAACCGCCGAAAAACTTGCCGAAACCGTCGTGCTCGCGATGGCCCCCAAGCAGGGCTCCCAGACCGTCAAAGCCGAGCAGATCCTCATGGCCGTGGTCACCCAATACGGCCCCGGCGGCATGGCCAGCCGGCTCCAACTGATCGGTTCCGCCTCCTGCCAGATCAGCACCGGCGCCGCCGACCCCCGCAATGACAATTCGCAACCCACCGCCACCTCCGCCGTCGAACCCGATCGCCCGATCGCCATGGCCGCTGTCATCGCCGCCGAAACACCCCGCGTCGCTGACTCTGTGCCCACCGCCTCCGAATCAAAAACCCCTGCAACCCCGACATCCACCACGGAAAAGTCCCCCGCCGCCAAAACATCTACGCTCGCAAAACTTCTTACCGACCGTCTGCTTCAGGAAAATGATGCCGCCGAAGCCGATCTCCGCGTCACCTTCGAAACGATCACCCCGCTCCTCGATCAGGCCGCCGCAGCCAACCAGAAATGGCAATTCCGCCCGATGACCCGCAGCACGCTGGGCACCGTCCAGTACGAAGCGCAGCTCATCGAAGGCTCCCGCGTCATCCAGAAAATCACCATCCAGGCCAAGGTCCAACGCCGCATCCAGGCACTCGTCGCCGTCGCCCCCATCACCCGCGGCGACATCATCTCCAAAACTCATTTCCACACCGAAGACGTCTGGCTCGACCGCAAAATGATCACCCTCATCGTCAAAGATTCCGACGTCCTCGGCATGGAAGCCACACGCCCCGTCGCCGTCGGTGGCATGCTCGACCAACGCGACTTCAAAGCCGCCGAAATGGCCGCCCGTGGCGACGCCGTCACCGTCATCTTCGCCTCCGGTGGCCTCAAAGTGCAGATGAAAGGCCGCGCCACCGAATCCGGCAAACTCCACGACGTCATCCAGGTGCGTAACGATCAGACCAACGAACTCTACCAGGCCACCCTCATCGGCAAACGCCTCGCCCTCGTCGGCCCCATGCTCGATGAAGCCGCCGAAGAAGCCCTGCGACAAGGTCATTGAAACCAACACCGGGCTTCCGCCAGTTTCCGCTAACCGTGATCTCGAATCTCTTCCCCGGGAAGGACCTAAACGATGAAACGCTACTCTCACCTCCTCATCAGCGCGATTCTCCTGACCTGTGCCACCTCCGCCCTCGCCGGCACCGACCGCACCCGTCAGACCGCCGCGCCCGCCGTTGACACCCCCGTCCCCAGTCCCACACCAGCCGCGGACGCCCCCGCCACCACGCCGACTCCCACCACCGCCAAACCAGTCGCCACGAATACTCCCGCTGCATCCGACGCCCCCGAGCCGGAAAAGGCACAACCTGCGCCTGTTCGACTGCATGTTGTGCGCGGTTCGCTCTTCGCCGCCGGCGAAGCCCCCCCGCGTCTGCCTCAGCCCGGCGAAGCCGCCCCCGCACCCGCGATGAGCTATACTTCCGTCGCCCCCCTCGAACCCAAACGCTACAAAAAACACGATGTCATCACCGTCATCGTCCGCGAAGATTCCAACTCCTCCACCACCGCCAAAGGTGAAAGCAAAAAGCAGCAGGACTTCGACGTGGCCCTCCAGCAGTGGGTCAAAGCCTCCCTCTCCAACCAAACTATCACCACCTCGGCCAACCCCAGCACCCTTCCTGAAGTGAAGTTCAAGTACAACAACAACCGCCAAAACGATGCCACCCAGGAACGCACCGACAGCGCCTCCGCCCGCATCGGCGCCACCATCGTCGACGTCAAACCCAACGGCACCCTCGTCATCGAAGCCACCAAACACATCGTCATGGATCGCGAAATACAGGATTTCAAGCTCTCCGGCACCTGCCGTGTTGAAGACGTCGCCGCCGACAACTCCATCCTCAGCACTCAGCTTGCCGAACTGACCTTCACCAAGAACACCACCGGCGAAGTCCGCGATGGCCAGAAACGCGGCTGGCTCAACTCCATCATCGATAAAGTCAATCCGTTCTAACTTCTTGCTTCTTGATTCTTGCTTCTTGCTTCTCCCCCCAATCGGCACAGAGATTGCACTGTAGCCCAATAAGTAACTCTGGAGAATTCGATGATCTGGCCCAGCCTGCTCAATAAAGACTCTCTGCGGTCTCTCTGCCTCTGCCTCTCCGTCCTCGCCGTCCTCTGCCTCCTCTCAGGCCAGGCCCTCGCCACCCGCATCCGCGATGTCGCCCGCCTCAGCAACGAACTCCCCAATGAACTCGAAGGCATGGGCCTCGTCGTTGGCCTCAATGGCACCGGCGACGGCGGCGACTATCTCCCCACCATGCGTGCCCTCCGTGAAATGATGAAACGCTTCGACCAGCAGGTCCTCATCGATAAAGAACTCAAAAGCGCCAACAACGTCGCCATCGTCTCCGTCAAACTCGCCATCCCCGCCCAAGGCGCCCACCGCGGCGATAAGCTCGACGTCGTCGTCAGCTCCATCGGCGCCGCCAAAAGCCTCCGCGGCGGCACACTCTTCATCGTCCCCATGCTCGCCCCCGATCCCAACCGCCGCCTCATCCTCGCCCACGCCAGCGGCGACGTCATCGTCCGCGATGAATCCGAACAGAAAAGAGGCCTGATCCGCAACGGCGGCGTACTCGATGCCGACATCCTCCCCGAAGAAATCGGCGACAGCTTCACCCTCGCCCTCCGCCCCAATGCCGCCAGTATGGAAACCGCATCCGCCATCGCCGATCAAATCAACGAAGATGTCAGCCCCCAGACCAACGGCAAACCCGTCGCCAAGGCCCTCGACGGCACGACCGTCGACGTCCAGATCCCCCGCGCCGAACAAACCAACAAAACCGCCTTCATCGCCCGTATCCGCAGCCTCCCCCTGCCCAACATGCCCGAACCGGCACGCGTCGTCATCAATCGCAAAACCAAAACCATCATCTTCACCGAAGAAGTCGAACTCGCCCCCACCATGATCAGCCACGGCGGCCTGACCATCACCGTCACCGCGCCGGGCCAAGACCCCAACCCCCCCGGCACCCAGGTCCCCTTCGTCGTCCTCAACACCCGCAAAACAGGCACTAACGGCAGCGGCATGGCCAAACTCCGCGACCTCGAAGCTGCCTTCAACCTCCTCAAAGTCAGCCCCGACGATCGCATCGCCATCGTCGAGCTCCTCTACGCCACCAACGTCCTCAAATGCACCCTCGACTACGAATAACACCACTCCTCCTGGCACACCCTTTGCCTTAACCGTCGACAGGATGTCGACTCAAACCGCGAGGATCGCGAATGGATTTCCCCTCCCCCATCAATCCCACCACCTTCGAACGCACCCCCCAAAGCGTCCACATGCTGCAACAAGCACTCAACACCAATGCAGCTAAGCAGACCTCCACCGGCAATTCCTTCGCCGATCTCCTCAACCGCTCCACCACCCTCTCCACAAAAACCTCTGAACAAGAACGCCATGACCAGGCCGAAAAGGCCGCCGGAGACCTCGTCTCCAACGCGCTGATTTTGCCCATGCTCAAGCAACTTCGGCACTCCACCTGGGGCCAAGACAAGATTTTCGGCGGCGGTATCGGCGAAAAAACATTTGGTCCGGAATTTGATATGCAGATCGCTGACCGCATCGCGCAGAGCCCCAATCTGCCCGTGCGGCAGAGCCTCGCCGAACGCATGACACGCGGCAAAGTCATCGACAAGCGGGCCTACTACCAGGCCCTCAATAAAGGAATGAAGCTCAATGGATAAGCTCGTCGGCGAACTTCTCCTCCTCCTCCGCGAACTGCTCGCGTCCTACCAGCGGCTCCTCCAAATCGCCACCCTCCGCCAGGACGCCATGCGGGCCTTCGACATCGAAGCCCTCAACAAACTCATCGAACGCGAACGTGCCGAAACCCAGCGCCTCGAAATGATCGAAAAGCTCCGCCGCGTCCTCGTCGAACAAATGAAACTCCAACTCGGCCGCAACGTCGAACCGACCATCACCGAAATCGCCAAACGCGTCGCCGAACCCAACCGCAGCGTCCTCCTCGGCCTCGCCGGACAAATCAAATCGATCGTCGAACAAGTCGAACGCAACAACCGCATCAACGCCAAAGTCAGCGAAGCCGTCGTCAAAAGCCTCTCCAAAGTGCTCAAAATCGTCACCGGAATGGCCCAAAACGCCGGCCTCTACATGCGTAACGGCCGCAAAGCCGCGCTCCACGGTATCCACATGTTGGAAGTCACAGCTTAGTAACTATTCACTCTTTGCAGGTGTAACGTGAGTCTCCTCGGTGCTCTAAATCTCGGTGCTTCCAGCCTCGCGGCCCAGCAAATCGGCCTGCAGGTCACCGGCAACAACATCGCCAACGCCGGCACCGCTGGCTACAGCCGCCAGGTCGTCAACCTCACCCCCAACGGCACCACCCAGGCCGGCGCCGGCCAGTTCCTCGGCACCGGCGTCGCCGTCCAGTCCATCGCCCGCCAGGTCAGCGATTCGCTCAACGAAGGCCTCCGCAACGCCACCAGCGACCAGAACGCCGCACAAACCCTCAACACCGCCCTCAACCAGCTCCAAACCACTTTCGGCGCCCTCAGCGGCACCGACATCTCCGCCCGCATGACCGATTTCTTCAACAGCTTCTCGACCCTCGCCAACAACCCCGCTGACTCCGCACAACGCAGCATCGTCGTCCAGAACGGCGTCTCGCTCGCCAACTATCTGCAAAGCCTCCGCTCGCAGATCTCCGCCTCGCGCGACTCCATCCAAACCCAAATCCAGTCCAACGCCACCCAGGCCAACGCCCTCGTCCAATCCATCGCCAGCCTCAACCAGCAGATCTCCACCACCGAAGCCGGCGCCGGAACCGCCAACGACCTCCGCGATCAACGCGACCAGGCCCTCACCCAGCTCTCCCAGCTCATGGACATCCGCACCATCGACACCGGCAACGGACAGGTCAACGTCCTCGTCGGCAGCGTCCCCATCGTCCAAGGCGCCACCACCCGCGGCATCGCCACCAAGCAAAGCAACGATCCCTCCGGCACCTCCATCACCACCGACCTCGTCTTCGCCGACAACGGCGATGCCATCCCCGTCCACGGCGGAACGATCGGCGCATTGGTCAACGCCCGCGATAACTTCATCGAGCCCGCCGTGGCCACCGTCGACTCCATCGCCTCCGGCCTCATCAGCACCGTCAACACCATCCACTCGCAAGGCCAGGGCCTCAGCGGGTTCTCCACCGTCACCGGCGCTTCGCAAGTCCTCGATCCCACCGCCGCACTCAACGCCGGTAAAACCACCACTGGCCTGACCTTCACCCCCGCCAACGGCACCTTCAACCTCCTCGTCACCGACCACACCACCGGCCAGACCACCACCCAGCAGATCAACGTCAATCTCTCCGGCGTTGGCACCCAGACCTCCCTCAACTCCCTCGCCGCCAGCATCACCGCCGCCGGCGGCGGAACCATCGTCGGCACCGTCACCCCCGGCGGCACACTCGCTATCACCAGCAACGACAAAAACGTCACCTTCTCCTTCGGCGACGATTCCAGCGGCGCCCTCGCCGCCCTCGGCCTCAACACCTACTTCACCGGCACCGACGCCTCTAACATCGCCGTCAACCAGACCCTCCAGAACAACTCCGATCTCCTGGCCACCGGTCGCGACAACATCGCCGGCTCCAACCGCAACGCCCAGCAACTCGCCCTCGCCGGCGGGCTCTCCGTCGCCAACCTCAATGGCCGCAGCCTCCAGGATTACTACACCGACTACATCGGAAACCTCTCTTCCAAAGCCAAAAACGTCTCCGATAACGCCAAAGCCCAGGGCGTCCTCCACGACACCCTCTTCGCCCAACAACAGGCCATCAGCGGCGTCTCCATGGATGAGGAAGCCATCAACCTCACCAAATACCAGCGGGCCTTCGAAGGCACCGCTCGTTACATCACGATCGTCGATCAAATGATGCAAACCGTCCTCGGCCTGATTAATTAGGCCGCAAACTTTTTAGGATTCGCACATGAACGTTGTGCCTGTACCCATCGGTCGAGTCCCCACGCTGCTCCAGAGCTCCATGCTCATGAGCACCCTCCAGGGCAGCCAATCCGACATGCTCACCGTCCAGAACCAGATCTCCACCGGTCAGCGCCTCAACCTCGCCAGCGACGATCCCGCCGCCGCCCTCGGCATCCAGCAGCTCAACCGCACCATCTCCAACAACGATCAATTCACCTCCAACATCAATTTCGCCTCCAGCTTCCTCAACACTGCCGACAACACCCTCAGCACCCTCACCGACCTCATCAACCAGGCCAAGAGCATCGCCAGTTCACAGATCGGAACCGGTTCCACCGCCGATGAACGCACCGCTCAGGCCCAGGTCGTCAGCTCGCTCCTCAGCCGCGTCCTCGACCTCTCCAATACCCGCTACGCCAACCAAAGCGTCTTCGGCGGCCAGAACGGCACGGAAGACGCCTTCACCTCCGTCGGCGGCGGATTCAAATACCAGGGATCCCAGGCCGGCCAAGGCATCCTCACCCCCACCGGCTCCGAAATCCCCTACACCCTCAACGGCAACCAGGTCTTCGGTGGCCTCAGCTCCCAGGTCATCGGCTACCGCAACCTCACCCCCGCCGTCAACGCCAACACCCGCCTCGCCGACCTCAATGGCGCTACCCTCGCCGGCGTTCACCCCGGCACCATCAATGTCACCATCGGCGCTGCCACGGTCGCCGTCGATCTCTCCCAGGCCGCCACCGCGGGCGATGTCGTCAACCTCGTCAATAATGCCCTTACCACCGCCGGCAGCGATGCCTCCCTCTCCCTCTCCGGCGGCTCCATCGTCGTCACCGGCGACTCCACCCAAAATATCACCATCGCCGACCCCGCCAACGGTCAAACCGCCGCCAACCTCGGCCTCGCCGGCACCATCGCCTCCACCACCACCGTCACCGGCGCTCCCCTGGGCCCCAAAATCACCGCCACCACCCAACTGGCCGACCTCGCCAACGGCGCCGGCATCGACCCGACAGGCATAAAAATCACTAACGGCGCAAATTCTGCCACCATCTCCCTCTCCGGACTCACCACCGTCGAAGATCTTTTGAACGCCGTGAACAATTCCGGCACCAACGTCCACGCCGAAATTAACGCCGCCGGCACCGGCATCAATCTCTTCAATCCCCTCTCCGGATCACCCCTCACCATCGGCGAAAACGGCGGTAATACCGCCGATCAGCTCGGTATTCGCTCCTTCAACGCCAGCACCAACCTCAGCGAACTCAACCTGTCCGGCGGCGTCACCCCCATATCCCAAAACGTCTCCGGCCCCACTGGTCAGTTCATCGTGACCAAAACTGATGGCACGACCTTTGCTGTTACCGTCGATGGAATCAAAACGCCGTCGCAGTTGATCGCGGCGATCAACGCGGCGACAGGAAACGGAACGGTAACAGCTGCCTTGAACGCAACCGGTAATGGCATCTCTCTCACAGACATCTCCGGCGGAGCGGGAAACCTCACCGTCACCGGCTCAAATAACTTCGTCAGCAACGGCTCCGTCCTCGGCATCTTCACCACCGGCTCCGGCGGCACCCTCACCGGCTCCAACATCTCCTTCAGCACCGACGACTTCCGCGTCAGCCGCCGCGATGGCTCCTCCTTCACCGTCAACCTCACCGGCGCCGTCACCGTCCAGGACGTCATCGCCAAGATCAACTCCGCCGACGGCAACACCAACCCGGCCACCCAGGTCACCGCCTCGCTCAACACCACCGGCAACGGCCTCGAACTCTCCGACGCCTCCGTCGGCGCGGGCACCCTCACCGTCTCCGCACTCAATGCCTCCGCGGTGCCCCAGCAACTCGGCATTCTCAAGACCGCCGGCTCCGCTACGCCCGGCGTCATCAACGGCGACGACGTGAATCCGCTCCAGCCCACCGGGCTCTTCAGCTCCCTGGCCCTGCTGCGGGATTCGCTCCTCAAGAACGATAACTCCGGCATCATGCGTGCCGCCCAGCTCCTCGACCAGGACAACAGCCGCGTCATCCAGGCCAATGGCACCGTCGGCGCACGCGTCAAGGATCTGGCCGGCCGCAAGACGGACATCACCAATGAACAGGTCCAGCTGAAAACCTCGCTCAGCACGCTCCAGGACACCGACATGACTTCGGCCATCACCCAGTTCCAGGCCATCCAGACGGCCTACTCCGCGGCCCTCAAGGTCGCCCAGAGCACCAATAACATGAGTCTCTTGGATTTTCTGAAGTAATAAGTAAGGATTTATTGGACAAGTATACACTTGTTGATCGATAAATATGTATGCCGGGCTGCGGTCGGCCCTCCATACAAAGGCTCGCCCAGAACAGGGTCGTTCGGGACGCAACGTAAGAAGCCACCAGGAAACCGGCCGCCTAGGAGTATCCCATGATCGTTCAAACCAGCAGGTTCGGAGCTGTCGAAGTCGATGAAAATCGCATCATCAACTTCCCCCGCGGCATCCTCGGCTTCCCCCAGTTCCACAACTTCGTCCTCATCCAGCCCGAAGCCGATTCCACCTTCTTCTGGCTCCAAAGCGCTGAAACGGCCGACCTGGCCTTCGTCGTCACCGACCCCCTGCTCTTCATCACCGATTACCAGGTCCCCCTCCGCGAGGAAAGCCGCGTTGAACTTGGTCTCAAAGACCTCTCCGAGGCCAGCGTCCTGGTCATCGTCAACAAGGTCGGTGAAACCCTCACCGCCAATCTCCAGGGACCGCTCGTCATCCACGGCACGACCCGCGTCGCCGCCCAGATCGTCATCAGCGAAAAGAAATACCTCACGCGTCAGCCCATCATGCAACTGCAACGAGCCGGCAAACCGCAATACGTAAGCAAGTCCGCCTGATCGGGGTTTCCCCGCTCGGCGTACCGTTATCTGAAAGTGAATATTAAGGCGGTTTCATAACCCCCCAAAAGCCGCCCGGAAACAACAGGTTTCCCAAGCGTATCCGGGGTTATGAAACAGTTTGTAATCTGTTGCCGCACGGAGGCGGCCAGGGCCACGGAAGTTTCGACATGCGTAGAATTGTCAGGATGACGATCCTCGCACGTCTTCGGAACAGGATGTTCCGATCCCGCAATGGCCCTGCTTGATCAGCCCGCTTCGATCGTCAGGAGAATATCGAAGCCGGCAGGGAAGGAGCCCACAGATGCTAGTACTTTCGCGACAGCGCGATGAAACAATCATGATCGGCGATGACATCGAAATCACCATCGTCGATATCCGCGGCGACAAGGTCCGCCTCGGTATTACCGCACCGGCCACTATCCCGGTGCACCGCAAGGAAGTGTACGAAGCGATCCAGCGGGAAAACCGCGAGGCCGCCAAGGTGAAAATGGAAGATCTTTCCAATCTTCCCAAGGGGCAGGCCAAGCCCAGCGTTCCACCAGGAATGCATCGCCCCAGTCACCTGGTCACCAAGCCCCCCGCTGGCGAAACCAAACCCGGCGCAACCCAGCCGCCGGCACCCACGCCCCCCGCTGTCCCGCCGGCTACGGATACGCCGAAGCCGACCAACGGACTCCCGGGGCACTGAATCGAAACCACGCGAACGCCGTGAGGCCCTTCGCTGAACTGAGTTCCAGGCCGTTGATGAGCCGGCCACTGATCACAAAAGCTCATTGCCACGGGCTGCATGCCCAGGCACGAAAGTGCCCGGGACAACGGATGTCCTAGAGTATGCAGCGGCGTAGCCAGTCAATCATGGAGGATTGCCATGTCTCGCATCAATTCCAACGTCGGCGCCCTGATCGCCAACACCAACCTCGCCCGCAGCCAGGGATCGTTGAGCACCTCGCTCCAACGCCTCTCCAGCGGCATGCGGATCAACACCGGTGCCGATGACCCCGCCGGCCTCATCGCCAGCGAGACGCTCCGCAGCGAACTGCAGGGCATCCAGACCGGGATCGATAACTCGACCCGCGCCAACAACGTCATCGCCACCGCCGACGGCGCCCTGTCCGAGGTCTCCAACCTCCTCGTCTCCATCAAGGGCCTCGTCGTCCAGGCCGCCAACTCCGGCGCCCTCTCTCCCGACGAAATCAACGCCAACCAGCTCCAGGTCGACTCCGCCATCGCCTCCATCACCCGCATCAGTAACTCCACGAGCTTCGCGGGCCTCAAGCTCCTCGATGGCTCCCTCGGCTACATCACCTCCGGCGTCACCGCCAGCGCCATCCATGATGTCCACATCAATAACGCCAGCTTCGGCACACAACCGACCATCCCGGTCGTCGTCAACGTCCTCCAGTCCGCGCAACCCGCGGCCCTTCGCTTCCAGGCTTCCGCCGTCGCTACCTCGATCACCCTCGAAATCGCTGGCCGCATCGGTACCGAAGTCCTCAGCTTCGTCTCCGGCACCAAGTCCTCCGCCATCGCCTTCGCCATCAACCGCGTCAGCGATTCCACCGGCGTCAGCGCGGCCATCTCCAGCGCCACCAACGCCAGCTCCGGCATCACGCTCAACACCCTCGGCTACGGCAGCAAGGAATTCGTCTCCGTCAATGTCCTCGGAAACCCCAACTCCTTCGTCACCCAGACCACGGCCGGCAACATCCAGCAGCGGGCCACCGGTCGCGACGCCGTCGCCAGCATCAACGGGGCCCAGGCCATCGGTGACGGCCTCAACATCAGCGTCAACAACACCTCCCTCTCCATCTCCCTCAATCTCGACAGGGCCTTCGGTGTCGGCACCGAAAGCTTCACCGTCACCGGCGGCGGCGCCATCTTCCAGCTTGGACCGCAGGTCCAATCCAACCAACAAGTCAACATCGCCATCGACTCCGTCTCCGCCAGCCGCCTCGGCAACGCCTCCGACGGTTACCTCACCGACATCACCACCGGCGGTTCCGCCAGCCTCGTCGCCGGCAAGGCCAGCCGCGCCAGCAAGATCATCGATGACGCCATCAACCAGGTCTCCGTCATCCGCGGCCGCCTCGGCGCCTTCCAGAAGAACACCCTGCAAACCAACATCAACTCCCTGCAGGTCACCCTGGAAAACGTGACCTCCAGCGAGTCCGACATCCGCGACACCAACTTCGCACAGGAAACCAGCAACCTCACCCGCAACCAGATCCTCGTCCAGGCCGGCACCTCCGTCCTGGCCCAGGCCAACCAGACCCCCCAGACCGTGCTGAACCTGCTGAAGTAAACAACTGAAACGCGCCGCACCCCCGCGGCGCAAACCCAGTAGCAGGCAAGGGCCCGTGATCCACGAATCACGGGCCCTTGTCATTTTCCCCTCCACAACCATCATCCTTTTCACCCCCTCTGGTCGATATATCACCTATAAGAAGTAAGAAGTACGCCTATGAATCAGGAGTGATCACATGGCCACTTGGAATATCGAAATCACCAAAACCAAAGACGCCCAGTTCCCATGGAAGGCCGCCGTCGTCTCCAGCAATGGCAAACGCCACGAGGTCGGCGAATTCCTCCACGAAAAAGCCGCCCGCAACTACGCCGCCATGGAACTCAACCTCCTCGCCGGCAAAGAAAAACCCGCCCCCGCGGATGTACCCCATCCCCAGGCAGCCTAACGGCCCACTAGCCCCCACCACCTGACCACCAGCAACGCGCATCCCCGCATCCCTCTCCAGAGCCGTGCGGCTACGCCGCCGGCCCAACACACCTCGCATTTCGCCCGAAACTCCCCCGCACGCGCACCCGCGTTCAAACACGCTCTAGCCTCCCCCGCACTCACGTCGTATCATCTACATAAATCATGAACTACGAACACAAACAAATCGGACGGCTCCACCTCTACCTGATTACCGGCGGCCTCACTATTGCAGCCATCTGGTGTATCGCGGGACCATTCCGCCTCCCCGACAAAGTCTGGATCGTCCCCGCCCTCGCATTCCCACTTTTCATGCTCACCTTCGGCCTCTCGTTTCGATCCCTACTCATCCGTGACGACGGCCAATTCCTGACACTTCGTTTCGGTCCGCTCCCAATTTTCCGAAAACGCTTCCCCTACTCCCAAATGACCTCGGCCGAAGCAAGCCGCTCCTCCTTCATCGACGGCTGGGGTATTCACTACATCCTGGGGCGCGGCTGGACCTACAACCTCTGGGGCTACGACTGCGTCAAAATTCAAATGGGCAAAAAGATCGTCCGCATCGGCACCGACGACGTCCCCGGCCTCCTCCAACTCCTGCAAACCAAAATCAACGCCCACTGATCCGACCACGCTCCGCCCGCCCCGTTTATGTTTCGCGTTTCGCGTTTCCCATTTCGCATTTCTACGTTCATCATTCATCATTCTGCATTTCCCCGCCCCTCCCCGCGAGCGCCACCTTCAACATCCCCCGCCCCCGAAACGCCCTACTCTTCACCGTCCCCGCCGGCACCCCCATCACTCCCGCCGCCTCCTCGTGCGACATCCCCTGCACCTCCACCAGCAGCATCGTCCACCGAATCTCCTCCGGCAACTCCTGCAGCGCCCTTATGATCTGCGCATCCGAAAACTGCTGAATGATCTCCTCCGAAATCGTCACCTCCCCCATCGCCTCCTCCCCCGCCCCCGACC
>CAIMWO010000068.1 GCA_903845195.1 uncultured Phycisphaerales bacterium
ATCCTGCAGACTGCCAAAAGCTTTCGCAATCGAATGGCCCATCCTCGGCTCCTTCTCCCGGAACTCCTTCCCGGGAAAAGTACCATCGGACCAGACCTAAGCCCTGCAACAGCCCAATCATAGAGAATGCGATTGCCCTGGGATTTCCCCGCCACTCCTCCCCGGCGTGTTTCATCGTGTAGTCCGTTTCGCTACAATTCCCCCTCTAACTATGGCGATCTAAATCACGCTACTCAAGGAGCAGTATCCGTCATGTCGAACCCTTCCAACTTCCCCATCAATCTCTCTTCCTTCGTGAACCTCAAACTGGATCCGAAGGTTCCCACGCTGACCACAGAACAAAAGAAGATCCTCCAGCAGAACATCCAGCTCTGCCGCGATGCAATCATCTTCTTCACCGCCATCGCCGACGCCAAGGGCCTCGGCGGCCACACCGGCGGCCCTTACGACACCATCCCGGAAGTGCTCATCGCCCGTGCCTTCATCGCCGGCGGCGCGCCCATCGTCCCGATTTTCTTTGATGAAGCCGGTCACCGCGTCGCCACGCAATATCTGCTGGCCGTGCTCAGCGGCGAACTCCCCCTCGAAAAACTCTACCACTACCGCGAGTACAACGAAAAACTCCCCGGCCATCCCGAGCGCGGCCTGACGCCGGGCGTCAAATTCTCCTCCGGGCGCCTCGGCCACATGTGGCCGTTCGTCAACGGTATCGCCTTCGCCAATCCCGGCAAGGCCGTCATCCTGCTCGGCTCCGACGGCTCGCAGATGGAAGGCGATGATGCCGAAGCCGCCCGCCTGGCCGTGGCGCAGAATCTCAACATCAAACTCCTCATCGATGACAACGACGTCACCATCGCCGGCTATCCCTCCAAATATCTTCCCGGCTATGACGTCGCCAAAACCCTCGCGGGCCACGGCCTGGCCGTCGATATCGGCCCCGCCGAAGACCTCGACGCCCTCTACGCCCGCATGGCCAAAGCCTTCACCACCACCGGCCCCATCGCGCTGATCAACATACGCAAAATGGCCCCCGGCATCGATGGCCTCGAAGGCTCCAACCACGCCCACGACGTCATCAAAACCTCCCTCGCCATCACCTACCTCGAAAAGCGCGGCCACACCGCTGCCGTCACCTACCTCAAGACCCTCAAACCCGAAAAGAGCCCGCTGACGTATCAAGGCTCCACCGGCGCAGGAAAAAATCGCGACGACTTCGGCAAGATCATCAACACCCTTCTCGATGGCATGTCACCCGAAGCCCGCGTGGCTTCCGTCCGCGTCTTCGATTGCGATCTCGAGGGTTCCTGCGGCCTTCACCACATCCACAAGGCCCATCCCGAAGTCTACGTCTCCGCCGGCATCATGGAGCGCGGCAATTTTTCCGCCGCCGCCGGCTTCGGCTACGACCTCGGCAAACAGGGCATCTTCGGTACCTTCTCCGCCTTCCTCGAAATGTGCATCTCCGAAATCACCATGGCCCGGCTCAACAAAGCCAACGTCCTGGCGCACTTTTCTCACGCCGGTTGCGACGACATGGCCGACAACACCTGCCACTTCGGCATCAATAACTTCTTCGCCGCCAACGGCCTGCCTGACGAAGGCCACGACCTGACGCGCCTCTACTTCCCCGCCGACCAGCACCAGTTCGCCGCGTGCGTCAAGAAGATCTTCAGCGACCCCGGCCTTCGTTTCATTTTCTCCACGCGCTCAGCCGTGCCGGACATCCTCAAAGACGACGGCACACCCTTCTTCAGTAAAGACTACACCTTCACCACCGGAAAAGATGACATCATCCGCCAAGCCCCCGCCGGCGGCGGCTACATCGTCTCCTTCGGCGAAACCCTCTACCGCGCCCTCGATGCCGTGATCCGCCTCAATAAGGATGGCGTCAAAGTCGGCCTCATCAACAAACCCACCCTCAACGTTGTCGATCACAACACCCTCAGCCTTCTCACCAAGGCCCCGTTCGTCCTCGTCGCCGAATCCTTCAACGTCAACACCGGCCTGGGCATCCGTTTCGGCACCGAACTCCTCAAGGCCGGCTTCAAAGGCCGCTACAACCACATCGGCACCCATAAGGATGGCTCCGGCGGACTCTGGCAGCAGATGGGCTACCAGGGCCTCGACCCCGACGGCATCATCAAATCCGTCAAAGCGATACTGTGACGTAACACGCCGTGCCCAGTGGGGATAAAACTCCACTGGGCACGCTCGATTTACCTTGGAAATCCGCGCGCGAAAAAAAAGTTCATCCCGAGTGATCTTCCCGCCCCGTTCGGACGATACATGTAGTGGCTAGCGACCTGCTTAACAATCATACCATAAGCCCTTGTGGCTATTTTTGGTGAAATGAGCACTGCGTCGCAGCCATTTTTTATTTTTGCTCTGAACGGACAAGCCGCTGGGGGGCGATCGGGTAGGGGGCAGAGATAATTTCATCGACGATATCTGAATCCGCAGTTACACTCGGCTCACCTGTGAGCGGCTGAGCGCTGCTATCATTTCCCAGTGCCATGCTCCCGATCCGTGGGAATAAATCAGTGGGTTCAAATGCCGGAGGAACCGTCCATGAAGAATCGCATGTTCCTGATCAGTGGGCTCCTGGCGATCGCCTTTCTCTGTGGTTGCCACACCGCCGCCCAGCGTGCCCGCGAATCCACTAACGATGATCTCTACAAAATGCTCGAACCGTCGCACCCGCAGAAAGACCGCATCTACGCCGCCTGGGAAATCGGCCGCCGCCTGCCGCCCGCCGGCGAGGATGTTCTCATCGGCTACATCGCCGACCCCGATCCCGAGGTGCAGGTAAAGGTCATCCATTCGCTGACCGTCTACTACCATTCGCAAAAAGCCGCCCCGCTGATCGAAAAGCAGATCTTCAGCCCCTACGAGCGCGTCGCCGACAAGGCGATCAGCTCGATGGTGCATCTCCGTTACGTCGCCGCGGTGCCCGATCTCCGCAAGCTCGCCGATGCTCCACCCTCGTCGCACATCGCCAAGACGGCGCGTAACGCCCTCGTCGATCTCGGAGGGTAACGTCATGCCGCGCAGATTTCTTCGCCAGCTTCACGGAATATCCGCCACCTTGTTACTGGCGATCATTCCCCTGGCGCTGGGCGCTGCGACCACCGCCACCGCACCGGCCGACAGCCTCGCCGCGCTCGCCGCCCATCTTGCCGCCATGAAAAACGTCAAAACCCTCCAGGCGGATTTCACCTGCGAGAAGCGCATGGCCATGCTCGAAACACCGCTCGTCAGCAGCGGCAAAGTCTGGATCGCCAAGCCCGGCAGCGTCCGCTTCGCCACCGATAAACCGTACGTGTCCGAAATCATCCTGCACGACGGGAAAGTCCTCACCAAATCGCAACATGAAAACCAGTGGACCCGTACCGACGCCGGCGCCCGCCCCGGCCTCAATGCCGTCATGGGCCAGCTCGCCGGCTGGAGCACCGGCGAGCCCGGAGCCCTGGCCGAAATGTACGATGTCACCACCGCGACCGGCGAAATTCCCCCGCGACCAGATAGCTTGGACGAAAAGTCTGCTGTGGTTAACGCCGACTTCTTCGTACTCAAGCCCAAGAACGAAGTGCTCGCCAAATCCATCAAGCGGATTCTCCTGGCCATCGATCGCCAATCGCATCACCTGCTCCACGTCGAAATCACCACCGCCCAGAACGACATCACCCGCTACTGGTTCCACGATGTCCAGCTTGATGCCCAGCTCCCCGCCGACACATTTTCCCCCGCAGGTGCGAAGTGACCGAAACGCCGCGCCCATCCGAAACTCCTCCACCGCTCGATCCCCTCGGCCGTCTGCTCGCCTGGTGGATCGGCATTCTCTCCCGTCATCGCCTCGCGCTGGCCCTCATCCTCCTCATCAGCGGCATCCTCTTTTCGGCAGTCTCCACGCGTATCGTCTGGCAGGCCGATGTCCTCCTCTTCTTCGCCGCCGACAGCGCCGACGTCCGCAACGTCCAACGCCTCACCACCGAGCCCGGCCTCGCCAACTACATGCGCTTCGACGTCCATCTCCGTGACACCAACGAAAACCTCTCCGACCCCGTTGCCCTGCGCACCGCCTCCCGCGATTTCGCCGCCGCGCTCCGCCGCACCGGCCAATTCCACTGGGTCTGGGACGGCCTCTCGCAAGACCAACTCACCTCCGCCTACTCCAGCCTCATGCAGCAAGGCGTCACGCTCCTCGATGAATCCGCGCAGCAAAAACTCGCCGCCCGCGCCAACCGCGAATTCCTCACGCAGCGTTTCCAATCCGTCGCCGCCCGCCTGGCCGATCCCGATGGTGAACTTGCCGCCCGCCGCCTCGCCTCCGATCCCCTCGGCGTCAGCGATTTTCTTGCCGACCAACTCCACACCCTCCAACCCGCCGGCAGCAGTGGGGGGGATGCGGCAAGTGGGGGAGGTGGGGGGGTGACAATTCAGGATGGCATGCTCACCTCCCCCGATCATCGCCACATCATGCTCATCGCCGATCCCCTCGCCCTTCCCTCCGACCAGCACGCCGCCCGCCGCGTCATCGAAGCCATCAACACCGTCACCCGCGATCTCGCCGCACAACACCCCACCGTCGCCGTCTGGTCCATCGGCCCCCATCGCAGCTACGTCGAAAACTCCCAGCGCATCGTTCGGGACATCCGCTGGGTCACGCTCCTCGGCACGCTCGCCGTCGCCGCCGCCATCGGCCTCTACTTCCGCCGCCTCGCCGCCGTCCTCCTCTGCCTCCTTCCACCCGCCATCGGCATGGGCCTGGCCCTCGGTCTCTGCGGCCTCGGCCATGCCACGCTCCCCCTCATCGTCCTGGGCTTCGGCGGCCTCCTCTGCGGCTCCACCACCGACTACGGCATCCAACTCATCGCCGCCTGCCGCCGCTGGCACGATCGCCTCGGCCAATGGCACGCCGACATCCCCGCCCGCGCCACCCGCGAAATGCTCGGCCCCATCACCATGAGCGTCGCCACCAGCATCACCGCCTTCTCCGCCCTGGCCCTCTCCAACTCCACCGGCCTCCGCGCCATGGGCCTCTTCGTCGCCCTCGCCACCCTCTGCATCTGGTTCATCACCATTCTCATCCTCCCCGCCTGCCTCGGCCCGTGGGTATTGCGAAAAGTAGATATAAATGGGAAGCAGTGGGGCCTTGGTGGGCACGTCCGCGGCGTCCGTCTCCTCGCCCTCCTCCTCTTCGCCATCGCCACCTTCTACCTCGCAAACTACGCCCTCCACATCCGTTTCAACCCCGACCCCCATTCCCTCGACGGCTCCTCCGCTGGCCTCCGCGCCCAGGAAGAATCCTTCTACCAGACATGGGGGGACCTCCGTCACCGCGGCATCGTCATCCTCCACGCGCCTGACTCCTCATCTCTCCTCACCCAACTCACCCGCGTGCACCGTTTCCTCGAAGACCAGCGTTCCGACGGCCTCATCGCCGCCGTCACCTCCCCCGCATCGCTTCTCCCCGACACCCAAACCCTCGAAATCCGCGCCGCCGCCTGGACCACCTCTTGGACCCCCGACCGTCAATCCCAACTCCGCGCCGACATCGCCTCTGCCGCCAGCGCCGCCGGCTTCAAACCCGCCGCATGGAATCCTTGGCTCGACGCCCTCTCCCAACCCCTCACCCCCGCATCCCCCGAGCAGCGCCTCGCCCAATCCCCCGCCACCCTCTTCCCCGGCCTCATCACCCCCGATGGCAAATCCGCTTCCCTCATCGTTCAAATGCGCGATGACCGCTCCCCGCGCCTCGCCACCGCCTGGGCCGGCGAAGTCCGCCTCCGCTATCCCGACGCCCTCATCGTCTCCGGCGATCTGCTCTTCTTCGATGCCACCGACCGCGCCCGCGCCGAAGCCGAAAGCCTCGGCCCATGGACGCTCCTGGCCATCCTCATCCCGCTCTGGCTCTACTTCCGCCGCATTTCGCTGGCCACGCTCGCCGCCCTCTGCCTCTTCGTCGGATTCATCTGGGTCCTCGGCGCCGCACAAGTCTTCACCGCCAATGGTGGAGGGGGCATGGGGGGACTCAATCTGCTCAGCCTCGTCCCCATCCTCTTCACCATGGGCGTCACCGGCGACTACGGCATCTACGCCGTCACCGCCGCACGCAAAAATCTCACCGACGCCGCCCACGCCCCCAGCCGCTCCGGCGCCACTTTCCTCTGCGCCGCCACCACGATCCTCGGCACCGGGTCCCTGGTCCTCGCCTCCCACCCCGTGATGCACTGGCTCGGCATCACCCTCGTCATGGGCATCATCGGCGGCTACCTCGCCTCCTACCTCCTCGTCGCCCCCCTCGCCCAATGGCTCCAAAGATCACACGCCCGCCGCGGCACTCTCCGCCGCGCCGCCGCCCTCCTCGGCCGCCTCGCCCTCGTCGGCTGCATCATCCTCATCGCACTCCCGCCGGTTGGGGAGTGGCAGATGCGTCGCGAAAAACCCGCCCACGTAGGCCCCATCCCCACCTGGCCCCTCGAACAAATCGCCGATACCCAATGGCGCGTCGGCCCCTCCACCCTGCAAAAGCACGCGGGCCTCTGGGAAATCCATCTCCGCGGCACCCCCGAAGACATCGGTTATGCTGCCGGCAAACTCGGCGGCCCCGTCGACCTCCGCATCGAAAACGAAATGCTCGACCAACTCGATCAACTGCTCCCCCAGGAATGGAGCCGCTACCTCGTCCTCCGCGCCGTCGGCCTCAACATGCTCGACCTCCCGCGCTTCACGCCCCCCGAACTGCAACGCGAAATCTTCGCCGAAACACGCGACTACGCCGACCCCCACAGCTACCTCGCCCCCGCCTACCCGCGCATCCTTTCCTACCACGCCCTCCACGACATCTCCCAAATGCTCATCGACAACCCCCTCATCGTCAGCCAATCCTTCGCCTGCACCGGCGTCATCAGCACACCCGCATTCTCCGGCGACAACCACCTCTGGCTCGCCCGCAATTTCGACTTTGAAGGCGGCGAATCCTTCGCACGCCAAAAAAGCATCACCTTCTACCACCCCGCGTCCACCGCCGACATCCCCTTCGCCTCCGTCGCCTGGCCCGGCCTCAGCGGCACCGTCACCGGCATGAACCGCGAGCGCCTCGCCCTCTTCATCAACGCCGCCGCCACCAAGGATTTCCGCCGCATCGGCACGCCCACCATCCTCATGGCCCGCCAGGTCCTCCAGCACGCCCGCACCATCGATGAGGCCCTGGCCATCATCCGCCCCACGCCAGTCTTCGTCAGCGACATCATCGTCCTTGCCGATGGCAAAACCGGCCGCTCCGTCATCGTCGAAAAGAACCCCGTCGATACCGCCGTCTGGGATGTCGATCGCCGAGCCGTCGTCGCCAATCATCTCGTCAGCGACCGTTTTGGCGTGGATCCCGTCAATCAGGAGCGCATCCGCGATGGCACTACCCTGATGCGCCACGATCGCGCCGCCGAACTCCTCGCCCGCCTCGAGAATCACGTCACCCCCGAATCACTCGTCGCCCTCCTCCGCGACAAACAAGCCCTCGGCGATCGCGACATCGGCCTGGGCAACCGCAACGCCATCGACGGACTCATCGCCTGCCACGGCGTCGTCATGGACGTCACCGCCGGCAAAATGTGGGTCTCCGATTGGCCCCACGTCGAAGGCCCCTTCATCCCCTTCGACGTCATGACCCTCCTCGACGATCACGCGCCCCAAACACAATCCTCATCCCTCGCCGTCATTCCCGCTGATCCCATGCTCACCGATGGCCGCTACAAAAACTTCCTCACATCCCTGTCGCACGCCCGGCACTCCGCCGCTTTTCTGCAATCAGGAAACTTCCCCGCCGCACAAACCGCCGCCAACCAAGCCATCGCCCTCAATCCAAGGTATTATCTCGGCCATGAACTCCTCGGACGCGCCCAACTCGCCACCGGCAATCGCGCCGCCGCAATAGAATCGTTCACCCGCGCTCTGTCCCTCGATCCCCCCTACGCCGCCCGCCGCACCGCCCTGCAAGAAATGCTCCTACAATGCACTACTCCCCCATGAAACAAAGAAATTGAAAATTGGTAATTGAAAATTGAAAATTCCCAACAAACTGTTATCGAAGCCAAACCAAACCGGAAACAAATAATGTATCCAATAAAATCCCCCCATCTCCTTCTCCTCTGCCTCTTGGCATTCCTCCCCGCATGCCAAGGCCCCAGCCTCCCTCCGCTCGCGCGCGAAATCGGTCCCGCGCCCCAGGCCAATCAAATCTTAGCCGCACTCGACCAATGGCCCACCAACGTCAAACGCCCCTTCTTCGCCACCATCCACATCGCCGGCCACCGCATCACCGCCTCCGGCATCCTCGACTACCACAACGATCACGACTTCCGCCTCACCGCCGTCACCGAAACCGGCGCCATTCTCTTCGATGCCCGCCTCAACTGGGCCGGCATCACCGTCCTCCGCGCCGCCCCCGGTCTCGACTCTGCCACCGTCGAAACCTTCATCAACGATTTTTCGCTCGCGTCGCGCCTGCCCGTCTCGCTCACCGGCCTCGAACCGCGCGAAAGCCTCTCCATCCTCAAACACGCCACCGGCGACGCCTATCGCTTCACCTACACCTTCGGCGCCACCGGCCGCCTCCGCGCCGTCGACGTCCAATTCGCCACCTTCGACGCGCTCCACGTCCAATACCCGCGTTACAATGCCCAAGGCTGGCCGCAGGAAATCGCCCTCGCCCACGCCGCAAGTCATTACCTGCTCACACTCACCTTCACGGACGCTCCATGAATCCAACCGCCGTTCCGCAATTCGCCGCCTCCGTCGCCGCTGTTCGCTGGTTCGCCGGCGAGCATCTCTTCTGGGATGCCCCGCGCTGGCAGGCCCTGCAATCGCAGGAACTCGCCGCCCATCTGGCCCACGCCCGCACCAGCCCCCTCTACCGCGACGCCCTCCACACCATCGATCCCGCCACGCCCCTTTGCGATCTTCCCCTGACCACCAAAGACCAGCTCGCCTCCGCCGGCGATTCCCTCTACGCCTGCGACCGCACCGAAGTCCGCGAATGGGTCTGCACTTCCGGCACCGCCGGCAAACCCCTTCACGTCCCCCTCACCGCCTCCGACCTGCATCGCCTCGCCGCCAACGAAGCCGTCGCCCTTTCCATCGCCGGCGTCCGCCCCGGTGCAGCCTTCCTCCTGGCCGTCGGCATGGATCGCCTCTTCGTCGCCGGCCTCGCCTACTGGCTCGGCGCCCAGCAACTCGGCGCCGCCTGCATCCGCATCGGACCCCAGCAGATCACCCAGCCCGACGCCATCGCCGAACTCCTCGCCCGCACCGGCCCCGGCCACATCATCGCCGTCCCCTCCTTTCTGGGCAGCATTGACGGCCTCGACCGCCTCCGCCCCCAGGTAAATGGCATCATCGCCATCGGCGAGCCGATCCGTTCCCCCTCTCTCGATTACAACCCCCTCGGCCAGCGCATCGCCGCCACCTTTGCCGCCACCGTCATGTCCACCTACGCCGCCACCGAAACTTGCGCCACCTTCGCCGAAGGCCCACTCTGCAAGGGCGGCCACCTCAATCCCCAAATGGCCGCAGTCGAAATCCTCGACGACGCCGGCAACTCGCTCCCGCCCGGCGCCATCGGCGAAGTGGTCATCACGCCTCTCGGTGTCCAAGGCCTCCCGCTCCTCCGCTTCCGCACCGGCGACCTCGCCGCCCTCTACACCGACCCCTGCCCCTGCGGCCGCACCACCCCGCGCCTCGGCCCCATCGTCGCCCGCAAACACCAACTTCTCAAAATCCGCGGCACCAGCGTCTACCCCCAATCCATCGTCGACGCCCTCCGCGCCTTCACCGAAGTTGCCGACTACGCCATCGTTGCCGAACAACTCGACGACCTCAGCGACGCCGTCACCATCCACCTCCACCTCCATTCCACCGGCGACACCCCCGAAAATCGCGCCGCCATCGACCAGCGCCTCCGCGCCCTCCTCCGCGTCTCCCCCAAATTAGAATTCTGCACCGACCAATCCCTCCGCCGCCTCCACCTCACCGGCGGCTCCCGCAAACCCCAACATTTCATCGACCGCCGCGTCAGGTGAATTTGAAATCCAGATGTGGAGTCCGGGTGCCATGCTCAGTGGGGCAAGGGGCTCCGCTGAGCATGCCGCGCGACACTCCTCAACCAATTGCATGCGTGCCGCCAGCAAACCTCGTCAGCGAGACCTCCCCCAACCTCAACTCCTCTCCGCCGGTCTTCCGCGACAGCAGCCACATCTGCACAAAACAACTCCCCTCCGCCGCCGCAATCGCTTCGCCCGTATACGGATTCCGCAACCCTCGCCCCAAATGATCCGCGTACACCGCGGCGCAGCACGGCAAATCAAATGCCTCCACCCACCGCGCTGCCCGCCACACCGCAAACGCAAACGTCGCATCCCCATTGCTCAGCGCCACGCTCGGCCCCGTCAACTTGATGTACAACGCCAACTCCGCCAGCACCGTGCTCGGCAATGTCCGCGAGAATGCCGCCGGCGATGCATACCGCGCATTCTCACGCCGCGACCGATCGAATTCCCGATCCACCTCCAGGCACCCCGCCACCGTCCCCATTACCACCCCCATCCGCGCCCGCTCGTCCATCCGCACGTCGCGCAACAAAATCTCCATCGCGCCCAACGCCAACCCCGTCAACCGATCCGGATGGTAGGGGGGTGAGGTGG
Source organism: uncultured Phycisphaerales bacterium (assembly GCA_903845195.1). Taxonomy (GTDB): domain Bacteria; phylum Planctomycetota; class Phycisphaerae; order WQYP01; family WQYP01; genus CAIMWO01. Next base: position 10,698 of record CAIMWO010000068.1, read on the forward strand.
GGGGAGTAGTGGGGGGGGCACTCGCCAGCGCCCCCCTCTCCGGCCGCACCACCACCCGCGCTGGCTCCTCATCCATCACCACGATTCGCTGCACGTATATCTTCGCGTTCATCCCGCTCCCTCCAACTTCAGCACAATCGCCGCATTCATCCCCCCAAACCCCGATGCCACCTTCAGCACATGCCGCAATTTCATCGGCCGCATCTGATTCACGACGAAATTCAAATTGTCCATTTCCGGATCCTGCAATCCCGTCACCGCCGGCACCACCTGCTCCCGCAGCATCCGCATCGCCATCACCGATTCCATCAACCCCGACGCCCCCAGCGTATGCCCGATCAATCCCTTGATCCCCGTGATAGTCGCCCGCCCGCCAAAAATTTTTGAAAACGCCGTCGCCTCCATCGCATCGTTATACTTCGTCCCCGTCCCATGCGCCACGATCGCATCGATCGCCCCCGCCTCCAATCCCGCCGACTCCAGCGCCGCCGCAATCGCCCGTATCAATCCCCCCGCCTCCCGATCCGGCGCCGTCATGTGCGTCGCATCATTGGCAATCCCCACCCCCACAATCGCCACCTCCGCCGGCCTCCCCGACACCACGCACGCCGCCGCCCCCGATCCCAGCATCAACCCATCCCGCCCCCGATCAAACGGCCGACACCGCGTCGCCGTCACCGCCTTAAGCGCCCCAAACCCATCCATCACAAAATCCCCCGCCACATCCGCCCCCAGCGCCAGCACCGCTTCCGCATCTCCGCTCTGCACCAGCAGCGCCGCCTCAATCAACGCCACGATCCCCGACGAACAAGCCGTCGAAACCGTATAACATGGCGGCCGAAATCCGTGGCTCTCAATCATCTGCACCAACGCCTGCGATAACGTCGGCACCGGCCAATCCAATTTTTCCGCCCCGATGGCATCCGCTCCACGCATCCACGCCACCTGCCGCTCAATATCCCCCTTCGTCGTCGCCAATATCAAACTGCACGCCCTCCCCTCCACGCCCGCCCCTGCTAGCGCCGCCTCAATCGCCGCGCCCGTCAGCCGCCCCCACGCCCCCGCTCCCGGCAACCTCGGTCGCATCTCCTTCCCCCCCGAAATCCACGCCTCCCACAGCGCATCCGCCGACGCATACTCCGGCGTCACCGCCGCCATCGACTGCACATACACCGGCCTGAATCGTTCCCGCAAAATCGCTCCACCCTTTCCGTTTGCCACCGCCCCTTCATCCTTCTACGATAACACCAGACCGTGGGAGAACCAGTGGCAACTACCAAAGCCGCATACGTTTTGTTCCTTCGATCCCTCGTCATTAGGCTTTGATCGGTCCCCCAGATTTCGCACTGCTCGCGCCCCAACACCTGACCACTCGTCCGGAGCCCCCATGTCCCCAGCCGTCGCCTACACCGCCCTCGCCGCTTCTCTAGCCGCCGCCGGCCTTGCATGGTCCGTCTTCCATCCCGCCAGCCAAACCTTCGCCCCCGTCATCCGCCGCATCTCCACCCCCGACAGCATCGCCCTCACCTTCGACGACGGCCCCACGCCCCCGTTCACCACCCACATCCTCGAAATCCTCCGCGACCGCCACCTCTCCGCCACCTTCTTCATCATCGGCCGCCACGCCTCCGAACACCCCGGCCTCATCCGCCGCATCGCTGACGAAGGCCACACCCTCGGCAACCACTCCTGGGACCATCACCACTTCGGCATCAACCACGGCCGCGACTACTGGCGCACCCAACTCTCCCGCACCAACGACGCCATCCTCAACATCACCGGCATCACCCCCCAACTCTTCCGCCCGCCCATGGGCTTCAAAACCTGGCACCTCGCCGCCGCCGCCCGCGAAAATCATCTTCGCATCGTCGGCTGGTCCGCCCGTGCCTTCGATACCAACCCCCTCACCCCCGACCGCCTCGTCGCCCGCCTCGCCCCGCGCCTTCGCCCCGGCGCCATCATCGCCCTCCACGACGGCCTCGAACCCGCGCGCCAGCACAAATCCCAGCAAACCACCGTCGATGCGCTCCCCCCACTGCTAGACCTCCTCGCCGCCCGCCGCCTGCGCTGCGTGAACCTCCACTCCCTCGAAACCGCGGCCGCGCCGCAGGCGGTCGCCTGATGAACCCCGCGCCCACCTCCCATCACGCCCTCCCCCCGCGCCGCCTCACGCTCCGCACCCTCCTCCGCACGCTCATCATCCTCCCCTGGATATTCTCCTACCTCTGCATCTACGTCTTCCTCCTCGGCCCGTACCTCTGGATCGCCGGCCACACCTTCGATAAGCAACGCTGCATCGCCCGCCGCTACGCCCGCGGCATCTTTCAACACTTCCTCCATCACTGCTGTGGCCACCGCCTCATCGTCGACCCCTTCCCCTTCGATCAACTCGGCGGCCCCTGCATCATGGTCGCCAATCACCAGTCCATGCTCGACATCGTCATGATCATGCAACTCCCCATCGACGCCCGCTGCTGGGCCAAGAAATGGCCCTTCCGCACGCCCCTCCTCGGCATCCTCCTGCGTCTCTGCGGCCACCTGCATGTCGAAGATTTCAACGTCCTGCCTGATGCCCGCGACTGCCTCGAGTTCGGCACCAGCCTCTATGTCTTCCCCGAAGGCACTCGCTCCCGCACCGGCCGCATCAGCCGCTTCCGCGACGGCGCCTTCCTCCTGGCCATGAAAACCGGCCGCCCCATCATCCCCATCGCCATCCACGGCTCCTTCGAATGCTTCCCCCCCGGCCAGCTCTGGGTCTGGACCCGCCACCTCCGCGTCGAGCCTCTCGGCGTCCTCTGGCCCGATCAGTCCGACCCCAAAGGCCACATCCACCTCCGCCGCGAATCCCGCCGCATGATCGCCCACGCCCTCAATCAGGATAAAGTCTCCCGCCCCGATTCCGATTCCATTGACACCGCCGCCGCATGACCGATCCTTCCCCCGACAACCTCGCCCCACAAATTCCCCATCGCGGCCGCATGCACTGGCTCGATCACGCCCGCATGGAAGACGGCGCCGTTCTCGCCACGCGCACCCTCACGGCCGATCATCCCTTCCTCCGCGACGGCGTTCTTCCGCGCGCCGCCCTCATCGAAATGCTCAGCCAAGCCGCCGCCTGCGAAGCCGCCCACGCCGCCGCCGCTCACGGTGCACATGTCCACCAAGGCATGCTCGTCGCCATCCGCGACTTCGTCTTCACGGAAGGCGCCCCTCTCCCCCGCGCCGGCGACACCCTCATCCTCCTCGCCCGCCGCGAAAAATCCCTCGGCCCACTCACCCAATGCGTCGTCCAAGCCCAAATCGCCGGAAAAACCCTCGCCCAAGGGCGCATGACTTTCCACCTCACGGTAGAATCACCCCCAATAAACCCCGATCCCTAACAAAATGTTTTCAATATTATTCCGTCTTCTTGCTTCTTTATTCTTGCTTCTTAATTCTCAAAAGGATCCCCATGTCCCCAACCGAAGAAAAACTCATCCAAATCCTCACCAAAGGCCTCCGTCTCCAGATCCTCCCCGACAAACCCGTCACTCCCGAAACTCCCATCTTCGGCAAGCTCGGCCTCGGCCTCGACTCCGTCGACGTCCTCGAGATCGCCGTCCTCCTCGACAAAAACTTCGGCATCGTCCTCGAAGAACAAAACCCCGAAGTCCGCCAAGCCCTCACCACCATCGCCACCCTCGCCGCCTACATCGACCGCCACCACGCATGATGACGAAAAAACGAGCCACAAATGAACACCAATGAACACAAATGTCTGGAGAAACTAGAAAGCGTGGCGATTATTTCCAACCCCTTCTGATCCCGTATTTGTGTTTATTCGTGTTCATTTGTGGCTAATTTACGGTCGTTAGCAATGAAGTGTTAAATGCCCCTCGAGCCCACCATCTCGCTCCTCCAAACCCCCGCCTCCTGGCCCAACCCCCAGCCCCTCGAAGCCCGCGCCACCTTCCCCGAAAACTTCCCCGGCTTCGACGGCCACTTCCCCGGCCACCCCATCCTCCCCGGCTTCGCCCAAATTCAACTCGCCCTCGACATCCTCCACCGCGCCTTCCCCTCCCTCGGCATCCTGCAAGAAATCCCCTCCGCCAAATTCTCCCGCCCCATCCACCCCAACGAACCCATCACCCTCACTCTCCAATCTACCCCCTCCGGCCTCATCCACGTCACCCTCACCACCGCCGCCCAACCCGCCTCCACCTTCGACCTCCTCCTCTCCCCGCCGAAAACCCAACCCTAAATTAGCCACAAATAAACACTAATAAACACAAATACATAACCAGAAATTTTAGGAAATGCCCCCCCCTTTCTCTCTCTAACATTTGTGTTCATTGGTGTTTATTTGTGGCTAATTTACGTCGTGTCGTCGTGCCGTCGTGGTTCTCCCCCCGCTTCCCAGAAATCATAAAAATTCGACCACTGCAACGGAAACCGCCGCAGCATCTTCTCCAGATCCCCCGCAAAATCCTTCGCCGCCCGCCCAATCACTTCATCCCGCGTTTCCCCTTCCCCCACCGTATACCTTCGCGCCGGCGACATGAAGCAGCGATACGTCCGATACCCCAGTCGCACCGTATACACGCTCAACACCGGCGCGCCGCTCAGCACCGCCGCAACAAACGGCCCGCTCGGTAGCTCCACCTGCCCGCCCAGCAATTCCGCACCCACCGTCTTCCCATCCATTTTCCGGTCCGCACGCATCGCCACCATCTCGCCGCGCCGCAGCGCCGCAATAATCTTCAGCCCCGCCGATAGTGGATCCGTCGTCGAAATGACCTTCATGTCCGCCAGCAACCGATGATGCGTCGCATGAAACCGCTCCGTCCCGTCCGCCTCATTGCGATACATCACCAAGTTCACCGGCCGCTTGAGCCCCATCTCACGAATATAGGGCGCTCCGATCTCCGCGTTTCCAAAATGCGCCGTCAGCAGCACCACTCCATTCGGGTCGTCGCCCGCCGCCGCCAGATGCTCCAGCCCCTCTCCCGAAATATGAAACCCATGCCGCCGCGAAGTGAGCATCACCCCTCGATCCAATAGCAGAGAACCGAACGCCCGCATGTGCCGGTAAGTATCCACCCGCCGCCGCCACCACGATCGCCCCGGCGTCACGCGGTCCAGGTACATCATGCTCGCCCGCCGCGCCTTGCCGGAAAAAATGAAAAAGTAAAAGATGGAAAACCACAGCAGCACATACGAAACCCACAGGAACCGCATCGCAATCCACAGAATCGTCGCATTCGCAGTGTATCCACAGTGCTTCGCCCCCCATCGCGCCCGCACACCGCCCGCCCCTTCCGTCCCTATCCGCGTTTCACTCATACCGCTCAGTTCCATTCATCTCTCCACCCCCGTCTACCGTCTACTGTCTACCGTCTACCACAATCCCTCTGACCTTGCCCACGAACGGTGGGCGCGGCCTGGGGTCAATTGAGGCCGGCCTCGAACGCTTCGGGGCTCAGATAGCCTAACGAAGAATGCCTTCGTTGACGATTATAAAACACCTCGATGTATTCAAAGATCGCTGCCCGG
>CAIMWO010000069.1 GCA_903845195.1 uncultured Phycisphaerales bacterium
CCGGGCAGCGATCTTTGAATACATCGAGGTGTTTTATAATCGTCAACGAAGGCATTCTTCGTTAGGCTATCTGAGCCCCGAAGCGTTCGAGGCCGGCCTCAATTGACCCCAGGCCGCGCCCACCGTTCGTGGGCAAGGTCACACTCCCCATCCATTCTGAATTCCGAACTCTGAATTCTGAATTTCATCCCCTCACCCCCTCACTCATCCTCCCCTTCCACCACCTCTTCCACCACCGCCTTCCGCAGCGCCCCACGCAGCGACACCTTCACCGCCCCCTGCCGCAGATACGCCCGCTCCTCCCCGCTCAGCGGCCCGCGATTGCTCGGCAACTCCACCTGCGGATACCGCCCCATCAACCCCAAAACCCCCACCACCGCCCCCGCCGCCAGCACCAACGGCCCAAACCACAACATATCCACCGTCATCCCCGCCACCGTCACCGGATTCGCCTTCCCCTCCAGCCCATCCATCCCCCACAGCGTATAACTCAGCACCCCGATCCCGCCCACCATCAGCGCCACCGCACTCATCAGCACCCCCCGAGCCCGCGCCTGCTTCTGCCCCGCACACCGCCAATGCTCCAGCAGCGCCGCCAGATCGTGCGTCGCCGTCTCGCATCCCGCCATCTCCATCTTGTTCATCGCCCGGTGCAGCGTCATCGCGTCCGCATGCGCTGCAAACAATTTCCACCCGCACCGCTTCGCCGCCGATGCCGCCGTCCGCTCCAGCCCGCGATTCCCCAGCGGCACCACGAACTCCCCCAAAAACCGCACCACCTCCGCCGCATCCCCCAGCGCCACCGCCTTCTGCTTCACCAACTCCAAAATCGCCTTGTGTGCCCGCAACAATTTATGCTCGCGCGCCGCATCCAGACCCGCGAAAATCGCCCCCGCCGGCACATCATCCGCCGCCAATAGCGCCCGCCGCGGCATCCCCGCACCACGCGCCTCCAAACCCTCACCACGCGCCACCCGCCGCTCGATCATCCCGTCCAACTGCCCCTCCGGCGCATCGCTCGGATAACACACCGCGATCCGCGCCAAATGCTCCATCAACACCGCCAGCGGCAACCCCTCCACAATCTGCCCCCACCGTTCCGCCGCCTCGGGCCCATGCCCCAGCGCCGCAATCGCATGTAGCAACCCCGCCTCAATCGCCAGCGGATGTTGCCGCCGATCGAACAGCGCCAACCCTTTTCGCGCCGCCGCCAAACTCGCATCAAATTGCTGATCCGACGCCAGCGCCAAACTCAGCAGCAAATGCGCATCCGGATTCACCGGCAACAATTCCGCCGCCCCCGCCGCCTGCTGCACCGCCTCCCCGCTGAAACCCCGCGCCAGCAACGCCGCCGCGTTCTGCTGCTTCTCCATCCCGCGCGTCGCCTCCGGGCTCCGCAACACCTTCTGTATGTCTTCCAGATTCCCCTTCACCGCCTCCAGCACCGCAATCGTCTGCTTCTGCAACTGCTGCAAATCCTTCAACCCATGCAGCACCGCCGCATTCTTCCCCCGTCCCCCCCCAGCCACCGCCGCCCCCCCCATCTCCGCATTCGATCCGCCCGCCTCCGCCAACTTCAACTCACCCGGCATCGCCGCCTTCGGCACATTCATTACGATCGGCGGATTGGGAATAGGCACACCCCGCCGCACCAGCGACGTCTGCTCCCCCGCCAAATCCTCCGGCTCTCGAGCTGCAAGTCCCACGCAAACATCCTCCATGACGCGCCACCGACCCCCGACACCAGGATACCCATCCAGGCATCCCATCTATTTCCCGCCCAGTCTACCAAAACCCCCCCTGCCCTGTGAACACTTTTCCAAATTTATCCCCCCATATGTTTGCCCCTTGCCTCAGCGACCAGCGCCCTCCGGCTGGCCGTGAAGCGGAGGCCAGTCCGTTGAATATGCTGTGGCAAAGGTATAATCGTGGCGAAGGTTCGCGCTACACCACAGACTTGCCTGCCTGTTCGCCCGGGCCGCTATCAAATGCTCAATCGCAGGATGTTGCATGATCACTCCCACACCTCCCGCATCAGTCCCTTCGCCAGATTCGTCGTCCCGCAGTCATCACGATGAATCCCTCGTGCCAGCTTATACCGTGCCGAACCCGCTGCGGTTGGCAGACGGTTCTTTCGTGACGACGCGCGAGGATTGGATCATCCGCCGCCGTCCCGAACTTCTGGACCTTTTCGCCACCCACATGTACGGCAGAATTCCCGCGTCCGCCAGCAACCTCAAGAACCGCTACGAAATCACGGACACCCATAGTGCCGCTCTCGGTGGTCAGGCCACCCGCAGGCAAATTACCATTCATTTCGGCTCCGACCCCAACTTCCCTAAGCTTTTCCTCCTTCTCTACCTCCCCAACAACGTCACCGCACCGGTCCCTGTGTTCCTTGTCCCTAACTTTCACGGCAATCACACCGTTCATAACGACCCCGGCATCACTCTCCCAACCGCGTGGATGCGTAATGATCCCATCTACGGCGTCACCGACAATCGCGCTTCTGCAGCCGGCCGTGGCGCAAACTCCTCGCGCTGGCCCGTCGAAGCGATCTTGGCCCGCGGCTACGGTCTCGCCACCGCCTATTATGGCGACGTCTTCCCTGATCACCCTTCCGGTCGAGAAAACTCCATCCTTCCTTTCCTCGCACCCGATCCCGGCGCCCCCGCAGCGCCCGCGGCCATTGCCGCGTGGTCCTGGGCAATCTCGCGTGCCGCGGACTATCTCATCAGTGACAGGGCTATCGACGCGTATCGCCTTTGCCTCACTGGCCACTCACGCCTCGGCAAGGCAGTCCTATGGGCCGGCGCCCAGGACACCCGCTTCGGCCTCATCATTTCCAACTGTTCCGGTTGCTGCGGCGCTGCCTTCTCCCGCCGCCAGTTCGGTGAAACCTTCGCCGTCATCAACCAAAAATTTCCTCACTGGTTCACCCCGCGTTTCCATTCCTACTCCGGCAAAGAATCTGACTTCCCCGCCGACCAGCACGAACTCCTCGCGCTTCTCACCCCGCGCCCGCTCCTGGTCTGCTCCGCCCAGGATGACGCCTGGGCCGACCCCATGGGCGAATATGTCTCCACCCTTCATGCCACCCCGGTCTATCAGCTCTTCGGCAAATCGGGCCCCATATCGCCGCAGCCCCCCAACCTCGATACTCTCTTTCCCGCGCCCCTTTCCTACCACATTCGCGCCGGTAAACACGACGTCCTGCATGCCGACTGGCAAACGTACATCAACTTCGCCCAAACCTATCTCGCCCGCAAATAATGAACATTTTCTCCCGGACGCTAATTCAATTTTCCTATCAGTCATGCTATTGGGAAGCATGTAACAGGCCGCTACGGGTACGTGGATATTCGGGTCGAGCTCGTTGAGTATGGTGTCGCACCGCCAAGTACACTGAAAGCGTTGAACCCGTATTAGACATGGCCGATACTGCCGCTTACCAGTGCCAGGTATATTGCTCACGCTATGGACAGCCTGCATATTCGAGATTCGGATCACTCCGTTATTTCCAACGGCAGGCATGAGAATCATGGAGCTTAGGAATGCCGCGCGAATACTCCCCCAACCCTCATTTTGTAACAAACTCTCCCGTCTCAGTCTCCCACTTACGGTGCGAATATCTGACCAATCCCCTGGGTATAGATGTCGTTGCGCCGCGCTTCACCTGGAGATTATTAGATGCGGATCGTAGCCGCGGACAGAGGCAAACCGCCTTTCAAGTCCTCGTCGCCGGCAGCCCTGCACTTCTCGATGAAGATCGGGGTGACCTCTGGGATAGCGGCAAAGTTCATTCTTCACAATCCGCCCTGGTTCCCTATGCCGGGAAGAAACTCACTTCCGGACAAGATTGCTATTGGAAAGTGAGGGTATTTGATAAAGACATGAAGGGTTCCGCATGGAGTTCTCCCGCTCGATTCTCGATGGGTCTTCTGGAACGCACTGATTGGACCGGACCTTGGATCAAGCACCCATCCGCCGCCGAGGAAAAGCATATTTGGTTTCGCAAGACGATATTTCTTCGCGAGTGCCCTGCCGCGGCATTTATTTTTGTCGCCTCGGTGGGCTATCACGAACTCTATATCAATGGGCGAAAGGCGGACTCCCGCGTATTGGCGCCATCGCTCTCGCGGCTCGACAAAAGAGTCCTTTATGTCACCTACGATATCACTAGCGCGCTCCAGGCCGGTGATAACTGCATTGCCATCTGGACCGCTGCGGGCTGGTCGCGCTATGAGTTCTTCCAAACCCAAGCGGCGCTCCGCGTTCAGCTCAACATGAAAACGGCTGATGGGCAAATCCTCGCGCTCGCCGCGGACCCAAGCTGGCGCTGCGCGACGAGTTCCAGCGAAGATATCGGCCTCTGCAAATATGGCGATCACGGCGGCGAACAGATAGATGCGCAAAAATATAACCCCGGCTGGAACGCCATCGGCTTCGACGATAGAGCCTGGGCTCCCGCGTCTTCCGTCTCGCTCGACGTGTTGCTTTCGCCCCAAATGGTCGAACCGAGCCGCATATTTGAAACCATCGTCGCCCAGAGCATCTCCGGGACAGGACCGTACAAAATAAATCTGAGCAAGAATTTCACCGGCTGGCTTTCGCTCAAGATGCGCAACCAATCCACAGGGGATCTCGTAACAATCCAGGTTTCTGACAATCCCGACTCAACGCAGGCCTTCGGTCAATTGAGCCGGTATGTGTGCAAGGGAGGTCCGGTCGAGACTTTCCAGAACCGATTCAACTATTCCGCCGGCCGGTACATCACGATTGATGGCTTGCGGAACACACCCGAACTGACCGACATTGAAGGATATGCGGTCGGTAACGATCTGAATCGCGTGGGGCAATTCACCTGCTCCAGCGATTTGTTCAACAGAATTTATGAGGCCGACCTGTCTACTTACCGCGCCAACACCATCGAGGGCTACACCGCGGATTGTCCTCATCGCGAGCGACTCGGCTACGGCGAGGAACAATTCGCCACCGCCTGGGGCTGCGGCATTCCCAACTACGACGCCGGCGCCTTTTACACCAATAACGTCCGCGACTGGTGCGACGTGCAACAACCCAATGGCTGGATCCAACACACCGCGCCGCAGATCAATCGGCACTATGGCGGCCCCATGTGGGATAGCGCCCCACTCAACATCAGCTGGGAATTTTACAAAAATTACGGGGACAAACGGATACTTGCCCAATCGTACGCCACCTGTAAGGCGTGGCTCGAATTCCTGGCGTCGAACGTCGCCGATGGACTCCTCCAGCCTTACAACACCGACTACAACAAGGGCGGCAATTTCCTGGGCGATTGGGCCGCCCCGTATGAAATGGGCGATCCGCTCAAGGGGAGGGAGTTCGGGACTACGCCGGAAGCGCTCCTTTTCAACAATTGCGTCTATGCCATGAATCTTCGCACCGCCATCGAAATCGCCGGCCTTCTGGGCAAGACCGATGACGTGGCCCTCTATGGCCAGCGTCTGGAACAGTTGAAGGCCAATGCACAGAGGCGTTTTTTCAATCCCGATCAGAATGTATATCTGGACACGCGCCAGGTGCATCTGGCGTTCCCGTTATTTTCCGGCATCACGCCGGACCACCTGAGATCCGCCGTGCTCGCCAACTTTGAAAAAGAGATTCTCCTCACCCGCCGCTATCTCGACATGGGAAGCTCGGGGCTGCCGGTACTGCTGAAATTCCTGATCGAAACCGTGGAACGAAACGACATTCTTTTCGAACATCTTTCCAAGACGACGGAACCCAGTTACGGCTACTTTCTCAGCTGCGGAGAAACCACCTGGCCCGAATATTGGAATGATCTCTGCCCCAGCAGAATCCATACCTGCTATACCGGCATCGCCGCATGGTTCATGAAAGGCCTGGCAGGCATCCGTGAAGACTGCGACTGCTATGGGTATCAATCCTTCATCATCAAACCGGCGCTCGTCGGGAATCTGACCTTTGCCGAAGCCAGAACGGAATCACTCTACGGTCCGATCGTCAGCCGCTGGGAAAAGAACGAAGGCTTCATCAAGCTCAACGTAACCATCCCCGTCAACTCCACCGCCATCGTTTACTTTCCGGCAACAAACATCGATAAAGTAACCGAGAGCGGCATCGCCATTCCCCTGGCCAATGGCGTCCAATTCCTAAGAACAGAACCCCCTTACGTCGTCCTTCAGGTCCAGTCCGGCTCCTACCAATTTGGGCAGTGATACGCAGACCGCTCGCACTATTCCCAAATAGTTCCCACCCTCTCTCACTATTCACTATTTCCCCTCCCTTTTTCCATTTGTCATTTTCTATTTTCTATTTCCCTCCACTCCGTGTCCTTATTCCCCTGTCAGGGCACCTGACTCCTCGTCTGCCCCGTCGCTCCCGCCCCAGCGATTTCGCCCCCGACCCCTTCACCTTGCCACCTTGCCACCTTGCCACCTTGCCACCTTGCCACCTTGCCACCCTCCGCGGCCAACTCTAGCCCCTCCCATTCACTATTCACTATTCCCTTCCTCTCCCCCTCACCCCCCCAAGAACAACCAACCCGATCCATTCTAAATTGATGTATGTAGATATAAACAATAAAATGTAGAGCCTCAACGCCAGAAATGATCTCCCCCTTCCGTCTTCTCATTCATCATTGCCCCCTCCTCCCCCCGCGCATCCCGCAGCACGGCCAGCTTTACTATTCACAATTCTGCATTCACCATTCATCCCTCCGCCCATCGCCAAAGTGAATATCCGGTTCTTCACCCCGCAGAAAACTGCGCCAAATCACTCCCCAAAATCGCCAAAACACGCTCCAAAACTTCAAAATACCACTCAAAACGCGTCCAAAACACATCAAAAGGCGATCAAAACGCGCCCAAAACGCGCTCGAAATCGACCCAAACTCAGCCTAAAAAATAAGCCAGTGGTCGCGTGGGAGACGACCACCGGCTTTCGTGGGGGAGAAGGAAGGAACTTCGTCAGCGATGAGTCGTGGGGAGACTCGAACCGCCGACATGTAATGATACGCTGGTACAGCGCTCGTGGTTCAATAAAATCTGATTAATTTGCGGAAACTACCCAGTTCTATTGATCCTTATTCCAGAAGCACTTACATTCAATTGCGAATTTGGGTAAGCGGGTACATAATTGCCCAGTCTACGCCCCGGCATCACAATTGCACTGCACTGCTTAGAACCGTTACCGCGCCATCTGCCAGCCAGCTATTCACTTGTCATATTTCAAGGCTGCTACACGACTTACTTCGCATCGCTAACCTCGCCAAAAGGTCTATCGGCGGCCCACCCCGGAATCTTCGCGCAAAGTTGAATTTCCCATATCACTCTTTGAGGCGACCACCCCCGCCGCCTCCCGGCACAGGAAAATCAGGTCCTGAATCGCCCGCGAAACACTCGGAATGTCCAGCCCCGCCTTCACGCCCCGTATGACCAGCGCCGCGGCCGTGCTGATCACCGGAAACCCAAAGCTGCCGGCCGAACCTTTCAACTGATGACATAAGTCTGCAATGGCCTGGAGGTTAGATGCCTTCAATGCCTTCTCAAGATCGCCAGCGCTCTGGCTGAGCGTTTGAACAAAATGCTGTTCCAGGACCGCATATTCCTCGGAATCGTCGGCCAAAAGCCGCGCTGCGGCGGTCCCGTCACCGCGGGCGCTGGATGCGTTCACTGCGGCCGTCACGGCGGCACCAGGGGCATCGCCCAGCGCCGCGACCAGCGTGTCGATCAGCTGCTGCGGCTGGAACGGCTTGGGAATGTAGTCGTTACAGCCGGCTTCGAGGCATCTTTCGCGGTCACCAGGCATGGTATGGGCGGTGAGAGCCACGACTTTATGCAAATAGCCGCGCTGGCGGAGTTTGCGCGTGGCGGCATAGCCATCCATTTCCGGCATCTGCATGTCCATGAGAATCAGATCAAAGGGGTGGCCGTCGCGCTGGGCATCGAGAGCCGTCAACAGCGCCTGCCGACCATTATCGACCGTCTCCACCCGCGCCCCGGACCGTCGCAACAACAGCGAGACGAGGTACTGGTTATCCGGGCCGTCCTCGGCCAGCAGTATTTTGCGGCCGGAAAGAATCTGCTGTGCGGCTTTTTCGGGTTCACCCCGGGGATTTGCCGCAAGTGCAGTATTGGCATCATGCGGATCGAGGACCAGCGGCACATTCTTCAGATCGCCGGCGTTGATCCAGACGGTGAAGGTGGTGCCGGCGCCCGGGATGGATTCGACGTGGATGCCCCCGCCGAGTGCTTCGGCCAGGCGTTTGCAGATAGACAAGCCCAGCCCTGTTCCGCCGTAGCGACGGGTGGTGGAGGAATCCGCCTGGGTAAACGGTTGAAAGAGCTGTTGAATCTGCGATTGCGTCATGCCCACGCCGGTGTCAACAACCTGAAAATGAAGCTGGGCGGGATCGGAAGAATTGTGGTCGAGCAGCCGGACAAACAGCCGGACCGAGCCGGAATCGGTGAACTTGATGGCATTGCCCACGAGGTTCATCAGAATCTGCCGCAGCCGCATCGGATCGCTGCGCACCGTTTGCGGCACCGGTCCGACATACTGCACCTGAAACGCCAGTTTCTTTTCGAGCGCCCGGACGCGCATGACGGAGGCGACTTCGGCGATCAACTGTACCGGCGAGCAGGCGATCTGCTCCGTCTCCATTTTGCCGGCCTCGATCTTCGAAAGATCCAGGATATCGTTGATGAGCTGCAGGAGATGCTCGGCGTTGCGCCGGACGGTGCGGAGCGACTGGCGCTGTTCGAAGGCCGACAGCTGCTGCTCCTCCAGAAGATCGATGTGACCGAGGATTGCGGTCATCGGCGTGCGAATTTCGTGCGACATGTTGGCCAGGAATTCGGACTTGGAGCGGTTGGCGGCCTCGGCGGCTTGGCGGGCCTGGAGCGAGGCGAGTTCCGCCAGTTTGATCGTCGTGATATCTTCGTGCGTGATCAGGACGCACGCGTGGGCAGGGTCGTTGAAGCGGACGGCGCGCACGACGTACCAGCGCTGGGTGCCGTCGACGTCCACGGGGTAATTCAATTCGACGCTCGGCATGCGGCCATCCAGAACCTCACGAACCAGTTCCGCCCAACGGACTCCGTAGAGGTGCTGTCGCGGCTGGACGCCGGCGCAGAAAGTAAAGTAGCTCTGGCCGATGGCCTGGGAAACGTCGGCAATGCCGCGGAGTTTGCTGCCCTCACCCCAGGCGCGGTTGAAGGAAATGATGTTGCCTTGGCGATCGAGGATGACGATTTGCGAGCCCAGGGCGTCGACAATCGAGCAGGCGAACGCTTCCGAGGCTCTGAGGGCTTCCCGTGTGGTGCGCTCCGTGGTGATGTCCAGGGCGGAGAAGACGATGTATTCGATATTCCCCTGGGCGTCGAGCACGGCATTGTTGGTGTACGAGCACCAGCAGCGTGAGCCGTCGCGGAGTTGGAGTTCCACTTCTCCGGAGATCGGGTACGACGCCGGCGTGCGGGCCAGGAATTCCTGGCGCGCCTGTTCGCGCTGCGCCTCGGGAACCAGGATTTCCCACGAGAGGCGGCCTTGGACTTCGGCTTCGGTGTAGCCGCTGACCAGCTCGCAATAGCGGTTGAAACGCAGGATATGGCCGCGGGGATCGAGCACGCCGACGGCCGCGTGAAGGGAATCAACGATGGTCCGGGCGAAACGCAATTCGCGGGATGCGTCCTGCTCGGCCTCGCACCGGGACGGTGTCGGCGCCGCTGGAGTGCCAGAGGAAGGAGATAGATCGCTCATAGACTGTTCGCCCCATACCAAAAGGAGTTCACGACGTGCTGCCGGTCGAAACTTCAGTGAGTTGACCGGAATCTGCTGGAGAAATGCTTATCCCACGGCCCGATCGCACTCGCGGGGAGCAGCAGCGGAGCGGAGGTTATTGAGACGGATTTCGCGGATCGCCGCGTTGAGTTTGAGCAGCAGCGGAAGCCGTCCCTGCACGCCGACTTTCCGGTAGATCGACTTGATGTGGGAGTGCAGCGTGTGCGGGGAAAGGTGAAGGCGGTCGGCGAGTTGTTTCTCGCCATCCTCGGAATTGAGTCCTTTGAGCACCACCCACTCGCGATCGGTGAGGCGTTCGAACGATTCGCCCAGGCGTGCCGGATCTTCCTGCCAGGCATAGTTGCACGCCAACATGCGGGTGAGCTGGTCGGCCACGAGCACCAGGCTTTCCGTCAGGATGCCCGAGGGCAGCGGCTGATCGGCGCGCAGATGCAGAATAATGGCAAAGGCGTGGGTGTCGGAAAGAGCGCGGGACAGCACGAGCTGACGGGGATACAGCGGAAGATGAGCGGCGGCGGTCTGGGCGAAACCGTGACCGACGTCGGACTGATCCAGCGCGCGACGCATCGTTGGGCCGTCCTTGGTCGTCAACGGGAGCGTCTGCCGACAGATATCGAGAATATGGCGCTGGAAGTTGGCACTGGCTTCGCCCGTCGCCACCGTTCCGGAGGCGCTGAGTGACAGTATGGTCGGTTCGGTCTGGTCGTGATCCTGTTTGAAGATCACCAGGCTGAGCGGCTCGAGATCGAGCGTCTGGCTGAGGAATGTGGGAATCTTGGAGCAGAGCGTCTCGGACGAGGTGAGCTCGGCCAGCGTCGCGCTGAGGTTCAGGAGCCGTTCCAGACTGTGACGGGAGGAAAGGAGTTCACTGAAAATCATGCCGCACCTCAAAAAGTACAACTCACAAAAACAACGCAAACTCGATGAGCCGCAGGTCGATCACCAGACTCCGTACGCGGGTATTCAGGGAGCTTTGCTGGCGCACAAATGCCCTCACTCTTAAAAAATCGACGTGTGAAGGCGAAACCTCTAGAGCATCTGCCAAAAGTTTTCCGCGTTATACACTTGCGCAATCGCGAAGAATATGGTGAACTCTGTGCATGGCACGGAGGCCGCCACAACCTCATGCGGAGAATTGCACGCTCACGGAGCTGGATGTCGCCACGGTCG
>CAIMWO010000070.1 GCA_903845195.1 uncultured Phycisphaerales bacterium
CGACCGTGGCGACATCCAGCTCCGTGAGCGTGCAATTCTCCGCATGAGGTTGTGGCGGCCTCCGTGCCATGCACAGAGTTCACCATATTCTTCGCGATTGCGCAAGTGTATAACGCGGAAAACTTTTGGCAGATGCTCTAGCGAGAATTTTCTGGATGCGAATACAGACTCAATCGTCGCTTATTGTTGAGCGTGAATGTGGGGGCCGCGACTTGTTCGTGAATGCATGACTTGAATTATGGGCTGCGGGGTTGAGACTCTTCTTCAGCAAATAGAGCTTCGACAAAGACTTCGGGATCGAATGGCTCGATGTCTTCGGGGGTTTCGCCGATGCCGACGAATTTGACCGGAAGGCCGAGTTGGTGGCGGATGGCGATGACGATGCCTCCCTTGGCGGTGCCGTCGAGTTTGGCGAGGAAGATGCCGGAGACTTGGACGGCTTTGAGAAATTCTTCAGCCTGGCGGATGGCGTTCTGGCCGGTCGTGGCGTCGAGGACGAGGAGGACTTCGTGCGGGGCACCGGGGATGCGTTTGTCGATGACCTTGCGAATTTTGGAAAGCTCACGCATGAGGTGCTCCTGCGTGTGCAGGCGGCCGGCGGTGTCGACGATGAGGACATCGATGTTGCGGGCGAGGGCGGCATCGCAGGCGTCGAAGGCGACGGCGGCGGGGTCGGAGCCCATCTGATGTTTGACGATCTGGACGTCGATGCGCTGGGCCCAGATGGAGAGTTGTTCGACGGCGGCGGCGCGAAAGGTGTCGCAAGCGGCGACCATGACGGTCTTGCCCTGGCCTTTGAGGTATTGGCCGAGCTTGGCGATGGAGGTGGTTTTGCCGGCGCCGTTGATGCCGGTGACGAGGATGACGGTGGGACCAGAGGATGCGAATTTGAGGGCGCGGGTTTCGACGGGCCAGTAGCCTTTCATTTCGGCTTTGAGGAAGTCGAGGACTTCGTCGCCGGAGGTGATTTTCCCGGCGTGCCAGGCGGCGTTGAGGTCTTCCATGATTTTGAGGGTGGCTTTGACGCCGAGGTCGCTGGTGATGAGGCGCTGTTCGAGTTCGTCGAGGAGTTGTTGATCGAGCTTGCGGCCGCGGAGGAGAGATTTGAGGCCACCGACGAAGACGTCGCGGGTCTTGGTGAGGCCGGTCTTAAGTTTATCGACGCTGGCGGCGAGCGCGCCGGTGGTCTTGGTGAGAGCTTTTTTTAGAAAGTCGAAGGCCATGAGGGGAGAATCCTTTGAGAGGAAGGACGAAGCAAATTCCATACGCCGCGGTCAGGAGGGGATTCTACACGGGGGGAGGGCGGTGGGGCTACGGGAGCAGGGCGTGATGGCGATTATTGAGTCCAAGGGGGAGTCGCGGATGGGGGCTACTTTATTTTGTCGAGGGAATGAGTGTGTTGGGAGGCCATGCGGCGGCCGGACCAGGTGTTACCGCCGCGGAAGAAGTCGAGCATGGCGCCGAGGAGGACGAGCATGAGAAAGGTGAAAGAGGCGGGCATGAGAAGGGCGGCGTAGACGGGGAGACCGGCGAGGCGGGCGTTGCGCGAGCCGGTGAGGGTCATGGCGAGCCAGGCGAGGAGGGAGATCAGGAGTGCTGCAACGATGGCGGGGGTGAAGTGTTGGGAGATCAGCACCCCCCCTATCACGACATAGACGGGGACGAGGGCGCCAACGAGGAGCATGAATAACACGGCACCGAGGCCGGAAGGGTAGCGGTAGTGGACGCCACCGAAGGCGTTCTTTTTGAGTCCGTGAAAGGTGTCGTGCCAGCCTTCGTACATGCGGGCGCGGAGGAGGTCGCGGGTGAGGACGGTGAAGACGCGTTTGCCGCGGGACTTGGCGAGAGTGCCGATGGCGATGTCTTCGATCATTTGTCCGCGGACGGCAGCGTGGCCACCAATCTCGTGGTAGACGGCGGTTTTGATGAGGAAGAAGCCGCCGGCGATGAGGGATTTGGGGGAACGGGGATCGTTGGTGATACCGAGGGGATAGATGAGTGTGATGAAGGTCATGGCCGCGGCGAGACCGAGGAGCTCGCCGAGGGATTGGTACTCGAGGGTGGGGAGGAGCGAGGCGATGTCGGTGCGGCGGTGGAGGGCGAGGCGCATCATCTGGCGGAGGCATTGGGGGTGGAAGACGAGATCGGAATCGCAGAATAGGAGGTAGTCGGTGTCTTGCGGGGCGTGGGCGAGGCCCTGATGGATGGCCCATGACTTGCCGACCCAGGAAGGTTCGGGCGGGGTGGTGTTGTGGAGTACGAAAAGGTGGGGGAATTCCTGTTCGAGGCGGCGGCAGACGGCGGGAGTGGAGTCGGTGGATTGGTCGTCGACGAAGATGATGCGGAAGTTGGGATAGTCCATGGCGCAGAGGGAGCGGAGGGTGGTGTCGAGGAGGTGGCCTTCGTTGCGGCCGGGGATGATGACGGCGACGGAGGGCCAGGTAGGCGGATCACCTCCACCATCACCCCCCCACTGCTGGAGGATGTCATCGTGGGGAATGAGGTTGTTGAGTTGGTGCGGGGCGTCGGCGGCGCTGTAGGTGAAGCGGCTGACGCGGCGCTGGGTGGGGGAAATCAGGAGCCAGAGCCAGAACGCGGCGACGAGGCATATTAGAATGATATAGCATGGCCAAAGGATCATTATTTTTTATCTCAAAGACAGTTATTGTGGAATACCGACATAAATCCTATCCTGACAAACGCGAAAAGGCTGCAAATCATTGAACCGATGGGGACTTCGCTGCCGTTTGAGAGATGTATGATGAAGTTTTCAACATGGCTGGGATACAGTGCGCTGGTGATGGCGATCGCATGGGGTGGGTGTTCGCTGGCGCCGCAGGAGCTGAAGCAGGAAGAGGCCAAGGCGAACGAGGTGGGAAAGGCTTATGAGAAGCCGGTGGGGGAACGGAAGTTGCCGGAGCTGGCGGCGGAGCCGACGTGGCGCGAGGTGTTGCAGCGGGCGTTCCTGGCGAATGGGGATTTGGAGGCGGCGTATTGGGAGTGGCGGGCGGCGATCGAGCGCGTGGACATGGCGGCGGCGTATCCGAATTCGAATATTTCCGTGGGCTATTCGTACATGTTTTCGGCGGAGAAGATCAAGACGTGGGATCGGCAGACGGTGGCGGTGGGGTTTGATCCGGCGATGAATTTGAAGTTGCCACAGAAGGTGCAACAGTCTGGGAAAGTGGCGTTCGATCAGGCGCAGGCGGCGGGGTTGCGGTTTGAGAGTGCGAAATTTGATTTGCAGAAGAAGGTGCTGACGGCGTGGCTTGATTTTGCGCTGATGGCGGAGCAGGTGCGGATTGCCAAAGAGAATGCAGCGTTGCTGAAGTCGGTATCGACACTGGCGTCGGACCGAGTGAAGGCGGGGGCGCCGCAGCAGGACTTGCTCAAGGCGCAGACGGATTATCGGCTGGCTGAGAACCAGGTCGGCAACATGGAGGCCGAGCTGGGGCAGATGCGGGCGATGTTGAATGGGATGTTGGCGCGGCCTGGCGATGCTGTGTTGAATCCGCCGCGAGAGTTACCGGAGGGGCGGGCGATACCGGATGATGCGAAGTTGATTGCGATGGGAGTGGATCGGAATCCGGCGCTGGGGGCGCTGGCGAAGGATGTGCAGGGGCGGACGGATGCGTTGAAGCTAGCGAAGATGGCGTATTTGCCGGACATCAATCCGACCTTTTCGTTTACGGGAAGCGTGGCGCAGGTGGCGGGGGCCGCGGTGATGCTGCCGACGACGATTCCCATGATCGAAGGGCAGATCAAGGAGGCGCGCATGATGATGCAGGCCTCCGAGGCGATGGTGCGGCAGAGCAAGTCGGACCGGGCGGGGCAATTTGTGGCGACTCTGGTGGCGCTGCGGAATGCGGAGCGGCAGCGGGACGTGTTCGCGGAAATCATCATGCCCAAGAGCAAGCAGGTATGGACGAGTTCGCGTCAGGCATATACAGCGGGACAGATCAGCTATAGCGAACTGGTGGACACACAGCGTACGCTGCTGGATGTGCGGCGGCTGGTGGCGGAAGTGCGGATCGAGCGCGAGAAACGGCTCGCGGAGCTGGAAACGCTGGCGGGAGTGGATGTGGAGACGTTGAAGCCGGCGGCAACTGAGCCGACAACGAAACCCGGACAATAGACCACGACGCGAAGAGGATTTAGATGGCAGGATTTCTTCATAATGCATTTGCGGTGACGAAGGTGGCGCTGGCGCGGGCGCGATTCTTGGCGGTGTTTCTGGCGGCGGCGATGGTGGTGGGGTATTGGGATCACATCAAGAATTACATGGATAAATGGACGCGGCCGCCGGTGGCGCCGGATGCGCTGACCCAGGCGGCGGGGGATGTTGAGTATTACTGCGTGATGCATCCGAATGTGGTGCGGAGCGAGCCGGGGAATTGCCCGATCTGTGGGATGCCGCTGGCAAAGCGGAAGAAGGGGGAGAAGATGACGCTGCCCGGGGGCGTGCTGGCGCGGGTGCAATTGACGCCGTGGCGGATAGCGATGGCGAACATCCAGACGAGCGTGGTACAGGAGCGGAACCTGGCGCGGGATATCCGATCAGTGGCGACGGTGGATTACGATGAGACGCGGGTGGCGCAGATCAGTTCGCGGGTGCCGGGGCGGGCCGATGAGCTGTATGTACGGTCGGTGGGGCAGGAAGTGAAGCGCGGGGATCCGCTGTATTCGTTGTATAGCCCGGAGGTTTACACGGCACAGCGGGAATATCTGCTGGCGCGGAAGCGCGTTAACGATTTGCCGAAAGATGCGGCGGAAGATCTGAAGATGGATACGGTGGATGTGTATAACGCATCGACGCAGAAGCTGGCGTTGTGGGGAATGACGGAGAAGGATTTTGCCGAGTTGGATGAGGCATTCGACAAGACGGGCAAGGTGCCGACGCATTTTGTGGCGACATCGCCGATCAGCGGGATCGTGGTGAAGAAGAATCTGTACGAGGGCGGGTACGTGCAGACGGGGGACACACCGTTCACGGTGGCGGACATCAGCAACTTGTGGCTGCAGGTGCGGATTTACGAGCAGGATGTGCCGCTGGTGCATTTGGGGGATCAGGTGGCGATTCATATTGAATCACTGCCGAACGAGACGTATGCGGGGAAGATCACGTATCTGGCGTTTCAACTGGATCCGGCGACGCGGACGCTGGCGGCGCGGGTGGAGGTGGCGAACACGGATAAGCGGTTGCGTCCGGGGATGTTTGCGGAGGTGAATATTCGCGTGCCGGTGCTGGCGGAGAAGCAGGATGATTTGGGAGGCGAGGGGGCGACGATGAACGCGACGTCGTATCGGTCGAGGATGGAAAGTGCTGCACTGGCACTTGTTAGTCGCGACACTGTGGTAATGAATGCGACGAGGTTTCGCGGAGCGCTGGAATCGTATTTTGCGGCGCAGATGCTGCTGGCGCAGGACAAGGTGGAGGGGGTTCCGGAATTGTTGCGCGATGCGGCGAAGAAATTGGAGGCGATCAAGGGGGATGCGGATGTGGCGGCACGGGTGGAGAAGATCGCGAAATTGGCGCAGGACTCAGCGAGCCGAAAGCTGAAGGAACTGCGGGACAGCTACCGGGAGATTTCAGCGGAGATGATCGAGTTGGGTTTGGCGGTCGGCGTGCCGGAGGATGGGCAGGCGGTGAAAGTATTTCATTGTCCGATGGGCGTGAAACCGAATTGGCTGCAGTTGGGCAATGAAGCGTTGAATCCGTTCATGGGGACGGAAATGCCGACGTGCGGTAGCGAGATTAACCGGCTGCCCCGGGTGGCGGCGCCGGTGGCGACGCGTCCGGTGACGAGCGGGTCGCATGTGCTGGCGCTGCCGCGGTCGGCGGTGATCGATACGGGACGAAGCATGGTGGTGTTCGTGGCCAATGCGACGATGGAAGGTGTGTTCGATATGCGATCTGTGAAGGTGGGACCGCTGGCGGGTGATTGGTATCCGGTGGTGGCGGGCCTGGAAGAGGGCGACCGCGTTGTGACGACGGGTGCGTTTTTGTTGGATGCGGAGAATCGGTTGAATCCGGTGGAGGCGGAGGAAGCGGTGACGCAGCCGGCTACGACGAGTGCGCCTGCGACGAGTGGCCCAGCAACTCAACATGCACACGACGGCATGCCTGACGGGGCCCCTGCCCCGTAAGGCATGGCACACGAAGATTCCTCACCTAGACATGACAATGATGATGAGCACCGATCATGGAACACGAACCACGGATGATGGATGAATAGATGATTGCACGGATTATAGAATTCAGCGTTCGCAACCGGTGGCTGGTGATACTGGCGTGGGTGGGTATTGCGATTTGGGGCGTGTATGCGGTGCTGCATACGCCGGTGGATGCGATTCCGGATTTGTCTGAGAACCAGGTGATTGTGTTTGCGGACTGGATGGGGCGAAGTCCGCAGGATATCGAAGACCAGATTACGTATCCGCTGTCGGTGCAGTTGCAGGGGCTGGCGGGGGTGAAGGCGGTACGGGCATCATCGGAATTCAATTTTTCGATGATCAATGTAATTTTTGATGACAAGACGGATTTTTACTTTGCGCGGACGCGGGTCTTGGAGCGCCTGCAGACGGCGCAGGCGCAGATGCCCCAGGGCGTGATTCCGTACATGGCGCCGGACGCGACGGCGCTGGGGCAGATCTACTGGTACACGGTGGAGGGCGAGGGGAAGTCACTGGATGAGCTGCGGGCCGTGCAGGATTTCAACGTGCGCTACCAGTTGGCGAGCGTGCCGGGCGTGTCGGAGGTGGCCAGCGCGGGGGGATTCGTCCGCGAGTACCAGGTTGACATCGACCCGGCAAAGCTGCGGGAGTACGACCTGCCGCTGGGGAGCATTTACGCCGCGATTTCCGGCAGCAACATCAGTGTGGGCGGGAAGGTGATCGTCGACAATTCGTCAGAATATCTGCTGCGCGGAGTGGGCTGGCTCAAAGGCGTGGCAGATCTGGAGAACGTGGTGGTGACGTCGCGCAGCGGCGTGCCGATCTGTGTGAAGAATATTGCGAAGGTGCAACTTGGGCCGGAGTTCCGGCGCAGCGCCCTGGAGAAGAACGGGCGTGAGGTGGTCGGGGGCGTGGTGATGATGCGGTACGGCGAGAACCCGCTGGCGGTGACGGAATCGATCAAGGAGAAGATCCGGCATATTCAGAGCGGCCTGCCGAGCGGCGTGCGGATTGTGCCGTTCTACGATCGGACGCGGCTGATCGAGTCGGCGATTCACACGGTGACGGGGACGCTGCGGGAAGAAATGATCATTGCGTCGATCGCGATCCTGCTGATCTTGACGCATTTCCGGTCGGCGGTGGTGGTGTGCATCACGTTGCCGATGGCGGTGCTGATCAGCTTTCTGTTCATGTATTACCTGGGGATGCCGAGCAACATCATGTCGCTGTGCGGGATTGCGATCAGCGTGGGGATATTGGTGGATGCATCGGTGGTGATGGTGGAGAACGCGTCGCATGAATTGAAAGAACACGCGGAAGCTGCCGGCACGCATCGCGTCACCGGCGACACTACGGAGATCGTAGTGAAGGCGTGCCGGCTGGTAGGGAGGCCGATTTTCTTCTCAGTGGTGATCATGCTGCTGAGCTTTCTGCCGGTGTTTGCGTTTGGAGGGCAGGAGGGGAAGCTGTCGCATCCGCTAGCGTTCACGAAGAGTTTTGCGATGATCGGCGTGGCGCTGCTGGCGATCACGCTGGTGCCGGCGTTGATTCCGATTTTCATCAAGGGGCGCATCCGGGGCGAGGAAGAGAATTGGATCGTCCGCAGCTTCATCAACATATACAAGCCGATGCTGTCGTGGATCATCGACCGGCCGGCCGTGGTGTGGTGGATCATGGCGGTGATCCTGGCGATCGGTGCGGCGCTCATGGGGATATGGTGGCTGTCGCTGGTCATGCTGGTGCTGGGGCTGCTGTTTACGATTCTGGGTGTACGGAAAGACGGCTGGACGATGTGGGTGCTGGTGGGGCTGCTGGTGGTGGTGTTCCTGATGGCCATCGGGAAGCAGGAATTGTTTGCGGCGATCACGTTGCCGGCGGCGATTGTGCTGCATAGCCGGTGGTACATATTGGGGATTGCGGCGGGGATTATTCTGCTGGCGATGGTGTGCAGGCATTGGCGGACGGCGGCGATGGCGAGTCTGCTGGTGGTGACTTTCGTGGCGGACACGCATTTGCCGAAACTGGGCAGCGAGTTCATGCCGAGTTTGAACGAGGGATCGATTCTTGATATGCCGACGAGTGCGCCGCGGATCGCGATGGGCCAAGCCGTGGACGATGTGATGGTGCGGGACCGGATACTGCGCTCGTTTCCGGAAGTGTCGATGGCGGTGGGGAAGATCGGGCGGGCGGACACGGCAACGGACCCCTCGCCGCTGGACATGGTCGAGACGATCGTGACGCTGCAGCCGCAGGAATGGTGGCCGAAGCGGAAGATGGAATTTAATGATGCGCTCGACCAGGCCGGGCGGGTGGCGGTGGAACTGGCCAAGAAGGGGATGATTGCGAAGGAGTCAATCAAGGTCGAGGAATGGCCGAACGTCGTGCGGGCGGTGAAAGATGCCAAGTACCTGAAGGATCATCCCAAATACACGAGCGCGTCCGTGATTTTGAACACGGCGGTGTCGATTTCGATGGGGAGTTTCGACACGTCGCTGCGGGAATTGTCGCGGCGGCGGATGGAGGAATACCGGCCTGAGCTGGCGCGGGCGCTGACCCGAGTGGGATACGACATGCTGCTGGAGCATGCGCGGACGCTGCCGGAGTTGAAGGGGAAGAAGGCGATTCTGCGCGCGGCGACGGAAGCGGATGCGACGGCGATTCTGGATGCGGCGAAGGATCACGGGCTGCTGCTGGCGGAAGTGGAGCGACAGGAAGAGGTTGATCATCTATTGGGAACGCTGCGGGCGGAGTTGATCCAGCGCGGGATTCTAGCGGAACGCGATGACTTGCTGCTGGATCCGCCGAATTTTCTGGCAGATGCCGGGAAATTTGTACGAAGTGCGATTGGTTCGCAGCCGCCGGATTTTGCCCAACGCGTGATGACGGCGATCGAGAAGAAGCACAACACGCTGATGGTGGAGCGCATCAAGATTCTGAACTGGGAGTTGTTCGATCACGCGGCACGGATGATGGACGATCTGCTGGTGGAAAAGCTGCTGGCGACGGTGAAGGGGACGGCGTTGGAGGTGCGCGGGCAGTCCGGGGAAGCGCCGGAGGTTGCGGCGGCATTGACGCCGGAGTTTGCCAAGGGGCTTTTCCTGTGGCAGAAGAACAAGGATAACGTGCTGGAGGAGATGGATTCGGAGTTGCAGATGCCGGGATGGGGCAATGCGTGGACGCAGCCGATCATCAATCGCGTGAACATGCTGGCGACGGGGGTGCGAACGCAGATCGGGATCAAGGTGTATGGTCCGACGGGCAAGCCGCTGACGCAGTCGATCGAGGATATTCAGAAGGTAAGCCAGGAAATCGCGGCGAAGATGAAAACGATCAACGGGGCGGTGGATGTGGTACCGGATCAGGCGGTGGGAAAGCGGTACCTGGAAGTGACGATCGATCGTCAGCGAGCGGCACGTTTCGGCGTGAACATGACGGAAGTGAGCCAGGCGATTGAGACGGCCATGGGAGGCGGCAAGATCACCATGACCATCGAGGGGCGGCAACGCTTCCCGGTGCGGCTGCGCTACGTACGGGATGATTGGCAGAACCTGGATTCGGTAAAGAACGTCACGGTGACGGCGCAAATGACGCCGGCGACGCTGCTGGAGTTGGGAAGTGCGGGCGGGCGTGCTGGAGCGGCAGCGCAGCCGGTAAAAGCTGCACGATCATCTGCAGGCGCAGGCGGCGGAATGGGCGGCGGGAGCGCCAGCAGCGGCATGGGCGGTGGAGGAGAAAAGCCGGCAGGCATGGGCGCTGGGGGCACTTCGGGGGGAGTGAACTTGGAATCAACAGCGCCGGGAGCGACGGCGGTGCAGATACCGCTGAGCATGGTGACGGATATCCGGATCGTCGAAGGGCCGTCGATGATCAAGTCGGAGAATGGGCGGCTGCGGAATTACGTGACGCTGAATGTACGCGGGCGGGACATTCTTTCGTTTGTCGATGAGGCGCGGGAGGCGATCAAGCCGATTGAGGCGAAGCTTGCGGGCACGGGGATGAGCATCGAATGGTCGGGCGAATTCGAGGCGCAGGTGCGGGCCAACCAGACGCTGGCCGTGATCTTCCCGATGGTAATCCTGCTGATTCTGTTCCTGCTGTTCGTCACGTTTCACGATGTGATGGACACGCTGCTGGCGTTCCTGGCGGTGCTGGGAGCGCTGTCCGGGGCGATCATGTTCCAGGCGGTGTTCGGCTTCAATCGCAGCGTGGTGGTGTCGATCGGGTACATCTCGGCATTCGGCATGGCGACGGAGACGGGCGTGATCATGCTGGTGTATCTGCGCGAGGCGCTGGACCGGCGGGGCGGATTGGCGGGGATCAAGTCGCTCGAAGAACTGCGGACGGCGGTTATCACTGGGGCGGTGCATCGGCTGCGGCCGAAGCTGCTGACGGAAGGCGTGGCCATCATCGGCCTGGTGCCGATGCTGTGGGCGACGGGTACGGGTGCGGAGATCATGCGGCCAATGGCGGCGCCGGTATTGGGCGGATTGCTCATTTCGGATGAGGTCATCGATCTGATGATTCCGGTGCTGTTTTACTGGATTCGGCGGCGGCGGTGGATGAAGTTGCATGGAGTAACGGAGCCGAAGCTGGACCATGACGACACGACGGCACAACGAGAATTGGCCACGGATACACAGGGATGAACGCGGATTTCGGATGCGAAATTGTTAGATTTGGATGAGGCGGAAGATGGAATCGAATGCCCCCCTACCGGGTTCGGGATCGTTGGCGGCGCAGGTGCTCAAGGCGGCGGACCTGGTGGCGTATCAGGCCGGCGCAGTGGTGAGCCGCGTGATTGTGAAGCAGAAGAACGGAAACGTCACGCTGTTTGCGTTTGATGCGGGGCAGGAGCTGAGCGAGCACACAGCGCCATTTGATGCGCTGGTGCAGGTGGTGGAGGGGGAAGTGGAGATCACGATCGGCGGCAAGGCAATTGCGACGCGGGCGGGGGAGATGGTGTTGATGCCCGCGAATGTCCCGCATGCGCTGAAGGCGGCAGGCCGGATGAAGATGCTGCTGACGATGATTCGGGGGTAGGCCTATTCACTGAGTTCGGCGTGATAGCGGCGCATAAGGTCGGAGCGCATAAGCAGACCGAGAAGGGTGTCTGCCGTGCCGGGCGATGCGCTGAAGACGGGGAGGCAGTCGACTTCATAGCGACTGAACGATTCAAAGGCGGTTTCGAGTGTGTCGGCGACGGTGAGCGGGGGAACGTCGGAGCGCAGGATATCGCCGGTAAGAAGCAGGGGGATGGATTCAGGCGCGAGCATGGCATCTTTCACATCATCAAGAGGGACCATGCCGAGGTAACGGGCGCTGGTGTCGAAGACGATGAAGTCGGTAGCGTTATCCTGCTGCAGGCGTTCGATGAGCGCCGCGATGGGATCATTGGCGGTGGCGATGCAGGGGGATTTGAGCATCTGACTGTCGATGCCGACGCGGCGGAGATGGCTGACGCCCACCGGTGCGCCGACGCGAATGCCTTCATGGCAGAGCGGGAGTGTGTAGAGGCCGTCCTTCACAATGACCTGCTGGATGAGCGTGGCCGTGACGGCGGCGAGCATAGCGGGAAGCATGATCTGGTAATTGCGCGTGAGTTCAAAGAGCAGCATGATGGCCATTAGGGGCGCTTGGATGGCCGCGGCAAGGACGGCGCCCATGCCTACAAGGGCATAGGAAGTGGGGTCCGCGGCGGGATTGAAGCGATGGACGATCATGCCGACGGCGCCGCCGCCGGTGGCGCCGATGAAGAGCGAAGGGGCGAAGACGCCGCCGGAACCGCCGCTGCCGAGGGTCAGTGAGGTGGCGAGGACTTTGAGGAGGCAGACGGTGGCGAGGAAAGTCATGCTGAGCATGCCGAGATCGCCGGTGGCGAGCAATTTTCCGGTGTACCACTGAGGATCGAGGGCGCGGTGGATCGTGGGATAACCGGTGGCAAAGACGGGGACATAGCTTTTGGCGGCGAATTGTCCGGAGGGGCCGCCGAGGTAGGCATCGTGCGAGAAAAGCAGGATGAGGATGACGCCGCAGGCGCCGGAGAGTGCGGCTCCGAGCGCGGGATGAAGAGCTCGCGGCAATATTTTATTGAGACGGTCGAAAGATTTTTCGACGGCTTCGAGGATGCGGGTGAACCCGACGGCGAGTCCGCCGCAGAGAATGCCGAGGATGAGATAGTACGGCATTTCGTGGAAAGTGAAGTGATAGGAAAGATCAGCAGGCGAGGCAAATAGGCCGCTGCCGCTTTCACCGGTAATGGTCTGAAACATGACGGTGGAGATGACGGAGCTGATAACGATGGGGGTGAAGGTGCGGACGGAAAAATCCCGCAGCATGACTTCCATGGCGAACAGAACGCCGGCAATGGGGGCGCTGAAAATCGCGCTGATGCCGGCGGCAGCGCCGCAGCCGATGAGGGTGGGCGTGTTGCGGCGGGAGATACCGGCGAGGCGGCCGATCGTCGAACCCACTGACGACCCGATGACGGCGATGGGCGCTTCCGGGCCGGCGGAGCCACCGGTGCCAATGGTAAGCGTGCTGGCGAAGAGTGTCTCGAGTCCCATGGTGGGACGAAGCGTGCTGGCACGACGAATGAGTGCGTAGAGGATGGCGGAGATCCCGTGGAGGCGGCTGTATTCCATGCGAAAGGCGCGACGCACCAGGATAAGCGCCAGGCCACCGAGAGCGGGAAAGAGCGGCAGAAGCCAGAAATGGGTCGTCGTGGCGTGAAGTTTCTGGGTAAAGAAGAGGAAGAATCCCTGATCGATCAGATGGAGAACGCGCTCAAATACCCACACCGACGCACCGGCGGACAATCCGATGAGAACAGCAAGAATGATCAGGAGGGTTTCTTCGCGCACCCCCCAGCGCGCCAAGGCCTGCAAAGCCCGCAGACGCCAGATCGCGGGCATTTTCGCCACGCGCTGGACGAACCGCAGAGCCATCAGTGGAGTTTCTGATTGGCGGGAGGAGGTATTTCGCATGTAAGGATTGTATCTCGGGAAGGAAGCGCAGGTTGAGTGAAAACAACCTCAACAGCGCATTTACCGTAACGCAAAGAACCCCAGCGAATAGTCTGGGGTTCATACACTGTTCAAAGCGGGCGAAGGGGCTCGAACCCTCGACATTCACGTTGGCAACGTGACGCTCTACCACTGAGCTACGCCCGCGAAGCGAAGAGTTATTATACGAAACCCCCCTACCGTGTAAAGACCGGCGGATAGTTAATGGGCGGTTTGGCAGAGTATTTGTGGGCCAACTTCAGGAAGAATGGCGGGAAAGTGCATCGGTTTGCACGGCGGCGTGGAATTCTCGGAACACCTGGCGGAGGCGCGGCGGGGTGAAATGAGCGTTCAGGCCGCTGGGATTGGGGAGAACCCAGACCTGGGTCTCGCCGATGCGGTGATTCTGCGGGCCGACCTGCGCGGCGGGACGATCGAAAGCGATGCGGTAGGAAGTGATGCCGAGGAATGCTACAAAGCGCGGTTTGTGCAGGAAGATCTTTTTCTCCAGGCGTTTTGCTCCGCGGCGGAGTTCTTCAGGGGAGAGTTCGCTGGCGAGAATGGTGGGACGCATGACGAGGTTGCTGATGCCGTAGCCGAGAGCGAGGAGTTCGTGGTTTTCGAAGGGTGAGAAGAGGCGCGGGGTGAAGCCGCCCGCGTAGAGCGCGGGCCAGAAACGATTGCCGGGGCGGCCGAAATGGTGGCGAATGGCGGCGGTGTAGATGCCCGGGTTGATGCCGCAGAAGAGGACTTTGAGATTGGGGCCGATGATGTCCGGGACGCGGCGGTGCGGGGCTTCAGCGAGGTCACGGGGAGTGGGTTTGAAGGGGGTGGTCATTTTTATCGCAAAAAAATGGGAGGAGAAAAGCTTCAGGTACGCGGATTCGAACGGGTGACGCGTCGCCGGATGGCTTTTGCAATTGCCACAACCTTGCGGGTTTTCGCGGCCACGGGACGTTCAAGAACGTAGGCGGCATGCGGACGCCACGAGCGGAAGATGTCTTCGGGCGTGGTGTTCTTAACGTCGAGTTGCTCAACGAGAGACAAACCTGCCAAGCGGAAGATATGTTCGACGAAGGCGGAACAATAGAAGGATGTTGAACGCGCCAGCACGTTGGGATTTTGGCGGAGCGATGGGTGGCGGAGGGCGACCAGCGTGCCGGCGAGTTCGCGGAAGGAATATTTGGCGTGGGAAGCCACAAGATCGAGACCGTGGGAGACGAGTTTGGCACAGGTGGGCGGGTCGATGCCAAAATCGAGGACGGCTAGGCGCGTGTAAAAATGTTCATCGTGGAATTTGCTGGCCCGATTTTCCTGGGCGCCGAACTGCAGATGTTTGCGGTGGATCTGAAGATCGGACTCGATGACCCACGCGTGGCCGTCGCTTCTCGTACCTTGGAAAAAGAATGCGTGGGACCATTTTCCCCAGCGAGCTTGATCGTCGAGGTGGCGTTGGGCCCGGGCGATGGCTTTATCGATTAGGGTATCGCCACCGGCGAGGCCGATTCTGCCGGCGCGGGCGTATTGGGAGAGGAATTCCTGATTAGTCATGTCGGAGATGATGTTGATTTGGTTCATAGTGGATGGGCACCGAAAAATGGGATGCGATTTTTATGAATAAATCATCGTGGGCAGCGAGGGGTGATGCAAGTGTGGGCTGGTGACCCAGTAGAAGGGACGCAAAAAAGACTACGGCCACGCTTTCGCGTGGCCGCAATCATAAATCTGGCACTCACCTACTCTCGCGCAGTTGGGCACTACCATCGGCCGTCAGAGCTTCACGGTGCTGTTCGGAATGGGAAGCAGTGTTACCCCTGACGTAAATGCACCAGAAAACCGGAAGCGATCGTTTCCGACCGCGTCCAGAGATCGTCGATATTCACTTGTCAGCCACGAACCAGGAAGCGCAGTGCTATCGCCGGTTCTTTGGCCTATGAAGATTGCGTGATGGGCAAATCGTTTTCCGCGTTACTTACTTGGGGTGCTAAGAAGCACTTGTTACTCGGGAGCAACTTGTCACTTTGGATCAGAGGGGTTCTGAAGACTCAGGGGGAGTCTAGAGAACGGTCGTTGATCAAAGTGGTCAAGCCAGTCGCCTGTTAGTACCGGTCAGCTGAACACATTACTGTGCTTACACTTCCGGCCTATCAACCAGCTAGTCTAGCTGGAGGCTAATGGGGATTACTCATCTTGAGGGTGGTTTCACGCTTAGATGCTTTCAGCGTTTATCCTGTCCGGACATAGCTACTCTACTATGGCCCGAGCGGGCCAATAGATATACCAGGGGTCCGTCCAACCTAATCCTCTCGTACTAGGGTTGAGTCCTCTTCAATAATCCTGCGCCCACGGCAGATAGGGACCGACCTGGCTCACGCCGGTCTGAACCCAGCTCGCGTACCGCTTTAATTGGCGAACAGCCAAACCCTTGGGACCGCCTTCAGCCCCAGGATGCGATGGGCCGACATCGAGGTGCCAAACCGCGCCGCCGCTATGGACGCTCGGGCGCGATCAGCCTGTTATCCCCAGAGTACCTTATATCTGTTGAGCGATGACCCGTCCATTAGGAATCACCGGATCACTTGGTCCTGCTTTCGCATCTGCTTGTCATATCCGACTCGCAGTTAAGCTGGCTTATGGCCATGCCCTTACAGTGCGGTTTCCAATCGCACAAAGCCAACCTTAGAACTCCTCCGTTACAGTTTAGGAGGAGACCGCCCCAGTCAAACTGCCCACCTAACAGTGTCTCCCGACCGGATTCACGGTTCGGGGTTAGATCTCAAATGTAATCAGGGTGGTATTTCACCGTTGCCTCCCCAGAGGCCGAAACCTCTGGTTCGCCGGCTCCCACCTATCCTACGCAGACAACACCTGAAATCACTATCAGGCTACAGTAAAGGTTCATGGGGTCTTTCCGTCTTGCCGCGGGACTGTGGTATCTTCACCACAACTCCAATTTCACCGAGTCTCCCTTTGAGACACTGGA
>CAIMWO010000071.1 GCA_903845195.1 uncultured Phycisphaerales bacterium
AACGATCTGAAAGAAGCCGCCATCGATGGTTGGCGGCGGATCTGCCTCGTGCCCGACTTGGTCAGGTCCGTTTGTGCCGACACCGCAATGCGCGGAAATCAAATGTGATCCGGATTACACCTGGACCAATGGCACCGCCGGTACGCAGGACTGGAACACCGCCGGTAATTGGAGCGGCGGCACAATCGACAGCGGTCCGGGCACCAACACTGACATACTCAGGTTCTTTGCCGACATCACCACCGCGCTTTCCGCCGGCAATGATGTCATTACGACGAATGTTCCAACCGCCCTCACCTTCAACGTGTTGACCCTCAATGGAAAGGGTGCAGCGTCCGGCTCAGCCACAAACATTACGATCGGAGCCAGCGCCGATACCTGGACGCTTGATGGCACCACGCCCACGGTCAACCTCAGTGGCGTCAACGGCACCATGGCACTCAACTACAATGTCGCATCCAACCTTATTCTGGCCCAGAACACCACCTTTACCGGCAATGGGACCGCAGGCTTCACGTTCTCTGGCAACATTACCGGATCCGGAAAAAGCCTCACCAAGTCGGGGTCCAGTACACTCGTTCTCACGGGGACGAACTCCTACTCCGGCGGCACGTTCCTCAACGGCGGCGTCCTCCAGGTAGCCAGCGACAGCTCCCTCGGCTCGGGCGGCGTCACGTTTAACGGCGGCACCTTCCGGTTCGCCAGCGGCGCGGGGTATGACCTTTCCGCCGCGCACTTGCTCACCTTTACCGGCACTGCAACCATCGACACCAACGGCGAAAACGTCACCTTTGGCAGCGCCATCGGAAACGGCGGCTCGGGAGGCCTTACCAAGATTGGTAGCGGAAACCTCACTTTGACCAACGCCGGCAATAGCTACTCGGGCACGACCACCCTCACCACCGGCATCATCCTCGCTTCCGCCAATGGCGCGCTGGGAACGGGCATCGTCAGTATCAACTCGGGTAATGTGGCCAACGCTGCGACCCTGGAATTGTCCGGGGGCATCACGCTTACCAATAGCATTATCCGCATGCCGCAGGCCCAGGGCGTCGGCACCTTGGCACCATTGGTCAACCTCTCGGGCATCAACACCGTCGGTGCGCTGGGCATGGGTAACGGCGGCGGCTCCGGTAACATTCAAAGCCTTGCCGGCAAATTGATCATCACTGGAACCATCGACGGCAGCGGCACGGGCGGCGGCACGGTGGGTCTGGCGTTCAACGGCGCGGGTGACTATGAAATCTCCGGCAGCGGCACGATCAGCGGGGCGATTGGCAACTGGTCCAAGACCGGCACCGGCACATTGACTCTGTTTAACGCGAACTCTTACACTGGCACTGTCGCCTTGAGCGGCGGTACGATCAACGTTCGGACCGTCTCCGCCTTGACCGGCGGCACAATTACCATCGGGAGCGGGGCCGCACTGGCGCTGCAACTCACGGGCTCCAATTCTCTGGCGGCCCCCATCAATCTGAGCGGCTCCGGCACCAGTGGAAATGGCGCTCTTCAGATCGTTTCGGGCACGTCAACAACGTTGTCCGGAACAATCTCTCCGTCCAATCCGGGCGGCGTTAGCGGACTCAACGCAAGTCGCATTCAAGTGGATACGGGGTTATTGACGATTTCCGGAATCATCTCCACGGGCGGCCACAATGACATTACCTTTGGCGGCGCGGGAAATACCACCGTGACCGGCGGTTTCCAGAATTCCAGCCAAAGCTACAACATATTTAAGGCAGATGCCGGAACGCTGACCCTTTCCGGTCCGGTCAATACTTATACCGGCGGCGCGTTCACGATGAACGGCGGCCTCACGAACCTCTCAGTCGGCAGCCAGGTCACGCCCACTGTCTCTGGTTCGAGCGGGGTCAAAACCATCACCGTCGGCAGCGTCACCGGGATCTTCGTCGGCCAGAACGTCAGCGGTACGGGCATCGCCGCTGGCGCTTATGTGACGGCCATTTCCGGCACGACCATTACGCTGTCGGCAAACAACACCGGCGCGGTCTCGGGAACCGGCACCTTTGCCGCGTGGCAGTCGCTGAATTCCGGCGGAAACGTCACCGTCAATGCCGGTGAACTGCAACTCAACGGCAATTCCTACACGATTGGCGCGTTCAACATGGCCAGCGGCACGATTGATGCCGGCACACTGGTGACCACAGGCGTTGGCGCAGGCTACACCGTGGCGGCCGGCACCGTTAACGCCATTCTTGCCGGCGGAAACGTCAATCTCACCAAGAACGGTTCGGGTACGGTCACGCTCGCGGCACTCAATACCTATACCGGAACGACCTCCATCAACGGCGGCAAATTGGCCGTCACCTACGGTGCGAGCAGTTCGACGATCGGAACGGGCACTTTGACGCTGAGCAACGGCACCTTGCAGATCGCGCCAACGGGTACCTCGGGCGCTGTGACGGACACGGCCGCCAATACCGCCGTTGGCACGCAGATGACCTATACTTACGGTAGCACGTTGGTCCTAACCCACGATGGCTCCAACGCCCTGACCTTTACCGTGGGTAATTCGGGCGCCACCGCAACAATCATCAACCGCAGCACCAACGGCACGTTGCTTATCGCCCCATCCGCAGGCTTGGCAAATCTGGGCGCTAGCGGCACAGGTATCGAAAAATTCAAAGTCGCCGTCAGCAGCGGCAGCGGCCTGCCCGCCACGACTAACACGATTGTTTCCCCCTCGATCCTCGGTCAGGATACCGATGCCAACAAATCGGCCGACTTCCTGAAATATGACACCACGAGCGGCTTCACCCTCGCCACTTACAGTGTTTCAACCGACATCAACACCGCCGGTTCGAGCGCTGTGTTCGCGGCTACGGGATCGACGACCAACGGCTTGACGGCCGATCGCACGGTCTATGCCTTGAAGAGCGCCGGCCAGGCCATCACCGGCGGTTTCAAACTCACCCTCGGCAATGGTTCGAACCAGGCCGGCCTGATCCTCGACGGCGGCAGCGTGACCACCACCACCCTGGCCTTCGGTAACGCGGAAGGCTCGATCTACACGAGCCTGGCCAACGCTTCGATCTCATCCAACATCACCGGCGCATCTGGTGTAACCGCCCTTGGACCGGGCGTTCTGAGCCTCAGCGGTACCATGAGCACCACTTTGAACGTGAACGGTAACGTGTCCATCGCCAATTCTTCGGTGATGAACGGCCAGACCCTGAACGTCAATACCGGCGGCGTCTTTGACCTCAACGGCAAGAGCCCGACGATCTCGGGATTGACCGGTAACGGCACGATTACCAACACGGGCGGAGTCACTCCGGTCATCACCGTGACCGGCTCTTCTACATGGAACGGCACAATCCTGAACGGCACGGGCGTCG
This sequence comes from uncultured Phycisphaerales bacterium, assembly GCA_903845195.1. Taxonomy (GTDB): domain Bacteria; phylum Planctomycetota; class Phycisphaerae; order WQYP01; family WQYP01; genus CAIMWO01. The sequence continues at coordinate 3,360 of CAIMWO010000071.1, forward strand.
TTTCTCTGCTGAAAAACACCGGCGGCAACTTCACGATCAGCTCAAATTCCAGTACGTTCACCGGTGGCGCCACCGTTTCTGCCGGCACGCTCTCCTTGTCCGGAAGCGGCGTTATGAGCGGCGTTACCTTCGTCAGCGGCCCGGTGGGCACCGGCACCATCACGCTCTCGGGTGGTACCCTTGACACCAGTGGTAACGGGTCGACCATCAACAATAATATCCTCGTGAGCAGCAATAGTGGTCTGGCAAACTCGCAGGGCGGGACCCTGGCCGGAAATATTTCGGGCACCCAAACGCTCACGCAATCAGGTACTCACTCCTCTGTCTCCAAAGGTTTGACGCTCTCCGGAGATAACAGCGGATTCTCCGGCGTGTTCAATTTTTCCTTGAGCGCCAAGAATATCAACACTCTCACCTTCGCCACCTCGACTTCCGGTAGTGCTGCGGCCAGTTGGTCCATCGCCAACGGCAATACCATCACCTTCGCCACCGGCACACTCAGCTTGGGAACCCTCAACGGCACAGGCTCGCTGAATAAGAGCTCCGGCACCGGCGCCGCAACTCTCGAAGTTGGAGCGCGGAATGAAGATGGCGTCTTCTCCGGCGTCCTGACCCAATCCAACACCGGCAACACCCTCGCCCTCAACAAAGTGGGCTCGGGTAAGTTCAATCTCTATGGTGTAAACACTTACACCGGTGCCACCCTGATCACCAACGGCTCCCTTGTGCTCGGCACCCAAGCCGCGGGCGCCACGTCGACGGCCTCGGCCGCCAGCGGTTCGCGAGTCGTCACGCTCGGGGCCGGCGAAGTTTCAAACCTTGTCATTGGCCAGTCCGTCACGGGTACCGGCATCCAAGCCAGCACTGTGATCGCCGCCATTGATGTGGCCAATAACCAGATTAGCCTCAGCAACTACACGTCTGGCGCTATTTCCGCCGGCTCCCTCAGCTTCGGCGCGCTCAACGGTGCGATCAACTCCACCAGCGGCATCACCATCAACGGCTCGGGCGCCAAGTTCATCACCAACAGCAACACCGCCGTCACCTCAGCGATCACCTTCGGCGCCAGCGGCGGCATCCTCGGCGGCAGCGGCACGATCAGTGCGGTTGGCGGCGTCATCGCCGGTTCCAATGCCATCATCAGCCCGGGCAACAGCCCCTCCACCCAGACCTATACCACCGGCCTGACGTTCAGCACCGGCAGCACCTATGTGTGGGAACACAACGCCGGCAATGCCGTGGGCACGGTCGGAACGAACTTTGATCAACTGATCAGCGGTGGAAGCAGCATCGTCGTCAATGGCGGCACCCTCAGCCTCAGCTTTGCCAACACCACCAACTTCTCCAACGCGTTCTGGGATTCGAATCAGACCTGGACGATCATCCTCGCCAGCGGCGGCACCGTCACCGGATCGGGCACGTTTGACAGTATCCTGCTCAACGGCGGATCGACCAATCTGGTCAATGCCAGCAACACGGTGAGTGGCCAGGGTATCTTCACGGCCGGCCTTTCCGGCGGCAATGAAGTCCTCACGTGGACGGCAACGGCACCTCTGGGCGCCATCAGCGTTGCCCCCAGCACTGGCAGCAACCGCACTTCCGGTCAGACTGTGGTCGTCACCAATAGCAACGGCGGCACGTTCGACATCTCCGGGACCACCTATTCGGGCTCGGGATGGTCGCAATCGGGCATCGCCAATGCCACCGGCTCCACGGCTGCGACGACCACCGGCACGGTTTCCCACTCCACGACGAATGCCATCAACGGTAGCAACCAGGGCCGCTTCGCCTTCACCGTCGCCAACGGTTCCAGCGGCAATGGCACGTATAACTACACCCTGAGCAACGTCGTCTCCGGCAACGTGGCGCCGGTCGGTGTGGTCGGCGTCGATTCCTTCGGCACCGCCCAGACCGCCACGATCCTCAGCGGCAACACGATCGGCAACGATGCCGGCACCGCACAGTACGAAGTTCACACCACGCGTAATACCGGCGATAACGTCCTGGGCACCTCGGTGGCCATCGTCGATTCGGAGGCCCTCGGCGCTGATACGCTCCTCTCGATGTCCATGCGTCGCCGCAACACCTCCGGCACGGCCAATGAAGTATTCCCCGCCACCGGCTCCACCCGCTTTACCGTTCCTTACGCCGGCCTGGTCAGCGATGTGGTGAATATCACGGGCATCGAAGGCACGCTGTATGTGCTGAAGATGAGCTTTGATACGGCTGACTTGGGTGCTTACGCGCCGGCGCAACTGACCTTGGGTTCGTTCAACACGACCACCGGCAAGTGGGAACTGGCCGTTCTCGGCAACGCCGGTGGAACGCCCACCAACGAAGGCAATATGGACTGGATGACGGCCATCAACATCGGAACCGCCGGGCTCGATTCGACCGACTTGGGCAAGTACGGCGTGGATATCGCCGACGGCTACGTCTGGGCCGTGCTGAACCACAACAGTTCGTTTGCAGTGGTGCCGGAACCGGCGTCGCTGGGTCTGCTGGCCCTGGGTTCGGTCGGCCTGCTGAGCCGCCGCCGTCGCCGCGTGGCTTGAATCTGTTAACGAATGCCTGGGGAGTATGCAGGCAATAGAAGTACACAACCTGAGAAAATACCGTGGCCGCGTCCGAAAGGATGCGGCCACTTTTGTTTGGTTTTTGAGCGAAGTACGCGGGATTTTTTGACGAATAGAGGGGGCCTTTTGAAGAAGACCGGGGGTTACTTGGGAAATAGTTGGCGAGGGGGTGTAGGGGTGATGGAGCAGGTGTTTTCAAACGGGCTGTGGGAAGGCATTGGATTCGCAAACCTGTCGGCAAACGCGTATCGGCTGGTTTGACGGCGGGATCAGCAGGGAGGCCCCCTAGAAGGGGTGGGGGCGGGGAGAGGGGTGATGGATTCGGCAGGGGTAAGCCGATATGGAAGAAGATGTCTTCGATGGATCAAAATGCGGTTGATGCGCTGCTTTCGCAGGTTCAGAACCAGGCGGATCAGTTGAATCAGGAAGTCGGTTCGGCGGGATCGGCGGTCGGCGGGGGTGCGCCAGGAGCGGCGGAGCCGGCGTTGGATCAGGTATCGGCAGCGATATCGGAGATTGCGGGGGAGATTGATGGGCCACCGGCCAAGAATGGGGGTATGCCACTAGAGGGTCACGACGGGCTTGCGGGGGAGTTTGCGGCGCCTTCGGCGGTTGCAGGGGGCGCCGTGCCGGCGAGCGAAGTGAAACGATTGATGGCGATCGAAGTGCCGGTGATCGTGCAGTTGGGGTGCCGCCGGATGAAGGTGGGGGAAGTGATGCGGCTGGCGGTAGGCGCGATCGTGGAGTTCAGCAAGAGCGCGGAAGAGGAGTTGGAGTTGCTGGTGAACAACAAGGCGGTGGGGAAGGGACAGGCGGTGAAGGTGGGGGAGAACTTCGGGATCAAGATCACGGGGATCGGGTCGGTGAAGGAAGTGATCCGGACGCTGGGCGGGGCGTGAGGGGCGAGGGGAAGGGGGAATTCAGAGTTCAGAATTCGGAATTCAGAAGTGAGGCTACCTGGCACTCATTGCACTGAAGTGTAGATTCCGGGCTTGCAGGGATGCCACGCTCCGGGTCCGGATTCCTGCCAATGATCTGCCCACTTGATGGTCGTCGGGGGTGTTTTTCCTTCTGCTGTAACAAACACTTGTCGGCGCGAGCTAAACTCAGCGGTCTGCCCCCAAGTAATGGCCAAGCCTTCCTGCAGTTCATCTACTTCGTCGGGTGTGAGGCGGGTGATGGCCGCCGGCCAATCGGTGGCGGGAACGGGGGCTGGCGCGGTGACGGCCGAGCGTGTAGCCAGCCAAGTGCGGATGGACGGTACATCTACGTGACGATCGGCCCAGACTGTGAACCCCTCCTCATAGCGTTTATGACCCGAGGGCCTGAGGAAACCAGCCAAGATGAGGATGGGTGGAATCACCATCAGGATAAATGTGACCACCTTCACCCGCGACCGTGTTCTTTTCCAATCCACAATTGTTGGGATCGTTCCCAAGAACACGACCACGAACCATATTCCCACAGTAACGAGAGAACCGGTAGCACTGCGCATGGCCCCATAGAATGGGTCGGTGTTAGCCGCGCCGGCCAGGAAGATCATCCTTCCGCTGCTTGTATACCACGCCGCGAGAGTGCAGAGGAGGAGCAACACCCAAAAGGTATTGTCCATCCAACCCGGTCCCGATTTCTTTGCGGCGTTTGCCATGAAGTCCTCAACTTGCTCTTCGTCAGTAAGATCACGAAATACTCGGTCGCCTTACAGCACAAGGCGTTTCATCCTTTTCCCTCGCTTATCAGCGGAATTGCCGTGCCGCATTCCGGGCAGCGGTCGCCGGGCTTGTGGGCTCGGAGATCGTAGGAGCAGTTGGGGCAAAGGCCGACGAGACGTAGGCGACGGAGGCGGCGGGATTGTCGGATATTCTTGAAGGCGAGGGAGAGCAGACGGAGGATGGGGATCAGGAGCGCGAGCGCGACGAAGTAGCCGTAATAAACGCCCATGGAGATGCCGGGGCAGACGGGGCGGGTACTGGCGCGCGGGAAGAAGGGAAAAGTGTTGACTTGATGAGTAGTATCGCATCCGAAGCCCCACGGACGCGGTTTGAAATCATCCACGTAACAATTCCAGAGCGAATCTGTGCCGAAGCCGTTGCGGAATGAGGCTTGGAGACTGTTGGGAGTGCGGTCGGTGGCGTCGGGGGTGACGGCGAGGTGGACGAGGGGAGTACTGCCGGGCCAATGAGTGGCGACTTCGAGGTAGGCATAGCCTTGAATGGAAGTGATGTTGAGGAGGGTTCCGTGGCGGGCGTAGACGAGATCATCGGCGGTGTAGTTGCTGCGATAGGCGAGAACGAGGGCGCAGGAGGCGAGGATGAAGGAGAGAGAAGTGAGGGCGTTGAGTAATGAACGTTTGCGGGTGGGACGGGGGCGGTGGCGAAGATAAACGCGGCGTGCGAGGACGTAGGCGACGAAGGCAGCGAGAAAAAGTAGTGCGACCTTCAGGAGGGAGACGGGGTGGTAGAGGTCGGTACGCGGGATGAAGAGCGGCGTGGGAGAGAAGGGTGCGCCACGGGCGATGAGAGCTTTGGCTGCAGCTTGGCGGATAAGGTACTCGTGGGCGGACCACGGAGAGAGGCCAAAGGGGTAATCGGCGAAGAATGGGTCGTCCAGGAGAGGATAGAGGAGGGGAGTGTCGGCGGGATCGACATGGGCGAGGAATACGCGGACGGCAAGATAGCGGGCAAGCGGGTCGGAAGAGTGAACCCATTGGTGCGCAGCGGGGAGGAGACGGTCATCGGCAGGGAGATTGAGGAGATCGAATGGGTAAACGTTGAAGCTTTCGATAGTGGTGGTGGGAGGAGAGCGCTGGAGTTCTGCGCGGACGAGGGAAAGGATATGCGCGGGGTCCGTGAGGGGCCGGAGCGTGAGATCGCGAATCGGGTATGCATTGAGGGATGGGGAGGACGGAGCGAGGAGGACGATGTCATTGGCCGACCAATCAGATCCCCTGTGGTAGGACCAAGAGGAAAGGAAGACGAGGATTTGCGAACCGGGGGCAGGGAGGGGCTTGTGGTCTTCGTAGCCGCCGACGGTGATATCGAAGGGCGTAACGGGAAAACCGGGTGGGGATTTGAGGAGGACGATGGTATCGAGTGTGAGGTGCCAACGGTGATCGACAAATGTATGGGAACGGACCGTGGCGGTGACAATGAGAGGAGAGTGGGCCGTGAGGGCTTCGAGGGTGTGATTCTTGAGAGAGGGCCAAGGGCCAGCGGAGATGAAGCCTTGGGTGACGGTAGTAGAGAAAAGAGTGGCCGCAACGAAGAAGATTGAGATCAGCGCTTGCGGGATTGTCTTCATACGGTGTTCCCCAGACGGTGCAGGCGATGGGAATTCAGAGTTCAGAATTCGGAATTCAGAAGTGCCGCGGCGTGGGAGTGTTGGCGCTCCAACGCGCGCCGGAGAGGGGCGTCCGACACGCTATTTGGTGGCGACAAGTGAGTCGCGGACTCGCCGTTTCCAGTGTTCCGGTGCGCGCTCGATTTCGTCCATGAATCGGCAGGCCATCGGCGACGGTTTGCGTACATCCTGTTCCCATGACCGGATGGTGATTGACGAGGTTCCAATGAAGCGTGCGAAAAGCGGTTGACTAAGGCCCAGACCTTTACGGAGTCTGCGGACCTGTCGGCCGGCGTAGTTCTTGCGGGGGATGCGCAGCTTAACGCGATCTGCCGTGAGCTTTTCTCCGCGACGGACTTGGCCCAAGACATCCTCAAGGCCGGCGATCATCGCGTCACCGAAACTGGCGGCGGTCTTATCCATGATTTTTGTCTTCATCTTTCACCTATTCCCATGTTGTCGCAGGTATCTTCGAAAATCTTCCAGTAACGCTCTAATCCTGCATGCTTGAGCGGGGGTGAGGTTGGCCTGCTCGTTCTGTTCCTCTTTACACGATGATATAATACTGAGTATTACAGTCAAGCTTTACAGCCTATAAATGGCGGTGTATTTGACTTTGAGGTAGGCGATGTAATCGTCGGTGGAGAGGGGTTTGCCGGTGGCGCGTTGGATGAGGGTGGCGGGGGGGTATTTTTTGCCGTGGTGATGGACGTTGGTGCGGAGCCATTCGCGAAGGGGGGAGTAGATGCCGGTGCGGATGTCGGAGTCGAGGGAGGGCATGGCGCGGCGGGCGGCGGCGAAGAGTTGTGAGGCGAGGACGTTGCCGAGGGTGTAGGTGGGGAAGTAGCCGATGCCGCCGCCGGACCAGTGGACATCCTGGAGGATGCCTTCGCGGTCGGTGGGGGGGACCAGGCCGAGGGATTGCTGCATCTTGGCGTTCCAGGCGGCGGGGGCGTCCTTGGCGGAGAGTTTCTCGTTGAGGAGATCCTGTTCCATTTCGAAGCGGAGGATGATGTGGAGGTTGTAGGTGATTTCATCGGCTTCCACGCGGATGAATGAGGGGGTGACGCGGTTGATGGCGCGGTAGAAGGATTCGACGGATTCGTGGCCGAGCTGTTTGGGGAAGGTCTGCTGGAGGCGGGGGAAGTAGCGCTGCCAGAAGGCATGGGAGCGTCCGACGAGGTTTTCCCAGAGGCGGGATTGGGATTCGTGGACGCCGAGGGAGACGCCGTTGGCCAGTGGGGTGCTTTCATAATCGGGGTTGATGCCCATTTCGTAGAAGGCGTGACCCATTTCGTGGAGGCAGCCGAAGAGGGCGCCGGGGAGCCAGTTCTTTTCGTAGCGGGTGGTGATGCGTACATCGTTGGTGGCGAAATTGGTGCAGAAGGGATGGACGGTTTTATCCAGGCGGCCGCGGGAGAGGTCGAAGCCGAGTTCCTGGATGACGGCGAGGGAGAATTCGGCCTGGGCGGATTCGTCGTAGTCGCGCGTGAGGAGTTCGTTGGAGACGCGGTCGGCGTGGGCGTTGATGGCGGCGACGAGCGGGATGGTGTGAGTCTTGAGATCGGTGAAGACGGGGTCGAGGGTGCGGACGGTCATGCCTTCTTCATAGTCGTCGAGGAGGACATCGTAGAGGCAGCCGTCTTTGGGGATGCCCAGGGCGTGGGCATATTGGCGTTTGAGGTGGAGGATGCGGTCGAGCCAGGGTGCGAAGGAGGCGTAGTCGTTGTCTTGGCGCGACTTGGCCCAGACTTCTCGGGCCAGGGAGCAGACTTCGGTATTTTCGATGACGAGAGAGGTGGGGACTTTGACGGATTTATCCATGTGGCGGCGTGCGACGCGGAGGTAGGCGCGCTGGTCGGAGTCTGCATCGACGCCGGCGGCTTCGGCTTCAGCGGCGGCGAGGAGGTCCTGGGTTTTCTGTTCGACGAAGAGTTCATGGGCGAGTTTGGCCAGGGTGGCGAGTTGTTTGGCGCGAGATTCAGCGCCGCGGGCGGGCATGTAGGTGCGCTGGTCCCAGTTGAGCACGGCGGAGGCCATTTCGAGGTGGGAGATTTCAGCCATGCGGGTTTTGAGTGAAGGGAAAGCCGACATCAAGAATCCTTTCGATTTTCAGTGGCATTATACTGAGACTACGGCGATAGACGACGAAGATAAATTAGCCACAAATGAACACGAATGAACACAAATGTGTGAGAAAAAAGGATGGGCAGCGGTGTTCAATCCTCTTCGGGTACTTTGTTTACTTGGGGGAATTAGTGGTTCATTTATGGTGGTTAGTGCTTCGAGGTTAATCAGCGTCCGCCGCGCATGAGGATGACGAGGTCGATGATGAAGAGGAGGACGATGGTGACTTCGAGGACGAGCATGTAGCGGTTGTTGCGATCGGCCTGGAGGAGTTGGTAGAGGTCGTCAAGGGTTTTGAGTTTTTCGTCGATGGATTTGTGCCATTCGGCGAGGTGGAAGCGTGCGGAGAGGGCCTGGTAGATGCGCGCGAGGTGCCAATCGCCGAAGAATTTGGTGATGTTCTGGAGTTCATCGGAGAGGCGCGCGAGGTCGACGCGGATTTCGCGGAGTTCCGAGAGGGTCTTGTTGCCGGAGAGTTTGGCGAAGCCGCGGAGGGAAAGATCGCGATAGGCGCGGTCGACGACGTTGTCGAGGATACGATCGTAGGCTTCGAGTTCGGCGAGCTGAAGGTTGGCCAGTTCCATCAGGTAGACCATTTCCTCGATGTATTGCGGCTGGTCGATGATGAGTGCGGCGTCCCAGTCGACGACGACCAGGTCGTGATCGTAGTAGGAGAGGTAACGGGTGGTGTTTTCTTCGGATTCCTGGTCGGAGAGGTGGGCCAGGTCGTATTCTTCGGTGAGGAGCGCGGCGACGGGGCGGCGGTTGAGTGCGAGCCAGTCTTCGGATGCCAGATGGTTGCCATCGGAGGAATCGAGGGGCGAGGTGATGCAGAAGACGGTGTAAGCCTCTTCATCGCTGAGTTTTTCGGTGGGGCGGACGAGGTGGGGGAGGAGTTCGCGGCGGATTTCTTCGGCGGTGGCGAGGACGTCTTCGTGGAGGGAACCGCCATTGACGTAGCGGAGGTCGTGGTATTTGACGAGTTCGGAAATATCGGAGACATCGAAGGCGAGGCGTACGGAAATGGAGATGGCCCCGACGGGGAATATTTTCACCTGGCGTTCGATGCGGAGGGGGCCGTCGGGGCCGATGCGCTCGAGCGGCGGCAGGCGGACCATCTGGGGACGGTAGAAGAAGAGTTGGCGCGGCGCTCGTTTGTTCGAGCCCATCTGGAATTGGGCGACCGGTGCGCCACAGAGGGTGACGATCGGCGTGCGCGCCATTTCGTAGGCGATATCAAAGGCGTAGAGGTAGGCGATCTGGCCGGTATAGCGTGCGATGCCCGTCATGGTTTGCTCACAGCAAGGGTAAGAGACGGAGGCTGGCGTCCCGAGACAGTATAGAGGTCTATGATGGGCCCCGGCGCGGCGCCGGTCAAGATGGCGTAAATGCGATGGTTTTCACGGGATGCGGGCTGACGGGTAGAAAATGGTTCGGGGTGGTTACCGTGGAGTCATCGTGGTTTTGGGCCGGCCTGCTCGTATCGTATAATGCGTTTTGTCCTCATCTCTCTTGGTGTTTCAGCCGTGATTGTTCAGGATGGATCACTATGCCACATGCCAGTTCATCGGAATCACCGGGCTACCTGAGCGGGCGTCAACAGCTTCTGCAGAAGCTGAGCGATCTACTGCCGGCGGCGGTGTATCTGTTTGACGTTGAGAAGCGTTGCACCGTTTATACGAGCCGGGCGTTCAGCGTGGCCACCGGGCGGGAGGCGGGAGAGCTTGAGGCGTTGGGCTCGGCGATGGTGCCGACGATCATCTATCCGGACGATTTTCCGCGATTTGTGGAAGAGCTGGAACGCGCCAAGACGCTGGCGGACGGGGAGGAGAGCGTTTTTGAGTCGCGGGTTTTGCATAAGAACGGCACATGGAGGTGGTTCCAGTGCCGGAGCACGATATTTGAGCGTAATTCGGCGGGATTGCCGAAGCTGGTTCTGGGCATAGCGATCGACATCACGGATCACCGGCGGGCGGAGTATGCGGCGCGGTGCGCGCACGAGCGTGCGGAGGCGGCCAGCCGGGCGAAGGATCAGTTTTTGGCGGTGCTCAGTCATGAGCTTCGGACGCCGCTGACGCCGGTGCTGGCGTCGGTCGGGTCGCTGCGGGACCATCCGGAACTGCCGGCATCGCTGCGGGAAGAGCTGGCGATGATTCATCGCAACATCGAGTTGGAGTCGCGTTTGATCGATGATCTGCTCGATTTGACGCGTGTGACGCGCGGCAAGCTGATTCTGCATCAGGAACTGCTGGACGTGCACAAGGCGATCTTCCGCTCGGTAGAAATTTGTCGCGGCGAGATCGAGCAGAAGCGGATCGGTGTAACGCTGGAGCTTCAGGCGGAAGTTTCCACGGTTCATGCCGATCCCGGGCGTCTGCAGCAGATTCTTTGGAACCTGCTGAAGAATGCCGTCAAGTTCACGCCGACGGGCGGGGCCATTCGCGTGCGTACCAGCAGCCGGGATGACCGGCATATAGCGATTGAGATAGTGGATTCGGGCATCGGCATCGAGCCGGCGATTTTGCCGGTGTTATTCGACGCGTTCGAGCAGGGCGGCAAGCACATGACGTTGCGTTACGGCGGGCTGGGGCTGGGCCTGGCGATTTCGCGGGCGCTGGTCGAGCAGCATGGAGGGACGCTGGCCGCAGCGAGTGAGGGGCGTGACAAGGGGTCGACATTTACGGTGGAGTTGCCGGTGGTGTGCGGAGATACGGCATCCGGGGCCACGGCGCCGCAGATGGCGAGCCGTGCTGCGCGTCCGATGCGCATCCTGCTGGTGGAGGATCATCCGGATACATCGCGGACGATGTTGCGGCTGCTGCAGACGTTCGGTCACGTGGTGATGGCGGCCGATACGATCGCGGCGGCTTTGGCGCTGCTGCGTCAGGAACGGTTTGATCTGGTGTTGAGCGACATTGGCTTGCCGGACGGCACGGGTCACGAACTCATGAAAGCCGCGCGGGAGTTTTCCAACGTTTATGCCATTGCACTTTCGGGGTACGGGATGGATGAGGATCTTCGGCGGTCGCGAGACGCGGGTTTTTCGGATCATCTGACCAAGCCGGTGAGCATTGCACAGTTGCAGCGGGCGCTGGCGCAGGCGGCGTTGAATGTGGGGGCGCCGACCGACCGGAATTGAGTTTATCAATGCGGGGGCGGTCATTACGGCTGTGTGGCGGGCACGACCTGCAGGCGAATGCGTCTGGCGGCTTTGGCGGCGGCTTTGTCGGCATCCTTCTTTGCAGTGAGCTCTGCAGCCGCCTTGTCATCGGCGGGGGCAGTCGTGGGAGCAGCCGTGAAAACCGTTTCTCTGGTGGTCGGTACGTTCTCGGCGCCTTCGACTTTCTTTTCGGGCGGCAGGTCCACGCCGTAGTCTTTGGCGTTGGCGCGCCACCAGGTCTGGATTTTTTTGACCATTTCGTTTTCTTCGGCGACGCCTCCCTTGATCATCCAGCGGTCGCCGTAGTTGGCGAACTTGCGGATTTCGTAGTCCTCCGGGTCCTGGCCGACGACTCGGAGCAACACCGCGGCGGCGTCGATACGCGTGGAGTAGCGGGCCTTTTCGTTGTTGCCGACGGTGGTGTCGTAGCCGTCCTGGCTGGGGTTTTGCACGGCTTTCATGAGGAAGGGTACGACGGTTTTAGGTTTGTAAGTCTCGACCAGGCGGCTCATGGCTTTTCCGCCCTCGCCGTAGTTGGGTGAGAGAATCCGCCAGCGGTAGTCCTGCGGGTTGTTGGCCAGGGTCGTGTTCATTTCCGTAAAAAGGGCGTCGAGTTTTTCGACAATCACGGGGGACTTGTATTTGACCAGGAGGTCCACGGCCACGTCGGCATCCTGTATGCGGGAGTTGTAGTTGTAGTCCTGATCGTAGACCTGGATCATTCTGCCGCGGACGTTGATCATGCGGACGCGCGGCTGGCGCTGGCGGAACTGGGCGGTGGCGGCGCCGGTGGCGCGATTCCAGAGCGCATCGACGATGTCGGGCGTGGGGGAGCGATCCCATAGGGCGTCCATCGTGAGGAGGGAGACTTCGCGGTCGGAATCATTGAGGAGCTGGCAGAGGATCCAGGAGGCTTCATCGCCGTCGATTTTTCCGAGGTCCTTGGCCACCGAGGCGCGAACGCCCTCTTTTCGGTTGTAGGCTTTGGCGATCAGGGGAAGATGGTCGGCGGTGAGCCCCCAGTTGAGCATGGCCTGGCGTTTTCCGTCGGGCAGGGCCATCACGTCGATCGCCCAGTGGGAAAGGGCGTTATTGAATTCCATGAGGCTGGCGACCTTCGACTGGCCGTCGGTTTCGGGGGTCAGGGTCATTTGTTTGAGCTGGTCGGCGAGGTTGGCCTGCACCTTGAGCATCAGTTCCTGCACGAGCACCATTTGCTGGAAGTGTTTGCCCATCATCTGCTGGAGCTTGGTCAGAGCTTCCTGGCGGGTTTTGTAATCTTCCGCGGAGAGGGCTTTGAGGGCATCGATCATTTCAGGGGAGATGGTGGCGGCGGCGTTGCCGGGGATCGGGGGGAGGACGACGGTTACGTGCGCGGGTGCGGTTTCGGCCGGGAGGGGGTTAAGGGTTTGCGTGGCGGGGGTTGTGGCGGGTGGGCCGCCGGCATTCTGGCATCCCGCTAACATTGCGGCGGAGAGCAAGACCATCACCGCACAATGGGGGAAGGAAACGTTCATAATTGCACCATCCGAGAAGAAGATGAAGGGCGAGGATTATGGTACCACATCTTTGTTTAGATGCACCAAGTGAGTCGAAGTTCAAATTTGAGGAGAAAGTGAAGGAACATAGGTGGGGATGTGGGCGTCAAATTGTGGCGGGGTTGCGCGGGTTACGTCTGCTTTACCGGGCGTGCCGCGGTATACTTGAGGGCCGAATGCTTCGGGAGATGCTGCCATGAAGAGATGCTGGGTATGCGGGATAGTACTGGGATCGCTCTGGGCAGGGGGTTGTCAGCAGGCGGCGATGCATCTGGCGACGCGCACGACGGAGACAGGAGCTGCGGATGCGGCGGCTTTGGGGCCGGCAATCGAGCAGCTTTCGGCGGAAACGGAAGACGAGCGAACGGCGGCGATCTTTCAGGTAGCCGAGGCTATCGATCGTAATGCCGCGGAAGCCGGGTATGTCACGCAGATTGTGCTGCTGATACAGCGCGGCATTGCGGAGCAGACGCGCATGCTGGCCACGGTAGAGGATCCGGAGGCGCGGCTTCGCCTGAGCCAGGTGATGCAGTTCAACGAGTCGTTATCGCGTTTTGCGATGGACATGCTGGAGCTGCCTGCGGAGCAGCGGCGGAAGATGCTGGCGTGGGGGTTCGATCCGCAGCATGTCGATGCGGTGAACCTGGCGTATGCGGCTGATTCCGACCGGCGGGTGGAGGGTGCGCGCGCGCTGGCGCAGTTCAAGGGACCGGAAGCCGACACGCTGCTGGCGGTACTGGTCGACGATTATGAACGCGACGCGTCGCTGGCGGCGATGGACGTGATGGGGGATCGGCCGGCTTCGGACATTCTCGTCGATGCGCTGTGGCGCAAGGCGGTGGAATATCCGATGATGCAGTTCGGGCAGAATTATGGGCTTGGACTTATGGAACAGAACGCGATTTCGCGTACGTCCGGCAGTCCCAAGACGCTGAATATCCATGGGCGGATGGTGCAAATCTACGACTACGAGCGCGGGACCATGCAGTATTCCCGGCGCGTCATGGATGGCGATGTGGCGTGCGAAATACTGGTTACCTGGAAAGCGCCACGGGTGGAAGAGAAACTGGTGGCGTTGTTTGCGATGCTTGCCGAGCCCCGGAATGACCCGAATAAGATGCGGTGGCGGATTCTTTCGCCCGATTATGGTTATACGGGAGTGAATCTGCGGCGGATGGTGGAGGCGTACCGTCCCAAGGCGGCGGTTCCGTACCTGATCGCGCGCCTCTCGACGGGCGCGGGCGACGGTTATAATCAGATGATCAACAACCAGATGTATCGTTACAGTGCGCGGGTGGATGCGCTGGCGCTGCTGGTGAAGGTGACGGATCAGAATGCGGAGGACTACAAACTCGTCAACATGCCGATGTGGGGCGGGCGGTGGTTAATGGCCGGCGATGAGAAGCAGGAGGAAGCGGCGGCCAAGAAGATGAAAGAGTGGTGGGGGGTGCATTTCAAGGAATACGGCGCCACGGATGCGAAGGTGCCGGATGTGGGTGGGGGTGGGTCGTTCGGTCGTGGCATGAGGCTGCAGCGCGATTGAGGCAGCGTGCTTTTATGATCGCCCCTTGGCGTGCATAGTTGCCTGTCTTTCGCAGATCGCTTACAAAATGTTCATGGAACCGCGCACGCTTTTGCTCATCAAGCATGCTGAAACGCAATTGACGCCGGAAGTCACGGCGGAGCGATGGACGCTTACGGACCGCGGCCGGGCGCAGTGCGGGCTTCTGGCCGAGCGTCTGCGTTCTTATGCGCCGGCGATCATCGTGGCCAGCGCGGAACCGAAGGCCATCGAAACCGGCCAGCTTGTTGCAGCGCATCTGAAGATTCCCTTGGACACGGAACTGGGGCTGCACGAACACGACCGCAGCAACGTTCCGCTGGTGGCGCGCGAGGAATTCGAAGCGCACATGAAGGCGTTCTTTGCCACTCCTCACGAACTCGTTTACGGCAACGAAACCGCTCATGAGTCGCATCAGCGATTTAGCCTGGCGGTCACGAAAGTGCTGCGGGAAAATCCTGTGGGGGCGATTGGCATTGTTACACACGGCACGGTCATGGCGCTGCTGCTGGCGGGGCCGAATCAGCGGGACGTTTTTGAATTTTGGAAATGCCTGACGACGCCGTGTGTGGTCGTTGTTGATACCGGCTCGTGGCACATCCAAACGATGATTGCCGATATTGCGGAACTGTCGTGATTTTGCTGCGGCGCGGCATCGTGGACAGATGATCTGTTCGAGTAAGCCCGTTATACTGTCGAGCTCGCAACAACTATTGCTGACTAAGGATCGCCATGTCTGAAAAAATGCCCATTCGTCTCGGCCATTCACCCGATCCCGATGATGCGTTCATGTTCTATGGCCTGGCCACGGGAACGCTGGACTCCGGGCCGTACCAGTTCACGCACATCCTGCAGGACATTCAGACGCTGAATGAACGGGCCATGAAGGGCGAACTGGAAGTGTCGGCGATTTCGCTGCACGCGTATCCCTACGTTGCGAAGAATTATGCCTTGATGGCCTGCGGCTGCTCGATGGGCGACAACTACGGTCCGATGATCGTGGCCAAGAAGCCTTACACGATCGATGAGCTCAAGCACCTGCGCATCGCCATTCCGGGGACCATGACGACGGCTTTTCTTGCCGCCTCGATTGCGCTGGGCAAGGGTTTTCGCAATGTCGTCAAGCCTTTCGATCAGATTCTGCAATACGTGCAGGACGGCAAGGCTGACGCGGGCCTGATCATTCACGAAGGCCAGCTGACGTATCAGAATCAGGGGCTCGTGTGCTGTCTGGATCTGGGCAAGTGGTGGATGCAGCGTACCGGCCTGCCGCTGCCGCTGGGCGGGAACGTGATTCGGCGCGATCTGGGCGAGGCGCACATGCTGGCGGTGACGCGGAAGCTGAAGGAATCGATCCAGTTTTCGCTGGACCATCGGGAAGCAGCGGTGAAACACGCGTTGCAGTACGCGCGGGATATGAATGTCAAACTGGCGGACGAATTCGTGGGGATGTACGTGAATGACTGGACGCTCGATTACGGGCCGCGCGGCCGCGAGGCGGTGAACCGGCTGCTGGATGAAGGTGCGGCCATCGGGATGATTCCGAAGGTGACGCCGGTGACGTTCATCGTCTGATCGTCGAATCGTTTCCTTTTCCCGCGATCCGTGTCTGTCTTTCGACCGGGTGTTTTGCTATTCCGCAAATCCCCGCCCGTCGTTATGCTTCCGCCTATTCGCAAATTTCTTTCATGCATAAGGACTTCGAACATGAAAAGACTTCTCTCGGTCATTTCTTCCTGTATGCTGATGTTGCTTTTGACCGGTTCGGCGTGGGCGCAGGCACTGGCTGAGCGAATTCCCGCCGATGCGAGCGTGTACATCGGCTTCCAGGGGGGCGACGCGCTCAAGGCGCCGTATGCCAAGTCACATCTCAAGACCATTCTCGATAACTGCACGGTGCTGGAGTTTGTGCAGAAACAGCTCCCGGCAATGCTGGAAAAGCAGAACGCCAACGACGAACAGGCGAGCGCCATCATCCAGGGGCTTTTCTCCATCAGCACCACTGTCGGGCGCAGTCCCAGCGCCATGTACCTGGGCCCGATCGATTTCGGCGATTTTGAATCCCCCAAGGTGCAAGTGGCCATCCTGTGCCAGGCCGGCGCTGCGAGCAAAGACCTGAGAAAGAAGGTCGATGAGCTCCTGATCAAGGCCAAGAGCGAGGATGCGGACGAGAAATGGACCACGGAACTGCTGGACGATGCGCTGCTGGTGAGTTTCGGCAATGTGTCCGCGGACGCCAAGCTTGTCCTTGCCGGCAAGGCCTCCGCCAAATCGCTGGCCCAAAGTGCAGTGTTCCAGAAGACGGTGGCGCAGGTCGACAAATCCGCTGCCGTGGTGGTGTATCAAGATATTGCCTCGGTGCGCCAGGCGGCGTTGAATGCGGTGGCCAAGGGCGAAGATCAGAAGGCCCGCGAATTGGCGCCGAAGATCGTTGAGGCTTACGGACTGAATGGCCTGACACAGGCGGCATTTTCATCAGGGTTTGCGGGCAAGAAGTGGGAGGATCAGTTTTACCTGGGCATCGATGGTCCGCGAAAGGGGATTCTGACGCTGTTCGACGCCAAGGCGATCGATCTGGCGGATCTCAAGATTGTTCCCAAAAATGCTCCGGGTGTCTCGGCGTACCGGCTCGATTTTGCGAATCTGTGGAAGCAGATTCGTGACGGCGTCGGCGCGGTCGATCCGGAGCAGCTCAAGCAGTTCGACCAGGGCGTAGCCATGGCGGAACAGCAGATCAAACTGAGCATTGAGAAGGACATCATCGCCCCGCTCGGCAGCGAGTGGATTGTTTACCGCACGGTTCGTCCCAACGACGCAACGGTGCCGCTGGGTTTCGTGGTCATCAATAAGCTGAACGATGCTGAGAAGTTCACGGCGACACTGGCGGCGCTGGAAAAACTGGTCGCTGGTTTTCAGTTTATTCCGCTGACCAAGCAGAAGTTCGGCGACGTGGAGGGGACGGTTGTTTCCTTCGGGCAGGTGTCGGTGGGCTGGATCATCGTCAACGGGCATTTTGTCGTGTCGATGGCTGACGAGCTGGAAGATGCAGTGAAGCAGATTCAGGGCGGCAAGGAATCGATTCTCGACAACGCCGACTTTGCGGCGCTACAGAAGGATTTCGGCGATCCGGCGAAGAAGGCGATACTGGTCGATTTTGGCGATCCGAAGCAGGCGTACATCGCGTTTGCGTCGAGCCTCGATACGATGATCCGCGGCGCCTCATCGGAGGGCATCGAAATCCCCAACTCCATCATTCCCGATGCGGAGGCCATTGCGTCGGCGCTGGTTCCGGGTGGGGGGGTGGTCTGGAGCGATGCGGCGGGTGTGCATCTGCGTTCGACATCGGCGTTCCCCGGTTCCGCGTTCATTTGCGGCCAGCAGACGGGATTTGTGCCGGTGGCGGCGGTGGGAACGGCCGCGTTGCTGCCTTCGCTGGGAAAATCGCGGGAACTCTCCAATCGTTCGTATGAGGCGTCCAACCTTCGCGGCGTGGCCCAGTCTTGCTACGTCTGGGCTGCCGATCATAACGACCAGATGCCCGAGCATGTCGCGCAGCTGGTTGCGGCCGGGCAGATTACGCCCAAGCAGTTGGTATCGAAGCGGTCCAAGACCTTGCCCGCAGAGCTTACGGCCGACCAGATGGCTGCGGCCCAGAAGGACTGGACGACCATCAAGAAGGTGATCGAAGAGCATTGCGATGTCGTGTACTTGGGCGCCGGCACGAAGAGCGACACCGATGGCGACCAGGTCCTCGGTTATTTTGACCCGAAGAAGGTGCCGACCAAGGCGGGCATGAACATTGTGTTTGGCGACGTGCATGCCGAGTGGATCCGCCCGGAGGCCATCGCGGAGATATTCAAGAAGGCCAACGAGGCGCGCAAGGAGAAGAAATATCCGGAGATTGCAGCGCCAGCGATCGACCATGGCGTAAAGAGCTCAACTACGCGGCGTGGAGATGCGGCGCCTGAAGGGCCATCAGGAAAGGATGATTCGAAATAAGGCGGGCGTCTGGGCAGGGGAATGGGCGCGAGCGGTGCGGCGGTTCTCAACGAGGGGAGTGATTTCGTCGCGGCAAAAAAAGCGAGTCGCGCAACTGCGTTGCGCGACTCGTGGTTCATTTGCGGGACATCGTTGCCGCCATGGCGACAATGCATCAGGCCGTGACGCCGGCTTCCATGGCGGTCTTGAGGGCGCGGCTTTGGGCCTTGCGGAGGCGGCGGCGGCGTTTTTCCGAGGGCTTTTCGTAGTAGCTGACGCGTTTCATATCCTTGATGAGGCCTTCTTTTTCGCACAGCTTTTTAAACCGACGCAACATTTGTTCAGCGGTTTCGTTGCCTCGGGATTTGACCTTGATCATTGCATGCCTGCCTTTGTTACGGAAATTTCCGGTCCCGGATTGCCAATGTCCCGGAACCCGCAAAGCGAGCTATAGTCTGTTTCAAACCGGTTTGGGTCGCTTTTTTCGCCGGTCTGCGGCGGTTTACGGCCCGCCGAGGAATCTGGTAGTATAGCGATGGCGCTGATCGAAGCAAGATGAGTTGTCTCGCTTGTTCCTATCTAATTGCCGCTGGGCGAATTAAAACGGTCCGGGGATGCACATGCCGGCGGTGGTTTCCGCTATTTGTCGCAAACACGTATTTCCCCGTGAAACTTAGGTCCGGATTCCGGCAATACCGGGGTTGTCCCGGCGTTGTAATGAGGGTGACATGGACGCACGAGCCATCGCGGAACTTCTGGCGCGATGCCAGGCCGGTGACAAGACGGCTTGGGATACGCTGGTTGACGCCTACTGGCAGCGTCTCTTTGGCTACGCACTCCGTGCCACCGGTAACGCCGAATTGGCGCAGGACTTGGTGCAGGAAACGTTTCTGCGAATCGTCCAGCGTCTGGGGCGTTACGATGATCAGGGCAAGTTCGAGGCCTGGCTCTTCCGCATCCTTGGCAACCTCGTAAGAGATCATGGACGCAGCCTGGCACGGCATCCCACGCAGTCGACGGTCATAGAGTCCGACGGCGAGCGAATGGAGATGACGGATGAGCTTGCCGGTAAAGGGCCAACGCCCTTTGAACCCATCCACCAGCGGGAAGAGGTGGATGCATTACAGTCAGCCTTGCGAAAACTCCCGGAAGCGGATCGACAAATCCTGTTACTCAGGCACTTTGCCGATATGCCTTTCAAGGACATCGCTCGAACGCTGAACTGTCCGATCGGCACGGTTCTTGCGAGAGCTCATAGAGCTCTGGGCAAGCTCCGGGGCCTTATGGAGGTGGGTCATGACCCGTCTGAACCTGACTGAAAGCTGTTTGCTCGACGCCTCCGGCGAATTGGGAGCCAAGGCGCGCGCACAACTGCATGAAAAAGTCGCCACTATTCCGGCGGCCAAGCTGGAATACGAAGTGATCAAGGGGCAGTTTGCCCTGTTGCGTTCGCTGCCCAGGCCGCAGCTTACGGATGAGGAAAAACGGCACATTGCTTCGAACATCAAGCAGGGAATTCATCGTAAACTGCGTGAACGGCAGCACGAACTGCAGGCAAGAAACCGCTGGAAGCTGATTTATCAGGCAATGGCCGGCGTTTCGGCGTTGGCGGCGTGCCTGGTGGTTGCGGCATCCGTTTATTTTGTGCAGAGCGGCGAGGAAGCCCGTCGGCAGCAGGCGCGGAGCGAGGATCTCGATATTCGGATTGGTAATTTGCTGAGTTTGGGTGAAAAGAACGCCGACGATCGCACCCTGGCGAACGTGAAGTCCAATATTCAGGAGTTGGAAAACGGCAGCCCGACGCTGGTGAGCGTCGAGTCCCCGGAAATGAAGAACCTGATCGAGACGCTATCGAACGTCCCGGCCCAGGAGGAGTCGCCGAGCAAACCAGGACCTTTCTAGAGGCGGATCCATAGGCCCCCAGGGATGTACCGGAAGCGGTCAATCCCGGGTGAGGAAACGACTTTCAACCGCCCCGTTTCTTTTTTTGGCCCTCCGTGGATAATGCGGCCATGAACGCACTGACCAATCATCGTTACCGCGCTATTTGGCTCGTCGTGGGGCTATGCCTCATTGCCGCGCCTTCTACGGTTGTTCTGCTGGGTGAGGATCATCCGCATTCCAGTTCGGCTGCCGCCACCACTTCGGCCCCCGCCACCACGCGCGCTTCGGAACGTGACAAAGAGAATGAAAAGCGCAAGCAGGAAGAAATCGAACGGGTGATGGAATTTCTGCGCGTCGTGCAGCCGGACATCTGGGAGCAGGCCCGCACCCTTCGAGAGACCAAGCCGCAGCAGTTCGAGGCGTTGATCCGTCAGACGTCGCAGACCGTCAAGCATCTGGAAGACCTGCGGAAGCGG
The DNA here is from genome assembly GCA_903845195.1 of uncultured Phycisphaerales bacterium. Classification (GTDB taxonomy): domain Bacteria; phylum Planctomycetota; class Phycisphaerae; order WQYP01; family WQYP01; genus CAIMWO01. The sequence goes on from CAIMWO010000071.1 coordinate 23,999, forward strand.
AATCCCAAGCTTTTTGAACAGACGATGAAGGCGCTGGAGCTCAACTACAGATCGCTGCGCATGGCGCGCGATCTCAAAAAGCCGGACATTTCCGCGGCCGACCGAGAACGGATCACCAAGGAACTTGAAAAGACTGTGGCCGACGAGTTCGATGTTCGCCAGAACATCCGCCAACTGGAGATCGACGAGCAGACGGAGCAACTGAAGAAGCTTGAAGCCACACTTCACGACCGCGAGAAGATCAAGGACCAGCTCATCAAGAAGCGTGTCGATGATCTGCTGGAAAAGGCGCCGCGGCTGGAATGGTGATGCTGTCACCGGTTTACTGCGCCTTCTTCCATGCCCCTCAATAAATCAATCGGATGACTCCTCAGGCCCGTTCGGCGAGCAACTGCATGACGGGCTTGCTCACCCAATCCTGATCATGAAACTGCCGTCCCCAGTCCAGCGGCGTGACGTCGCGGTACTCGTGGGGTGTTTCATCCGCGACAAAGCGCAACCGCTTCTTGAGCGAAGCGCGGATCTTGGGATCGGCGCCGTGATCCAGCAACAGCTGCGCGATGGCATCGCTCTTGCGGCCCACGCGGTACGGTTGCGACACGACGCAGCCGAAGAGGGGCGTATGCCCGCCGAAGCCGGCGGCGTCGATCGCGGCCCGGGCATTCACATCGGCACCACGCTTTACCAGCCAGCGCGCGATTTCCAGTTCGTCGAAGTCCACGCATAGATGCAGCAGCGTGCTACCAGCCAGCGGCGTGCCGTGGAGCGCCAGAGACTCATCCTCGTGGCACCCGAGCGCCGGCGGATAGATTTCCTGGTGCGAGAATGTCCGCTTGAGCAACTGCGGATCGCGTCGCAGATGCGCCTCCAGCAGATCGAGCCGGCCGCGGTGGACCGCCATCACGGGCGTATCGGGCAGCTCGATGCCCTGCGCCGCAGCGATCTGGAGGCAGGCATGTTTGCCGTCGGGGTTTCGACAATAGGTTTCGAGGATAAGCGCCACCGGCGCGCGGCGATCGCCATCCGCGTCGGCAAATGTTGCACCGAGTTCGAGCAGCAGCGCCAATCCCGGCCCATTCTGCGTTTCGCAGGGGCCCATCACGGCGCCGGGTTCCGGGCGAGCGCCCAGCGCGTGCAGTTGCCGCGCTGTGTCGATCTGGCCCTGCAGGCAGGCGCGGTTGAATGCGAAGTGGATATCGGTGGCGCCCAGCCCGCGCAGCAGGGCCACGATGCGGTTGCGTCCGAGATTCGCCGCATACGACATCGGCGGGCCCCAGTTGCCCTTCACGCCGCGGGCATCTTCCTGCAGCAGCTCGGGATGCTCGCGGATCAGTTCGTGGACCGCCTCGGCATCATCACGCCAGATCGCATCGACCATTCGACAGGCCAGCGCGAGCCGCAGCCAACTGGGCAATCCATAGCTCCGGGCCAGCACCAGCTGCGCATCGGCGAGTTTGGCTTCTTGGGGATCGATGCGTTGGGGATGGTGCGCCTGCAACTCTGCCACCGCGGCAGCATCGTCGCGCTGGACCGCATCGAGCAGATCCTTGGCCTGGTGCTTTAGTTGTTCGAGATTGGGACGGACAGGCAATTGACGAAGGGACATGACGGACCTCCTTGGTAATGCCCGGGTGTCCGCTGATGACGGGCGAAAAGGAGGTTCGTAAAGAACCCAAGTTTTGATTGTCGATCAGGTGGACTCAGTCCTTTCCGCGGACAGGCGGCGTCCTGCTACGCCGGGGGCTAGCATACAACGGTTTGACGCCGGAAGTCTATAAACAAACGTCCACGGTATTTTCCCCCTGTCCTGTCCCTTCGCGTTTGCGTCGTTGCCGCGGTTTCAGGCGCCGGGCTTCACTGCCGCGGCGGCGTTGAATGTCCGCCCCTCTGCAATATATTTTCGTTCGAAATTGGTTCCGACGATGGAGCCCTGCGGGGCACCAGCGGCCAGCGGCACGGGTGAATCGAACTCGACGAGGTCGAGCCAGGTCTGTTCTTTGAGGACGGCCTGCATGTGGGCGAAATAATCGGCGTGATCGGTCACGAGGCGCAGTTTCCCGCCGGGGGCGAGGATGCGGTGCACGTCCTTGATGAAGGGCACCTGGATCAGGCGGCGTTTGTGGTGGCGCGTTTTCGGCCAGGGGTCCGGGAAATAGATGTGCAGGGCCTGAAGGGAATTGTCAGGCACGTGGCAGCGCAACCACCACGAGGCCTCGCCATGGACGACGCGAACGTTGTCCCGGCTGCGGCGGCGCATGCGGTCGGCGGCGAAGAGCGCGTATTCGCGGGCCCACTCGATGCCGATGAAGTTGGTCTGCGGTTTGGCTTCGGAGATGGCCAGCAGGAAGGTTCCCTTGCCGGAGCCGATTTCCAATTCGAGTGGATGATCGTTGCCGAAGATCGTGCGGAAATCGAGCTTGCCGGCTTCGTCGGTGACGTTGAGCAGATGCGTATCGGGTTGCAGGTTGGGGCGGAGGGCCATCGGGTGAACTCACAAACAGATTCCCAGTGCGGCGGTACTTGCCGTCAGGTCGGGAATTGTAGCAGAGGCGGACATCACCAGCGACGATGTCTTCCGCCCCGTCCGCCGATGGGGGCCAACTCTGCCGGCAACTCGGGCTTATTCTTGTCGATCAACTCCTGCGCCCGATCGCGCAGGGGCGGGATCTTGCTCTTGTCTTCTCCCTTGGTTTTTTCAGTAAGTCGCTGCAACTGGCCATCCACATAGTCGGCGATGGCATACGCATCAAAATGGTCGGTGCGGCCTGCCGCCACATCCAGGAGTGTGCCGCAAATGGCGAATGATGTGCTCAATCCTTCGGCGGTATCCGGATCCACCGTCTTGAGGTCGAGGGGAGAAACGAGTTTGGCAAAGGCCAGGAACTCCGGCTTGTCGGATTTGCCCGCGTGCCTGGCCGCATTGGCCAGATCGGCATAAAGCGACAGGTACAAGGTCGACACTTGCGTGTTGATCGCCGGATCGTTGGGCTTATTCGACAGCGCTGCTTTGAGCTGCGGCGCCATGTTCTTGGCCGCTTCCGAGCGGTTCAGCCAATATTGCGCAAAGTAAATCTTCGACGGGTCTTGCCCCGGTCCCAGGGCTCTCCACAACTCCATCATCGGAATGCTGCCCAGCACGGTGCGGGCCCGGCGAATCGAAGTTGAGGCCTCGGCGGGGTACCCCACCTGCACCTGCGACACGGCGAGGTCGGCATATGCGTTGACCAAGGTCATGAGGAATTTCGGTTTCGGTGGAGTCGGCTGCGTTGCCTGTCCCAGGGCCTCGAGCACTTCGGTCTTCACTTGCGCCACGGGCAGCGTACCGATCTCCAGCATGGGCAGGAGCTGGTTGGTCAGAGACTCCCGCACGGTCGGCGCTGCGCCGCCCTGGATCGCCAGTGACAGCGACCGAATCATCAGGAACCGTTTCAGTGTGGTGTCATCGGTTTTCTTTGCGGCTTCGGCAAACGCGTCGGCGGCCTTGCATCGCTCAGCGGGTGTCGATCCGAGCGAGATGGCCGCGGCGATCTTGTTGTATTCGGGTTTGAGTTCGGGGGGCAGCAGGGGAGCCAGTAAGCTGGCCGCATACGGACTCCAGAAGTACGGTCCGGATCTTACCGGGTTGGCCGCCGGCTTGGCTGCGTCGCCGCCGTTTGAATTATTCGGGTCCACCTTCGGCGCGGTTTGCGTGGTGGCTGTTCTCGAACCCGTTATCGGCTTGTCATGGGTTGCAGGAACGGTGGTTTGCGTTGCGGGTTGGGTGTGCGGAACGATGACTGGGGGCGGGTCGGTTCGATCGGTTAATTTCGGTGCGTCCACGGCCTTGTCGTACGGGACGTTCGTGAACAACTCGCCACCGTCATCGGCCCAGAGCGGCAGCGAAAGGGCGGCCATCGACAAGTATGCCAGCAGAGTTCTCTTGAGCACTTGTGACCTCCCACGCGTTCCACCAGGAAAGGGCGCCTGCGGCTTGATCCTGAGCGCTTAACGGGTCATACGCTCCAATGAACCGCAAGTTACGTATTTCCCATTATTGTGCGGGTCTGCCGGGGGTGCGTTGGGTAGGGCGGTGCGAAAGCGCAAAAAAATGCCGCCACGAGGCTGCCGAGTGGGGCGCGACAGCTGGCGTACAGGCAAAGTGGGAACCCGTACGGTGGCGGCGAGGTTCGAAGATACGAATCCGAGTAGAGGATTACCGTATCCGATTATTAACTTGTCATGAATCAGCTTGTTTTCCCCGCTGATAAATCTGTATTCGATTATTGATTAGGTTTGGATAAACGTCAAGACTTTTCTTGTCGTTTTTGGCTGAGTGGATGGCCGGAAGGCGATTTTCTCATGTTTTTTGCGGGAATTATGCAACAAACTCAATCAGGGTATATGAAGACTATTTGATCGTCTATTTGGTATTCATTACCCGTCAGGCCGTCACTGCGTCCTTCCTGCGGCGACGATAAACCGAGCAGTTGTACGGACGTTGTACCGAGCAGTAATACGACGGCGATCAGCGGGCCGACAGTCGTTGCGGTTAGTCATGGCTGCGATTGCGTCGTATCCTATGCCGGTCGCAAATCTGAGGTGCCTATGGCTGGAAGCGGTAATGGGATACGAAGTGTTGTGGCCGCGGTGCTTATAGCATTGCTGGGGGCGCGGGCGCTGGCTTTTCCGCCGGCGGATGCGCGGCGATCGGTGGATCTGAACGGCGAGTGGCGGGTGCAGAAAGCCTCCAATGTCGAGACGGGGCCAGCCACTGAGGGATGGGGGAAGATGAAGGTGCCGGGGCGTGCGCCCGGTGAGGCGTCAGTATGGGTGGAACGGGATTTGGAGACGCCGAAGGATTGGGGGAATGCGCGGTGGATTTTGCGAAGTGAAATGATCGAACAAGCCGCGACGGTGTTCATCGACGGGACGCAAGTGGGTATTTTTACCCCGCCGGGGGATGGACTGGATATTACCGCGGCGATCAAGCCGGGAACGAAGCAGGTTTTGCGGTTGTTTATGACGCGTGATGGCAAGCCGCACGTGAAGGGGGTGTTTGAATATGCCGGGTCGAGCGAGCTGGGGATCATGGGGTCGTTGCGGCTGGATGCGGTGGCGCCGCGGGTTGCGGTGGTGGATGCGTTTCTGATGCCGTCGGTGCGGGAGAAGGCGCTGAAGGCGAACGTTGATTTCAGTTGTGCCGCGGCTATGACGGATATGACGCTGCGCGCGACGGTTGCCGGACCGGACGGCAAGCCTGTGCGGGAGTTCAACACCACACTGGCGAGCGTGCCGGCGGGGGAATCGACGCAGGCGGTGAGTTTTCCGTGGGCGGACCCGGTGCTGTGGGAACTCGATCGTCCGTATCTCTATACGATCACGTTGTCGGCGACGGCCAAGGATGGCGCGGTGCTCGACACGTGGGGTCCGGAGACTTTCGGCTTCCGCGAGTTCTGGGTGGACGGCCGGGAGATGATGCTTAACGGACATCCGTGCCGCTTTCATTTGATGTGGCATTGGGGGGTGGGCGACAACAACGCCGCGTTCTTCCAGGGGATCGGGCTGAACACGGTGGAGATTCAGCCGCGGAACCGGCCGTGGTTTTCGGTGTGGGGGCAGCACGATGAGATCGACAGTCTTGCGGGTGTGCTGGACCGGCATGGGATGGCGCTGATTGCGCCGCTGAAATCGGTCGAGGGGATGGATGGCAACGAGAAGGATCCGCGAGTGGAGGCGTATTACGCGCGGGCGTGCCGGATGGAGATCGCGCGGTACAAGAATCATCCGTCGATATTCGTCTGGAATCTGGGGATGAACATTTGCCTGCCGGAGGCGCATTCGATGCCGCCGCACATCGGGCAGATGCTCACGCCGGGCGAGGAAAAGGTGCCGGTGTATTCGTTGCTGCAGCGTTCGGCGGCGATTGTGCAGAAGATCGATCCCACGCGGTCGGTGACCTCGCATGCTGACGGCAATACCACGCCGATCGCGACGGTCAATGCGTATTTGAATTTCATTCCGATGCAGGAGCGGGAGGAGTGGTTGAGCGACTGGGGCGCCAGCGGGAAGAAGCCTTTTGGTGCGGTGGAATTTGGGCCGCCGTATTTTGCAAATTTCTGGCATAAGGGGGCGCCGGATCCGCAGTACACGGAATATAGCGCGATGTTTCTGGGCGATGAAGCGTACCGGCTGGAGGGGGAGGACTATGTCAGTCGCGTGGCGGAGATGACGGCCAGCAATATCAATGGGCACGGCGGCAACACGTTCATGAAGGCGGCCGGCGGTGGTGATGAGGTGAATTTTGCCGGGACACAAACGGGATTTTTTCCGGTTGTCACGGAATATGTGCGGCGCACCAACCGCGCGTGGCGCACGTCGGGCCTCAACGCAGGAACCCATCCGTGGATGTGGAACGTGGGGTTCGGCGGCCACCGCAGCGGGCCGATGGGATGTTTCTTTTATGCAGATTTGAAAGGGACGGAGGAGGAACTTCGCGCACGTCCGGTGTGGGCGAATCCGTACTACGACGTGTTTCGCGAAACGCAGCAAGGGTTGCTGGCGTATATCGGCGGATCGGCGGAACGATTTACCGCAAAGGATCATGAGTTTTTCCCGGGTGAAACCGTTCAAAAACAGGTGATTGTTCTGTGGGATGGCGGGTGGAAAACGGAAGTATCCGCCGAATGGGAGGCTACGGTGGGGGGCGAGAAAATCGCCGGCGGTACTTCGCCGCTGGCGCTGGCTGCGGGGGAGATCCACAAGGTGCCGATCGCCTTCACGCTGCCCGCGGCCGTCCAGCGCGGCGACGGTGAAATTCATCTCAAGGTGAAGCAGGATGGGAAAGATTTCAGCACGGATGTGTTTCGATTCCAGGTAATCCCGCATCCGCAAGCGGCGGCAAGGGGCGCGGTGTTGCTGTGGGATCCCACCGGGGAGTCGGCATGGGTGGGGCAGTCCGGAGCGACGGTGACGGCGTGGAAGCCGGGGCAGGGATTGAAGGCGACGGATGTACTGATCATCGGGCGCAATGCGCTGACGAACGCGGAAACGCTGCCGTTTACGGCGGATGATGTGAAGGGCGGCGCGAAGGTGATCGTGCTGGAACAGCAGCGCCAGACGCTGACGCGCTTTGGATTCCGCGCGGAGGAGACTTACTCGCGGCGGCTGTTTGTGCGGCAACCGCATCATCCGCTGCTGCGCGGCATTGAAGCGGCGGACCTTGCAGATTGGCGGGGCAGCGCCACGCTGGTGCCGGACACCAAGCCGCTGGATCTGAACGTCGTGCGGCCGCGCTGCATGCACTGGGGGAATTATGGAATCGTTGCGTCGGTGGTGATCGAGGTGCCGCAGCATGGGAATTTCACGCCGATCGTCGATGGCGAGTTTGATATGCGCTATTCGCCGCTGCTGGAGTGGCGCTGCGGGGCCGGGAGCGTGCTCTTTTCGCAGTTGGACCTGACCGGCCGCGTGGGCAAGGACCCGGTGGCCGACGTGATGGCGCGGAATTTGATCGACTATGCGTCAACTCCAACAACAAACCATCCGCGCAAAGCAGTCTACATCGGCGATCCCCGTGGGAAAGCCTTTGTGCAACGGCTGAGGTTGGATGTCGATGTGAACGGATCTTTCGCGCAGTTGCCGGCGGGCGGCGTGGTGCTGCTGGGTGAGATTGGCAAGGAAGATGCCGCGGCTGCGAAAGGCACGCTGGAGAAGTTTGTCGAGAGGGGGGGGGTGGTGATGTCGCTGCCCAAGACGCGGGAAGAAATCAGCACGCTGCTGCCGTTTGCGGTGCAAATGGAACGGCACAAGGCACACCGCATTGAAAATGCCAAGTCAGTCGTAGAGACAATCGGTGATGGACTCGGCCCGGCCGACATGCATTGGCGGGACATTGGTGAATTCGATCTGTTTGCCAAGACCGGTGCTCCGGCCGGTGCGGAAATTCTGGGTGACGGATTTGTGCTTCGCTACAAACAGGGCAAGGGAATGTGGCTGCTGTGCCAGGTCGATCCGCGGCCATTTGATGATGAGGTCGCCGGAAAGATTTCGCTGCTGGCGGAATGGCCCGAGCCGGGCTACAGCCAGGATGGCGGGCGGAAAGCGGAGTTGCCCAAGCCGTGGCTGCGATTGACGCGGCAGCGCATCGATCGCTTTTATGCGCAGGTGATTGCGAACCTCGGCGTGGATTCGTCACCGGCACTGGCGCGCCGGATGACCAAGTTCATGGCCGATCCTGAACTGCATGCCCCGACGGCGTGGCAGGTGACCAGCAAGGTGCAAGTCAGCGATAAGCCGGTGGACCCTGAGCCGGAGTGGGCCGTCGCCAATCCGGGCAAGACGCCGACGGTCGCCTGGCAGGATGCGCCGGGCGGTTGGTCGCCGCAGATTCCGTATCGCGTTGACGACTTTGGCTGTGCCTACTATGCACGCACGGTGATTCAATCGGACCTCGATCACGAAATCGAAGTGCCCGTGCGATACAAGCTTTCGTTCCACACCACCGGCACGATCTGGTTCAACGAGCAAAAACTGGCGACGCTGAACCCCAATCGCTGGTGCCCGCGTTTGTCGACGGAGTCCGTGGTGAAGTTGCGGCCGGGGCGTAACGTCGTGTTGATCAAGTGCGGCCGGACGCAGGCGCAGGTGGCCATCGAATTGCCTCCGGACGCGCGGCTGGGTGACGGCGCGGGCATTCTGTATCGCGATCCGATACGTTTCGGCGACGATCCTTACGCATGGTTCCCCTGGTGAACCCACGCGCGCCGTCAGGGCTGGTTTAGCGGCTTGGTGGCAATGCAGATCATGAAGGGCGAGGTATAGCGGTTGGGCCGGTTCAGCAGGCGATCGACGCGTTTGAACAGCTTCCGCAGCGTGCGCCGGGCGAGTCGCACGAAATAATTGCTGCGGCCAGAATCGCTCCAGAAATCGATCGTCCGCCAATAGCCTTTATATTGAATCTGCATGCCGTGCTGCAGCAGCGTGCGCTGCCAGCGGTCCAGATCCATGGCCGCCAGGTGATGGCGGGAGAGATTTTCGGCATCGAGCGCGCGATGTAGCAGGTATTGGACCTTGCGGAAATTCGGGCAGGAAATGATCAGCGTCCCGCCGGGCTTGAGCAGGGCGAGGTGGCGTTCGATCACTTCCTCGACGTTTTTGAAATGCTCGATAAATCCGAATGAACAGACCACGTCGTAAGTGGTGTCCGCCTGAAACTGGAAGAAATCGGCTTTGCTGAAGGTTCCGGCGTTGACCCCCAGCGAGGCGACGTGCGCCGGCATCACGTCGGCCACCTGCGGCGTCGCGTCGATCCCGCTGATGGTGTAGCCGAACTTCTTGCCCAGGTAGATCAGGTAGTAGCCGGGGTAACAGCCGACTTCGAAGCATGTGCCGCCGGGCTTGAGGAATTGATCGAAGAGCGGCTTGAACTCGACGCCGGCTGGATCGTAGGCCGCCGGACGCTGCTCGTAATGGGAATCCCAATATTCCTGACTGACAACCGAGGTCATGCCATCCTCTTGGAGAGAGTGCGATTTTGCCCCGACACCCGCAGTTTGCTGCGATTCGGTAGTTTAGCGAATCGCCCGCATGGCGTCATCCGATCACAATTCATGGGTCGGCGTGAGTTTCTTCGGAAGCCGAACTCAGGGTTCCTTCACCCACACGCGTGTCCGCCATACGTTGAAGATGTAGAATCGCCACTCGAAGTGCCACTCGTATTTTTCTTCGCGTACGAGTTTCCATTCCGGTCCCAATATTGTTGCCGCCTCTGCGTCGCTGATGCCGTGCTGCGTTTTGCCGTCGGCCGCCGGGACTTCGTCGCCGAACCGATCTGTCAGCACAATCGTCTGCAGTGTTCGGCGTTTGCTGGCCTCCTCCAGAAATCCTGCGTATTGGTTTTCTTCCACGCGCCGGCGCCAGAGCGAGCCGGGAAGGAAGGGATCGTCCACCCCCGGCCGCACACCGCGGGCGATCTGGATGGCAAAGACGTCCGACTCACCCGGATGTTTCGTCGCGGGTGTTCCCAGCATCATGCCTCTTCGCACGGCCGGATCGTTGTACTTCATGGCCGCGGCAACGGTCGGCCCCCAGGGGGCCTGCCGGTATAGCAAGTGATTCGACAGTGATGACACCAGGCACGCCGCCACGACAAACACGATCGCCACGGTGCGCACCGGCCACGTCGGCAGGCGGCGGAGGCTTGCCCCCAGCCACAGCAGCCACGCCGGCACGATGATGCCCAGATAGCGTGGCTCCCAGATCTTCGTCGGGTGCATATCTCCCCATATCCGATGATGCCAGACGCTGTCTTGCGGGATCCACGTCAGGGCCAGCGCGATCATCGGCACGGCGATCCAGAGCGCCAGCCACCACCAGCGTCCACGCGTCACTGACGCCTGGCGCTCCGGGCTTCGCCGGATTCCCCGCCACGGCACCAAGCCCACCAGCAGTATCAGGCCGAACGCCGCCGCCACATAACACTGCCACTGCACCATCCACGGCCAGCTTCGCGTCGCCAGGTGGTCTTGGAAATCTCCGCCCAGTTCGAACCAACTCGTCAGCAGGGCATCCGGCGGATACTTTGGCCACAGGTAGCCCAGCAGGTGCGCCGTCGGCAGCGAGGCGATCGTCCGCCAGGACATATCCGTGTAAGTCACGTTCCAGTCCAGCCCCATGGCGTTGCCCTGGTCGACGATTTTTTCCACCCAGTACGACCGGTGCAGAAACCAGTATGTCGGCAACAGACTGACAAGCGCCGCGCCGATTAACCACAGCGGGCCATCCAGCCACTTCACCCGCGGCCGGGTCAACAGAAAGACCAGCTGCAATCCGATCAGGAACCAGCTCATCGAATGCAGTGAGGTCATCAGAAACCCGGTGACCACCCAAAGCGGGAACCAGATCAGATGTCGCCGCGTCGTCTGCCATTGAAAGAAGAAGGCGCAGTTCCAGATGAGGAAGCACCACATGACACCGTACATCTTGATGTCGCGGGAGTAGTAAATCAGGAACGGATTCACGGCGGCCAGCAGCATCACGAGGAGCGATCCCTTGCGGTCGGTGAATTGCCGGGCCAGAAAATACATGCCCGGGAGGGCAAGCGTTCCGATGATTGCGGTGAGCGAGCGCGTGGCCGTTGGCGAGAATGCCCAGGCGCCGTTGCCCGTCCACCATTCCAGCAGCGTCGTCCACCACCGCAGCAAGCAATACCATCCCGGCGGAAAACCCTGGCCCGAGAGCATGCCCAGCATGCGGTCGAAGGAGCCGTCGATGCGGTTGATGGTGTAGGCTTCGTCGATCCAGTAGGACTGATGGTCTAATCTCCAGAAGCGTAAAAATGCTCCTGCGGCGGTAATCGCGATGAAAAGCGTCCAGAAAACCCAGGTTTTGGAGGGGGAAAAACGCGCAAGCTTGGGGCATGCGCCAGCCGTCAGCGGCAAATCCGGATGGATCGCGCGGGAATCGGGGGAGATTTCGGGCATGACGGGCAAATCCACGACGAATTGCAACCTCAATACGCAACAGGAGATAAACGCCGACGATCCGGCATTGTTACCAGCGTCAACCCCGGGGGCAACCGCTCGTACCGAAGGGCCGGTCAATTGGCATTTTTGGCTGGCTGCCGTACCTTATCATGGATGCGTGAAATTCGCGGCGAACTTTCACGTCCACCCAGCGTACTTAGGAAGGCAGAACCGTTGCTCACCGACGAACAGCTACTTGCTGACTACGGCCGCAGTGATCAGGCCGCGTTCGCCGAGCTTATTCGGCGCTATCAACAGGAGTTATTTGCATTTCTGGCGCGATTCGTCTCCGACCCCAATGTTGCTGAAGATCTTTTCCAGGAGACGTTCGTTCAGGTGCATCGCAATGCCCGCAGCTTTGATCCGCAGCGGCGGTTCCGTCCGTGGCTCTTCACGATCGCGGCGAACAAGGCACGCGACTATTTGCGGTCCCACGGGCGGCATGTCACGCAGTCGCTGGATAACACCGCGGGTTCCGGCGAGGACGCGACGACGTTCCTCGATCTGCTCGCCTCGGATGCTCCAACGCCACCGACCGAGCTGGGCAGTGCGGAAGACGTTGCGGCCGTGCAGGCGGTGCTGGCCGAGTTGCCGGCAATCTATCGGGAAGTGCTCACCATGAGCTTCTTCCACCAGTTCGCATACAAGGAGATGGCCGAAATGCTGCACATCCCGCTGGGCACGGTGAAAAGCCGCCTGCATGCAGCGGTGGCGGCGTTTGCCAAAGGGTATGAGAAACGAACCAAGGCACGGAATTGAATGCACGAAGTCACGAGTGAAGTGACGCAAGGTGTAATATGGCACATCAGAAAGACTCGCAGGAACCCAGGGACGCGGCACTCTCGCCGGCGGATGCCGCGGCGCTGGATGCGTTTATGGATTCGACCGATGCGGCGGTGGAAGCCGCCCGGCTGGAACGGATGCGCGCCTGGATTCACGCGATTCAAGTCGCGCCGGCGCCGGTCGCACCGCCTCAGTTACTGCAAGGTACGCTCGATGCCATCCAGCGCGACCGCATGAAATTGCCTGCTTCCACGGGCGCTGCCGCGGAAGTGACGGCGCCGCGCAATACCTGGGGGCGTCGCTTGCGCGAGATCGGCGCGATGGGCGTGGCTGCTGCCATTCTGGTGGCAGTCTTGATCCCGGCCGTCGGCTATGCTCGGAAATCCTCGGCACGCGTAGCTTGTGCGACGAATATGCTTCATCTGGGCGACGCATTTGCCGAATACGCCCACGAACATGAGGACGAACTGCCCGCCTTGGCCATGCCTGCCGACGGCAACTGGTTGCCCCGCGGTCCGGGGCTGCGCGGCAGTGTTGGCATCGCCCAAACGACCGACGCCCACTCCAATGCCGCCAACCTGCTGCCGCTGGTCAATGCCCATTACGCTTCTGCACAGATGCTGCTGTGCGCCGGCCGCAGCCTTCCCGCCGACACCCGCATCGACCTGAGCAGCGGAGACATTCCCGACAACGTTCGCGGCTACTCCTACGTCAACCTCTACGGTCCTATCTCACGCACCTGGGATGGCCGCCGCGCGTCGATTATCCTGGCCGATCGCAATCCCATGTTCGGGGCGATTGCCAGCGATGATCCGCACGGGAATTCCTTCAATCATGGTGGAAGCGGGAACTATCTGCTTCGCGGCGACAAATCCATTTCGTGGGAAACCACGCCCGACGTGGGGCCGGGCAACGACAACATCTGGACGATCGGCAAGGAATGCCAGCGCTACTATCGCGGCACGGAGGTCTCCACTAACGCCAGCGATACGTTCCTGTCACCGTAAGGGATTGCCCTCCCCCCCCACTCCCCGCTCCCCGCTCTTTTCACATTTGTGCGTGCATGGGTCCGCCAAACGCTGTGCAGTCCGCGCGTTTCCCACACGCCTCGCATTGAAAATTGGCACGTGCACATTCCTCGATCCGCTGGATCATGAGCTGGGCGATTTTTTCGTCGAGGCCCAGCGGTTGCGTCACGTGAAATTTCACGCCCGGATGCCGCGCTGCCGCCTCGGCGGTCATTCGCGGAATGTCCGTGGTCGAGTGGCGGCCCGGCGAGAGAAAATAGGGATGCACGACGACCAGTTTGGCACCTTGCGCAACGCATTGGTCAAAGGCCTGTGCGATTGTGGGCTCGGCCAGTTCCATATGCGCCGGTTCGACGACGGCGCAGCCGGAAACGCGTTTGAACATCGCCGCCACATCCAGCAACATGTCATTGGCCGCCGGCTTTTTTGAGCCGTGGTCGACGATGATGTAGCCTGTGACTTGTCCGGGCATTTCGAGCATGGGAGCATCCTTGTCCGAGCGTGGGGAAGCTTGCGTCCATTATAGCCGACCGACAATTCAGGCGAATTCGGCTTCGATCGCTTCCAAGATCAGGTGCAGAATCACCTGGTGGGCTTCCTGAATGTGATTCGTGGCGTCGGCCTCGACGACGAGCGCCAGATCGCACAGGGGCTTGCACTTGCCGCCGTCCTTGCCCAGCAGGCCGATCACTTTCCCGCCCGCCTTGCGCATCGCCTTGGCGGCCTTGATGCAGTTTTCGGAGTTGCCGCTGGTGGTGAACATCACCAGCACGTCGCCCTTGCGGGCCAGCGCTTCGACCTGCCGCGAGAAGACCTGCGAAAAATCCCAGTCGTTGGCGATGCAGCTCATCGCGGTGGCATCGGCAGCGAGGCAAACCGCCGGCAGCGCCCGCCGCGGGTGGCGGTACTTGCCTGTGAATTCCTCCGCCATGTGCATGGCTTCGGCGGCCGATCCGCCGTTGCCGCATGTAAGGACGGTGTGGCCGCTCTTGATCGTCTTGACGATCAGCGTGCAGGCGCGCTGGATTTCACCGATCTGATTTTCCAGCAAGAAGATGGTGGAGGCCGATTGGGCGATGTAGTTGCCGATGCGGTCGGAGGTGAATTTCATCAAGATTCCTTAGAAAATAAATGATATTGGGGGCTATCGTGGGAACGAGGATTCGGCCAAATGGAACCGGACAGCGCGATTTTACTCGAAGATTGGCCGGCTGCTGGCGCCAATTCTATCGTTCCTGTTTCTTTCGATTTTGAGATCCGGTCCTTTTGGGCATTGAAGCAGGACCTCAAGCATGTTGGGATGTTTGCCCTTTCCGAAGCGGGGTTTCTTTGGACGCGGCGTAATAATCACCGACCGGCCGCGCGTCAATGCGATGGTTTGAGGGCCTTCACGAAACGCCTTCTCAACAATCTCAGGGAGCTTTTTCTGTGCCTCTCTCAATGACCAGCGAGCCATTTGATCTCCTTTTGCACTTGGTCATTATGTGCAGAGGCATGGTGATGAGCAAAGGGAAATCAGGCGGCGCGGCGTACAGAACGTCTACCGGTGTAAATTCCGGTCAAGCGGTCGGGAGATGAGTTTCGGATAGGCGAAGCACCATCGAACAGCGAATTCCGACAATATGTAGTAGGGACTCCCGTCACCGTTCAAATCCGGACGCTCGAAATCGGCGATAGCTTTGACCGATTGCCTGATTTCCTGCAGTTCCTCTTGGGTAAAAACCCTGCTGTCCTGCAGGGTCTGGGCGACGAACGCCACGAGAATGTCAAAGCCCTGGTCCCAGTTTCCATTGCCATTGCGGTACGCCTCGTCGGTCAATTTCATGGCGGCTCGGATCAACTCACCTTGGACCGTGGGTGCCTGGCCACTTACCGGAACCAGTAGCAGGAATATCCGATGGAATTCCTTTTTCCATACATAGGTCCCTTTGGGAACCGGGATAATGTCACCCGTATTCAAGGCTGGGCGAGCATTGGGTGGAGGATGAGACGGGCCGTCGGGCACATCTCTAAAAAAGGCCTTGATATCAAACTGTTTCACGATATCTCGCGCGAGGCTTGTAGGGGTCACGCCAGAGTGATTTGCAGCAAGAGGGTCAGCGCCGTGTTGACGCAACATCGCGATCATTTCTCCGCCCTCACGAGATTGAAAAACCGCTCTCAGCAGCGGCGTGTTGCCAAACTCGTCCCGTGCATCGACTTGCGCCCCGCCTCTTATCAATGACTCAGCCGCAGCAAGATCGCCGACCTCTGCAGCCTGATGAAGGGCTGTACGTCCATAGGGCAATTGCGCGTCCATCGTGATCCCTTTGTCTATCGCTTGATGCGTGCGCTGCCGCCCTTGAAGACGTGCATCAGTTCTTCCTTGGTGATCTGGCTGGTGTCGCCGCGGGTGGTTTGGAGTAATGCGCCGTGGGCGGCGCCGAGGTTCACGCATTCTTCGGGCGTCATGCCGGTGAGGAAGCCGTAGGTGAAGCCGGAGGCGAAACCGTCGCCGCCGCCGACGCGGTCTTCGATTTCCAGGTCCTTGTAGACGCGGCTTTCGTAGAACTTGCCGTCGTGCCAGAGGATCGCCGACCAATTGTTGACCAGTCCGCTCTTCACTTCGCGGAGCGTCGTGCCGACCACCTTGATGTTCGGATACTTCGCCACGACGCGTTCCACCATCTTCTTGTACGCGGTGGTGTCGAGCGCCCCGAGGTTCTCGGCATCGACGCCTTCGACTTCGAAGCCCAGCACCTTCTGGAAATCTTCCTCGTTGCCGATCAGGCAGTCGATGTACGGCACCAGGTCTTTGGTCACTTCCTGGGCCTTCTTCGTGCTCCACAATTTGCTGCGGAAATTCAGGTCGTAACTGGTGATCGTTCCGTTGCTCTTGGCCTTTTGCAGGGCTTCGCGGACGGTTGCGGCCGAGGTGTCGGAAAGGGCCGTGAAGATGCCGCCGGTGTGCAGCCAGCGCACGCCGCGCTGCCCGAAGAGTTTGTCGAAATCGACATCGCCCGGTTTCATGTGCATGGCGGCGGAGTGTCCGCGATCGTACATCGTGACCGAGCCTCGCACGCCCGTGCCGACTTCCGTGAAGTTCAGACCGATGCGGTCGGCCGTGCCCACGCCATCGTACTTGGCCACCGCCACCGCGGAGACATCGACGCCCACCGACCGGGCATGGTTGAGAATCAGTGCCCCGAGCGGATTATCGACCAGCCGGTTAGTCCAGCCCGTGCGCAGACCCAGGCGGGCCAAGGCATACGCCACGTTGTATTCCCCGCCGCCAACCCACACTTCCAGTGTATTGGCGAATTCAATCCTTCCATGGCCCGGCGGCGAAAGGCGAATCATGCATTCGCCCAGCGAGACCAGGTCCAATTGCGTTGCTTCCTTGGGTTTGAGCGTCAGGGCCATCTTCGTTTCCTTCCGTAGTGTATGTGTGCGCCCGTACGGCGGGCCTTGGCAAAACGGACAAGATACTCGATAGTTGAGAGGGGTCCAAGAGCGTCTGGGCGACAAGGAACTGAATATGGGCGGCAACGGAATCGTCGTGTTCAACCTGCTGGTGATGGCACTCCTCGGCGGCCTGCGGGCGTCCGGCGAGACGCCGATCACGGGCGCGGAGATTTCAGCGGGTGCTGCGGCACGAATCGAAAAGTACCGCAAAGGCGACGCGACAGTGCTGGTCGTCGATGCCGCCGGAAAACCCGTGGCCGGGGCGGAATTGACAATCGAGCAGACCACTCATGCGTTCCTTTTCGGCTGCAACATCTTCAACTGGGCCGAGGACGACAAGAATCTGTGGTACAAGAAACCGCTGAGCGATGAGGTCCAGACCAGTTACCGCGCACACTTCGCGGATCTCTTCAACTACGCCACGCTTCCGTTCTATTGGCACTTTTACGCCCCGGCGCAGGATCAGACGCGGCAGACCTATCTGGAGTCCGTCGCCAAATGGTGCCGCGAGAAGGGCATCGCCACCAAGGGTCATCCGCTGATGTGGAATTACGTGGACCCCACATGGCTGCCCAATGACAAGGCGGCCATCGGGAAACTGCAGGTTGAGCGTGTCAAAGACATCGTGCCGCGATTCAAAGGGCTGATCGACAAATGGGATGTCGCCAACGAGCTGGCGGATTTTTCGTCAGGTGGCAAGGGCGACAAGGCCCCCAAGATCACGGCCATGTGGGCGAAAGATCGCATGCCTGTCGCACGAGACTGCTTCCTTGCCGCTCGCGAGGCAAATCCTGGCGCACTGCTGCTGATCAATGATTTCAAGACGGATGAATCCTATGAGAAGGTGCTGCTGGGACTCGCGGACGACCACGGCAAGCCGCTGTACGACGTGATCGGCCTGCAGTCACACCAGCATTCGGGGGTGTGGTCAGATCAGAAACTCTGGGACACCTGCGAGCGCTTTGCCAAGTTCGGCGTGCCGCTGCATTTTACGGAAATGACCATCCTCTCCGGCAGGCGCATGCCAGGCGCCGCCAAGAACGCCGAGGGCGAGGAAACCTGGGTTTCCGCTCCGCACGATGAGGAAACCCAGGCGAAGGATGTCGTGCGCGAATATACGTTGCTCTTTTCGCATCCTTCTGTGGAGGCCATCACCTGGTGGAACCTGATCGACGGCTTCGCCTGGATGGGCGCGCCGGCCGGGCTGCTGCGAAAAGACGGCACTCCCAAGCCCGCTTACACATCCTTGCAAAAACTGATTCACGAAACCTGGTGCACCCGCACTTCGGCCAATAGCGACGCACAGGGCCAGGTCCACGTTCGCGGCTTTTATGGCAACTACCATGTCACGGTGCGCCTTAGCGGCAAGGCCGCCGGGGAAGGAACGTTCGTTTTGTCCAAGTCCGCCGGCAACGAATGGAAGATCGTTACCAGGTGAGAAGGCGTTCCGGGCATCGCTCCTTGTCAAAGGTGAAAGCCTCGCCGGCGCGACTTGCATTTGTGACGGATTGCACGATAATTCGGCGCTTCACAGATCCCCGGAGGCCAAACGCCCCCGGTGTCGGCGTTTTTTGGGGCCAACCGCCGCAAAATCCGCATCGATGCCGTCGGAAACGCCTTGTGGGACCGGAGCCGGAAAAATTCAGTTACACCAGCGGTAATTCCCGGTGCCGGGCGTGATTTGGGCTCGTACAAGGACGCGATTTCGTATGGATTACGCCCTCCTGGCTGCCACAGCTCTCGGCGCCATCGGACTGTTTCTGATGCTCCCGCGCGATCGGATGCCTTTGGTTCGTCTCGGCATGCTGCTCGGCGGCATGGCCGTCATCGGCTTTTTCCTGTATCTCCTGCGCAGCGTCGGTGAGTCGCATCTGGCGGCTGCGACCGGGGGGGGTGTCCCGATCCCCTTCTATCTGTTTGGGTTCATCATGATTGCCGGCGCGGTGGGGGTGGTCTGCCAGCCCAAGCCGGTCTATGCGGCACTCTATTTTGTCTTGATCACACTGGCCGGGGCGGGCATGTTTGTCCTGCTGCTGGCGCAGTTTATGGCAATCGTGCTGATCATCATTTACGCCGGCGCCATTCTCGTGACGTATGTGTTCGTCATCATGCTCGCCAGCCAGGGCTCCACCGGCGGCCAGGTGACGGCCCCCGACTATGACCGCAAGGCCAGCGAGCCGTTCTTTTCCGTCCTCATTGCGTTTCTGCTGATCGGCACAACGCTCCAGGTGCTGTTCCCCTCCGACGGCAAAGTGATCGCGACGCCTTCCGGTCACCCGGACCAATTGATGGCCATGAACATTGGCGAAGTTGCAGTCCCCACAACGGCACCCGCCGCCGATCAGTATGTTTCCGCGGCCCATCCGCCGACCGATATTCAGGTGCTGGGCATCAATCTTTACTCGCAGTATGCCCTCTCGCTCGAATTGGCGGGCATTTTACTGACTATCGCCCTCGTCGGGGCCGTGGTGATTTCGCGTAAAGGCGAGCCGAAGACGCACATATTGGGCTCCGGTACGCTGCCGACAGAATGATATTTTTCAGCTTCCTGCAGATACGCAAGTTGGTGTCCTGCTCGTGAAAAAGAACTGGTGAACGATGAGCCAAATTGAACTGTATCACTACCTCGCCGTGGGCGCGATCCTTTTTGGGATCGGCCTGGTGGGTTTCATGACTCGGCGCAACTTGATCATGATGTTTCTTTGCACGGAAATCATGTTTCAGGGCGTGGCGTTGAACTTGATTGCGTTTTCACGTTTTCACATGAACCCGGCGGGGCAGAGCTTCGTGATTTTCCTTCTGTCGATTGCCGCTTCCGAAGCGGCGCTGGCGCTGGGCCTGGTGGTGCTGCTCTTCCGCCGGCGCGAGACGCTCAACGCCGACGAATGGTCGGAGATGCAGGGATAACTGAATTTGGGATGCTGCATTCCGAAGTCAGAATGCGGAATTTAGATTGCCGGAGTTTTTCGTGATTCAATTTGCGGCACAATATCCGTGGCTGATACCGGGGCTACCGCTTCTGGCGGCACTGGTCATCGGCTCGCTGGGCAAGTGGCTCAAGGGCTGGGCGCATGTGCCGGCGATTCTGGCGATGCTCGGATCGTTTGCCCTGTCCATCGCCCTGCTGATCGGCCTGAACAAGGGCCCCGACGCGGGCGGCATCGCACCGATCATCGACTTTAATCTCTTCGAGTGGATCTCCGCCGGCAACTTCCACGTCCCGGTCGCGCTGACCATCGATCCCCTTACGGCGATCTATCTCTCCTTCATCACCGGCATCAGCCTGCTCATCTTTATCTACGCCTCCGGCTATATGAAGGGCGATTACGGCTACTGGCGGTTCTTCGCCTACCTCGCCCTCTTTGTCTTCTTCATGACCATGCTGGTCATGGGTTCGAACTTCATTCTGCTCTATCTCGGCTGGGAAGGCGTCGGCCTCTCTTCGTATCTGCTGATCGGCTACTACTATCCTCGCCCCTCAGCGGTGGCCGCGGCGAAAAAGGCCTTCATCACCAACCGCGTCGGCGATTTTGGCCTGGCCATCGGCGTCTTCCTGATCTATACGCTTTTCGGCAATATCACGTATTCCGTCGTTTTCCACCGCGTCGCTGTCGATCATGAATTCATCACCGTCCATCAGGCTCTGCTCAACTGGATTCCCTTCTGCCTGATGCTCGGCGCGTTCGGCAAATCGGCGCAGTTCCCGCTGCATGTCTGGCTGCCGGACGCCATGGAAGGCCCCACCCCCGTATCGGCACTCATCCACGCGGCCACGATGGTCACCGCCGGCATCTACCTGATCGCCCGCACGCTGCCGCTGTTTCAGCTCAACCCCGTCTCGCTCGAAGTGGTGGCGATCATCGGCGGCTTCACGGCCTTCCTCGCTGCCACCATTGCCCTGTGCCAATACGACCTCAAGCGCATCTGGGCCTACTCGACGCTTTCGCAGCTCGGCTACATGTTCCTGGCTCTGGGGGTGGCGGCATCGACTTCGGCGGTATTCCACGTCTTCACGCACGCCTTCTTCAAAGCCTTGCTGTTCCTCACGGCCGGCTCAGTCATGCACGCCATGGGCGGCGAACTCGACATCCGTAAAATGTCCGGCGTCGCCAAGGTGATGCCCAAGACCTGCGTGCTGATGCTCATCGGCTGCCTGGCGCTGGCCGGCTTTCCCGGTTTCGCGGGTTTCTTCTCTAAGGATGAAATCATTGCCGCGGCGTTCAACAAGCCCGGTATCGCCGGATTGCTGCTGGGCGTGCTGGCGCTGTTGGTCGCCCTGATGACCGCCTATTACACCTTCCGACTCTTCTTCCGCGTCTTCACCGGCCCGCTGGTGCTGCCTGCGACGGCCGGACATCATGAACCCTCGCCCTTCGCGCTGGCCGAAGACCACGGCCATGACGAACACGCCCACGATGAACACGCCGACGGCGCCCACGGCGAACACGGCGCCGCGGAACACAAGAATCTTGATGGCCCGATTTCGATGTGGGGCCCGCTGGTGATTCTGGCGCTGGGCGCGATCGGCGCCGGCTATCTCGGCCTGTTCGGCGCACCGGAAGGCGCCCATGGCGGATGGTTCCATCACTTCCTTTCGCCGGTGCTCGGCGGAGGGGCGGAGAATCATGCGGAAGCCGCCGGCGAAACCGCCGAGCGCGTCAGCCACACCGTCATGATGGGTATCAGTTCGGTCGTCGCCCTGATCGGCATCGGCATCGCCTGGTACTTCCACAAGAAGAACCGCCACGCTGCCGATATCGTCGCGGCCAACTTCCGTCCGCTGGTCACCTTCCTTTACAACAAGTGGTACATCGACGAATTCTACGAAGCCCTGTTCCTTCGTCCGCTCTGGGTGCTCGGACATCTGCTTAACATCATCGATCGCTACGTGGTCGACGGTTTGGTCTTCCTCGTCGGGTTTATCCCCCAGATGGCCGGATACCTGCTCAAACCCACGCAGCGCGGCATTCTCCAACGCTATGCCGTCGGCATGATCGCCGGCGCCGCGGCCATCGTGCTGGGCGTGTTGTACTTGTTGAAATGATGGCGGAAGCCAGAAGCAAGAAACGGAAAAGTGCATGCTCCATACGCTGATGCCC
This sequence comes from uncultured Phycisphaerales bacterium, assembly GCA_903845195.1. Classification (GTDB taxonomy): domain Bacteria; phylum Planctomycetota; class Phycisphaerae; order WQYP01; family WQYP01; genus CAIMWO01. The sequence continues at coordinate 45,854 of CAIMWO010000071.1, forward strand.
ATACTCGCCCAAGTCGACGCCGCTCCCCTGGCGACGCCCGGTAACTGGACGATTCCCCTGCTGGTGCTGATCCCGGTGATCGGCGCCCTGCTGACGCTCGTGCTTACGCCGAAGGACAACCCCAAGCAGGCCTGCATTCTGGCCCTGATTATCTCGCTGGCGCCGCTGGCTATCGTCATCATGATGGCTGCCCAGTTCAGCCGCATTGCCGTGGCCGAGGGAGATGTGGCGGTTTCCGGCTGGCACTACCAGTTCGCCTATAACTGGATTCCCGCCTTTGGCATCAAGTTCCTCATGGGCGTTGATGCGATCAGCCTCTGGCTGCTGGTGCTCACCGCGGTGCTCACGCCCATCTCCATCCTCGCCAGCTACAACTACATCAAGGAACGCCAGCCCGAGTTCTACGCCTGGATGCTCATCCTGCACGCCGCCATGCTCGGCGTTTTCTGTGCCCGCGACATCCTCGTCTTCTACCTCTTCTTTGAGTTCACGCTGATCCCGATGTTCTTCATCATCGGCATCTGGGGCGGCGCCGAACGCCGCAAGGCCGCTGGCAAGTTTTTCCTCTTCACGTTTGCCGGATCGGTCTTCACGCTCGTCTCGCTGCTGTACATCAGCTATCTGAATTTCAAAGCCAACGGCGTCATGTCGTTCGCGATGGATGATCTTTACCGCTTCGGCCAGACGCCCGGCGCGATCAGCCCGCACGTGCAGACGCTGCTTTTCTTCGGCTTGCTCGCGGGCTTCGCCGTCAAGGTTCCCTTGTTCCCGGTGCATACATGGTTGCCGCTGGCCCATACGGAAGCCCCCACGGCGGGCTCGGTGATCCTGGCCGGCGTTCTGCTCAAGCTCGGCACCTACGGCCTGCTGCGGTTCCTCGTTCCCGTGCTTCCCTATGCTACGCAGACTTACGCCCCGGTGATCGCCACCATCTGCGTCATCGGCATCATCTATGGGGCGCTGGTGAGCTGGGTGCAGGGCGACATGAAGAAACTGATCGCCTACTCGTCGGTAAGCCACCTGGGCTTCTGCGTGCTCGGCCTCTTCGCCATGACGCCCGAAGGCGTGATGGGCTCGGTCCTCTACATGATCAATCATGGCCTCTCGACCGGGGCACTCTTCTTGATCGTCGGCATGATTTACGAACGCTACCACACGCGGGATATGGACCAACTCTCCGGACTCGTCCGCCGCACGCCGGCGCTGGCCTTCTTCGCCGTCTTCTTCGTGCTCAGCTCGATCGCGCTGCCGGGACTCAACGGATTCGTTTCGGAATTTCTCGTGCTGCTCGGAACGTTTGTCTCCGGCCGCACGGTCGATGGCGTTCGCATGGGCACCCTCGGCCCGGCATACGCCATCCCCGCCGCCACTGGCGTGATCCTCGGCGCGGTCTATCTGCTCTACTGGACCGGCCGCGTGGTCTTCGGGCCGCTCAAAGAACCCGTGCATGAAACCGCGGACGACGATCACGGCCACCATCATCATGTGCCGGATCTCTCCGGCCGCGAATGGGCCGTGCTGCTCCCCGTGGCGGTTCTGGTTTTGATCATGGGCGTCTATCCGATCAAGGTGATGAATTCGCTCCGTGCGCCCATCGACGGCCTTGTGAAGTCGGTCAATCAGCCCCCGATGCTCGACACCGGAATGAAGACCGCGGATGCATCAGTGACGCTGAAGGAATAGAAAATGCAAAATAGGAAATAGAAAAATTAATGCGGCGTGACGCTCCTCCCGATCTTGCGCCTTTTTCAATTTTTCATTTTCTATTTTCTATTGATTGAGGTACCCGTGGAACTACACGTGAAATTTCTGGTCCCGGAAATCATCCTGCTCGTTGCCGCGTGCGTGGTGACGCTGCTGGGCCTTGCCCGGGCCGACTCCACGCGCAAGATGACCCAGCTCATCGCGGCCCTGGCCACCGCATTGGCCTTCGCCGCCAGCCTCGGCCTCTTCGGCAACCCGATCGCCGTTCCGCAATCGACCCACGTCTTCTTCAATTCGCAGTACATCACCATCCTGGCCTGTGCCATCGGGTTCCTCTCCGTCCTCTCCTCCTGGGACATGCCCGCACGTGGTGAACCCGGGCAAACCGACAGCAATTACCGCGGCGAGTTTTTCGGCATGATGCTCTTCTCCCTCGCCGGCGTCGCCATGATCGGCAAGGTCAATGATCTCATCTGGCTCTTCCTCGTCCTCGAACTGGTATCCATCCCCACTTACATCATGGTCGCCACCGGCCGCTCGCAGATCATCGCCCAGGAGGCCGGCGTCAAATACTTCTTCCTCGGCGCCCTGGCCGCGGCCATCTTCCTCTTCGGTTTCAGCTACCTCTATGGCTTCGCAGGCTCCACGCGGTTTGTGGATATCGCCGCCGCGTTCACCGCCGCCTCAACGTCGCACACGGTCCCCGCGCTCGCCCTGATCGGCCTGTTGATGGCGATCATCGGCATCTCATATAAGATCGCCGCCGTGCCGCTGCATTTCTATGCCCCGGACGTCTACCAAGGCGCTGCGACGCCGGTCACCGCCTTCCTCGCCTTCGCCCCCAAGGCCGCCGGTTTCGTCGCCATCATCAGCATCGTCAGCCTCACCGGCTTCAACTACGCCAGCAGCACCGGCAGCGTGCTACAGACCCTCCTGACCGTCATGGCCATCCTCACCATGACCCTCGGCAACGTGCTGGCCCTGCTCCAACGCAACATCAAACGCATCCTCGCCTACTCCTCCATCGCCCACTCCGGCTACATGCTCGTCGGCCTCGTCGCCGGCAAGGGCACCCCCGACTCCCCCATGAGCGACGGCATCACCGCCACGCTTTTCTACCTCGGCGGCTATGCCGTCATGAACCTGGGCGCGTTTGCCATGCTGATCTACCTGCAGGGCAAGGCCGACGCGGGTGAGGACCTCGACGATCTGGCCGGCGTCTCCAAAGACCATCCCGCCGCGGCACTGCTCTTTACGCTCTGCCTCTTCTCGCTCATCGGCATGCCCGCGACCATCGGCTTCCTGGGCAAGCTTTACATCGTCCAATCGGCCCTCGCTAGCGGCCACGGCACGCTCGCGGTGATCGTCGTGATCAACGCCGCCATAGCCGCGGCCTACTATCTGAAGATCGTTGCCGCCATGTATCTGCGGGATCCGCTTTATCCCTTCGTCGTTCGCCCGCAATTCCCGCTGAAAGTCGCCGCTCTGGTGTGCACCTTCGCGGTGATCGTCCTTGGTATCATGCCCGCACCCCTGCTCAATGTGACCAACAAGGCCGGCCTGCCCAGCGGTCCCCCAGCCGTGCATATCGATATGCCCACCCCTCAACCCCTGGTCCTTGGCAATTGAATCTTGCTCCGTGGACATTGCGTCATTGGCGGCTGATGCCCTCCCTGCCTCCGCCCGCGCCCTTTCCCTTGCCTCATATCCCATACCTCATAACCCATATCCCGTCACTGGGATGAGAATCTCCCCAACCCCTGCTAAAATACCTCCCGCGCAAAGCGTCCCTTTAACTGGAGTCCTCATGCAGCTTGCCAACCGTCTTAATGACATCGCCGAATCCATCACCCTGGCCGTCACCGCCAAGGCCAACGCTCTCAAAAAGGCCGGCGTCGACGTCGTTTCCTTCGGCGCCGGCGAGCCCGACTTCGACACCCCCGACTTTATCAAGGAAGCCGCCATCAAGGCCCTCAAGGGCGGCATGACCAAATACGCCCCGACCCCCGGCACGCCCGAGGCCCGCAAAGCCATCGCCGACAAACTCAAACGCGAGAACAACCTCACCTACACGCCCGAGCAGGTCATCGTCTCCGTCGGCGGCAAACACGCGCTGTACGTCGCCTTCATGGCTACTCTCAACGCCGGCGATGAAGTCATCATTCCTTCGCCGTATTGGGTCAGCTATCCGGAAATGGTCAAACTCGCCGGCGGTGTGCCGGTGATCGTCAATGGCGATCCGAAAAACAACTTCCGCATTACCCCCCAGCAACTCGCCGCGGCGATCACTCCGAAAACCCGCATGGTCATCATCAACAGCCCCAGCAACCCCGGCGGCCACACCTATTCGCCCGAGGAACTGGCGGCCCTGGCCAAGGTCATCGCTCCGCACAAAGACATCTGGGTCTGCTCCGACGAAATTTACGAGAAGCTGCTCTTCAACGGCCAGAAGACCGCTTCGTGGGCAGCCCTCGACTGGGAAACATGGAAGGACCGCACCATCACCTGCAACTGCCTCAGCAAAACTTTCGCCATGACCGGCTGGCGCATTGGCTACACCGCGGGCCCCAAGAGCCTCATCGACGCCATGAACAAACTGCAGAGCCAGATGACCAGCAACATCACCAGCTTCTGCATGCCCGCCATCGTCGAGGCGTACACCAACCCGCTCTCCGCCGGCGAAATCGAAAAGATGCGGAGCGAATTCGAAAAACGCGGCGAGCATATCTGGAAGCGATTGAATGCGATCCCCGGCATCACCTGCGTGAAGCCCACCGGGGCGTTCTACGTCTTCCCCAGCATCGCCGGCCACCTGAACAAGCCGCTGGGCGCGAAAAAAACGATCTGCACCGAAGCGGTCGCCTTCTCCACCGCCGTGCTGGAAGAAGCCCACGTCGCCCTCGTCCCCGGCAACGACTTCGGCTTCCCCGACCACGTCCGCCTCAGCTTCGCCACCAGCATGGCCAACATCGACAAAGGCATCGACCGGTTGGAGAGATTTCTCAAAGGCGCGTAACCAATTACCTCCTAGCCTTGCGTGGAAACGCAAGGCTCCCGCGCGCCGCAACCAAGGCCCGCGCTTCGCGCGAAACCCGCTCTGCGCTAATCCGCAGTCGCGCAATGTGTCCAGAGGAGAATGACAACATGGAAGTTACACGGGCGTTTCCTGTGCATACCGACCATCCGCGACGTTACATGACGCTTACCGCGGCGGAGGTGGCGGAACTCTCCCCGCGTCAGATGGAATCTGCACCATCCATAACGCCCGGCCACGCCGGCACCGTCGTCTTTTATACGTGCGGTGAAGTTTGCGGATATGTGGTTCAAGTGAAGTTCGATCGTGGGGAACCTGACTACTTTCTTCTGCCTTGCTCGTGGGAACCCAAATTTGGCATTGACCGATTTGATGGCATGTTGATTCAAGATGCGGAAGCCTTTTCCGTCATGAAAAGGCTCCGGTGGAAATGCGACCGGCTCGACATCTTTGGTGAAAATGATGCAATCGACACCCGCACTTACTTGCAGGTCCGCGGATGGGGCTCACTTCACGGCGCGACCGCTCCGAAAACTAAGAGTGATTCCGATGTGGCTCAATGCAACGCAACCTTTGCCGCGGCATCGGGAATCGTAGTGCCACTGATTTCTGTCAACGGCGGACCACCCAGTCATATCGGCCGTACGGAGACTGCTTCGTTACGAAAGGCCGTCGAACTATTCGGGCAAGTGCTTCGGATGTCGCCGCAAAATGCCTCCGCGATGTGGCTCTGTGGAAAAGCTCTCGGTCTTCTCAAGGAGCCTGAGCAAGCCCTCCAGCTCTTTATCAAGGCCGCGGAGGCGAATCCCGCGCAAATGCAGTTTGCCGTGGATGCAGAACTACTCGCGTTGCAGCTTGGACGTTCGGCGGAAGCCTTGAAGTGGAGTCGGCGAGCGTTGGATTGTTCACCTAATGACCCCGAGCTCATGTCGAATCATGCTTTCGCCTTGCTGATCTCCGGAGACGCCAAGGCAGCGGCAAAGCTGAGTGCCGACGCGCTGAAATTGAGCCATCCGTCCCAACAAATTACTCGCCGAGTGAATGCGGCCTGCCTGGCGGTGGTCGCAAAGAAATTTCCCCCACCGAAAAATGAGGCGGACGTAATCAAAATTATCAAAGCTTTGAAAGTCTAGTTCCACGAAACAGCACGACCGGAAATCACCTCTGCATTCATCGATGCCAGTGCTCTCACTTAGCGCATCAACATGGAGTCTCAAAGAAAACGCTCTTCTCTTCTACTTCCCCTGTTACCTCTTCCGCCGGGCTGACATTACCCTCATGTAAGCGGACAAACGCTCGGTCATCGTGGCCGTGCGTGCTTTCGCGAAATGCCGGATGTTCTGGTCTTGCGGGGAGTTGCGGATGAAACGACGCCATCTCGAAATGATCATGGTTTGTGCCATCGTCGGAGCGGGCCTTACTTGGACCGCCTCCATTGCCGATGCTCAGGGCCGGCCCGGAGGGGGCGGCCCTGGGGCTGGCGGAGGCGGCGGGGGGGGTGGGGGAGGGCAACACCCCAATTGCCCGCCGCCACAAGGCCCATCTGCCAGCGGACAGCAGGGTCAGCAAAGTCCGCCTCCCGGCGACCAGGGTGGCCCCGGCGGTGGACAGGGTGGCCAAGCAGGCCCAGGCGCTCAAGGCGGCCAGGGGAATGATCAAGGGGCCCAGAGCGGCTCAGACGACGGCCCGCCCCCGCCACCTCCTCACGGCAAACCTCCTCACGGTCCCGGTGGGCCGGGCGGTCAAGGTGGACAGGGTGGCCATCGACCACCGCCACCGCCACCAGATCAAGGTGGCCAAAGCGGTCAAGGCGGCCAGAGTGGCCAAGGTGAGCATCGTGCTCCTCCCCCGCCTCCGCCTGATGGTTCCGGTGGTCAGGGTGGACAGGCCGGCCCGAACAACCAAGGTGGCCAATCAGGCCAAGGCGGCCATCGACCACCGCCACCGCCGCCAGATCAAGGTGGTCAAAGCGGTCAGGGCGGTCAGAGTGGACCACATGGTCATCGGCCTCCTCCACCGCCTCCCAACGATCAAGGCGGACAAGGTCAGCAAGGCGGCTCATCCACCCAAGGTGGCCAAGGCAACCAGAACGATCCGCCGCCGCCACCGCCCAAGGACAAATCCGGCCAGGGTAATTCCGGCCCGAGCACCCAACCGGGCGGCCAGCAGGGCGATCCTGGCGGTCAGGATGGACCTCCGCCCAGGCATCACCCCCATGGCCCGCCGCCACCCCCAACGTCCCAGCCGGCGCCGGGCAGCCAGAACTAAGAGTGGGACCATGTGTATGATGCGCGACTTCGGCGGGAGTTTCCGGGCGGCTCCCGCCGATATTCTCCGAAGTGATGGCATCACCGTGATGCGCGCTTGCCGTCGTCAATCGGCGGCAGATGATCACGCAATCTCAGACTCTTGGCGGAGTGGATCGCTTGGACGATCGGGAGTGGCAGCTGTGTCAGCAAAGTCTCGCCGGCAATTCCGCGGCGTGCACGGAGTTGCTGCAGCGCTACCAGCCGGAGATCGCCCGCCAGATGTGGCGTTTCACCCGCAACCGTGCCACGCAGGAAGAGCTGGTACAGGAAGTACTCGTCGAAGCGTATCTGTCCCTGCGGCACTATCGCCGGCAAGGCGTGCCATTTCTGCATTGGCTGCGCTGCATTGCGACCCGCGTCGGCTATCGCCATTGGAAACACGAAGCGCGGCGAAGGAAGCATCTCTCGCTGGAAGGCGTCGATACGCCGAGCCCGCAAGCCGCGGACGCGCCCGAAGCAGAAGCGATACAAGCCGCGGCCCTGCTGCACGATCTGCTCGCGCGTTTGCCTGCGCCCGATCGGCTCGTGCTTACATTAGTCTACTTCGAGGAGTGCAGCCTGAAGGAAATCGCCGACCGCGCCGGCTGGAATATTGCGATCGTCAAGATGCGCGTCTATCGCGCCCGCAATCGGCTGCGGAAGATGATCGAGGATGAGAACCTGACCGAAAGGTTGATGGAAGTGTTGCATGGATCCGCTTGAACTTATAGATCACCTCGCCTACAAGGCCCGCACTGAAAATGCCCCGGCTACGCATGCCGACGTCGCGGCAATCCTCCGCGCTTGCCGCACGGAGCAGTCGCGTGGAGGGGGGGTCTTCCCGCTGGCCTGGTCCGCCGCGGCTTCCGCCATCGCCGCCAGCCTCGTGATGGTTTTCGCCCTGCGCGCCGGCGCCCTGAGCAATTTCACATCGACCTCTTCCACAACCACCACCTCGGCAGATTCGGTGGCGTCCTTGTTTAACCCCGTGCAGATGGAGATGCCATGAGTACTGATCCCGCGACAACCGTTCCCGCCAGTCCTGCCGATGCGGCGCTGTTGAAGCGTCTGCGTCGCCGTCGGATGTGGAAATCGTTCCTTCTCAGCGTTGTGATTTTCATCTGTGGCGGCGCTACGGGTTTTGGCGCCGCTGCGCTCATCGGCCCGCCTCCTCATCATCCGAGCGGTGGCGGACCGGCAGCAGCGATGCAACCCGATCCACCGGTGCCCCAACTCGTCGCTCGTCTGCGTGAGGAACTGCTCCTCACGGACGATCAGACCAAGGCCGTCGAAAAAATCTACCAGGAACGTTTCGACGCCCTGCACACTCTTCGCGATGGCATCGCCCCGCAGATCAAGACCCAGTACGACCAGCTACGCGACCAAATCAAGGCCGTTCTTACGCCGCAGCAATTCGATCGTTGGAACCAGCGTTTCGAGGCCGCGCGCAACCGCATGATGCCCCCGCGACGCGGCGAAGAGTCCGGCCGCCCTGGCCCCGGCAATGAACCACGTGAAGGGCGCCGCCTGGGACCGCCCGACGGTCCACCCGATGGCCCGCCCGAAGGCCCCCCGCGCCGCAACGGCCCGCCTCGTGACGGACCACCTCCGCGCGACGGCCCACCCCTGGACGGTCCCCCCGACGACCGCGGCCCGCCGCCACCCCCAAGATAGCTGTTCGTTCTAGCGCCCGCCCGCCCCCCTGCACATTTCCTCCCAAGACATTCGCCTGTACACTCTCCCCGTTCTTGGTGCCTTGGTGTCTTGGTGGTGAAAATGATCCGCGCCGCAACCGAGCAAGACGTTCCCGCGATTCTCGCGATGATCCATGAACTCGCAGAGTACGAGCATCTCACGCACGCCTGCGTCGCCACCGAAGATTTGCTCCGGCAGAATCTCTTCGGCACAGGCGGCGCAGACCGTGCCGCCGAAGTGCTCGTCGCTGAAATCGACGGCCAAGTCGTCGGTTACGCCCTCTGGTTCAAGACCTTCTCCACCTTCCTCGCCCGCCCCGGCATCTTCCTCGAAGACCTCTACGTGAAACCCGCGTTCCGCAAGCGCGGCCTCGGCAAGGCCATGCTCCTTGAACTTGTCCGCATCGCCGCCGAACGCCGTTACGGGCGCATCGAATGGTCCGTCCTTGACTGGAACGCCCCCTCCATCGCCTTCTACAAATCGCTCGGCGCCGTCCCGCTCGACGACTGGACTATGATGCGCCTCAACGGCGAGGCGCTGGCAAGACTTGGCACTCGCTGACGTTCCTCTCGAAGGACACAATGCCCGATGACCAATGACGCAATGGTCATCACGGCGACTTGTGTCATTGATCATTGGGCATTGCGTCATTTTTCAGGGAGTTCCCATGCCTGTGAATCTCGCCATCGTTGGCTGCGGCGGAATGGCCGGCAGTCATGCCCGCAATCTCAAGGATGTCCCGGACGCGTGCGTGGTCGCCCTGTGCGATATCAAGCGGGAGAATCTCGAGAAATTCCACCGCGAGCATTTCAAATCCGATCCGGCGATTCGCCTCTACAACTCCATCGAGGAACTCGTTGCCGATCCGCCCAAGGAACTCCGCGCGATGCTTCTCGCCACGCCGCATACCGTGCACTTCCCGCACGCCATGCTCGCGCTCGACAAGGGCTATGATGTGCTCGTCGAAAAGCCCATGGTGACGAGCTCTGATCACGCCCGCCAGCTCGACCTGAAAATCAAGCAGACCGGTCGCCACCTGCAGGTCGCGTTCAATTCCACCTTCTCCCCCGAATTCGCCTACATTCGCGATGTCATCTCCCGCGGCGATCTCGGCGAACTCCAGACCATCAACGCCTATTCCTGCCAAGGCTGGAAAAACGCCGTCGCCGGCACGTGGCGTCAGGACCCCGCCCTCTCCGGCGGCGGCCAGATGTATGACACCGGCGCTCACCTCTTCAACTCCATCGCCTGGCTCATCGACCGCCCCGTCACCGATGTCTATTGCGTCCTCGACAACAAGGGCCTCAAGGTCGACATCAATGCCGTCATGACCATCAAGTGGGAAGGCGGCGTGCTCGGGACCGCCACCATCTCGGGCAATACCCCCGGCTGGCAGGAAGGCATCTGGATCTCCGGCGACAAAGGCCGCATCAGCACCGGCATCCACGGCGGCCGCCTCGAACATTTCGACGCCAAAGGCCAGCTCATCAAGTATCCGCTCGTCACCCAGCCCGGCTACACGCCCATCGGCAACTTCGTCGCCTGCCTCCTCGGCAAAGCCGAACCGCGCTGCCCCGTCCGCTACGGCATTCTCCATAGCTGGTTGATGGACGGCCTTTACCAATCCGCCCGCGAAGGCAAACCGGTGAAATTGACACGCCCACCGATCTAAATGACTAACCGTCCCGTTTACCGAGCCGCGTCCATGTGCGTGGAAGAACCGTTCGCTGATCAGCGCACGAATCGTGCAACAAAGCGGTCGACGGGACGCGCCACCGGCCCGGCCACAAACGCAACCAGCAGCGCCGTGACCGCGCCCGCGTAGACGTCCATCGTCCAGTGCACCCGCAGCGTCAATACCGCGAGCATCTCGAACAACGCAATGAAGATTCCGACCGGGATCAGTCCCTTCCGCAGCCGCGCCAACTCCACCGCCCCGTACACCGCCAGCGCCGTATGCCCGCTGAAAAACAGATCATTTCCCACGCCATACGTGACCAGCAGGCTGGGAAATCCCGGCCCTTCGCGCGGCCAGATCATGCCCTCAGGTGTGGGCAACATACACAACGCCTGCATCGATTGCCGCAGCGCAAAGAGCATCAATAATCCGACGAACGGTCGCAGCGTCTTGCCAAAAATGGACTGTGCCAGCAGGTAGATGCCCAGCATATCGATCAACGCCGAACTGGCGATGAGCAGCCCATTCCGCGCGGCCGCGTGCGCGACCAAATAATTATGCCACGGTGAAAGCCACTCCAGCACGCGATCGTCGATCGGCCCATGAAACTGCCGCGCCCCCAGCATCGCCTGCGACCCGAACCATGCCGCCAGCCCGGCGATCACCAGCACCACTCGTGCCGCGCGAAGCACGTGCGTACGCTTGCGCGTCATCGTCGGCGTCTGCCCTTTGTCTTCGCTCACGTGGCCCCTCCTGCTCTCTTTCGGTGGTGAATCAGGTGACATTTCAACGGATAGTTGATAAGTATCCATCATCCATTGTCACCCAGCACGAGAAATCCATGGAAACTTCTCCCTTGCCGCCGCGGTTCCTTTCCCTCGATGTGCTTCGTGGCGTCGCCATCCTCGGCATTCTCCTGATGAACATCCAGTCCTTCTCCATGCCCGAAGACGCCATCACCAATCCCACCATCTACGGTAATTTTCAGGGCATCAATTACTACGCCTGGCTTTCATCGCACCTGCTGGCGGAAATGAAATTCATCTCTATTTTTTCCATCCTCTTTGGCGCAGGACTGGCGCTGCAAGCCCAGCGCGCCGGCGCTGACGCCTGGAAAATCCATACCAAACGCATGATCATTCTGCTCGGCCTGGGACTGGCGCACGCCTACCTGCTCTGGGATGGCGACATCCTCGTCCCCTACGCCCTCTGCGGCATCGTCGTATTTCCGCTCCGCCGCCTTCCCCGGTGGCTGCTCCTTTTCCTCGGTCTGGCGGCCTTCGCCGTCCCCATCGTACTCAACGCCGGACTGTCGATCTATCCGGACATGGCTCCTTTTCCCCTGCTTCGTGGCCTCAATGCTTCTTTGCGCCCGGATTTCAGCCCCTACGCGGAACTCGCAACCCGGCGCGGAAACTGGCGCAACCTGTTCATCCACCGCGCCCACGCGTCCTTCTATTTCGAAACATTCATCTTCCTGATCTGGACCTTCTGGCGCTGTGCCGGTTGCATGCTCATCGGCATGGCGCTGCTCAAACTGGGCGTTCTCACCGGGCAAGCCAAGAGATGGATACTCGTGCTCATTGGGGCCATTGGTCTGCCGCTGGGGCTGGCCGTTTCCGCCGCTGGTGTCTGCTATAACACTGCCCATCATTGGAACGCCGCCGACTTCTTCTTCCCCGGCTCGACATTCAATTACATCGGCTCGCTGTTGACCGCGCTGGCGTACATGGCGCTCATCGTGTTGCTCACGCACTGGACGACCGCCACGCAGGCCACCCGATGGTTGCGACCGCTCGAAGCCGTAGGTCGAACTGCGCTGTCCAATTATCTCACCCAGACTTTCATCTGCATCACAATCTTCGATGTCCTCGGTTATTACGGCAATGTTTCGCGTAGCCAGCAGTTGCTGATCGTTCTGGCGATCTGGCTGGTGCAACTTCTCGGATCAACGCTGTGGCTTCGTCGGTTCCGCCAAGGTCCCTTTGAATGGTGCTGGCGGACGCTCGCCTATGGACCAAAGAAGGCCATGAACGCATGAAACCGGCTCAGAAAACGGCGTGTTTTCGATTCGCCACAGGGTTCCGGTATACTGTCTCTCTTGTTGTGATCTCCACGGAGCCGCACGTGATGCCCAAACGGCCGCAATGGCGTAGCGTTACTTGCGTATTTACATAGAGTTATGAGAAGTCCAGAACAACGAACCGACGGCCTTGACGCCGTTTCTCCGGAACCTCCCGACGAACCTGCGGGGGTTGTCGTGCCGTCCCCAATCGCAACTCAACCCGCCTTGCTCACAAATAATTCGGCCGCGTACTTACCCGACCGGATCAAAGGCGCCGACCTTCGTCGTAGCCTCTGGTTCTGCACCACAGGTTGGGCGTTCGGTGCATTCTGGGCCGCTTCGGCAACCGGTGGCGCGACCATCAACCGCTTTGTCGAGTATCTCAGCCCGGCCGGCCAGAAAGATTTCTTCATCGGCCTGGTCTCTGCCGCGGCCTTCATCGGCGTGCTCTGCCAACTCCCCGGCGCGATTGTGATTGAATACCTCGGCCAGCGAAAGAAATTTTTCCTCACCTGGGTGACGGCCCAGCGCAGTTTGTACCTGGTGATCGCCATCCTGCCCTGGGTGCTCCCGGCGCATCACCGGGCCAGCATCGTGATCCTCGCAACCCTTCTGATCGTGGGCTGGTGTCTGGGACAGTACGGCGGACAAGCCTGGACCAATTGGATGGCGGACCTCGTACCGCCACGCGTTCGCGGCAAATATTTTGCCCGCCGCTCGCGCATGGGCATTACGGTGATGGCACTTACCAGTCTGCTCATGGGCGTGCTCATGGATGCCTCCAGCACGCAATGGTTCAATGCCTACCTCGGCCCGATCGCCCAATTTGCCGGTATGGACGCCCTGCTCCTCGTGATCTCCGTGATCTTTCTCTTTGCCTCGGTGGCCGGCATCGTCGACATACAAATATTCCGCAAGGTCGATGAGCCCAGAATGGGTCACATCTCACGCGATCCCATCGCTATGCGCCTCCTCAAACCGCTCAAGGATCGTCAGTTCATGCGCTATGTCGCCTATCTCTCCTGCTTCAATTTCACCGTCGGCTTCACCAACCCCTTCTGGTGGTTTTACCTCTTTGGTTTCTACGATCTTCTCAAGGCCGGCGCCGACGCGCCGTGGTGGCTGCAGTATTACTATCTCTCGGCGTACCTGATGTTGCCGCTGTCGTATCAGATCGGCCAGTTCATCGGCTATCCCGTTTGGGGCATGATGATCGACCGTTTTGGGCGCAAACCGATAATCTTCATCAGCAGTTTTGCACATACATTTTCTTGGGTGGCATGGTTCTTTATCACGCCCGCACTTTTGCCTTGGTTGATGCTGGTGCAACTCTTCGGCGGATTCTTCGGCTCCGGACAGGAAGTTGCCAATTTCAACATGCTCCTGGCCTTCAATCGCAAGGGCGGCGCGGGCTACCAGGCGGTGGCCCAAGTCATCGCAAGCAGCGCCTTCGCTGTGGCTTCGATCGTTGCCGGAATCCTGGCCACCAAGTTCCTCTTCCCGATCGAGAATTCGTTCGGGTATGTGTTCCAACTCGGCGGCCGCTCCTTCGGCCGTTATCATGCGCTCATCCTCATCGGCATTATGCTCAAGTGGGGCGCTGACCTGGTTCTGCTGCCGTACATACACGACCTGGAAGCCAAACCGACCAGTCACGCGGTGCGCTTCCTCCTCGGCAACATGTATGGTTACGTGAATACCCAGATTTTCACTCCGCTTCGGACCATTCCCGAAGTTACCGGCAGCGCCGTCCGCCGCTTCAACGACGCCGCCGAAGACGCTGTCGAAGGCGTCAAGAATCTCTTCAAATGATTTCCGTTGTTACGCGGATCCGTATCGCCGCGATGCTGAATCCCGGAATCGGATTTCATTTCCCAACTCCCCGCCCAATTCGCCCGATATCATGGTCATGGACTTCTCTGCATCCAGTCTCTTGTCAGGCATGCTGGTCGGCTCGATCGGCACCGGCCTCTTCATCTACGGCAAGAAGGCCGAGCGCTATATGCACCTGGCCGTCGGCATCGCGCTATGCATCATCCCCATTCTTATCACCAATCCCTGGGCGCTATGGGGAACCACCCTTGCGATCCTCGCCGGACTTTATGCGATTCGTAACTCCATCTGATGCCGTTCACCCATCCCGCCCCATCGAATTCCCATCTCATTTCAGCAACTTCTTGAGCTCCGGAATAAACGGAATCTTGATGCTCGACTCCGGCTGCGGCAACACCGGCGGCTTGAGCGTCACCATGCCGCCCAGAAAAAGCTCCCGGTTGCTCGGGTCTGGCGGCGCCCAGGCACGCACAAACGTTTTCGCGCTGCCGTCATTGTCGTAAACGGCGATGTTCATCTGCGCTGTCAGCCCCGGCGCCGCGAAGATCCCTTTTCGCGGTATCGCCAGCGTGACGTTGTATCGATCCTCACGCACGTCCAAATGCAACGGAATAACCTCAGCCTTCTCATCCCGCGGTTTGGCGTAACCATCCCATATTTGCTTGCCCTTTTCGGCAAATGGGAACACGACCAGCCGTGTCCGCGCCGGCTCGCCCTGTGCCGTGCGCGACAGCCACGTCAACTCGATCGCATCGCTCAGCAGATCGCCCGGCCCCGTGAACTTCGGCCAGAACACGTGGTGATCGTCATCCACATGGACGCGCACGTACAGGTGCGTATCGTCGGCGATCATTTCCCAATCTGCCGAACGCTTCTGCGGTTCATCGGCGCGCGGCGTCCACGCATACGTGCTGCCGCGATAGGCATCATGCCAGCCGTTGTCGCCGCCCAGCGCAATGTTCTTCACAATCGGCACCGTCGCCGCCGGCACCACGGCAATCCGCCGCTTCAGCAATACCTGGTGCGTCCGTCCGCGGCTGTCGTTGAACCGGACGACAAATTCCACCTGCGGCGGCGGCAATTCCCCCCGCTGCTGCTTGCAGTACAAACTCATCCGCCATTTCTCTTTCTGGCCCGGCGCCAGATGACGCATCGTGTACGCCACATGCAGTTCCCACGGCAAATCAAAACTGTCTGTGAAAGGATTGGCGTTATCGCGCTCGGTCGCCGTCGCCAGATTCCGCGCCGAGGCCAGCCTCACCTCCACGTCAATCGGCACGCTCAGCGGATTCGACAGCGCCAGCCGCATCGGCCCTTCCTCAACCGGCTTGCCCGAATCTTTCCCCATCGGCTGTTCCAGCACGCCCTCGATGCCCAGCGATTTCTCGTCGATCTTCGCCGCTTGATCGATCAGCGCCCGCTCTTCCGCCAGGATCGTGTCGGCCGGAAGGATGTTGGCCCCCTTGCCCTCCGCGCTGCCGCCAAGCTGCACCAGCGCCACCGTCATTTTCCCGGCGCTATCGATCTTGAGCAGCGTGTAATGACGCAACATTTCCGCCCCATCCTGCTCGATCGCCGCGGCCGTCGCACCCAGCGTGAAATAGGCGATGCCGTCCACCGCCGGGTCCGCGGCATACGCACAGGTATCGCCGGCAAACACCCCCAGAATCTTCGCCGGACGCAGCCCGCCGCTGAAATTCCCTCCCATCTCCGGGCCTTCCACGCTCACGATCGGTTTGCGATTGAAGTCCACCAGCAGTTCATGCACTTTGATCCAGATATCCCGCGACCGCCCCTGATCATGCCACATCGGATGATGCAGCAGCACCAGCACCCCCGCAGCACGATGCGCATCGAACGTGCGATTGAGATCCGCCTTCAGCCACGCCAACTGGCTGTCGCTGTCTTTTCCGGCATCCTCGCCGGCTACGGCCAAATCTTCGCTATCCAGCACGATTGCATGCACATCGCCCACATCGAGGCTGTAATGCCTCGGACCGATGTACTTCTGGTACAACGCCGCGAAGCGGCGATCCGTTGGATCGAGCGTCCCCGAAAGCAAATCCCGCGGCCCCAAGCACGGATACCACGGCATCGTCAGCGCATCGAGCTTCCCCCGCACCGCCTGCACTTGGGTCAGATAAGTTTGCCCAGACCGCGTCATCCCCTGCACCAGGTTGCCCAATGTCAACACCAGATCAGGCTTTAGTAGATTGAGTTCGCTGACCGTTTGTCGCAAGTACGTTTCTGATGCCGCGTTCGTCGGCGAAAGATCGCCGAGGATCGCAATGCTGCTGGCCGACTGCCGCGGCGGTACCGGCAACCGCAGACCATACGTGCCGGGATGCACCGCAAACCCGCGCATCGCGGGGAATTCATCCAACTTCTGAATCGTCGGCGCGGGTAGATTGTCGAATGCGGGATAGGACGGCGCGGTGGTGGGGGAGTCGCCCAGCGCTGCGGCCACGAGCGCTAGGCCTCCGATGGCGACGATGCTGGCTCGATGATGTCGGCAAGTGGCTATCCGCATGCGGGCTCCATGAGGGCAGAATTCTGGAAGAACGGATTATAACCGCAGCAAAAAGAAAAAGGCCGCGAGTCTTGCAACTCGCGGCCCTTTGATTCCTTTGTCAGTCACTGACCAGACCACTGGCCACTCGGCTTATCCTTCGAGGCCGCCCTTGTACTTCTTGGCGGGACGGTCTTCGTCGGTGCTCTCGGTGGTGTCGCCACCGGCGCCCCACTGGGCGCGCTTCAGCGACAGGCCGATCTTGCGGTCGTCGATGTCGACCCGCAGGATCTTCACTTCCACCTCGTCGCCGATCTTCACCACGTCGGTCGGATTCTCGACCTTGTCGTCGCTCAGTTCGGAAACGTGCAGCAGGCCTTCGAGGCCCGGCTCCAGCTCGACGAACACGCCGAAGTTGGTGATCTTCGTGACCTTGCCCTTGACGATCATGCCCGGCTGGTAGTTGGTCGGGATGGCGTGGAGCCACGGATCTTCGGTCATCTGCTTGAGGCCGAGGGCGACGCGGTTCTTTTCCTGATCGACGCTGAGCACGACGCACTGAATTTCGTCGGCCTTCTTGAGCAGTTCGCTCGGGTGGGCGACTTTCTTGGTCCAGCTCAAGTCGCTGACGTGCAGCAGGCCGTCGATGCCTTCTTCGATCTCGACGAACGCGCCGTAGTTGGTGAGGTTGCGAACCTTGCCGGTGATGACGGTGCCCGGCGGATACTTCTCGGCCAGCAGCGTCCACGGATTGGCTTCGGTCTGCTTCATGCCGAGGGAAATTTCCTGCTTGGCCTTGTTGACGTCGAGGACGACCACTTCGATCTCCTCGCCGACGCTGACCATTTCGCTGGGGTGGTTGATGCGCTTGGTCCAGCTCATCTCGCTGATGTGGACCAGGCCTTCCACGCCTTCTTCAAGCTTCACGAACGCACCATAGCTCATGATGTTCGTGACGGTACCCTTGACGCGGGTGGAGATCGGGTACTTCTCTTCGGCATGTTCCCACGGCGAAGCTTGTTTCTGCTTGAGGCCCAGGGCGATCTTTTCCTTCTCCTTGTCGACGTTGAGGACGACGACTTCGATTTCCTGGTCCAGCTTGACCATGTCGCTCGGGTGATTGATGCGGCCCCAGCTCATGTCGGTGATGTGCAGCAGACCATCGACGCCGCCGAGATCGACGAATGCGCCGAAGTCCGCGATGTTCTTGACCGTGCCCTTGCGGGTCTGGCCGATGATGATTTCGCTGAACAGTTTCTGCTTGGCTTCGCCGCGGAGCTTCTCGAGCAGTTTGCGGCGGCTGATGACGATGTTGCGGCGTTCGAGGTCGATCTTGAGGATTTCGGCATCGATGGTGCGGCCGATGTATTCGCCGATGTCCGCCGGGCGGCGGATGTCGACCTGCGAGGCGGGGAGGAACACCGGCACGCCGATGTCCACGAGCAAACCGCCCTTGATCTTGCGGGTAACCTTGCCGGAGACTGGATCGCCTTCCTTCTTGGATTCGATGATGCGGTTCCAGCCGGTGATGCGATCGGCCTTGCGCTTGGAGATGACGACCAGGCCGTTGTCGGATTCGACCTGCTCGAGCAGGACGGTGAGTTCATCGCCGACTTCGACGTCGGCCTGATCCTCGGGATCCCATTCGCGGGAGAGCGAGAGGACGCCTTCGCTCTTGAGGCCGATTTCGACGACGACATCATCGCCGTGGATGTTGACGACTTTGCCCTTGAGAATCGCGCCGTTGGCGAAGGACTGGCCGGTGCTGTCGAGGAGGGCGCCGATGGCGGCAGGATCGTATTGGTCTTTGTATTCGGTTTCGATGGCCTGTACGGATTGTTCGTCGCCGAGGCCGAGTTCGCGGAGAAGTGCAATATTAACCATGAAGAGGATACCTTTCGTTTCTTGCGGCAAGCTTTTCCGCCGGGATCGGAACATCCGATCTCGACCGATTGCATCGGCGTTGCGCGCGCGGCCGATGGCCCGTGGGCGAGGCTCCAAATGGAGCATCTGGCAACCCAAGGGGAAGGGGGAAAGTATACCTTGACGGGACAAGGGGTTGCAAACGATTGGGGAAGTGAGGGGCGGGAGCAAGAAGTAAGAAGCAAGGAGCAAGAAGGCGTGGGCGTAGCGGAGTTTGGGGGTGTCGGGGTGTGGGGGTATCGGAGAAGCGGAAGAATGGTGATTTTGCGGGGGATTTTGCGGATCTTTGAGAGAAAAGTGCGGTTTTTGCCCAAGATGCGCATGAATTTTGCAGAAAATATGCGATTTTCTCCCAAGATTCTTATGAGTTTCCCAAGGTGCGCATGAGTTTTGAGGGAGGACGGATTGAGCCGCGACGGCGCGGCGGCACGACGGGGGACGGGGACGGTCCACAAATGGGCACAAATGGACACGAATAGTGTCGGGAGAATGGGTTGAAGTTGATGATGCGAGGGGCAAGGTGCACGGACGCGGGATGGGACACACCGGAAGTGGGCTTCCGGTTTGTGGGGCGCGGGCGGTTTGGATTAATAAACAGGAAGTGGGCTTCCGGTTTGGGTTTTTGGGGGTGAAAACGGGGATGGGAGAGGATGAAAAGTGGGCGGTGGGCGCATTTGTAGGGTGTAACCGGAAGCAGGCTTCCGGTTCACTGGGGAGTAGCCGGAAGTGGGCTTCCGGTCTATGAGGGGCAAACCGGAAGCGGGCTTCCGGTTTGTTGGAGAATGAATGGGGTTGGTGCATGGGGGCTCCTGTCAGGGGTCAGTGGTTCGCGGGCGCGCGGTGCGAGCTTCTATATAAGGGTTGGAGGACCATGTTTGTGCGCACAAGTATCTGGGGCAAAGACGGTAGGCGTAGCGAGGGGCGGGAGTTAGAGGCAGAATTACTTTTTGCCTGGGGCGGATGGGGGATGATAGGTGTGCGCACAGATGTGAGAGCGCTTTGGCGATGATCCCGCCGTCGATAGGCGGATCACCTGCATCTCGACAGGTCTCTGATGCCAGCAGATAATAATGCGATGCTCACCACTATCTCTGACTGGACCTCTCTGCTCGCTGATTGGGAGTCAGCGGCACGAGCATCCCATTCCAATCTCCCGCCAGTTCTATCTTATCCATCTGCCTCGCCAGTCGAACTTGCCGCTGCTGAGGCCCGCCTCAAACTAACGTCGCCGCTTCCCCCGTCCTATCGCGCTTTCCTGCTCACCACGAACGGCTGGCAGTTCGCGTCTCGTGCGGTCCCGCTCATACGTCCCGCGGCGAAACTGACTTGGTTCAAGAAACAGAACCGCGAATGGATCAATATCTTGACCGACCCCTCACTGCGCGGCATCCCCCTCCCACCCGAAGAAACCTACTACAATTACAGCCCCGAAGTCTCCGAGCACTTCTACACCGGCCACCTTCCTCACACCCTGCAAATCTCTGATATTGGTGACGACGCGGTTTTCCTTCTGAATCCGATGGTCGTCCACCACGATGGCGAATGGGAGGCTTGGTTTCTGGCGAGTTGGCTGCCCGGCGTCCGTCGCTACCGGTCCTTTGCTGCACTGATGTGGAGCCAGTATCACGAACTCATCGGGCAGCCTCTCGAACCGCCTTTCAATACACCTGTCCCCGTCAACGATCTTCCGACCGTCTACGGTGACCCGCCGACAAAAACCCCGCGCCGCATCGCGGTCCGTAAGCCTCGCCGCGCCATTCCCGAACTCCTTCGAATTGCCCAAGACCACAGTCCCCGCACAACGATGAACGCCCGTATCAAGGCCATTGAAGAACTCGCCGCCCGGCGTGATCCCACCACTGTTGCTCCGCTGCGCACTCTCGTGCATGACCCACTCCCCGACGTGTGTGCCCATGCCATGATTGCCCTCGGCGACCTCCGTGCTATTGAGGCTGTCAATGATCTTATCGCGATCATCCAAGAGCATGAGGAGAACTATCCCTGCGCCATCGCCGCTCTCGGTCAAATTGGAACCGCCCCCGCCCTCGATTTCCTCGTCAGCTATATAGAGTCGCGTCAAGAAAACACCGCTGCCGCTGCCAGCGCTATTGCGCCGCATGGCGATCCCCGAGCAGTCGCAATCATGACCGAGATTATGTTGGACACCAATGACAGGTTCAATGGCGACATCGCCGGAAGCATTCTCGCCCGATTCGGTCGTGCAGGTATCGAACCTCTGATAGCTGCCACAGCACACCCCGATCTTGTCGTTCGCCGCCGTGCCTACAAGGGGCTCTACGAACTGGCGGCTATCCGCGCCAAGACCCCCGAAGGCAAGCGTGCCGCCGAAGCCCTTCGCGCTCGAGGAGCGATGGAACCTGATCCGAGCTCAACTTTTCTAGATACCGTGTTGAGAGTCCTCGGTAACCGCACCTGAGTCAGATATGTTCTTGGGAGTGGCTGCATCTACCTCGACACTGCCACGATCGTCGTTCGCAACTGCTCACGAAGTTATAACCCCCCCCAGCGACTCGCCTGCTACCCGGGCAAAGGTCTGGAATCCCTGGGCCACCAAGTTAGACTGCAACCGGTCGATCAGGCCGCGTAGAGAAGATTTTAGAGCAGTGTACGCGGGCGTTCGTCCGCCGGAGCGATCTCTAATGCCGAAGCGCTCATTCAAGAACTCCATGAGCCGCGAGGCTGGGTATGTCGCCCTCCTCATCCTCGCGTTCGTTGCTCTCGCGTTCGATATCGCCCAATTCCCCGGAAGCTATCGCCAGTTCCGCACATCCCATTACGCGCAGGTTCAAGGGCGTATCATTCGTTCACGCCTTGACGGACCACATAGAGGTGGGTCATACAACGTGGACATCGAGTACACATATACGATCGATAACCGCGGGTTCGGTGGCAATACTTGGCGCTTTGCCAAAGGCTTTGCGTTGGATTATTCCGCTGCGGAAGCGATTTCCACCAGCCATCCGGTCAACGGGCCCGTTACCGTTTACTACGATCCCAAGGACCCGAGTTCATCGCTCCTGTCTCCGGGCCTAAACAAGGGCGACTTCTTCTTTCTGCTTATCTTCTTGCCGTTCAATCTCATCCTGGTCGGCGTCATAGTGCTCCCAATACTTTGGATGATCAATCCCCACCGCAAATTCGTTCATTCCAAACTTGCCAAACGCGCCAACGACTTGACGACATGACGGTTTCACGACTTATCGCCCCCTCCCGAATTCCGTACTGACGCCGACCTGGCGCGTCCCCATCGTCGAGTTAAATTTCCGATCAGGGGCCGACACCCAATGGGCCGACAGAGTGAGACACATTTCTGGTTTTCAAGCCAGACGCATCGTGGTGGGCGGGGCAAGGGGGTTTGATGCGGGGGTTGGTGTGTGAGAGTTCGTCGGCCCGCGCCAACGTAGTTGGCGGGCTTTGGGGGAGCTTTGTGGATTCGAGGTTTGGTCGGGCATAGTTCTCGTCGACAGATTATGCCATTGCATTGATGTTGGAGGGGTTTGTCCGGTACACTGGATAATCTGCGCTCGGGGGTGGTGGTGGCGTGTTTGTTCTGCGGCAGGTGGCACTTCATTCGAACGGAGATTGGCATGGCCAATGAGAATCAGGAAAAGCCGGCACACGATGACCATGCGTTGGCAGCGTTGCATGGGTTGGGTGGAGCGCAGGACCCGGAAGCGGGGGAGGGGCATGAAGAGACGGAGCATGAGGAGGTAAACAGTTCGCCGTCGGCGAGCGGGTTTGTGGGGATGCTGGCGAAGGGGAATCCGCCGAGCGATGAGCCGGCGACGGGTGGGGCGCGGGCGGCGTATCCGCAGCAGAACCGGCCGACGCCCAAGCCGATGAACGATGCGGGTCAGCCGCTGAGCGGCGCGAACGTGCGGCCGACGCGAACGGATGAGATTCGGATGGCGAAGGAAATTATCATGCCGGCGAAAGAAGGGCCGGCGGCGGAGGCGGGGGAAGCGGGGGGGGCGGTAGCAGCTCCGGCGGTGGCGGTGAAGAAGGGGACGCGTGGGCGGAAGGTGCCGGCGTGGTATCCGATTGCGGTGCCGGTGATGTTCACGATGTGTTCGATTCTGACGATGATCAGTTTCTGGGCGCTGGGGGCGGTGATCTACATGATGACAGCGCATCCGGATGCGGTGAGCCGCTATCCGTTGATTTCGTGGGATGAATACCTGGGGGATAACGGCGGATTTACGACGGGATCGAAATTGATGGCGGGGGTGATGCTGGTGTGCCTGCCGGTGGGGATCATTCTGGCGGTGATGGCGATCATCATGCAGCGACAGGTGCGGAAGGCGGACTTGGCGAAGGAAGCGAAGGCGGCGGCAGTGGCGGCGAAAGAGGAAGCGGCGGCGAAGGAGTGAGTTCTTTTTACCACCAAGACACCAAGGCACCAAGATGACGTTGGGGTTGGGGGTTCGGGGCTGTCGGTTATGGGTTATGAGTTAGGGGTTAGGGTGTCGCTTTAGTTGATGTGGCGTTGGAGGTAGAGGGTTTCGCCGGAGGAGTGGCGGAGGGAGCCTTGGATGAAATCGAGGGCGAGGCTGGCGACGTCTTCGGGGCGGAGGATTTGGTCGGAGGGGACCTGGTCGGGGGTGAGAAGCTCTCGGAACATGGGGGTTTCGACGCCGGCGGGGGCGATGGCGAAGGTGCGGATGCCGAAGGGTTCTCCTTCGCGAGCGGTGACCTGGGTGAGCATATTGACGCCGCTCTTGGCGACGGCGTAGGCGCCGAGGCCGGGGAAGGGGTCGCGTGCGGCCATGGAGGAGATGTTGATGATGCAGCCGCCGGTGGTGACGTTGCGGGGGATGGGGGCATCGCCGGAGCGGGTGCGGTGATCGGCGACGAACTGGATGTGCTGATTTCGCAGGATGGGCCAGACGGCGCGGGTAGTGTAGAAGACGGAGGAGAGGTTGGTGTCGATGATTTCATGCCATTGTGCGGGGGTGATGTCGGGGGTGGGGATCATGGGGGCGACGCCGGCGGCGTTGACGAGGACGTCGATGCGGCCGAGTTTTTCGTGGGCGTGGCGGATCATGCGATCGACTTGGTCGGAATTGGAGACATCGGCGGGGATGGCCAGGGCGGTGGCGCCGAGCTTGTGGATTTCCGTGGCGGCTTGTTCGAGTGTGGCGGCGGTGCGGCCGACGAGGGCGATGGCGTAGCCGGACTTGGCCAGGGCGAGGGCGATGGCGCGGCCGATGCCGCTGGCGGCTCCGGTGACGATGGCGGTGGGGGTGAGGGAGGGCATGGGGCTCCGAGAGAAGTAAGAAGCAAGAATCAAGAAGCAAGAAGCAAGAAGTACGGGGTGGATTACGTTGCACTGGTTTTTGGGGTGGGTTTGCGCCAGGCGGTGAGGAGTTTCCAGATCCAGGTGAGCGGGGCGCTGATGGCGTAGATGTAGATGATGACCAGGGCGGTGATCTGGGGTTGCCAGACGAGGAGCATGATGACGAGGAAGATCCAAACGACGGCGCTGAAGCGTTTGCGGCCGCGGAGGAAGCGGTTGATGAGATGGGAGTAGGCGAAGCGTGAGACCATGAGGAGCGCGGCGATGAGGAGGACGACGGGCATGAGGTAGGGGAAGGCGGTTTTGAGAGCGGCGGCGATTTCGGGGGCGATGGGGGTCCAGAGGACGGTGCGGCGGGCGAAGAGGGCTTCGAAGAAGATGATGGAGGAGGCGACGACGCCGGCGGCGCCGGGGGAGGGGAGTCCGCGGAAGGCCAGGTGGGAATCGACATCGAGTTTGGTCATGACGTTGAAGCGAGCGAGGCGGAGTGCGGTGCAGGCGACGTAGACGGCGCCGATGATCCAGAAGAGTGAGCCGAGCTGGTTGTCGGCGTTGGGGCCGAGGAATTCCCAGTAGCCGTGGGTGCCGGGTTCGCGGTAGCGTCCGGCGAGCATGGAGTCGATGAGTTTGAGGGCGAGGAAGGCGGGGGCGACGCCGAAGGAGACCATGTCGGCGAGGGAGTCGAGCTCCGCGCCGAAGGTGGAGGCGGACTTGGTGAGGCGGGCGACGAAGCCGTCGAACATATCGAAGAGCATGGCGGCGAAGATGAGGTAGCCGGCGATGGCGTAGTAGGAAATGACGGGGAGATCGGGGAGGGTGGTGACGTCGGAGAAGGCCCCGCTGTTGGCGGCGCCGCGGGTGGCGTAGTGCATGCTGGCAAACCCGCAGAGGCAGTTACCGAGGGTGAAGAGGGTGGGGAGTACGGCGATGCCGCGGCGTTTTTTTCGCGGGGCGGGTGCGGCGGGGTCTGTGGGCTGCCCTTCGTTGCCGGCGGGGGGATTCTTTTCGTCAGATCGGCGATATCGCACGTGCACCTCGTTCTCCTGGTGGGCCATCATAACCGGGTGGGGCGGAAGTGATAAATGGGACGGGAGAAGGTTGGAGCGTGTGAAACGATTGACAGTGGGGGCGGTTGTTTCCAAGATCACGGCATGAATGATATGGATTACGTGCTTCGGCAGTGGGATGTGGGGGAGCGGCACCTGGCGGCAGGGCGGTACGTGGCGGCGCAGCGGATGCTGGAGGCGGCCGAGCGCGGGGCGTGGGAGGCGCGGGATTGGCCGCGGCTGGCGCGGATTCATTTGCCGTTGCTGGAGGCGCGGCGGCAGATCCGGCAGAACGCGGCGGAGGGGACGATCGTGATTACGTCGGTGGGGGATCGGGGTCGCATGCGTGGGGTGGTGCGGGCGTTTGCGAAGGAGGAGGCGGGGACGTTGCTGCTGGATGTGGCGCGGGCCGAGGTGGGAGTGCGGTGGGCGCGGGAGGTGCGGTATGCGGCGCTGCGGACGGGGCATTTGATCGAGGCGATGTTGCTGTTGCGGCAGGGTGGGGAGGTGCGGATGGTGTCACCGGGAGATGCGGAGTTTGCGGCGGGGTTGTCGGTGGAGTGGACGGCGGATGAAGGGCGGATGATCGGGGTGTCGACGGAGCGGGGGTTGGTGGTGCCGTTGCCGGCGGCGGGGAGGTATGGTTCGGCGGGAAGAGGAAGCGGGTTACATGCGGTGGCGCGGGAGTCGCTGATTGCGGGGTGGGAGGCGCTGGCGTTGAAGTGGCAGGCGCGGCATACGGTGCGTGCGGAGGCGGAGGAGGAGCTGGGGTGGCTGCGGCGGGCGCTGGAGGTGGATCCGGCGTGTGAGCCGGTGGCGATGCGCCTGATGGCGCTGGCGGAGGCGGTGGGGAGGCGGGGAAAATAGTTGGGCAGGCCTTATATGCTTTCCGCTCAATTTACTCGCTGGCGGGAGCAAAACGATGAACGATGAACGTTGAACGTTGAACGATGAACGATGAATGATGAATGATGAATGATGAATGATGAATGGGGGCAGCGTGTATTAGGTGCAATCTGTATTAGTCATCGGCGAGCAAAAAAGAACGGACACCGGCACGCTCCACTGATGCCGGGGTCCGTTGATGGGTCAAGATTTGAATTGTGTCAGGCGACTTTCCAGGTGCTGCCGCTGCGCAGGAGTTGGCTGAGTTGGCCGGGGCCGCGTTCGGTGATGGCGGTGGTGATCTGATCGCGGACGATATCATCGTAGCAGGGCGTGGTGACATCGCGGAAGATGCCGAGAGGTTCGGGGAAATCGGGGTGGCTCAGGCGGGAGAGCAGGAAGGCGAGGCTGGGGTCGGGGGCGTGTTCGTCGTGAATGAGGAGTGATTCGGGGGGGACATCGGCGGCGTTGACGACGACGGGGGTGAGTCCGCGGAGGGCGATGGCTTTTTCGTTGTTATGTCCGAAGCGGATGGGCTGGCCGTGGACGAGGTAGGCCATGCGCTCGGCCTTGACGGATTTTTCGGCGAGGTAGTTGTAGCCGCCATCATCGAAGATGACGCAGTTCTGATAGATTTCGACGAAGGCGGTGCCTTTGTGCTGGGCGGCGCGTTCGAGGACGGATTCGAGGTGTTTGACGTCGGCGGCCAGGGCGCGGGCGGCGAAGGTGGCTTCGGCGCCGACGGCGACGGAGATGGGTCGGATGGGGTTGTCGGGCGAGCCGACGGGGCTGGACTTGGTTTTCTTGCCTTTCAGGGTGGTGGGGGAGTACTGGCCCTTGGTGAGGCCGTAGATGCGGTTGTTGAACATGAGGATTTTGACGTCGACGTTGCGGCGGAGGAGGTGGAGGAAGTGGTTGCCGCCGATGGCGAGGGCATCGCCGTCGCCGGTGACGATCCAGACGTTGAGTTCGGGTCGTGAGACTTTGAGGCCGGTGGCGATGGTGGCGGCGCGGCCGTGGATGGAGTGGAAGCCGTAGGTGCTCATGTAATAGGGGAAGCGGCTGGAGCAGCCGATGCCGGAGACGAAGACGGTGTTGGCTTTATCGACGCCCTGGCGGGCGAGGATCTTGCGGACTTGCGCGAGGATCGAATAGTCGCCGCAGCCGGGGCACCATTTGACTTCCTGGTCGGAGGCGAAGTCAGCGGGCTGAAGGGGGGCGGGCGATTGGGGGAGGGTCATGGTCATGGGATACCTTTTAGTGGTCAGTGGTCAGTGGTCAGTGGCAATACCTTTCAGGCTTCACAGGCCGGGGAGATTTTTTGCGTAGGTTCGGGGCGGACCCAGGTGCCGGGGGTCGATTCGTCGGGGATTTCGTGATCGGAGGAGGTCTTGACGACGGAGCGGACGCCGCGGACGAGTTCGCTGACGCTGAAGGGCTGTCCGCGGACCTTGTTGATGCCTTTGATGTCGAGTTGCAGAACCGCCTTGAGCACCTGGCGGAGTTGTCCGCTGTTGAGTTCCGGCACGATGACGTGGCGGAAGCCGGCGAGGAGGGCGCGAAGCTCCCGCGGGAGCGGATGGAGATAGCGCAGGTGGCATTGTGAGACCTGAAGGCCCTGGTGCTGAAGTTCGAGCGTGGCGGCTTTGACGGAACCGTGCGTGCCGCCCCAACTGACGAGAATCGCATCGCCGGAGCGGGGGCCGGTCCAGAGGAAGGGCATGCCCACGGGCTTGATGCCATCGACTTTCTGGGCGCGAAGGCGGACCATGGTTTCGTGATTGGCGGCGTCGTAGGAGACGCAGCCGGTGACATCCTGTTTTTCGAGTCCGCCGATGCGGTGTTCAAGGCCGGGGGTTCCGGGAATGGCCCAGGGGCGGACGTTCTCCTGGTTGCGACGATAGGGTTTGAAGGTTGCGGCATCGGCGGTGGTGGGGTGGTTGACCGTGATTTTTTCCAGTTTGTTGAGATCGGGCAGGAGCCAGGGTTCGGAACTGTTGGCGATGTATCCATCGGACAGGAGGAGGACGGGGGTCATGTAACGAACGGCGATGTGGACGGCTTCGATGGCGGCGTTGAAGGCATCGGAAGGCGACGCGGCGGCGATCACGGGGATGGGGCATTCGCCGTTGCGGCCGTAGAGGGCCTGGAGGAGATCAGACTGTTCGGTCTTGGTGGGCAGGCCGGTGGAGGGTCCGCCGCGCTGGACGTTGACGATGACCATGGGGAGTTCGGTCATGACGGCGAGTCCCATGGCTTCGGTTTTGAGGGCGAGTCCGGGGCCGGAGGTGCCGGTGGCGGCGATGGCGCCGCCGAAGGCCGCGCCGATGGTGGCGCCGATGGCACAGATTTCATCTTCTGCCTGGAAGGTGGTGACCTGGAACTGTTTGAGATCGGCGAGGGTGTGGAGGATGTCGGTGGCGGGGGTGATGGGATAGCTGCCGTAGAAGAGATGTTTGCCGGCGAGTTCGGCGGCGGCAACGAGACCGAGTGCGACGGCTTCGTTGCCGGTGATGCGGCGATACTCGCCCGGGGGGAGTTTGGCTTTGTCGATGGCGTATTGCTGGTCGAGGAGTTCGCAGGTTTCGCCGTAGTTGTAGCCCGCGCGGAGGGTGGCTTCGTTGGCCAGAGCGACGGCGGGGTTTTTCTTGGCGAACTTGCGGTGGAGGTAGGCAAGGGTGGGTTCAAGCGAGCGTCCGTAGATCCAGTAGACCAGTCCGAGGGCGAAGAAGTTTTTGCACAGGTCGGCGTGTTTGCCGGTGAGTCCGGCGGGGGCGACGGCGGCGTTGTTGAGGGTGTCCATGGGGACCTGGATCAGGCGGAAGTGTTCGAGCGAGCCGTCGGTGAGGGGGTCTTCCGCATACCCGGCCTTCTTGAGATCGATGGGCGTGAAGGCATCGGCATTGACGATGATCATGCCGCCGCGACGGACGGATTTGATATTGACCTTCAGCGCCGCGGGATTCATGGCGACGAGGGCATCGACATCATCGCCGGGGGTGAAGACATCGTTGGAGGAAAACTGGATCTGGTAACCGGAGACGCCGGCGACGGTGCCGACGGGCGCGCGGATTTCGGAGGGGTAGTCGGGGAAGGTGGAGACATCGTTGCCGAGGAGGGCGGACGTATCGGTGAACTGCATTCCTGCGAGTTGCATGCCATCGCCGGAGTCGCCGGCGAAGCGGATCGTGACGGCCGTGAGTTTGGTGATCGGTTTGGCGGAGGGTTGATCGTTGTGGGACGAAACGACGACGTCGGCGATAGACATGGGTTCCCCAAATGAATGCAGGACTAACTGATCTGATACTTTAAAATCGGTTTTAAGACAACGGCAAACCTATAGAATATTTAGTCAGGTATATGTGAAAAAATGCACTTAATCCCTGTGAAAAATAGTGCAATTGGGTAATGGTGAAGATGTGAATAGCGGCTGGTTTGTGTAATAAAAGATTAGATGGTCGTTTTATCTATAGGCATTCTCTTCATACCTCATTCTGGAATTCTGCTTCCGGTCTTGTGGTGAAAATGCGATGGATTTCCAATTCGTGAGGCGAGCGAGACTTGGGATCGAAAGAGAAAATTGCAGAGGTGATGATGGGCAAGCATGGGCCTACGCGGAGAGTTTGGTGCAAGACGCGAAGGCATGGTCGGGCCGGATTATTTCGCGCGCCCGGCGCTACCTGTGGAGGCTCATAATGGCGGGTGGCATGAGTTGTGAACAATCACTGGTGCTGCGGGTTTTGGTCAAAAGGTCGCCTTTGCGATCTTTCGGGCAGGGCTGACTTTTGTGGGGGAGGAGGGTGCGCGGTCATACTTGTGAGAGTCATGCGGCTGCGATGTAAATTAGAGATCCCACGGCGGCTTTGCGGGTGCAGGGGAAGACTACCACCACGGTCCGCTGATGATCACGATGTTTTCGACCATCATGCGTGGACAAGAGAGCATCGCCATGACGGTTCTATCCACCACAAGCTCTGCCGTCATTTCGATGGTTGCCCCGTGGGAGCGTTCCACGGTAATCCGGCATTGCCCGGTGCGTCTTTTCCCCTTTTCGAGCCGGCCAAAGAACGCTTCCATCGCGGAGAAAGGCTCCAGCATCTCGACCCATCCGGCCAATTCGAGCGGCGTGCGTGAATTCTGGATGCTCACGAAGCGGCTGCGTGTGATCTTGAAGTATCCGTCATGGTCGAAGAGCACGCCCCCCGTTCCGGTGACGGAATTTTGTGATTGCGTACGCATGATCATTGTCCCGGGTGAAACAGGTTCGCGAAATGCAGGGTAATGCAACGTGTAAGCAGTCTGCACGAGCGGTGTCCAAAGGAGTATTCGCGGGGAAAAGACGAATCCTGCGCTGGTATAGGTAGTTTTACATTGCAGGGCATTTCATATTTCTGGCGCTGAGGAATTCAGCCAGGTCACGAAGCGGCGGCCGCAAGTATTCCTGGGACACTCGGCATCTTCAGCATCGTCGTTACCGCCTCCGCTGTCAGAAATTTGGCGATTTGGACCTACCGATTAGCACTCGCTGCGCAGAGCTGCGGAAACTGGGGCCGGCTGCGCCTTACCGACGAGTGGGCGAGTCGCTGGGAAAATTTGTGGAAATGCACCGGCGGGTGCGCATCTCATATAGGTATGGTGCGATCTGGTCCGAGCAATCCCGCCGGGATTGCGATAGACTCTGAATTGCCGGGCTCGCCGCGGACAAGATAAATGTTGACAACGGATCGAGGATGCAGCAGCGTTGAAGGTTGACTCTCGAAGCCCTGACTGTTTTCAATCGTTGCTGGCCGAACAGGTTAGTGCGAACAGTCGTCTGTTCTTCAGATTGGCATACGGCGTCTTACGAGATTCTTCCGTCGCTGAAGAGGTGTGTCAGCACGCGTTCATGAAAGCCTGGGAATGTCGGGGACAGATTTCCGATGGATCGGCGCTTCGTGCGTGGCTGTCCCGAGTTGTTGTAAATGAAAGTCTTGGGTTGTTACGGCGACGAAAGACTGAGCATCGCGCCCTGGCTGACGCACGTTTGGCGGTATCGTCTACCACGAGTTCATCCACCGATACGATAGACCTGCGAGAACGGGTGATAAATGCGATCGCCGCATTGCCGGAGCCGACACGGTTAATCGTTTCGTTGCGGATACAGAGCGGCTTTTCGGGCAACGAGGTCAAAGAAATTGTTGGCTGCAGTGCCGCGGAAGTGTCGCGTCAATTGCATTTCGGCATGGATATACTCCGAAAGGATCTTGCGTCCTTTCGCGAATTAGAACTGGGGGCTAGCCATGGAATGTGACGGAACACGAGAGTTATTTCTTAAGCACGACGAGTTGTTGAGTGACCGCAAGCGAGTACTTGCCGCTGTGGAGCACTTGAAGAGCTGCGCAGAATGCCAGGCGGCGTTGGCGGATTACGCGGATCTGCGTGAAGTATTGCGAAACCCTTCCCACGTCGAGCCGGTGGGCGGATGGGGGCAGTTTCAGGATCGTTTGAAGTCCACGGCGCGGCATTCGGAACGCGTTACGTTCATCGGTTGGCGGTCGGCCAGCGCGGTGGCAGCTTCCATTACCTTACTGGCGCTGGCGATCATCGGTTCCTCTTATCTGAACAATCGCCCTATACCGCACGAGGGGCAGCTCATGGCCACATCAGGAACGTCCCGGTTCAGTCCGGCCGAGGTGCCGCAGCAGGTGCAGGCCTTTGCCAAGGTATCCGAAGCCTTCGACAACCGTGCGTCCTGGATGTTGATATCGGATCATAGTTCCGATGTGGGTGTTGCTGAGACGGCCATTACCGAGCGATCGCTGGTGCTACTGCGCTTGACCCTGCTACGCGCCCAGAGCGTAGTTTCTAAAGCCGATCTGGTCCTGGTTCCCGGCCAGCAAGCCGACCTCACGCTGCCATTGAGCGATGGGAAGTCACTGCACTATCGCATTTCGGCATCGCGAACGACGCCGACATCGCTGAGCGTTTGGTTGGAGATCGAGAACCCACAGGCGCCATCGGAGACCCTTGCGGCGTTGGCTACACAGCTGCCCCTGGCGCCGGGCCAGGTGGTGAGCGCCGGGCAATTGGCCACGACCTCGGGCGCTTATGAGCTCAAAGTCGGCTTCGCGCGGTCCAGTGTTGGTTCGCGCAAGAGTCCAGATCCACTCACGCCGTCGAAAAGGGGTGAGGTGAATGACTAAGGCGATACTGCTTATTCTGCTTCTTGCCAACCAGGGCTATTGGTTCGGCGGACAGGACGCCACGATCACGGCTACGTGGGCGGTTAAGGCGGACCTGCCGGCGGCGGAGGTGGTCTGGGAGCTTTCATTCAATCGAGTGCGCGTGGCGCAAGGGACGATGGATATCAAGGCCGGCGATGCGTCAACGACGCTCACGCTGGCGGTGCCGGAAGTGCGGGTGGTCACCAGTATGTTGTGGAGCTACACGCTCAAACGCAAGGATACGGGCGAAGTGATTCAAACCGGCGAATGGCCCGTGACGCTCTATCCGAAGAAGCTGTATTCTGATTTTTCGCAGCGTCTCAAGACCCGGAAGCTCACGATCATTGATCCGCAGCCAGAGTTGTCGGATTTCCTTACAGCCAATGGGATTCCCAACACTCGGCTGAGCGAGGCTTCATCGCTGGAGACGCGGCAGGCGGATGTGTTACTGGTGGCGCCCGGGGCGATGGGCAACGCGGCGCTGGTACAGGAGCGTTTAGTGGAGCAGGCAAAGCACGGCGCCAGTATTGCCGTGCTCTGTCAAGATGGCGAAAACATGATTGGATATCGGCTCACGTCACGACCGCTCGGACCGCTTAGCTATCGCCTCCATCATCCATTGCTGGCAGATCTGGACGCTTCCGCACAAGAGGCATTCTTTCACACGGCTCGAGAGATCCGTGCAATTGCCCTTCCCTCCGACGAGCCGGCGCTGGATGTTGTATCTTTTTCGCGTGAGACGCCGGGCACCAATCCCGTTCCCATCGATGGACTGCTGGTCACCAAGACCATGGGGAGCGGGCGCATTGTACTATGCCAATGTCCAGTGCCGGCACCCAGCCAGCATCCGCTGGCCCAGGTTTTCTACAACAATCTGCTAAATTACCTGCTGACGCGGCCAGAACCGACACTCGCACCCAGTGCGCGTGAGCCTGCGATCGTGCCGGCGACGACTGGTCCTGCCAAGAATCTTCTTCCCTTGAATGGAGAGTAGTTATGAAGGCCTCGCTTTTACGCCATAGTTGGTCGGTCCTGCTGCTAGCCGCCCTTTTGGGGGGCGCTGGCACGCTGTGTCATGGTGCGGACACCGCATCCGATGCTGGAAAGGCGGGGGCAACAACCGTTCCGGCCGCCACCAATCCCGCGGGAGCTGAAGCGGCTACCGCGCCTGCATCTATCACCGTGGCGATTCTTCCCTTTGACGCCAATCTGCCGGGCAGCCCCGACACGGGCAAACAGATTGCCGACACCCTTACGGCCACGCTGGGCAGCATGGATGGACTCACGCTCGTCGACCGCGATGCTTTGGGCAAAGTACTCACCGAGCACGCACTGAACCTGACGGGGCTGGTCGACGCGGACAAGGCCGTGCAGGTGGGCAAACTCGTGGGCGCGAAACTGCTGGTGACCGGCCGGGCATTCGTACTGGGTAAACAACTCTTTGTAACGGCCAAGATCATCGGCACCGAGACGAGCCTGGTGGATGGCGTGCTGGTCAAAGGTCCGGATGATGCGGATGTGGGCAAGCTCGTGGTGGAATTGACGGGCAAGATCGCCGATCGTGTTACCAAGGATGGCGGGCGGCTGATCGCCTCCAACGATGCCTTCAAAGATCCAATCCCCGGGCTCAAGGCCCAACTGGCGGAGCGCAAGAAACCCACGATCACCATCAGCGTTACGGAACGGCATATCTCGAGCGTTCATGCCATTGATCCGGCCGTTGAGACCGAGCTTCGCTTTATTCTCACAGACGCGGGTTTTACGGTGGTGGATGCCGCGAAGGTCGAGGGTGGTGACGTGGGCATCAATCTTTCGGGAGAGGCTTTCAGCGAGGCGGGGCCGCAGATCGGAGCGTTGTTCACATCGTCGGGTCGCGCGGAAATTAAGATGGTCACTCATGCGGACGGCAAGATCGTCTTCACGGGCCGCTCCACCGCGCGTGCCGTCGATCTTTCCGAAGCCATCGCAGGCAAGACGGCGTTGCAGAAGGCAGGGCATGCGCTGGCGATCGATGTGCTGCGGTATTTCGTGCAGACCTTGCCGGCGACGACGGATAAAAAGTGAAGCAGTCTCAAAGGCGTTGGTAGATCGGGATGGTCTGCTGAAACATGAAGTTGCAGAACAAAATCTCGCGGCGCGAGCGTCTGAAGTATTCCTTAGGTCTTCAGGCCTTGGTGGTTCTTTTGCTGCTCGCGTTCTCCGCTAATGCCAGGGCTGTCGAGACGCAAGCAGCTCCCATCCGCATCGCCTTGGTTGCGACAGGCGACGCCAAGATTCAGGATTACCTTGCACTCGTCCAAGGGCAACTCTCCACTGATCCGACGCTTCAATACCTAGACCGCCAATCCATTCATCGCACGCTCGGAGAACAAGAGCTCTCGGCCGCGCTGGCCGATCCCAACCGAGCGGTCGCCCTCAGCCGTCTCCTCTCCGCGGATATTTTCGTTGTCCTGGAAACGAACCAAGACTCAAAGAAGCCTGTTGCTTTGGGTCTGGTCGCCTTCGACTCCGCGACGGGCCTTCGCCTCGTCGATGTCAGCCTTCCCGACGATCCCGCTGTGCTTAAGGCCGCAATTGACGCCTCTCTCCGCGCTGCCATCCAGAAACGCTCACATGCCGCCAGCGCTCGCACGCTCTGCGTCGTCTCCGTGCGCAATGCCAACCTCGCCCACGATAAGGACAGTCTGTGCCAGTCCATCGCTCTGCTGTTCCAGCGGCAACTCATCACCTCCCCTGACGTGTGCATCCTGGAACGCCAGCGGCTCGACCACATCAATCAGGAACGCACACTTCCCACAGCCACGGCTCCCGCTCCCTCTGCGATGCTCGCTTCACTGATCACCGCCGACCTGGAGATTGTCCGCTCTCCCGATGGCAAGTTTCTTACCGCCACTGCATATCTCACCAATCCACAAGGCAAATCTCTCGCCAAGATCTCCGTAAATGCCGAGAGCCAGAACATCGAGGCGCTTTCCGCTCGTCTTGCCGCCGCCGTAGCCAAGGATCTTCAACTCACCTCCCCCAACAGCCTCGCGGATCTCAAACTCGAAGCCCGGCGGTTCCACGCGGAAACCGAATTCCGTCTAAGTCATGAAGAGTATGGCCCTGCTCTCTACGCTGCCGAAGCCGCTTATGCGCTGGACTCCAAAAATCCTGTTTACGAGTTCTCGCTTATGCTATCCCTCCTCCAGCACGCCCGTCAGATTATCCTGCCCGGTAAGCAACGCACGGATTTTATCTCGTCAATTACCGAGGAGTTGGATCCTCGTGGTGACGTAGCGGCGGCGTTCGCCATCGCCTCGCGTGCTCTGGGGTTGCGCCGCGCTGTATTCGCGCGAACGCCGCTGACATCCTTGGAGTTGGGCGGTGACGAATTCCGCAACACCGGATCTGACCGGATTTTGTTCGACTTCGTCTCTGCACGCGATGTCGAAAAAGGCGGCAATACGGCCATCGCCGAATCTTCGCGCGCCTTTCGACACGACTACCGCGTTTTCCTGACTGATGTCTTTGTCGCCTGGGACGGGGTAATTCACAAGGATTCCCGCGCAGTCTTCAGTCTCCGCTCTTGTATGGAGGCCAATCAGTACTACAACGGCTGGAACTTCGCCTCCGACAGTGCGAGCGATTTTGTCTCGTCGTTCGTCCCCTGGACCAAGACTTATCTTACGGCTGCCGAAACCGCCTGTAAGAATGGTGACCGGCTCTTCCTCGAGGAGGTCCAGCAGGTCCGCAACTGGGCCAGTGGCTCTCCGCTGCCCGTGCGATGGACGCCGCGGGACTACTCTGCCGATGACCGTGCCAAGTGTGACACGCTATTCGCGTCGCTCGAATCCAACCCCGATCCGGCCGTCATCCTGTGCGCCCTGAGCGGTCGCATCGCCGTCGCCAGCGATGCTACGTTGGACAAGCCGCAGCGGCTTGCGCTCTATTACCGGGCACGCAAACTTGCCGAGGAAGCGCTTGCGAAACCTCCCGTTGCGGCGAAGCGCATCGACTCTTACCACGACCGGGTCTATCGCGAACTGATCGATTTTGTCGAGAGCACGCCCTTTCCTACGGATCAGCGTGGCGCGGAGGATGTATCGCTTGTGCATCTAATGATTGACCGCCATGAATTCAACAACCAAGCGCTGAGTTCGATTCTGTGGGAACTGCAACACTGTCCCGCGCAGAAGGCCTCCATTCCGCAACTCCTCGCCGATGCCAAAGCCGCGGCGGATGGCGATCACGCACGTTTCGTCGGTTGCTCCCGGCAGGAAATCTCCATGACCCTGCAGCAAGCCAAACGTGACTTCACGAAGAACTCGGCCGGAACTGTGGTCGCCCCCATCGCGCAAGCCCGTCCCCTGCTGCAAACCGGCGGCGCTGCTCAAGTTATTACGTTCGAGGCGGCTCTGGTTGAGGATAAGAATGCGTTCGCTGTCGGCCTCCTCCAATCCGATGACCGTTGGATGCTTCAAGGCTTTGGTTGTCCCCTCGACGGCAGCCCTACCAAACCTCTTGCCAAGGTCGCCATCCCCTCGCTTAACCTTAACAAAGTTGGCGGCGCTTATGCCACTGTGACCGACGTTTGCCTTACTCCTATGCACGTCGTCGTAGCTACCCAGAGTGACGGCATCCTTCTCTTCCCGCGCGACGCTTCCCCCGCCATTACTCTCACCGAAAAGGACGGCCTTCCTTCAAACAAGATTCGCGCCGTAGCTTTCCTTGATGGCAAAATCTATATCGGCTACGGTGTTTTCGCCGGTCAGGGAGAAGGCAATTATCTCGCCGTCTATGATCCGAAAACCAAGCAATGCGACATCCTGGCTTCCAGCCGCCGGAAAGAGAAAAAATCACCTTTCGACGACTCCGCCGGTTTTGACATCCGATTCATGCTCGCTGATCCGGCCCGTCATCGCCTGATCCTCAACATCTATGGAGTCGGCACCAATTTGTACAACGATCCGGTGACGGGCCTCTGGGACTTCACTTCCGTCGAGTCGAAATTCACCCGCCTGGTTCCCTTTACGCTCAATTCCAGTTTTTACTGGCATTCCCCCATGGACGCCAAGGGCATCATTCTTTTCGGCAGCTTCGCCAAACTTCTCTCCTTTGATGCCACCACGAACAAGCTTTCGCTTATCTTCAGTGATGGCGAAAAAGGACCCATGGATGGCGGCCTTCGCATGGAAGATGCTGCCTTCAAGGGCGCAGTTGATCTCCGCCCAGCCTGGGCCGTCATCCATGGCGATCTCTGGTCCGGCTCGCCCCTCGCACGTATTCCTGCCGGCACTGCGAAACCTGAACTCCTTCCCCAACTTGGTCCCAATGCCCGCTATGTATTTTCCTTTCTTTATCCACTACCCGATGGCAAGTCCGTCCTGTTCGCACGCGATGCTGGCTTGTGGCTTCTTCCGCTTCAACCTGGCAATCACCCCTGATGAATCCACTGGCCCGGATGATTTATGTTTAGATGCTCAGAATTTCAGTGAGCAGGTCGGTTGGGACTTCATGGCAGAGGGACACCGACGTGACGCCGTGGAAGTCGCGAAAAGCTACTGGACATTGTGCGCCCTCAAGGTAGCGAGATAGACTGTAAATCTTACAACTCTTGGAGGCAGGATGGTTTGGCGGCTCGGAATTGGACTGGTGGTGATGCTGTCGGTAGTCGCGGGCGGGATGCGTACGGCCCAGGGAGCGAAGGAGGACCGGGTACGGTGTGCGGTGATAGCGGACGCGAGGGCGGGAGATGAGGGGTGCGTGAAGCTTCTGGAATCGCGATTGATGGAGCGGAAAGACCTGGCCATGGTGGAGCGGGGGGAGATCAATAGGGTGTTGCGTGAACGGACGCTGCAAGCGCTGCTGGCGCCCGAGGGAGTGAAAGGGCGTGCTGAGGTGGGGGGTGTGCTCAAGGCGAATGTGCTGGTATTAGTGAAAGCGGGGAAGGGCGCGTCGCTGGAAGTGGCGGTGTGTGAGACGGTGCAGGGGTTGCGATTGCTGGCTGGGCCGATGGAATTGAGCAAGGATGGCGAGAAGGATGCGGGGGCATTGGAGCACATGGTCGATCAGGCCTTACAAAAGTTGGGGGAAAAACAGCGGGAAATCTGCGCGGTGCCTCCGTTCGTGTGCAAGGATCTGGGGTACGAGTACGAACACCTGAAGGGGGCATACGCGAAGGTGGTCGAGCAGTTGTTGCTGGAGCGGCCAGGGGTGCTATTGGTGGAACTGGCGGAGGCGGATGCGATTGCGCGGGAACTGGCGATTTCGGAGGGGGCGGATATCTCGCGGAAATTGCCGCTCTATGTACTGGGGGAGTTTCGGCATGAGAGATCGGATGAGAAACGGGAGCAACTGACGTTGGTGGTGAAGCGTGGAAGTAAGGAGTTGGCGCGCCATGAGGAGGGGAAACTCAAAGATGAGGACGTACCGCAGGTTTTGCGGGATCAAATGACGGCCTTGTTGGAGAAGACGCTGGGGCGTGAGATAGCGCCGCCGAATGCGAAAGTGGAGGCAAAAGAATTAGCGGCGCGAGCACACGTATTTCTGGCGACGGGGAATGCGGACGAGGCGCTGCCGCTGGCTGAGGCAAGTTTGCTGTTGCAGTCGGATCAATGGGAGGTCCATCGCGAGGCGAACTGGGCGATCTGCATGAAGATCAAGGAGATCCGGACCGACGCGGATTGGAGGCAGAAGCATTCCGATGAGGCCAAGACGCTCTATCGTCGGAGCTTTTTCCACACGGAGCAATATCTCTCGCATGTTTCGCCGGGGGGCGAGCACGAGCAGGCGATGGGCTCGTCTTTTGCTGAATTCGATGGGCTTGATGATGTTGATGTGACTATTTTGTGTGAAGCGCGGGAAACCGCGTGCAGAATCATCTACGCGAAGCAAGCGCAAAGGGTGAGCGATAACGCCGTCGGTTTGGCATGTTAT
Organism: uncultured Phycisphaerales bacterium; assembly: GCA_903845195.1. Classification (GTDB taxonomy): domain Bacteria; phylum Planctomycetota; class Phycisphaerae; order WQYP01; family WQYP01; genus CAIMWO01. The sequence goes on from CAIMWO010000071.1 coordinate 84,952, forward strand.
CAGATGCATTGGAGAATCAAGGGCGAATCGAATGGAGAGGTCTTGGCGAAACTGGCGAAAGTGCTGCTGGATTGTCCAGATGCCATGGGATCCGAAAGAATTGCAGTGTATTTCATGACACTACATACGCAACCTGATAATTCGCCTGAATGGGAGGTGACACTGGAGACATTGCGAAAGAGTGATCATCCGGTGATCAAGGGTGCGGTGAAGCAGCTTGTGGCCTGGCGGGCGAAACTGATCGCGCAACGGAATACGCCGTATGTAAAGCCGGAAGCGCCAAAGCGGCCTCCAGCCGTGGCGAATTCGGAAGTGGATAATTTTCCGATCAAATTTGAATTTTATGAATCCAATGGTCAGCCCAATAGAACCATTTATGATTACCACCTGCTCGGTTGGGAACCCGTTGGGAAAGGGGTGGACATGATATGGACGGAGTCCAACATGTACCTGATGCGTGAAAAGGGGAAGGCGGTGTTCCTGACGAACTCCGTATCGCCGATGCCCTGCTTCGACGGAAAATACATTTGGACGCTTTCACGGGAAAAGACCGCCCGGATGTTTATCATTGATCCAGTGACCGGGGACTCACTGTGCATTACGGAAAAGGATGGCTTGCCGAAGGGTGAGTACCATTCCTTCGTATCGAGTCCACTGGAACCCGGCAAGATCATGGCGGCGGGGGATTTCGGACGGATGTGGGTGGCGAAGGCGCAAGCCGATTTCGCGACGAAGAAGGTCAAATTCGAGATCGTTCTTGAGGCCAAGAATGTGCAGGTGGAGTCGGACAACGAGGCTTGGAAGGACATTCATCTGGCGACGGAACTGAACTACATGTACACGTTGAGTGAAGTAGCGGAAAAGGACGGCAAGCCGGGACACCAAACTGTGCTTCTGGGGCGACATTCAAAGAATATGAACTTCGGAGTGGATTATCATCCGTTGATCATCAATCCGGAAAATCAGAAAGTGGTGGCAGCAAAGGATCTGATCCCGTGGCTTGATTCATGGGCTGACATAGTCGTGCATGATGGCGCCGCATATTACTGGGAGCATACCGGCGGAGTTTCAAAGGATCTAAAGCGTCAGTATGAGTTCGGTATTTTTCGTGTAGCACCGCCGGATTGTAAGCCGGTTGAAACAGGGATTCGAATGTTTGGGTTTATGCCTCACCTGAGCTTCAGCGGCGACAAAATGAATGTGAGCGACTGGGAATGGTACACCGCGGATAGCCTGCGTGGACCACTCATACAACGTCGGACAAATGAGTTGCCGCCAGGTGCTTGGATTCGAAAAAGCGAGCACTATGGGACAATTCTGTTGGAGCATTCCGGAAGGGATGCGCTCGAGTTACGCTTTCATTTAGATGAACAGAAACCGGGCGCGGCCGCGACGCAGCCTACGAAGAAGTAATCCACCTGCTCTTCTGGCGGTGGTTGTTTGCATATCCTTCGGTTAGTTGTAAGGCCGCGTTTTCGCATCGGGTGCCGCGTCTGGCTGCGCGTGTCATCAAGACCCCCGTTCCTGAGCTTCCTGAGGGAAAAGAGAATATGAGCCACAGCCTGCTCGCAGACGTCGGCATCCGTTCATCGACAAACTGAAAGCCGGCGACTGGGAAAAAGTCATCGCCCCCCTCGTCGGCGGTTCCGGCGGCGGGCGTCCCCAACTCGCCGTGGCCAGCGGCAAGGCAACTACCAGAGTCAGCGATGCCCTTGCGTCTGCGAAGGCGCGCTGGCCACCAAAGCACCGGCCTGACCGGCGGTCCCACAGACTTTACTGCATATAATTCTTATTGGATCAATTAGTCTTTATTTTCTTGACACAGGGCGTCAGGATGGGGAAACTACGCAATAGTGTTTGCGTTGTTAGTGAGTTCTCCTGGGGTTCGCCGATGAAAACACGTCAACTAGGAATTTATCTGAGTGCTGTGACGGCGCTGACTGCGGCAGGCATGCTGTGGGCGGCGAATACACCAACAACGGGTGCGGCGTCTGGGCCGACGAAGTCGGCGTTGACGTTCGCTCCTTTGCCTCCGGGCGCGCCGATCTATTCTCATGCGGACGTCCAGGCGAGCAGCAGTGTGTACGTGCAGGGGAAGTCGCCGTACAAGGAGCTGACTGCTTCGCACAATTCAATTGACATGACGGTGGGTGGAACGGACGTCAGTATTCTCTGGAATCCGCCGGCGCAGTTTGGTTTCAAGGCCAACGGCACCACGTCACCGCTGCAATTTAACGGCACGCTGGGGGCGCTCAGCCCCGCCAACTTCATGATTGGGAAAACACAGAAGTATTCGCTGGCATTCCCGCATGCGTCGATGGCGGCGGGCGGCAAGGGCATCTCGCTCTTGATTCGCAGCGGCGGCGTGCAGCGCGGCAGCGTCGCTGGGCAAACGGTTTCTTTGTATGACGAAAATACCGATGGCGTCTACTCCATGACCGATGCCATTCGCGTGGACAATGGCAGTTCGGCCATGGCGGTCTTCACGCCGATCACGAAGTACCTTTCGACCAAGAACGGGATCGTTGAGATCACCGAAATTGCCGAGGACGGATCGTCCATCACGACGACGCCCCATGTCGGCAAGACCGGCAAGATTTCCTGGAATCCCATGCTCGATGGGAACGTGGAAGTGCATGCGGTGTTCGGCTCGAAGGACGGCACGCTGAATTTTGAACTGACCTCCCGCGGCGGCTCACCGTCCGAGGCGATGGTGGTGCCCGGCGATTACGAGTTCCTGTATGGCACGGTTTTCTCCGGTCGCCTGAACAAGATATCCGCGAACATTGTTCCGCACACCGGCGGGACGATCACCGTGCCGGATGACGGTGGTACGGTCAAAGCGGACTGGGGCAAGGCCTTCAATTTTGAGTTCGTGGCCACTAAGAAGGGCAACAAGCTCGACATTTCTCCGGCATCCATTCACCTCAAAGGCAAGGGCGGCGAGGAATATACGAATCTGGTGTACGAGGCGAATCCCGAGGTGTTCTTGATCGCCGACGGACGAGCTACATCTTTGGGCCGAATGGAATTTGGTTGAAGTGGCCAATTATGTGCGTATTCCGGCGGAATACCATCCAGTGTGAACCTGACCACGGCCAAGGAAGTCAAAGTTGGACTTACCAGCACGATTCATGGCTTCGGTGTCATCAAAGGCACGATGGTTCTGGACACGACCAAGTAACAGCTTGGCGAAATAAGTGTTAATCACATTGGGGAAATCCGATGATTTCCCCTTTTTGATTTTTGCGTGACGACAAAAGCATGACGGATCGACTGGTAAAACGGCGGATGGTGATGCGGCGCTCGATGGCGCTGGGGCATTGCATTTGCGATCCGCGTCAAGCCTGTCCGTGCGACGAATTGAAGACGGTGGGGGTTTGCCATTGCGCCGGCGAGACCCGCAGCGTCCCGGACGCTGATGCTGCAGCCGTGAAACTTACCGAGTATGTGCGCAATCCCGGGTGTGCCTCGAAGATCAGCAAGGGCATTCTGCAGCAGGCGCTGGGCGGCTTGCCGGAGATGAACGACCCGCGGGTGCTGGTGGGCGCAACCTGCGGCGACGATGCCGGCGTCATGGACCTCGGCGGTACCGGCAATACGATTCTGACGGTGGATGTCTTTTCGCCCGTGGTCGACGATCCGTATTTGTTTGGCCAGATCGCCGCCGCAAATTCCCTCAGCGACATTTACGCGATGGGCGGAACGCCCCAGGCGGCGCTGTCGATCATTGGATTTCCGGTGGACCGATTGCCGGTCGCGGCGATGCGCGAAATTCTTCGCGGCGGCGCGGACAAGATGAAGGAAGCCGGGGTTCCGATCATTGGGGGCCACAGCATCAATGACCCCGAACCCAAGTGCGGATTTGCCGTGCTGGGCACATGTCCGCGCGGCGCGTTTGTGCGCAATGCGGGGGCGCGCGTGGGGGATGTCGTGGTGCTGACCAAGCCATTGGGTTCGGGCATTGTGGCGTTTGGCCGGCAGATCGGCCGGGTTGGCGAAGAGGCTGTTGGTGAAGTGGCGGCGAGCATGGCTGCGCTCAACAAGGTGGCCGGGGAGCGGATGATTGAGCATGGCGTGCATGCCGCGACGGATGTGACGGGTTTCTCGCTGTTGGGACACATGGCGGAGATCGTCAAGAACAGCGATGTGGCGGTGGATCTGGCGTTTGACGACATTCCCTTGTTCACCCACGTCGCAGAACTGGCGGCCGGTGAAGTTCTGCCCGGCGCGGTGGAACGAAACCGCGAGAGTGTTGCAGAGGATTTGCTCGATTTAACGGAGCTGACAGTCGGTCAGCAAGGGATACTTTTTGGCCCGGAGACCAGCGGCGGCATTGTAGCGTTTATGCCTGCCGATCAGTCTGAGGCATTCCTCCGCGAACTGCACGAACGCGGAGTGAAGCAGGCGCGGACGATCGGCGTTGTGACGGGCAGGGCGCCTGGCGGGCAGATACGCGTCACCAAGGTGATGGCTCAATCGAAGGAGTTCGCGATGGAAGAAACCAAGGCTACTACGGCGGATACGGGATCATGTTGTTGTTCGAACGGTCATGCTGCGGAAAGTGCGTTGCCCGCAGCCGCGAGCGCGGAGGCGTTCAAGACATACATGGCGACGGTGAATGCACCGGGCGTTTTGGGCGTGAAACAGAAAAAAATGATATTGATGGCGCTTTCGATTGCCGGCAGGTGCGAGCCGTGCGTGAAGATCAACGCCAAGGCGGCCCGCGATGCCGGGGCTACGGAAGCGGAGATCGCCGAGGCCGCGGACCTGGGCATTGCATTCGGCGGCGCTCCGGCGGCGATGTTGTATAACACGATACGCAAAGGGTAAGAGAATTTGATGGCCGGCGCGGGCCGGAATTTCATGCGGAGGCGGACGGTAGCCTGGTGGCGCCCGCGGCCTTCAAAGCCGTTGTGGGCTCGACAAGGGCCCAGGTGGGTTCGATTCCCATACGCCTCCGCCATTTTTTATTGCTGTGACCGGATCGGACGACGATGAAGGCGGCAGGTATGGACGACAGCGCGGCAAAACTTCTGCGGGCACTGCCTGCGGTGGGAGATTTTCTTGGGTCGGAGCATGGCCAGGCGCTGATCGAGGAATTCGGCGAAGGGGTTGTGAAGTGGCAGCTTCGCGCTGCGCTGGAGGAACTCCGGACGGACATTCGCGATGGAAAAATTACGGCCCCGGTGGGCCTGAGTGAATTGGCGGGGCGGCTCCGCGTGCCTCTGCTACGTCTCAGTGACCCTGCGGCGCGCCGGGCCATCAACGCCACCGGCATTCTGCTGCATACGGGTCTGGGCCGAGCGCCGCTCTGCCCGGCTGCGATTGCAGCCATATCGGTAGCAGGAGGATATACGCCGCTGCAAGCCAGTCTTGAAAGCGGCGACCGCTCGCTGCGAGAAGAACGCGTGCAGGCCATGTTGCAGGCACTCGCCGGATGCGAGGCGGCGACGGTGGTGAATAACAATGCTGCCGCCACGATGCTGATTCTCAATGCTTTGTCGGCCGGCAAGGAGACGATCATCAGCCGCGGGCAATTGATCGAAATCGGGGGGAGTTTTCGCATGACCGATGTGATGGCGCAGAGCGGCGCCGTACTTCGCGAAGTGGGCACAACCAACCGGACCCATTTGCGGGATTACGAGGCGGCGATCACCGAACAGACCGCGGCGATCGTGCACGTCCATACGTCGAATTATCGCATCCGGGGTTTTGCATCGACGCCTTCGATTGCGGAATTGGTTGCGCTGGGGCGCAAGCACAAACTGCCCGTCATCGACGATCTTGGCAGCGGGGCGATCGTTCCGTTGCATGAGTGGGGTATCAGCGACGAGCCGCTGGTGAAGGACTCCCTTGCGGCCGGTGCAGACGTGGTCTGTTTCAGCGGCGACAAGCTCATCTGCGGGCCGCAGGCGGGGATCATCTGCGGGCGAAAATCGCACATCGAGCGGATTCGAAAAAATCCCTACGCCCGGATGTTTCGGGTCTGCAAGCTGACGCTGGCCGGTCTTGAGGCGACGCTCGGGGAATTCATCAATGGCACATTCCGGGAGAATATCCCGTTCTACAAGATGATGGCGCGGAACGTTAGTGAATTGGAACGTGATGCTCGCGACCTGGCCTCCGCGCTGGACGGTATTCCGGGATTGTCCGTCGCTGTGGGCGAGGATCTTTCATACGTCGGAAGCGGATCCATTCCGGATGAAGGCCTTCCCACCCGCGTCGTGCGGATTCGAAGCGTCGAAATTTCCGCAGGTGAACTGGCGCGTCGGCTGCGCATGGGCATTCCCTCGGTGTTTGGGCGGTTGGCTGATGGCGAATTGGTCATGGATGTGCGAACGCTGCGCGATGGCGAGACGGCTGAAGTTGCCGGCGCCGTTCGTCGAGCGGTCGCCGGCAGGTGACCCGTGCGCTCACAGGATTAAACAGGTTTCTGCATGAATATCATTCCGAAAGTCCGGCCTCAAATTCTGCACGCGATCGTCGGCACCGCCGGTCACGTCGATCACGGCAAGACTTCGCTCGTCAGACTGTTGACCGGTTGTGACACTGATCGCCTTCCGGAAGAAAAATCGCGGGGCATGAGCATCGATCTGGGATTTGCACCCTGCCTTCTCCAGGGGGATGACGGCACCCCGGAGGGTTCGGGCAAGGGCGTGGTCGGCATCGTCGATGTGCCCGGCCATCGCGATTTCATCCGCAATATGGTCGCCGGCGCAGCGTCGATTGATGTGCTTCTGCTGGTGGTGGCGGCGGATGACGGCGTAATGCCGCAGACGGCCGAGCACATGAAGATCGTTCGGCTGCTGCGTCACCCGCTGGTATTTGTGGCGCTGACGAAGATCGACATGGTTTCGGCAGAGCGGCTTGCGGAAGCGCAGCGTGAAATTGCGGCGTTCTTCGTTTCTACGGGGTTTCCCGATGCGCCGATCGTTCCGGTCTCCAACAAGACCGGCGAAGGGATTGGCGAGATTCGCGAGACGCTGGAGCGGTTTGTGGGCAGCGTTCAACACCGTGGCGGCGATGGGGCCAAGCGGGCGTTTCGGATGAACGTCGAACGGGTATTTTCCGTCAAAGGTTACGGCACGGTAGTGACGGGGATACCGCTTTCCGGGTCTGTTCATGTCGGGGAGAAGGTCGAGTTGCTGCCGGGCCGGCATGGATTGGCCGTTCGCACCGTGCAGAGTTACAAGATGGAATCCGAGGTGGCGCTGGCCAGTTGCTGTTGTGCCATCAATGTGCGCGAGATCGATGCCCATCTGGTCGCTCGCGGCATGACATTGGCGGCGCCGGACGTTTACGCGGCCACCCATGAACTCCTCGTTACTCTGGAAAACGCCAGCGACGGCCCTGCGGCGGGTTCATTCAAACGGCGCTTTGATGCGCGGCTGCACAGCGGGACGGCGGCAGTCGAGGCGAATGTCCGGCTCCTGGAAGCGGACGAATTGCCAGTTGGCTCAGAGGGATTTGCACACATCGTGCTGGCGGAACCGCTGGTGGCGGCGGCGGGTGATCGGTTCATTCTGCGATCGCTTTCGCCTGCTGACACACTCGGTGGGGGCGCGGTGCTCTCGGCACGTCCGCAGCGTTTGCGCCGCCATGCCGACGCCTTGGGACGGTTTCAGGCAGCTTATGTGGCACTACGCGAAGGCGATTTGCTAGCCGCTGAAGCGCTTGCGGGACCTGATGTCATCTTGAACGCCCGCGACGCCCTGCGGCTCACGCAACAGACCGACGAGGCGGCGCGGCATGCCCTGGCGGCAACCGTCGCAAAAGGCGCGCTGGTGGACTTGGCGGCAAATGGCGGGGGCGGCGATTATGCGGTTAGATCGCGAATCGATGAACTGCGCAACACATTGCAACCGGCGCTGGATCGGTACCATCACGCTAACCCGTATGTCTGGGGTATGTCGCCGGCGCTGGTCTGCGAGTCCGCAGGCATCACGGCCAAGAGCTTTGACGGACTCGCGGCATTGCTGAGTCAGACCGGCGCTATCGCGCTGCGGCACGGCCGATTGGCGCTGGCGGCTTTCAAACCGAATATCAGCGAGCGGCTCTTGACGCTTCGCGAACGGATCATGGCCATCATCGAAAAATCCGGGGCCAGCGCCCCGGCTCGCGGCAACTTGATACGCGACCTGGCAATCGCCGAGGCTGACATGAAGGTCCTCGAAAAAATCATTCTGGGTGACGGCACAGTGCTGCTCCTCGACGGCAATTTCATGCTCCGCACCTTCTTTGACGACGCCCGCGCGAAACTATTGAGTTTATTTGCTAAAAACGCTACCGTTGAACTCAACGCCTTCAAGGAAATCGTCGGCACCAACCGTAAAATGGCGGTGGCAATGCTCGACGCTTTCGATGCTGAAGGATTGACGCGTCGCGTGCCGGATGGCCGCGTGCTGGCGAAGCGTTCACAGCAACTGGATGAGGTGCCGCATGGCTCAGGGTAAATCGCAGCTTTTCCCACGTGTTCGTCGGGCCCTGTGGGTGCTGGCCGCACTGGGCCTCGTAAGTTACGGCTATACGATGGAGCATCATCCGGTGGTTTCGCTCAATGGCGGCACCACGACGCAGTTTTCCGGGCCGGCGTTCGTCAAAGCGGAAACGGTGGATGCGTTTGCACTGCATGATGATCAAATTGTCGCGCCGCTGACGGGTACGGCAGTGACCGCCAAAGACTGCAAGACATGAGGCTCGTAGCCTGTGCAAAGTCACGCGTCGCGTGACTTTTTCAGTCCTCTTAACCAATGTTTCCGACTTCTGACTCCGGGTTGACATGGCCGCCAAGCTTCCGCCCTTTTACATGCGTCTTCGTTTTGCCACGGCGTTTATTTCGACGTGGCTGTTGAATCTCAATATGTTCGGGTGGTCGCTGAAGTCGGTCTGCTCTCCGGGCTTTAATTGTCATGGATGCCCGTGGGCGACGGGGGCCTGCCCGATCGGGGCGATTACTTACGGCTCGGCAATCCATACCATTCCGGTTCTTGCATTGGGTTCGGTGCTGGCGGTCGGGGCGGTACTTGGCCGGTTGGTTTGCGGCTTTATGTGCCCGTTTGGGTTCCTGCAGGATTTGTTGCACCGGATTCCAACGCCGAAGATATCGTTGCCGCGCTGGTTTCGGTATGGCAAATATGTGGCGCTGGCGCTGCTCGTTTTCATTCTGCCTTGGTTTCTGGGTTTTCAGCAGTCGGGATATTTGAGCGTTGCCAAACCCGTTGTGAACAAGGCTGCGGAAGGCAATCTCGATGTGAAGGTCACCGTGACGAACATGGGAATGGAGCCCATTGCGGGGGTGAAGCTCGTTTCGCATTACCGCGACGTGGCCGACAAGACAGAATCGTTCACGCAAGCCAAAGAGTTCAAGGAGATTTCTATCGCTCCGGGGCAGACGTTGACGCTGCCGAATTTTCTGATTCCCAACCAGCTTGCCACGGCGGAGTTAATCGTCGATTCGCCACAGAGCGAGATCGTTCAAACCCCGCGCTATCAGCTTTATTTCTGCAAACTGTGCCCCAGCGGAACGCTCACGGCGACCATTCCCCTGGCCTTCACCCATGGCGGCGGCGGAAAATCGTTCTATGCCTGGGTGGGCAGTGTCTGGCTGCGACTGACGATCCTGGTGGTTTTTCTTGTGGGTATGGTCATTGCATCGCGGCCGTTCTGCCGACTTTTCTGTCCGCTGGGTGCCATGTATGGACTCACCGCGCGGCTGGCGCTGACGCGGATGAAAGTCGAAACCAGTGCGTGTATCGACTGCGGCAAGTGCGACAAGGCCTGCCCGCTGGAACTGGATGTTCGCAAAGAAATCGGCGGAATGGAATGCATCGCCTGCGGGGACTGCAAGAAGGTTTGTCCGAAGTCGGGGATTAAACGGACATTCGGGCTCTGAGATACAAGCGGGAATCAAGAAGCAAGAATCAAGAAGCAAGAAGACGCGCGATAGCGATGCCCGAGCATCACCGGTTGGTCTCATTTGATACTTCGCCCTGCCAGAATCGCTGCTCCCAATGCACCTGTAATTTGTGGTTGTGGCGATAGCGTCACTGGATTGGCCAGGGCGCGTTCGAGCGCTTCGCGCATGCCGGGGATGAGAGCCACGCCGCCGGTGAAGAGAATGGGGGATTCAAGATGGCTGCCGGCCATGGCGGTGAGTCGAGTGGCTATGGCGTTTTGGACGCCCGCGACGATGTCTTCGCGGGCCACGCCGGAGGCCAGCAGGCCGATGATTTCAGTTTCGGCAAAGACGACGCAGGTGGAAGAGATGGCGGCCGGAGATGCGGCACGCTCGGCCAGCGAGCCAAGCTCTGAGAGCGTGGTATCGAGCCGGGCCGCAACGACTTCGAGGAAACGTCCCGTGCCGGCGGCACAGCGGTCGTTCATCGCGAAATCGCGAACCGTACTGGCGGGCGGGGGATCGAGCCGGAGAAGCTTCGAATCCTGGCCGCCGATTTCGATGACCGTCATGGCCTGGGGGCACAAGAAGCGAACGCCCACGGCGTGGCAGGTGATTTCGGTCATGGTGGTGTCGGCGGCCTTGATGAGGTTGCGGGCGTATCCGGTGGCGATGACGCGTTTGATATCAGAGCGCTGCAGCCCGGCTTCGCGGAGCAGGGCGCCGAACGTTTCCTCGGCCAGACCGTTGTGATCGACGTGCTGATCGCGCACGGCGGAGGCGAGAATCTTCTGCGCAGCAACATCGAAGATCACCACTTTGAGTGCTCGCGAGCCGCCATCGATGCCGGCACAAATCATGATGTTCTCCGTCGCCGGACTGTTTCCACCAAAGCCTCGAGGCGCGTTCGCAGGCTGGCACGCACGCCTTCGTTCAACGGCGGGACTTCGATCTCCACCACCGGAACATTCGATTCTCGCTGAATTATCGCACGAATGGCGCTGCCCTCCAAGGCACAGTGGCTGGCGCCGGGAATACGCGAGATCAGCACGGCCTCGGCTCCAAACTGCCGCACATCATGCATGATTCGCTTTGCTCGGTCGGCGGATGGGCCGATCATGGGGTCCGCCAGGGCCATGCGGGCCAGCGCTTCCATGGGCGCCACATCGGTGGGGATCGGGTCGAGCGCGTGGCAGAACATGAACTCGGTGCCGCAGAGACGTCCGCCGCACTCTTCGAGCAGGTTCATGGCCTGGAGATCGGCCACGGGGTTGACCCAGAAAACGCGGACGGCATCGGCGGGCAGGGTTCCCGCGCTTACGGCGATGCGGCGTAACACTTCGGCCAAAAGCTCGCCGAGAACTTCCTGTGTTTGCTGGCGGTCTGAGCAGTAGTGAATCGCGAGCATCTCGGCGATCAGCATTTCCAGGGCGGGCAGGGGGCAGCGTGGAGCGGTGAAAACAAGATTGCGGAGCTGGCGCAACATGTCACGAATGCGGTTGGCTGCAGTAATGCCTTCGGCCAAACGTGCATCCGTAACCTCGTGGCCGACTGTCTTAGCGAGGGCGGCAGAGACGCGTTGCAGTTCGGCTTGGACGAAATCGACTTGTCGCCCCCCAGCTAAAAATCCACCGGGCAGGGCGATAGCTTCTTCCGTCGGCTCAGGCGTGCGGCGGGCCGGAATTTCCCACCAAAGAATTGCAAGTCCTCGAGAGGCCAGACGCTGAGCGATCGCGGAGAAATCATCGCATGTCGCGCCGACGGAGCAGATCAGGAGGTCCGGCGGCGGAAAGTGTTGATGGGTCTCAAATGCGCCGAGCATCGCCCTGACGGGGCAGAAGGATTCATCGATGCCGAGGGAATCGGCGATCGCAAGGTCGCGGGTCGACTGGCGCATGATGCAAGGGATCCACCAGGTTCCATCGGGGTAGAATGCGATCGTGTCGGGCAGGGCGTACGCCATGATGGGCACGGTTCCCAGGTCTTTCATGGTGCCTATGATTTTCTTCCCGGCGCGCTGGGCGGCGAAGAGGCGTTCGGTTTCCGTGAGCAGAAAATTCCAGAGACGCAGTGCAGCGGCCGAATTGTCGAAGCGCAGTTGTGCGAGGCGGTAATCGCCGGCAGTGAAATGGCGTTCGAGCGGCCCGCCGTAGGGGGCTTCGTGGAATCCCGCAGCGCGGAGCGATGTATAGCGGTGATGCCATTGCTCGAGGGAAATTTGTGCCGGCGGTTCGTTCATCGCACCATATCCAGCAGGGAATCGATTCGTGTCTTGATTCGTGGCGTGTCGTGGTCATCCTGGCCGAGGTCGATTTCGACGACGGGTACTCCGAGCGAATCTTTGATGCGTGCAACCTGGGCGTGCCATTGATCGCACCAGACGCAGCGGATGAGCAGGATGCCCCGGATACGGCGTGCCTGCACTTCACGGGAGAGGTAATCGTGCAGCAGGGAATCCGGACGACGGAACGCATCGGGGATGGTAAGAAAATAGGCGCGGGCAAGTTCAGCGAGTGGATCGGTACGCACTCTTGCTTCGTCAAATGGTGCGGGCAGGGTGCGCTCGCCGGTTTCTGTGGCGTCGAGCACGATGGTGGCGCCGGCATGCTGGAGATGCTCGGCGATCCATGCATCTTGCTTTCGCAAGGGACCGCCGACCAGCGCGATGCGGATGAATCCTTTTTCAGAGGACGCTAGGTTCATTGGCAAAGTATCTCCAGCGGCTCCCCCCCGGTCCTTTTCCCACTGGGCGCGGCTCTCGAATGAACCGTTGCGTCGGATCTTATCGAACGCCTCCATGGTCTGGCGCAACTCTTCAGCCGTCGGTGCATGGCCGCCTAGGGTGATGAGGAATTCCGACATGCGCCGCAGTTCCGCCACATAGAGGCCGACCGCCTCCGTCGTCTGCCATGTTGCCGGCACGTTCATAAGAAACGTCGGCAGACTTGCGCGGGCTTGTTCTGCGAAACGCCGCATCTGATCGCAGGTGGTCGTGAAGATGACGCCATCGGCAACTCCGGGGACTTGGCTCGCCTGTAAAAAGTCGTGTGCGAAGGGGCAGATTCCGGCGCCTGCGGCCACGACGGACGGGCCCGGCGTCAATCGCAGGGGCGTAAGTCTGTGTGCAGCGATCCACTCCGCGGGGACAAAGGGGGATGAATATGCCACGATTCCAGACGCCATGCTCTCACGTTTTCCGCGCGACAAAAATTCCCTGGATGATTTTTCGATCGTGTGCCAACTGCTGCGCAAAGATCATTTCCCCGGCCAGTGAGGCCATCATCTGCTGATTGAATCCGATGATCTTTAGCGCGTCGTACGTCAATTGCATGTTCAGCATGTTCAAGTACAGATCGATGGCCGCAGCAAATCGTCCTGTATCGTTGGCCGCCAGCACAGTGCAATTATTCTGGCGCAACAGGCCCGCGTAATCCGCAATGTCGGCGAAGCTGGGGAATTTCATGAATCGCAGGAATCGTTCGGCTTCGGCGTCGGTCAGACCGGCAGGGCCTTCGACCCAGTCCGTAAACGCGATCGTGCCGCCGGGGCGGACGATGCGGGCCGCCTCGGCAATGAGTTTCTGCTTGTCCGCCACGTAACACCATGCATCTTCGCCCCAGGCGAAATCGGCCGATGCGTCGGCCAGGCCGCTCCGGGTTACTTCCGCCTGCACAAAAGTGATGCGGCGGGCCAATCCTTCGGCGGCGCTGGCCCCTCGCCCCAGCTCGATGACGTGCGCTGTCGCATCTACGCCGGTCATGCGCGCCACGTTTCGAAAGCGCACGAGGAAACGCATGCCCGCTCCGGTGCAGCAGCAGAGGTCGACCCCGCTCGATCCGGCCTGTATATCTGCCTGGCCTGCCAGATCCATCGACGATGTCAGGCCGCCGATGTGAATTTGCTCGCCCATAATGAGGCGCCACAAATCTCCTTCCGCCCCCGAATACACCGACTGCACATCGGCCAATGAGACGCTCGCTAAACTCTTCACGGATGTTCTCCTTGAATGTCATCTGCTGGAGATGGTCCGCGGCCTTTGTCGCCATGTGTTCAAGTGCGCCGCTGTTTGGCCGTCTCAAACAGCGCTTCGATGCGCGTACCCAGCCGGGCGGAGTCCGAAGGCGAATAGTCGGTTTCGATCCGCAGGTAGGGAATCTTCAACTCCTGCTCGACCATGCGGCGCACCTGGTACGATTCGACGTCATACGTGAGGCAGGCTTGCCAGATCAATTCGATGACGCATTCGGGCCTATACTCGGCGGCCAGATGCTTGAGCGTTTCGAGACGCCGGGTGTTCTTGGTCATCACCGAGCAGGGCAGGTGGAAATATTTCTCCGCGATCGCGCGGAGGGGATCGCGCGCCGCGGCGTCGGTGTCTTCGAGAATCGGCTTGAGCCCGGTGCAGTTTTCGAGACAGACGACCAGGCCGCCATTGGCTTCGATGAGTTCGATCACACGTTCAGCGCCCTGCGCCATCGGCACGCCGGTCATGAGGACGCGGACACGGTCCTTGCGGCAGATGTCTGGCGCTGCGGACAGCATGGACAGTGCCTTCTCGTATTGTGCGAAGTCTTCCGGGATGCCTGAGACGCTCGACTTCAAGTCGAGCAACTGGCGTCCGGTCAGTGGTGGATGTTCTCTTTTCATCAGCGCGGCAAGCTGGCGGCGAAGGTCACGTTCGCGGTTCATGGTACCCATGGCTTCCCGCAGTCGCGACGGCGTGATCGGCGTCTTGAATTGACGTTCCAGATGGGCTTGCAGCTTGAGCAACTCGGCGTGCCAGTGGTTAAGGGCGTCGGGATCGTCGGGTTTCTGCGGCAGTTCCAGAACGTACATCGACCGCGTTTCGCCCATGAGTTCGAACATTTTCTTTTTGCCGTCGCAGGTGGTTTCGGCGATGACGAGGTCGGCCATTTCGAGGAACGGATTGGTCTTGGTCAGGTGGTAGCCGTAGGTGGATTTGATGAGGGGGCAGAGGTTTGATGGCAGGTGTTGCTCGGCCGGCGCGATAGTTTTTTGTGAGCCGCCGCAGAGGCACACCGGCACGCCGCCTTTTTCTCCGGCGGCCATGATCAATTCGCGGGGAGTGAACTCACAGAGGATGCCGATGACGGGGCGCCCCTGGGCCTTGGCTTGTTGGGCGTATTGGAGACAGTTGGGGATCATTTGGGAGAAGTAAGTGAAGGGATCCGCGGGCTTCGAAGCCGCATCCACTTTTCCGGATGAACAGCCGCACCCTATTGACCCCGGCTTTTCAGCCGCACACTCGTCCATGATGGAAGCCTCCTGTTGAAACGCAGTATAAGGGATCATGCTGACTACGGGGATTCGACAATCGTGGGGAATAGAACCCCGCCTGATTCGGGCATTTCAGTGGTTATTCTTAAAAACGTATAATCATTACTGCGTTCGTGGATTGGCTCATCGAAACATGCCGAATCCAGTTATGTTACCACGCATTCCGTGGGCCCGGTGGAGTTTTCACCCGTCTGGGGCCGCTACCGATTTCCGAGGTAATCAAACCACCGCTTCGGTTACAGAGATCATCGCATGTCACCAAAACCCCCGTTTCTGACCATCTAGGTTGGGGTTCTGGTGACAGCGCTCCCGGAAGCCAATTTGAAAACGCGGATGGGACGACGGCCCTGAGGATTCGGTGCCGGAGCTTCCCACTGCCCGAGCCCACGCTGCACAAGATCATCGAGTGCCGCGGTAGCCGCCACATCACGCCCACGAAACTTCCGATAGCCATGCGTCAGATCACGAACGCTCACGTTGCCGTCACGTCCTTGAATCCACGTGACGAGTTTTTGCCGCTCGCGATCTTCGGGACTCTCGTTGAGCATGGCGTGCACGCGCCGGGTTGCCGTTGTTGCCCGGGCCTGCCAACACGAAGAAGCACTGCTCCCCGCGTGCTCCCCGTAAGGCTATACGCCCACGCCTGCATCTTAGATACAAGCAAGGCACTGGCGGCCCTTCCACCGATGCCCACCGGGGCGAAGCCAGAAGTGACCTCTGAGGGAACTCCCCAGCTTGGTTCGGATGAGAATGATCCGGCCCAGAAGTAGCTGGCGATGAAAACCGCGTTCGTTCACTTTGCCTTTTGCGGTGGCCTGGTACGGAATCGGGCGGTAGGGGGAGGACAGATGCGAATGGAGGCAAAAACGCCGAAACCCCTGGGAGCGCAGGGGTTTCGGGGAAAAGCGGAGAGAATGGGATTCGAACCCATGGTACAACTTTTGGTCGTACACCGGTTTAGCAAACCGGCGCCTTCAGCCGCTCGGCCATCTCTCCAGCGGAACCGTTTACACGATTCATGAACCCTAAGACTATCGGGTGGAAAACGCAGGGTCAACACTTTGCTTCCACTTGCGGGCGAATCGGGACTATTATGTTCTGCGTCCGCTGGCGGTGCGGGCTTTGTGGGTATGGACAGTGAAACATGATGAAATTGCGAATGTTGGGTTGGATCGGCGTTTTGAGCGTGTGTCTGCTGGCGCGGGCGGGGCTGGCGCAGGGGCCGAGGGGGGGGGTGGGGGTGCGGGCGGTGTTGGATCGGGCACCGCTGGTGGTGGGAGGGGAGGCGACGATCGCGGTGCAGATCGATGTGCCGAAGGGATTGCATATTCAGGGGGCGATGCCGCACGACAAGGATCTTGAGGCGACGGTGGTGACGGTCAAGCCGATGGAGGGGTTGAGTTTTGGGGCGGTGCGGTATCCGGAGGCGAAGGAGATTCCGACGCCGGCGGGGCTGTCGACGGCACCGACGCTGGCGGTGTATGAGGGGACGGTGTATGTGCTGGTGCCGGTGAAGGTGGCGGGAAGTTGGGAGAGCTTCAAGGGGTGGCCGACGGAAGAGACGGGAGGGGTGGCGGCGGTGATTGAGTTGAGCGTGCGGACGCAGGCGTGCAATGAGAAGAGTTGCTTTCCGCCAGTGACGCAGAGCTTGAAGGTGGCGGTGGATGTTGGTGGAGCGGGGGCCAAGAGCACGATGCAGGAGGAGGGGTTGTTCGCGGCGGCGCGGGGGCAGAAATCTGCAGAGGTAGTGAACGCGAGTCCTGAGACGGCGAGTGCCACGACGGCAACGGCGCCGGCGGATGAGGATGAAATGGCGGCGGTGGAACGGGGGAATTATGTGGCGGCGAATGCGGGGGATGAGGCGCGGCCGGTATGGATGTTGTTGCTGTTTGCGCTGGTGGGCGGGGCGATCTTGAACATTATGCCGTGCGTGTTGCCGGTGATTCCGCTGAAGGTGATGTCGCTGATTCATCAGGCGCACGGGGAGCGGAGGGCGTCGATCGCGCATGCGTTGGTATTTGCGGCGGGAATCGTGACGCTGTTTGTGCTGTTGGGCGTGGCGCTGGGGACGTATGGGGCGGCGACAGGGACGGCGGTGGTATATGGCAAGCAATTTCAGAGCGTGACGTTTCTGCTGGTGATGGCGATGATCGTGCTGGCGCTGGCGTTGTCGATGCTGGGGGTGTGGACGATCAATCCGCCGGCGGCGGTGTATTCGTTGGATCAGCAGCGGACGGGGTATTTTGGGAGTTTCATGAGCGGGATGCTGGCAACGCTCTTGGCGACGCCGTGCAGTGCGCCGTTTTTGGGAGGTGTGCTGGCGTGGGCGTTTGGGCAGCCGTTGGTGGTGGCGGTGGCGGTGCTGGGGTTGGTGGGGGTGGGGATGGCAGTGCCGTACGTGGTGTTGGCGGCGTTTCCGGCGGGGCTGGAACGGTTGCCGCGGTCGGGGCGGTGGTCGGAACTGGTGAAGCAGTTCTTGGGGATGGTGATGATCGGGGTGGCTTTGTACCTGGTGACGACGATACCGGATCCGGGATTGTGGCCGTGGGCGGTGTTCAGCGGATTGGTGGTGGCGGGGATGTGCTGGGCGTGGGGGCAGATTCCGTCGGTGGATTGGGAGCCGGCGCGGGTGTGGACGGTGCGGGTGGCGACGCTGGTGGTGGGGACGGTGGTGATTTTTGGGATGCATCGGTTTTTGGTGGCGGAGGCGAGTGGGGAGGGGTATCGGAGTGTAGGGGTGTCGGAAGCGGGCGGGCTGTTGCCGTGGGAACGGTTTAATATGAAGGCGCTGGATCGGGGGCTGAAGGAGAAGCGGGTGGTGGTGGTGGATTGGACGGCGAATTGGTGCATCAACTGCCGGGTGGTGGAGGCGACGGTGTTGCATAGTGCGGCGGTGCAGAAGGAATTTCGGGAGAAGCATGTGCTGCTGCTGAAGGCGGATATTACGGCGGGGAATCCGGTGGCGGAGAAGATGCTGGAGAAGTTGGGTGGGCGGTCGATTCCGTTTTTGGCGATTTTTTCGCCGGAGAAGCCGACGCGGCCGGTGGTGCTGCGGGATTGGTATAGCAGGGAGCGGGTGATGGGGGAGGTGGAGCGAGGGGGGAGGGAATAGTGAATGGAGAATAGTGAAGAGTGAAATGGGGGGACGTGGCGGCGAAGATACGGAGCATGACTGGGCTTCCCCATGAATGTGGGATCGGGCGGGACGCGCGAGACTGCGGGCGAGGACGTCCGCACCACATGGAGGGTCAGCGTCTTTTGGGGGTGTAGAGGAGGAGGGTGGCGAGGTGGTGGTAGCCGACGACGGGGTAGAGTTTGGCGCCGACGTGGCTGGCGAGCAGGACGGCGGATTGGGCGCCGGCGGCGCGGTCGTCGCGGAGCATTTGGCAGAGGAGGGCGCGGGCGATGCCTTGGCGGCGGTGGGGTGGTTTGACGTACATGGAGGAGCACCAGGTGGCGTTGCCTATCGAGACGGAGCGCACCCAGCCTATCGGGTGGTCATCGATCAGGGCGGCGTACTCGCGGAGCGGTGAGTCGGCGGCGAGGAACTCCGGCTTGAGAGGGCGCATGCGTTGCACTTTGGCCAGGCGTTCGGCCAGTTCGGGGGTGCGGACACGTTCAATGCGTGCGGGTGATTGGCAGCGGGGAATCTTTTGCAGCGTGTGAATCATCAGTGGTTCGGTCCGGCCCAGGCGATAGTTCAGTTCGCGATAGCCTTGGCGCAGGGGGGCGTCGCTTTCATCAGCGGCGCAGAGGACGCAGACAGCGAAACGGCCGCGGGTGTGCTGGCGGGCGATGCGGTCGACATCGGCGGGGGGCGTGCGCCAGGCGATCCATTCTTCGTTGCGGTAGGTGCCGTGGCGGCGGGGGGCGTCGCGCACGACCCATAGGCCGTCGATTTGTTCGGGGATGTACGGGTGGGTGATACTGCGTGTGAAGCAGAAGCCGCGGGCGAAGACTTCGATGGCGCGCGGGATGGCCGTGTCGGGATTTTCTGCGTATTTTTGCCCCACGTTTTATCCTCCGAATGATGGCGGAATTAGACCATCAAGACGCCAAGACGCCAAGTGAGACTTCTCAATAAGTATGGGTGAGGCTGGGTAATTTTCAATTTTGTTAAGGGGTGCCGGTATCGGTTCTTGGTTGAGGTTCGGTGGGGAGGTCGTGGTCTTCGGGGGCGTAGTGAATGAGGACTACCACTTCGATGCTGATGAGGGCGGCGAAGTAGCACCAGACGGAAGTCAGGTATTCGGAATAGAACAATTCTGTAACGAGGTAGGAGGCCATTAGGGATACGCCCATGATCCACATTTTCTTGATGGAGGAGATGAACAATGGGGCGGCAGTGGGGAGGACGTAGACGAGGGCTCCGAACCAAAGCCGGGCGAGAGGGAGATTCTGCTCGTAATGGATGTGATGGCCATCGATGCCGGCGTGAACGGGATAGACCGCGAGGTGGTAGCCAAGAACCAGGGAGACGAAGAGTCCGATGATGGTAAGGGCGAGGAGGATTTTTCGGCGGACGGGTTCTTGTTCCAGGCGCAAGAGGGCCAGGGGCGCCCAGATCGGCCAGAGGACTTCGGCGACGAAGAGGAAGGCGTGCTGGGAGGAGGACTGCCATGCGGCATTGGCCGGGTTGGATAAGGAGAGCCAGGCCAGGCCTTCGGTGAATTGTTGTGCGGAAAAAATCAGGGGGATGGCGGCGAACATGATCTGAGAGGAAGTGGTGGTCTTCTTGAGAGCGAGTGTGCCGATGGCGCAGAGGACGGCGCTGGCTCCGAAACTTGCGCCGGCGGAGAAACACATGGTTGCCTCTTTATGAGAGTGACTGGGCGTGGATGATTTGTGGCGGAAGGGAGATCAGGGGATCCTGGCCTGGTCCGTGTCTGGGCGGCCGGCACGAGTCCGAGCCATCTGCCACTGCATCACAAAGGAGCCGCCGGTCGCGCGCACGGACTTTTTAAACTTTTACACTTTTACACTTTTACACTGTAGCAGGTTGGAGGGGGGGTAGAGTAGCAAGAAGCAAGAAGTGAGACATGAGACGTGGTCATGTCCATCGTCACACATTGGAATCGCGTCTAGTTCGCTTGGATGGTGTCGGGGAGGTGGAGGGTGGTGCGGAGGGTAGAGGCGATCCATTCGAGGTCATCGGGGTTGGTGCCGGTGAGGATGCCGAAGTGTGTGCCGGTGCGGAGGTGGAATTGGAGTTGGGGGACGGGTTGGTGGTTGACTTCGACGCTGGAACTGCCGACGCGGATGGCGGAGAGGTTGGCGGTGGGGATGAGCTTTTCGGATTTTCGGATTGGGCCTTTTTGGGAGAAGACGATGGCGTCGGGGGAGACGAGGAGGACGGATTTGCGGAACATCATTTGGATTCCGATGAGGAACATGCCGATGCCGGCGGCCCAGAAAGGTGTGAGGATGAGGAGGCCGAGAGGTTTGGCGATGACGCGGCCGTGATGGTCTGCGGCGTGAAGGACGAAGATCATGACCGTGATGACGCTGACGAAGGCGAGCCAAATGACGGCAAAGAATACGAGGGAAGCCAGGGGACTCTTGAGACCGCGATGGGGGATGGCGAAGGTGAGGTTCTTGTCGCCGGGGATGGACGGGGGGATGAAGATGATTTTGGAATTAGGGGGTTGAGGGAGCGGGGTTTCTTCTTGTGGGGCAGGGGATTCGACGGGTGGAGGATCGATGGTGACGGCGGGGCTTTCGTGTTTGGTGGGATCGAGGAGGGTGGCGCGGGCGAGGGCGGGGAGTTGAGCGGCGAGTTGCTGGGCGAGGGGGATGAGGAGTTCGCGGGGGTATCCGGAGGCGAGGTAGAGCGGTTTCTTGAAGATGCCTTCGACGGTGATGACGAAGGAGGGCGACTTCTTGGCGGCTTGCAGGGACTGCTGGGCGAACTGGGCTGAGGAGGGTTTACTGTTGGTGGGGAACTTGCGTTCAGTGACGTGGAGGCGGGTGATCTCGGCGAGGCGGCGTTGGAAGGTGAATTTGAAGGGGCCGTAGTGTTCGATATCGAGAAGGGTGTCGACGGTGATGAGGATTTCGGAGTGTGTGGGGAAGAAAGAGAAGATGCCGAGGCCGGTAAGCCCGAGGCCGACGAGGACGAAGGGGATGCCGAAGAGGGAGAAGATGAGGGAGACAGCATTGGGATGGCGGTGGGCATCAAAGATGCCGGAGGCGGTGGCCATCCAGAAGCACGCGAAGCCGGCGAAGATGAGGCCAAAGATGGTGATGGCGATGGATCCGGCGACGGGGTTGCGTGGGCGTGGGGGGAGGATGAAGCGTGTGCCGCGGGGATCGGTGAGGGGTTGGAGAGGGATGAGGCGTATGTCAGTCATGCGGGGAGGGTAACGCGCGGGGGAGGTTTGGTGAAGTGTGCCCCGTCGCGAGCATGAATGCGGAGAAACATCGTTTGGGCCGGGATTGACGTCAGATGAGGCGTTCGGTATAGTGTTGCGTCTATCAATCGCCGGACCACGGGCGTAAACAGTGGGAGCTTAAGACGGGCTGCAAGGCTTGTCGGGCGAATCGCAGTGTTCCTAACGTTCCTTGGCCGGGTGATCGTAAAAGATTGCCGCGGGGAATGCGGGATGGCGAATTCTCGCTGGTGCTCCCCCTTTTACAAACTGAAACGGCGATGAGGCGTGAAGACGCGTCACGCGTGTTTGCGTCGTGGAAGAAGCGTTTAGAGTCAGCTCAAAGGAGCCTCCATGGCAGTGAAGCTACGCGGAAAACGGTACAAGGAAGCGGCGAAGCTGGTGCCACCGGGTCCGGTGACGATCGAGCAGGCGCTGCCGGTGATCAAGCAGTTCAAGAAGACGAAGTTTGATGAGACGGTGAACCTGGTGGTGCATTTGGGTATCGATCCGAAGCAGGCCGACCAGATGGTTCGCGGCGCGCTGAGTTTGCCCAAGGGCATCGGCAAGACCAATCGCGTGATTGCGTTCGTGCAGGGCGCGAACGTGGATGTGGCCAAGGCGGCCGGCGCGGTGGAAGCCGGGCTGGACGAGCTGGTGGCGAAGGTGAACGGGGGCTGGAGCGACTTTGACGTGGCGGTGGCAACACCGGACGTGATGCCGAAGATCGCGCGACTGGGCAAGGTGCTGGGACCGCAGGGCAAGATGCCCTCGCCCAAGGCCGGCACGGTAACGGCGGACGTGGCCACGGCGGTGAAGGAATACACGGCAGGCAAGATTGAGTTCCGCAACGATGCCGGTGGGAATATCCATACGGTGATCGGGAAGGTGAGCTTTTCGGAGCACGACCTTGCGGCCAACGCCCATGCATTGATTGAGGTTTTGCGGAAGATCAAACCGGCGACGGCCAAGGGCGTTTACATCAAGAAGGTGACGATTCATTCGTCGATGAGCCCGGGCGTGCAGATTGATACGACGCATCTGAATGTGACGGAAGAAGAGTAAGTGGTCAGTGGTCAGTTGTCAGTGGTCAGTAGGACCGCGGGCAAGGCAGCCACTGATGAAAATACTACTGACTAATCGAGGACGATATGAGCAAGCGCATCAAAAATCTGATCACTGCGGAACTGCAGACGAAGTTCAAGGGCGCCGATTCCGTGGTGGTGGTGGATTACACAGGGATCGACAGCAAGACGACCAGCGGCATCCGATCGGACCTGCGGAAGAAGAAGGTCAAGATGACGGTGGTGCGGAATGCGATGGCGGCCAAGGCGTTGGAGTTCGTGGGCCTGAAGGGTGCCAAGGAACTGCTGACGGGGACCAACGCGGTGGTCTACGGCGGCGAAAGCGTGGTCGACGTGGTGAAGGAACTGGTCGAGCAGGCGAAGAAGATCGAGAAGCTGAAGATCAAGGGTTCGATCGTGGAAGGTCGAATTCTGGACAGCAAGAGCACGACGGCGCTGAGCAAGCTGCCGAACAAGAAGGAGCTGCAGTCGATGATCGTCGGCCAGATCCTGGGACCGGGACGCAAGTTGGCCGGCCAGATCAAGGGACCGGCGGGCAAGCTGGCGGGCCAGGTGAAGGCGGTTATCGAAAAGGCGGAGAAGGCAGAGAAAGCGGCACCGGCCGCGGCCTAATAACGAACTACTGGCACTCATTTCACCAGTCGTTCAGCCTGCTGCGAGCAGTTAAAACCGGGCGCGTTGCCTGGGCTGGCGAAGGTGAATAGATAAGGAAAGGTTTTTACCATGGCAGATCTCAAGGCAGAAGTGAAGGAATTGGGCGATAAGATTGTCGCCCTGTCGTTGCTCGACGCGCAGGCGCTGAGCACGTACCTGAAGGAAACGTACGGCATCGAAGCCGCCGCTGGTGGCGGGATGATGATGGCGGGTCCGGCGGCTGCGGCTGCTCCGGTGGCGGAAGTTCAGACGACGTTTGACGTCGTGCTGAAGGCTGCCGGCGAGAAGAAGATCCAGGTGATCAAGGTCGTCCGCGAGGTGACCGGTCTGGGTCTGAAGGAAGCGAAGGACCTGGTCGATGGCGCTCCGAAGGCCGTGAAGACGGGCTTGGAGAAGGCCGAGGCCGAAGCTCTGAAGAAGAAGCTCGAAACGGAAGGCGCGTCGGTCGAACTGAAGTAAGTTCGGCGGCGAGTCTCTGCAAGAGATTCAAGCAAGAATGCCGGGGCGATTCCGCGAGGGATCGCCCCGGTTGTTTTTGCGATGATCACTGGCGGACGAAAATTTCACCACAGAGCGGCTGTCTTTGAACGCAAGGATAATTAGGGCGTATTTTTGACGACGGCGAGTTCATTCCAGTCGAGGTTATCGCGGATCATGGCATTGAGGAGGCTGAGGAGTTTTCGCATGCAGGCGACGATGACGACTT
>CAIMWO010000072.1 GCA_903845195.1 uncultured Phycisphaerales bacterium
CGTGCCTTGCTCTACGGCGGCCTGATCGCCGGGGACACCTACGGCACGATCGACGCCAGCGAACTGTCGCACTTCCTGGGCTCGTGGGGCGTGGACATTACCAGCCACGACGTCTGGGCGGTATTGAACCACAACAGTCAGTTCTCGGTGGTGCCGGAACCGGCGAGCCTGGGTCTGTTGGCCCTGGGCGCCGTCGGCCTGCTGAGCCGCCGCCGTCGCCGCGTGGCTTGAATCTGTTAACGAATGCCTGGGGAGTATGCAGGCAAGAGAAAGCACTGTGGCCGCGTCCGAAAGGGCGCGGCCACTTTTATTGGGGTAGGGCACGGGAATCCTCGATCAACGCGGCACCGGTGGTGCGCGATCCGCGCGGCCTGAAGGAAAACTTGCGAGTGATCCACTCGACAAGACTACGGCGCGATCTATTATGTTCAACACGCGTAAGTTCATCGCGCATCCAATCCTCGCGTGCGCAGGAGTCTCATGGCGGTCATCGACGTTAGGAATTTGAGCAAGTCGTTTCGAGTCTCGGCCAGCGATCCGGGATTCCGCAATGCCCTTTGCCATTTTTGGAATCGCAAGTACCGGCAGGTCGATGCGGTTAAGCCGCTGTCGTTTTCCATCGAGGCGGGAGAAATTGTCGGCTTTCTCGGGCCCAATGGTGCGGGGAAAACCACCACGCTCAAGATGCTGGCCGGGCTCATCCATCCGTCGGGCGGCGAAGTCGGCGTTGCCGGGCATGTGCCGTTCAAACGGCAGAAGGCGTTCCTGCGGAAGATCACGCTGGTCATGGGCAACAAGCAGCAATTGATCTGGGATTTGCCGGCCAACGAATCGTTCCGCATCAACGGGGCGATCTACGATATTCCGGACGCGGAACTCGCGGCGCGCATCGCGGAACTGGCGGCGATGCTCAGTCTGGACAAGCAGCTTTCGCAACCCGTCCGCAAGCTTTCGCTGGGAGAGCGGATGAAATGCGAACTTCTGGCCTCGCTGCTGCATCGTCCGGAAGTGCTGTTTCTCGACGAGCCGACGCTGGGGCTGGACGTGAACGCACAATCGGCGGTGCGTCATTTTCTGCGGGAATACAACCGCAAATACAACGCGACGATTTTGCTGACATCGCATTACATGGCCGACATCACCGCATTGTGCAAGCGCGTACTGCTGATTCACCAGGGCAGCCTGTTTTATGATGGGGCATTGGCCGGAATTGTGGAGAAGTTTGCGCCGTACCGGGAGGTAAAACTTGAGTTCACGGAGACAGTCGATCGTATGCGCGTCGCACCTTTCGGTGAAGTCGAGGAATCACTGGATCGATCGGCACGCGTGATCGTTCGTCGCGAGGCGCTCACCAGCACGGTGGAGCAGATGCTGGCGCAGCTTCCCGTTGCCGACCTGACCATCACGGATCCGCCGATCGAAAGCATCATTGCGGAGCTTTTCACGCAGGGCACCGTCAACGCGCCGGCATCAGCCACGAAACCGTGAATACGGGAGAACAGTGCTCAAGAAACTACGCATTCTCACCGTCACGCAGCACGCGCTGATGCTGGCGTATCGCGCCGAGATTTACTTGTGGGTGCTGGCGCATGTGATGCCGTTTCTGATGATGGGTGTGTGGGTAACCGCCAGCCGCAGCGGAGCGGGTGGGGCAGGGGGGGGAGGGGGCATGGCGTTCGCACTGACACCGGTCGACTACGCCCGATATTTCGTCTGCGTGTTCATCGTGCGGCAATTTTCGACCGTGTGGATGATCCACGAATTTGAATGGCATATCGTCGAAGGGCGGCTCAGCTACTTTCTGCTGCGGCCGATGAATCCGCTCTGGAATTACGTGACCGCTCATTTGGGGGAACAACTGGCCCGATTTCCGTTTTTCATTATGGTGCTGGCGTTCTTCTTCATCCTGTATCCGCAGGCTCGATGGATGCCGTCGGCATCGGCGATTCTACTGGGCTTCTTCACGATCTACGTGGCTTTTGCGTTGCGTTTTGCGCTTCAATATTGTTTTGCCATGCTTACGTTCTGGTTTGAACGCGCCAGCGCCATCGAACAGCTTTCATTTCTGCCTTACGTATTTCTGTCTGGTCTGCTGGCCCCGCTGGCGGATTTTCCCGAACCCGCCCGGCGCATCGCGGAGCTCACGCCGTTTCCCTACGTGCTCAGTTTCCCGGCGCAGATTCTCATGGGGCAGATCACCGCGTCCTCTCCGCAGCTCTATCAGGGGTTTGCAGTCATTGCCGCCTGGTTTGCCGGGCTGTGCCTCGTGGGGCAGTTCCTGTGGCGGCGCGGCCTGCGGCGTTATTCCGGACAGGGGGCGTGACTTATGGGGATATTTCCACGCCGAATCCTGCGCATCATGAGTGCGTTCTGGTTCACGTCGCTGGCGGCGGAGATGGAATATCGCGTCAACTTTCTTGTCGCCGCGATCAATTCGCTGGGGCAACTCGCCGGGACACTTTTCACGCTCAACATTCTGTATCGCAAGGGCTATCACTTTGCGGGGTGGTCGTGGCATGAAGCACTGCTGGTCGTCGGTCTCTTCACGCTTCTCGACGGCATGGCTTCGACGCTGCTGAGCCCCAATCTTTCGCGGATCGTGCAGCACGTGCAGAACGGCACGCTGGATTTCATTTTGCTCAAACCTCTCGACCCACAATTTCAGCTTTCCACACGCAACATGTCTCCGTGGGGATTTCCCAACGTTGTCTTTGCGCTGGTATTGCTCGTTTACGCCGGCATGCAGGTGCCGCTTCCGGCCGCCGCTTATGCGCTGGGCATCATTCCGATGATTCTTTCGGGCATCATCCTCTATACCCTCTGGTTCGCGGTCGCCACGACGACCATCTGGTTCACGAAGGTCTGGAATGCCACGGAGGTTCTTCGATCATTTCTGGAGGCGGGCAAGTATCCGATGTCCGCTTATCCTGTGGCCTATCAGTTTTTCTTTACGTTCATTTTACCGGTGGCGTTCTTGACGACCGTTCCGGCAGAGGTGATGCGCGGCCAGCACAGCGCTGCGTTTATTCTGATCGAGGCTGCCGTGGCCCTGACGCTGTTCGTCGTGACGCGGTGTTTCTGGAAGTTTGCTCTGCGGAGTTATACTTCGGCATCCAGTTGATAGTCATCTCTTGATATAATGATGGCAAGAAGGAGGAACATACATGGCGATCAAGGATGTTGTTCGTTCCCGTCGAATCACGCTGATCTCACTGCTGTTTTTTGTGCCGCTGGCGGTCATTCTGTTGACGACGTTTGCGTGTCTGCCGGCGCCTATCGGCGATCCGGAGAAGGCGGTGATCGACAAGGATCTGATTGGCGTGTGGGAAATTGTTCCCCCTGCCGACGCCAAGAATGCCGACCAGGTAATCGTGGTTGTTCGCCCGCTGGCTGCGCACACCTATTACGTGCAATACTTGGAAGGCAAGAAAAATGATGACGGCACGGTAAAGGAGGCGGCACTTCTCAACTACCGCGCCTGGACGGCGCCGCTTGGGGATGAACACTTTTTCTGCATGGAGTCGCTCGACAATCTGGACTATCTCGACAAGCAAAATGACGCCAAACTGTTTTACAGTATCATCAATTACAAGAAGGACAAAAATCAATTGTCCATCCGGCAGGTGAAGGATGATATTGATGCCGTGCAGAACGCGACGACGCGCGAGCAGATGGAAGCCGCCATTAAGCAAAACCTGAATAAGGAAGAGCTTTACGACAAGAGCGGGCCGACGACTTTTCGGAAGCTCGACAAAGAGGAGTTGGATCGCGTTGTGCAATTGCGCAGTTCGGTCGAGGTAGGCCTGGGTCATAAGAAAGGTATCGCGCCGGCAACGACGGAGCCCAAGAAAGACCAGCCATAGCATGCATCCGCTGCTGTTCGAGCATCCTCCCATCACGGCGTACGGCGCGATGATCGTGATCGGAATTGTCGCCGCATGGCTGCTGGCGCGTCATCTTGGCCGACGTGTCGGGATCGCACCCCATTTCATTGACGTCCTGCTTCCGCTTCTTACCGCGGCCGGTCTGATTGGCGCCTGGCTGTTCGGATGGTTCAGCGATCGTACCACTACCGATCACGTCCACGGCAGCGTGCTTTTTGGTGCGTTGCTGGTGGCCACGATCGCCGGCATTGGGGCGGCACTGCTCAACCGCGTGCCGCTGGGAAAGCTTGGCGACGCGCTGGCGGCGCCCGTGATGCTCGGCGTCGCGTTTGGCCGCATCGGATGTTTTTTTGCAGGCTGCTGCTACGGTCGCGTCTGCGATTCGAGCATGCTGATTTCAGTGAGTTTCCCGCGCAACTCTTTTGCGTGGGCCCATCAACTGCAGCGTGGCCAGATTCTTGAAATCGCCGCGACTTCGCTACCGGTTTATCCTACACAATTGTTCGAGTCCGCGGCGGCCCTTTTGATTGCACTTCTGCTGCTGGCAGGCATTCCCCGCCGGCGCATCAGCGGCGAAATCTTTCTTCACATGGCCATACTGTATGCCGCCAGCCGCTTTGCTCTCGAAGTTTTTCGGGCAGATAACCCCGCAATCGCGTTAGGGTTCACTTTCTCACAACTTACATGCATGGGCGTCCTTGCACTCGCCGGTGTCACGTTTGTGGTCCGCCGCCGCTATGCCGATCGCTGGCATCTCCGCTTGGAGGCCGGAGGTGACCGCACCGGAGCACCTTGTGTCGCCAGTGAGCAGTCGATCGATGGGGCGTAGTTACGATTTTGTTACCGACGTGAAATCCGATTACGCCCTTGCAAGTGCAGACCTGAAGGTTGAAACTTGCACCATGTCGCTTCGCATCTGCATTCTCGCCGCCGGCGCCGCCGGCATGTATTGCGGTTCATGCCTGCGCGACAATACCCTCGCGGCCGCGCTGTTGAAATTGCAGCATGACGTCACGCTGGTTCCCCTCTACACGCCGCTGCGTACGGATACCCGCGGCGTGGCCTCGCCGGAGATTTTCTACGGCGGCATCAACGTCTATTTGCAGCACGCCTCGAAACTGTTCCGCTATACGCCCCGCATTTTCGACTGGCTTTTCGATCGCCCGTGGCTGCTCCGCGCGGCCGGCAACATGGGTGCAGGCACGTCGCCCGCCAGACTGGCTGGTCTGACCCGCGATATTCTTCTCGGGTACAACGGGCCAACGTACAAGGAACTTCGCCGCCTCATCAAGTTTCTAGCCGATGAAATTCGTCCCGAGGTTCTTATTCTGCCGAACCTCATGTTCATCGGCATGGCCGAAGCGCTGGGCGAAAAGCTGCACTGCCCCGTGATCTGCGAACTCACAGGTGAGGATGTCTTTCTCGACGCGATGAACGACCCGGATCGGGAAAATATTCGGGAATTGATACGTGCCGCAGCGCCGCATATTTCCCGCTTCGTCGCCACCAGCGCGTACTACGCGGAGAAGATGGCCGGTTATCTCGGCTTGCCGCGGGAGCAGATTGCGGTCGTCTATCCGGGTCTTGCCGATGAAATCGTTCACGCTCCAAGAAGCGATGAACGCAGAACGCGGAGTTCCGAAT
Source organism: uncultured Phycisphaerales bacterium (assembly GCA_903845195.1). GTDB lineage: Bacteria > Planctomycetota > Phycisphaerae > WQYP01 > WQYP01 > CAIMWO01. The sequence continues at coordinate 5,529 of CAIMWO010000072.1, forward strand.
TTGTCGTGGCTTCACTGGCCCGTGTCTGTCCTGACAAAGGCACGGACCAACTCATCGAAGCATTCTTTCAACTTAAAGAATTTTCCGGCACTGCGGGCATTCGCCTCGATTACGCGGGTTATCTTGGGCCGCAGTACAAGGCCTGGCACCGCATCCTGCAGGAGCGCATTGCCGTCTACGGTCTTGCGGATTCCATGCGCTATCGTGGCGAGGTCGATCTGGCGGACAAACTGAAGATGCTCGATGCGGCCAATCTCTTCTGTGTGCCGACGCGTTATCCAGAATCCAAGGGCATCTTCGCACTGGAATCACTTTCGCGGGGAGTTCCGGTGATCGCCCCGGCCCACGGCACGTTTCCCGAACTGGCGCAGCGCACCGGGGCGATGCACCTGGTGCCTCCCAACGATCCCATCGCACTGGCCGCAGCTATTCGAGATCTATATAGCGATCCGGCGCGGCTTGCAGAACTTGCGGCCCGTGCCCGGCCGGCCATCCTTGAGAGTTTCACCGGCCAACACATGGCGGAGAAAATCGCTAAGCTTTGTCAGGAAGCCATTGATGCCCGCGCGTCTTCTTGAGAGAACCGTATGCAACTGCAGCTTTCCAATCTCTGTAAGAGCTATCCTACGCCTGCCGAGCCGTTGGTCGTTCTGACCGGAATCACGCTGGCGATTGCTTCGGGACAGACGGTGGCGATTCTCGGCCCGTCGGGTTCCGGGAAATCGACGCTACTGAACATTCTCGGCACGCTCGATGCGCCGACGTCCGGAGAGGTCACTTACGAAAGTACAACCGAAAAAAACGGAGTGACAGGCTCGGGCCGCATCGATCCATGCAAACTCTCGGCCACCGATCTGGCATCATTCCGCGCCCGGCACATCGGCTTCGTGTTTCAGGATCATCACCTGCTGCCGCAGCTTTCCGCGCTGGAAAACATTCTCTTGCCTAGGTTGGCGAGCGGCTCCGCATCAAAATCGGATGCCGACCGTGCACTGTCACTGCTCGACCGCGTGGGCCTGGCGAATCGCCGGACTCATTTGCCGGCACAGCTTTCCGGTGGCGAGCGGCAGCGTGTGGCGATCGCGCGGGCGCTGATGAATCAACCTTCATTGCTGCTGGCCGACGAACCGACGGGAAATCTTGACCCGCACACCGCTGAATCGATCATGCAATTGCTGCTGGATGTGGCCGGTGAGACGGGCGAAACTTTGCTGGCCGTCACGCATAATCCGGCGCTGGCGGGCCGCTTCGATACGACATTGACGATGCGCGATGGAATCCTTGTCACTTGAAAATTGAGCCTTGCGCTTTGAGACTTCACACGCTCATCTTCCGTTCGATGTTGCACTATCGCGGCCTCAATGCTGCGCTCATCGCCGGTATCGCGCTGGCGACGGCCGTTCTGACGGGCTCGCTGCTGGTGGGAGATTCCGTGCGGGCCAGTCTCCGTGATTTGGCGACAGCCCGGTTGGGCCCCATTGACTCAGTCCTTGTCACCCCGGGCTTTTTCGACGCGTCGTTTGCGGACCGGCTTAATCGGGATCATGACTTTGCTGCAATGTACGGAACGGCACACGCGGGCCTGTCGCTCAAGGGCCGTGCGGTCGATCTCACGGCCAAGCACAGCGCCAACGGAACGCAATTCTTCGCCCTTGACCTTCCTGCGACTGCGGTACATTCCGGCAAGGTGGTCATCAATGCGCCTCTCGCAACGGCGCTCGATGTCGCAGCCGGTGCTCGTGTGAATCTGACGATGCCGCTTCCTTCAGATATCCCGACTGATGCGGCTCTTTCCCGCCGCTCCAGAGCCGATGTACTCGCCTCGACATCTGCGATCATCGATCGCATCGAAACGCAGCCGAATATTCTCGCGCTCTTTTCGCTGGCTCCTTCGCAACGGTCGCCGCGCAACGCCTGGCTGAATCTGCATGATCTGCAATCCGCAATCGATCGCCCGGGTGCTGCGAATCTTCTTGTGTTCACTCATGATTCTCTATCTTCGATGCCAGAGCCCGCGAAGAATCGGTACCTGCAATATGTCAACCAAACGATCTCTGCCGTTCCTGCCCTTGATGCCCTGAAGAGCCATTTGAATCTTTCCGATTACGGGCTCTCGCTTGCGGCGGTTCGCGATTCCAATCAACTGCAGCTTTCGTCCCGTTCTGCGTTCCTTCGCTCCAACGTTGAAGCCGCCATCAAGGTAGCCGCGCCCAACGCCCAACTCTTCTCCACCTACCTCTTAAATAAGGTCGAGCTGCAGTCGGCTGCAACTGTGCGGTCTTCGCTTCATTATGTCATTGCCACAGGCACGAATGCCGAGGTCGGTGGGGGGGTATTGAACCTCGGCGAAGTCGCCATCAACCAGTGGACGGCCGGTCAGCTTCATGCTGCCGTTGGCGACACGATCACGTTTTCGTTTTTCAAGCGTCTCGAAAATGGAACCCTGGTCGATACGCCCGCGCCGCATGCTTTCAAGATCGTCCGCATTCTTCCCATGACGGGCATCGGCGCGGACCCCGCACTCACGCCCGATTACCCCGGCTTTACCGATGCCGACACTATGGCCGACTGGTCGCCGCCGGAGGGTTTTCCTTTCGATCGCAAACTTGTCACCCCTGCGGATGAGGACTATTGGAACGCTCACCGGGCGGCCCCGAAGTTTTTTCTCAGCTTGGACGATGCCCGCTTTCTTTGGGGCACGCCGCTGGGGGCTCTCACCTCCGCGCGCCTCATGGTTACAACTGAAAAGCCCGCCTTGAAGGATTGGCAGTCGGCCATCCTCACGCACCTCAACCCCGCGGATTTCGGCTTCGTTTTTCAGCCGATTCGCCAGCAGCAACTGGCTGCGGCTTCGGGCTCGACCGATTTTTCCGGTCTGTTCATCGGGTTTTCGTTTTTCCTGATACTCTCCGCATTGATCCTGCTCTCATTGTTATTTCGGTTATCGATCGAGCAACGGACGCGGCAGCTTGGACTGCTGGCAGCCCTCGGGTTTTCGCCGCAGCGCATTCGTCGAATCGTGCTGCTGGAAGGCATCACACTTTCCGTGATCGGAACCGCACTGGGCACGGTGGGGGGGATCGCCTACACCGCGTTGATGCTCAAATTGCTGACGACTCTGTGGCTGCCTGCCGTTGGGACGACGAACCTTCATCTCGCGGCATCCGCGGATTCCCTCTCCATCGGCGCGGCTCTCTCGCTGCTATTTGCGGTGGCCACGCTTTATCTTTCCTGCCGGCAACTCGTCAAATTTCGTCCTCTCGTTTTGTTGGGCGGTAATCTGTCTGAACGGGGGTCGTCTGGTAGTCGGAAATCTTCGAGGGTCGCTGTCCGCTACGCCATTCCGTGGCTCCTCGCGCTGGCCGCAATGGCCTTGTTGCTCTCGGCGGCTCTCCATGTGATGTCTTCCGAACTTACATGTCTTTCAGCGGGGGCGTTGCTCTTGCTGGCTGTCCTTGTGGCGATCCGCGTTTACCTGCGGAATCCTTTGAAACTGGACACTTGCACTTTACAGCTTCACCAACTCGCCGCTCGCAGCGCTCGCCTGCGCCCGACGCGTTCGTTGCTGGTGATCGCGCTGCTTGCGTTCGCATCGTTCATTCTCATCCTCGTCGCGTCGATGAAGCAACAATCCGTGATCGATCCCGCACTGATTCCCTCTGGCACGGGCGGCTATCGGCTGATACTGACGGCAGACATTCCGCTGCTCGGCGATCTCAATACTCCCGCGGGCCGCAAGATCCTCGGTCTACGCGATGCTGAGAGTCCGCTTCTCACCTGCGCACACTTCACCAATCTTTGCGCCTATCAAGGCCAGGACATCTCGTGTCTCAATATGACGAAGCCGACGCAGCCCACCATTCTTGGCGTCCCTCACGCGATCCTTCAAAAGTTCGGCCGAGGCTCGACTATGTTCGATGGAGTTACCGAAGTCAGTTATCGCCAATCCCCCAACGAAGCCTTCGTCTCCGTAAATGCCGATTCTCTGAAGTACATTCTCCACGCCAATCTTGGTGATTCATTTGCCATGGTCGATCAGCGCGGCGAGACGATCACAATGAAATACTTCCGGACCCTCAATGACTGCGTCCTACAATCCGAACTGATGATTGAAGAAAAACGATTCACGACATTTTTCCCCCTTCAAACCGGCACTTCCGTCGTCCTTATCGAATGCCCTGCCCAAGACGCCGAGCCACTGGCTCGCCTGCTCGAATCCGAACTCGACGAATTTTCGGTGACTGTCGAGTCAACCACCGCCCGCCTCGCCCGGTACAAGGAAGTTGCCAACACATATCTGGCGACGTTTCAGACGCTGGGCGGATTCGGTCTGCTGCTGGGGACGCTGGGGCTGGCGGTCGTGTTGCTGCGTTCGACATTGGAACGGCGGAGTGAACTGGCGCTTCTGCTGGCGGTGGGATTTTCCCGGCAGAAAATCGCGATGCTGATCCTGATGGAAAACACGGCCCTTCTTGCCGCGGGTTTGTTGCTGGGAACAATTACGGCACTGATTGCCGTCGCACCGGCAGCACGCAGCATCAATTGGCCTTCGCTGCTGGCGAGCTTTGCAGCCATATTTCTGACCGGTTGGATCTCGATCTGGCTCTCTTTACGATGGGCTTTGCGGGGCATCACGCCGGCCGCGCTTCGCAATGATTGATTTGTCCGCGGGCACTTGACGTTCTGTATCCGTTCGGTATACTCCCGAACACCATTCACCCTCAGAAACCACGGAAGGAGACCCCATGTCCAAAGAAGCTCCCACAGCGCGCGATGCCGCCCTCGACCGGGCCCTGGCCCAGATTGAAAAGACCTACGGCAAGGGCGCGATCATGTCCCTGGATGGCGCCAATCCCCTGGCTATCGAAGGAATTCCGACCGGCGCGTTGTCACTGGACCTGGCGCTGGGCGGTAAAGGGATGCCCCGCGGCCGCATCGTGGAAGTCTTCGGCCCGGAATCTTCCGGCAAGACAACGCTCTGCCTCCACATCATCGCGGAGGCGCAGAAGCTGGGCGGCGTGTCGGCGTTTGTTGATGCGGAGCACGCGCTTGATCCGACGTGGGCGAAGAAGCTGGGTGTGTCGCTGAAGGAACTTCTGGTGTCGCAGCCGGATTCCGGCGAGCAGGCACTGGAAATCGTCGAGATGCTGGTGCGTTCCAATGCGGTCGATGTCATCGTGATCGATTCGGTTGCGGCGCTCATTCCGAAGGCCGAAATCGAAGGCGAAATGGGCGATGCCACCATGGGCGTGCAGGCCCGGCTCATGTCTCAAGCCATGCGAAAACTCACCGGCGCCGTTTCCAAATCGAAGGCCTTGGTAATCTTCATCAACCAGATCCGCATGAAGATCGGCGTGATGTACGGCAACCCGGAAACCACCACCGGCGGCAACGCGCTCAAGTTCTATGCGTCGGTCCGCCTCGATATTCGCCGGGTGCAGCAGATCAAGGAAGGCGACGTCGCCATCGGCAATCACGTCCGCTGCAAGATCGTGAAGAACAAGATTGCCCCGCCTTTCCGCGAGGCTGAGTTCGACATTCTCTTCGATGGCGGCATTTCGTATGAAGGCGACCTTCTCGACATCGGCGTGACCGAGAACGTGATCGAAAAGTCGGGGGCTTGGTTCAACTATGGACAGGTTCGCCTGGGCCAGGGACGTGAACAGGCCCGCCAGTTCCTTAAGGATAATCGCGAAGTAGCCAAGGAGATTCGCGAGAAGGTTCTTGCCGTTCGCTATGCCATTGAAAATCCCCCGCCCAAGGAAAAGGAACCGGAAACCGGCCGGCCCGTCGCCAAGGCGGAGAAAGCCGAGAAATCCGACGCCAAGCCCGCCAAGGCTGCGAAGTGATGTCAAAGTAACGTCAAATACTGGTCCGCAAGCGGCTGGCGCAGTATTCTGTGAGCTTTCGCGCCCGGAGGATTTATGGCGAAGCTCAAGAAACGCTCGGATATTGAAAAGGCCGTCGGCAAGGCCTTGCGCAAGCAACCTATCGTAGACATGCACACGCACCTGTATCCGCCGTGCTTCGGCACGCCGGTGCCTCATCGCGCCGGCAAGGGCGGCTCCGCGACCGATCCCGCCGGGCTCTTTCTCTGGGGTCTCGACGAGCTGCTGACCTACCACTATCTCGTCGCAGAAGTCTTTCGTGTCGTTCCCGCCGCGGGCGAGGGCGGCATGTCCTACGAGCAGTTCTGGAGCCTGCCCAAAACCGCCCAGGCCGATCACATCTGGAAAAATCTTTTCGTCGATCGCACGCCGGTTTCCGAGGCTTGCCGCGGCGTCCTTACGAGCCTCGACCTCCTCGGCCTGGAAGTTCCGAAAAATAAGGATCTCGCCAAGCTCCGCAAATGGTTCGCCCAGCAGGATCCCAGCAAGTACATCGATAAGGTGATGGAAATCTCTCACGTGGAGAGCATCACCATGACTAACGAAGTTTTCAGCGACAACGAGCGCGCCCGATGGCTGAAAGATCCCGAAAAGCTCCGCGATCCGCGTTTTGAGGCGGTGCTGCGGATCGATCCGATCCTATGCAACTGGCCCGCGGCAGCGCAGAAGCTGAATGAATGGGGCTACGACGCAGGCGACGGGAAAAATCTGTCGGATCGCAACGTCGATGAGGCCCGTAGATTCCTTGCCGAATGGATCGACCGCCAGAAGGCGATTTATGTCGCACTGTCGCTTCCGCCAAGCTTTTCGTACCCGGCGCCGGAACATGACCCCGTCGCCCAGGCCGGCCAGGTGGCCCTGGAGAAAGTCATCCTTCCAGTATGTGCCGAACGCAACCTTCCGTTTGCCATGATGATCGGCTCGCGCCGCGGTGTGAATCCGTCACTGCGTGATGCCGCGGATATGGGCGGCCTCTCGGATGTGAGTTCCGTCGCGCGCCTCTGCAATGCTTTTCCGCAAAACAAATTCTTCTGCACCATGCTGGCCCGCGAAAACCAACATGAGCTCGCCGTCGCCGCCCGGAAGTTCGGCAACCTGATGATCTTCGGCTGCTGGTGGTTCCTCAATAATCCCTGCCTGATCGAGGAAATCACTCGCATGCGGTTCGAACTGCTCGGTACGAGCATGATTCCCCAGCATTCCGATTGCCGCGTCCTCGACCAGCTGCTCTACAAGTGGGAACACAGCCGGGCGATCATCGGCAAGGTGCTGGTGGATAAATATGCAGACGTGGTTGCGACAGGCTGGCCCCTGGCCACCCACGACATCGACGCGGACGTGAACCGTCTTTTCAGAAAAAACTTCCGCGACTTCCTCGCGCGGTAACAGGCGATAACGGTATAATGTCTCCCTTTTCTTGATAGTCAGGAGATCACACATCGTGCGTATACTTCTCACCACCACCAGCTTCCAGGACACGCCTGGGAAGCATCATCAAACACTCGCCGCCAGCGGCTTCGAAGTCGTCACCGCCCGCGGCCCGCTCTCGGAACAACAGATTCTTGATCTGGTGACCAAGGATGGCGGCTTTGACGGGCTCCTCAACGGCGACGACATCATTTCCGCGAAAGTCATCGACGCGGCCCTGCCACGATTGAAAGTCATCGCGAAGTACGGCATCGGCCTCGATTCCATTGATGTAAAGCATGCCACCAGCAGGAAGATTCCCGTGCTCTTCACGCCCGGTGTCAATCACACCACCGTTGCCGAGCACACCTTCGGTCTGATGATCGCCATCGCCAAACATTTCTGGCCGCATGTGAAATCCACCAAGTCCGGTGGATGGAAGCGCATCACCGGTTCGGAGCTGGCGGGCAAGAAAATTGCGGTGCTCGGCGTCGGCCGCATCGGCAAGGAAGTGATCAAACGGGCTGCCGCGTTCGATATGAAGGCGGTCGGCTTTGACCTCTACTGGGATGAAGCGTTTGCCAACGCGTATCGCGTCGATCGCGCCCCGACCGCCGCGGACGCGGTTCTGGAAGCCGACTTCGTTTCACTGCACATGAACCTCGACGAGAACAATCGCGGCTTCATCAATAAGTCGCTGATCAGCAAAATGAAAAAAGGCGCGGTCGTCATCAACACGGCCCGCGGCGGACTGGTCAACGAGGGCGACGTCGCCGAAGCGTGCAAGATCGGCCAGCTTGGCGGCTACGCCGCAGATGTGCTGGAACACGAACCGCAATCGCCGGGCCATCCGTTCTGCGGCGTCGATAACATCATCATCACGCCACACGTCGGCAGCCGCACATTTGAGAGCGTGGAACGCCAGGCGATGCGCGCCGTGACGAATATTGTCGAGTTCCTAAACGGCGGAACGGATTTCATTCAGGCCAACAAATTCTGAGGTCACCATGGTCGCGAATCTTACAGAAGAACAATGGAAACCCATCGATGCTGAAATTTTTGCGGGACGCAAGATTGGGGCGATCAAGCTGTACCGCGAGGTGACCGGCGCCGGCTTGAAAGACGCCAAAGACGTTATCGATGAGCGGGACGCAGCCCTGCGAAGTTCTCTTCCCTCCTCTTTTCAGACGCCGGCGCGCGCCGGTTGCCTCGGCGTCATACTATTGGCAGTCGGAGTATTCATCGCATTCAAGAGCGTGATCTGAAACCAAGACGATGGAGCAAATATTGAGTCAGCCTGGATTTCATCCAGGCCAACAAATTCTAGAAACAACTTTCATTTAGAGAGGTTTCATCATGCTGAGATTCATTTTCCAAGGGTTGGCAGAATGGCTCTATCGAACGTACCCAAATCAATGGAAAGCTATCAGTGCAAGTCTCTTGATTGCAGGATTCCTGCTTCTTGGTGGAAGCGCTATAGTCAATAGCAAACTGGGAGACAGGGCAAGTGAGTTTGAAACGATCCTGCTAGTCACAGGTGCTGTGGTTGGTTTTATAGTACTTCTCTTGGGCTATGCCTTATTTGCATTGCGCAAAGCCTCGCGGCATAGATAGCATTTGTTCGATCAGAAATATTTTTGGAGTCAGAAAAATGCCTCAGCAAGCTATTGCCGATGTCGGTCTCATCGGTCTCGCCGTCATGGGCGAAAACCTCGCCCTTAACATCGCGGATCACGGGTACAAGGTGGCGGTCTACAACCGCACCACCGAGGTGATGAAGAAATTCATCGCCCGTGAAAATCCGCCAGGCGGCCTCGTCGGCTGCGAATCGCTGAAGGAATTCGTCGCCGCCATTAAGAAGCCGCGGAAGATCATCATTCTCGTCAAAGCGGGCGCGGCCGTCGATGCCGTCGTCAAGCAACTCATCGAGACCGGCATCGACAAGGACGACATCGTCGTCGACTGCGGCAACTCGCTCTGGACCGACACCATCCGTCGCGAGAAAGAATATGCCGACAAATGCCGGTTCTTCGGCTCAGGCGTCTCCGGCGGCGAACTCGGCGCGCGCTTCGGCCCCTCGATGATGCCCGGCGGCCATCCTGATTCCTGGCAGCACCTCAAACCCATCTGGGAAGCCGTTGCCGCGAAGGTCGACGCCGCCACCGGCAAACCCCTCGAAGATTACGCCCCCGGCAAGCCCGTCATCGGCGGCGTTCCCTGCACCGCCTACATCGGACCCAACGGTGCCGGCCATTACGTCAAAATGGTCCACAACGGCATCGAATACATCGACATGCAGCTCATCTGCGAAGCGTACTTCCTGATGTCCCATCTCCTCCGCATGCCCGCCAATGAAATCGGCGAGGTCTTCACCCAGTGGAACACCGGCGAACTCGACAGCTACCTCATCCAGATCACCGCCGACATTCTCAAACAGCCCGACCCCAAACACGAAGGCAAGTTCTTCGTCGATTACGTCCTCGACACCGCCGGCCAGAAAGGCACCGGCAAGTGGACCAGCACCAGCGCCCTCGACTTGGGCATCCCCGCCAACGCCATTGCCGAGGCCGTCTTCGCCCGCTGCCTCTCGGCTCTCAAAGAGGAGCGCGTCGTCGCATCCAAGCAGCTCAAAGGGCCCAGGGTCGTCGCCTACCGCGGCAAGAAGGACGACCTCATCGCCGCCATCCGCGATGCCCTCTATTGCTCCAAGATCTGTGCCTACGCCCAGGGCTTCCAACTCATGCGTGAAGCTCAGAAGGAATACAACTGGAAACTCCACTTCGCCGAAATCGCCAGCATCTGGCGCGGCGGCTGCATCATTCGCGCCCGCTTCCTGCAGAAGATCACCGACGCCTACACCAGGAATCCCGATCTCGTGAATCTCATGCTCGACCCCTACTTCAACGAGCAGATTCAGCAGGCCCAGGAGAACTGGCGCAAAGTCGTCGTCGTCGCCGCCGAGAAAGGCGCCGCTGCCCCGGCCTTCATGTCCGCGCTCGCCTACTATGATGGCTATCGCTCCGCCCGGCTCCCCGCCAATCTGCTTCAGGCGCAGCGGGATTACTTCGGCGCCCATACCTACGAACGCACCGATGCCCCGCGTGGAAAATTCTTTCATCTGGATTGGCCCGAGAAGAATCGGCCGCAGATTGACATCATCCCCGGCAGCGGCGGCGGACACTGATCCGCTATGCCGCTCATGTGGGACGCTCGGCCCAGCGGCCGAACATGCGCTCATGGCCATACGGACCGGAGTTGTAGAGCAACAGCATGCGGCCATCGCGCAGCACCGCCAGATGATGCCGCCAGAAGTTCACCCCTTCGCGATCCGCAGCCTCGGCTTCCGTAAGGCGATCCACCCGCAAGATGGGCTGGTCCTGAACCTGCCAGCCGGTGATGGGCAATGCCTCGGATGTGAATGCCCAACCGGCCTGGGATGGAGCGGGCTCGCGCATCCACGGCGACTGTTCAACCGGGGCAGGCGATGTCGGACTGGCATTGAACATGCCCCACCAACCGCTGCCGGCGGAGGGGAACAATTGCATGGGTCCGACCCATCCGCTCGCCCAATGCCCATGCCGCTGCACCGGTGCGATCATTTTTCCAAGCTTGCGTGCCACGGCGTCAGTCGGCGCCATGCTTGCAACCGCAAGGCTCGATCCCCACAAAGATTCCGGCTGATCGCGCTGCGGGACCTGCGGATACCCTTTGTAGAAAATGAGCACTTCCTGGCGATCCGGGAAATACCATCCGGTGGGGGAGTCGGCATGGTATCCGTCGAACGCATCGTCCGGGCCGACATCCACCAGGGGCTCTCGCTGAACATCCCAGGGACCGGCAAGATCGTCCGCCTTGGCAACCTGCACGACTTTGTGCGGCCCTTTGTGTGATGCGGTGAGCAGCCAGATGCGGCCGTCTGGACGCGCCGGTTCTGCGGGCTTGTACGGATTCATGATGATCCACGGCTTGTGGGCGGAATCCAGCAGTTGATCTTGATTTCGGTACACAATCGGCCCCAATTTTTCGAGTTGGAGTTGATCGCCGTGGATACGGATGAGTGCCTGTGCATTGCAGCAACCGGGTTTCTGATCATCGCCTCCCTGGGCGAAGTAGAACATGCGATAGGCCTTTGCGGATTCATCCCATACGACGCAAGGGTCACCGGTAACGTGCGCATCAAAGGTCCCCGGCGCTCCGCGTGGGAGAATGCATCCAAGTCTCTGATATGTTGCAGGGGGCTTGAGAAGATGAAATTCACTTTGCATTCTTGGGCCTCGATCGAATTGTCCAACGATCGGTGCCTACCGTATGGATTGCATTCTTATGAGTCAAGCAAACCCGATTCACGCATGATATCCAGCAGAATCGGCGTCGGCGTCCGTTACCGGGCTTGGCATGGATAACGCGTGCTTGTATCGTAGGCGTTCTGGTTGAATGTACTGTTTTGGAGCAGCTTTTCCATGGCCACCAGTTATCTTGTGCCTGTCCAATTGCATAATAGTTTGGTAGCGGCGGCCTATCGCCATCGCGGCTACAGCCAACAGGAAGCGGAGGCCGGGGCGCGGTTCTCGGAGCTGACCGCCTGGCATGGCATCAAGACGCACAATGCCATCAAGGCGCTGCACCTCGATGAGTTGTTCGGCTCAAAGGCCGGAGGCTGCAAGCCGGGTGCGACCATCGAAAAGCTTCCGAGCAAATTCAAAGCGGTCGAAAAGTGGAACGCCAATCGCAAACTCGGTCAGGCCGTGGCTTTCGAGGCGATGGACCGCGCCATGAAACTCGCCGATGAATACGGCACCGGCATTGTCGCCGTGGATAACGCCTTCCATTACCTCTGGGGCGGCGGCTATGTCATAGACGCGGCCAACAAAGGCTACATCGCCTACACCTGTTGCACCGCGGCACTCGCGGAAGTTGTTCCCTTCGGCGGAAAATACCCGACGCTGGGCACCAACCCGCACTCGTGGGGCTTCCCCACGCAGGACGTCATCGGCTTTCCCATCTGTATCGACTGGGCCACCAGCATTGTTGCCATGGGCCGCGTGCAGCAATTCGTCCGCGAAGGCAAACAGCTCGCTCCCGGCAGCGGCGTCGACGAGCACGGCAACGAAACTACCGACCCCAATAAAATCAAAGCCCTCTTCCCCTTCGGCCAGCACAAAGGTTACGGCCTCTCGCTGATCGACGAACTTTACGCGGCTTATATCGGCGGAAGCCTGCCGACCATCCGCAATCGCTGGGACAAAGTGCCTGCGGGTGAAAAGGGTACGTGCTGTTTCTTCTTTCAGTGCATCCGCCCTGATGCCATCAGTTCTGGCACCTTCGGTGCCGGCCGCGATCAGAAAGCCAACGTGAAAGCAGTGATCGCCGACATCCTCGGCCACGGCAATGAAAAGGCTATGCTGCCCGGCCAGATCGAAGCGAATAGCGCAGCGCTCAGCGCCAAGTATCAGGGACTCTTATTTACGCAGGCCGAAGTGGACGCCCTCAAGCACATCGCTGCCGAATGCAGCTTCAAACTCGACATAACTACTCTGAAGAATGTTGCACTCTGAGGAACAGACGATGGGCATGCATTTTGGCGTGATTGCGGCAAAGACTAGTTGGACAGCGTTGTTGGCAGCGCTAGCCGAATCGTTCGGGGAGTTCTCCGATCGAGGTTCAGTCGAGCCGACCGCCGAAGCCCCATTTGAGCGCGGCGAGGATGGTATTCTGGCAGGAGAGCTGGATGGTTGTTCTTTCGTTTTGGATAGTTCAATGCTTCTTTCCGCTTCCGAGTATGACAAATTGCGGGATGTCTCAGTACGGATAGACTCGCTGCTAGTGGCTTGCGTAGCCGAAACAGTAAGCGGGTCTTTTGGCCTCTTTGTCGCCGATAGGGGGAAGGTGGTACGCCTCTATTGGAACTGCACTTCGGCTCTCTTCCAGGCGCTCCAGATTGGCAACCAGTTACCATGCGAATCAGAAGTGCCTGTGGAGGAAATTGACGGGGCCGGATTATTTGCAGCCATGCGCCAGTTCGGCCTTGATTTTGAGAAGTGGTATAGACAAGGAACCAGACAAGCTTACGTCTGGAAATTCAACGATGCGGAAACAGAGAACGACCTTTCTCCAGGTGGGAAAGGCCCACTGAGTTTGGCAATCGCAGAGCACGAAAAACAATTCAGTATACCCACGAACAAACGGTCGCAACCAACCGTAGTCTCACGCAGAATGTCCGACGGTTCAACCGGGTACGACATTGTGAGTTCCCCATCGTCCGTAGCCAAAAACAAGTCACAGCGATCATTCCTGTCGAAAATTTGGCTGAGAGTCTTGGGCCGTTGAGGCATTCGGTGAAATTTGCGTCTGGGAACTGGAAAACTGTCTTACTCAACATGAAGGATATCCTATGTATACTCCCTTTAGCATCACCAACAAAATCGTGCTCGTCACCGGCGGTACTTCCGGCATTGGTCGCGCCATCGCACTTGGATGTGCCGAGGCTGGTGCAAAGGTGGTTGCTGGATCGACCAATCCTGACAAGGTTGCGGCGATTAAGAAAGAACTGGCGGCGTTTGGGAAAGATCACGATGCCACGCCGATGAACGTCGCCGATGAGGCGAGCGTCAAGGCGGCGTTTGAGTTTGCGGTGAAGAAGTATGGGCGGGTGGATGCGGTTGTGAACTCGGCTGGCGTGATCAAGCGGCAACCGTCGCTGGACATGCCGGTGGAAGAATTCCGCCGCATCGTGGACGTCAACCTCACCGGCACTTTCATCGTCAACCAGGCCGCCGGCCGCGTCATGAAAGGGCAGACGCCCGACGCCCACGGCGAGCGCGGCAGCATCGTGAATATCGCCTCACTCAATTCCTACATCTCCCTTACTGAAGTCCTCGCCTACGCCTCCTCGAAGTCCGGCGTCCTGGGCATTATTCGCGGCCTCGCCAACGAATGGGCCCAGTACGGCATTCGCGTCAACGGCATCGCCCCCGGCGTCTTCCCCACCGATCTCAACCGCAAACTGATCGAAGGCACACCCCGCGGCGAATTCCTGAAGGCCCACACCCCCGCTGGACGCTTCGGAAAAGCCGAAGAACTCGTCGGTGCCGCGATTTACCTGATGAGTCCCGCGGCCAGCTACACCAACGGCCACACCATCATCGTCGATGGCGGCTTCATCACCCGCGGCGTCGGCGTGTAAGGTCGCAATGGTGCCTCGCCAAGCAAGACGAACTGAATCTCAGCCACCAAAGAGCGGCAATTGATCGCCGTTTTGCAGGGGGCGGCGGAAACGCTCAAGACAGATCGGTGCAACGCCGTCGGGTACATTGAGCCCCAGCCGGCTCGTGGTCTTTTGAAACATTTCCTTGAACTGCTCCGCAAATACGCCATGACCGCGCATGCGTTCATGGAAGTCGCTGGAGTTCAACTTATCATCACGCAGCGATTCGATGCGATGCAGAATCTTGTTTTTGCGGTCGGGAAAATGCTGCTCCACCCACTGCACGAACAGATCTTTGACCGCATACGGTAGTCGAAGCACTTGAAATCCCGCCGTGCGGGCCCCGGCATCACGGGCCGCTTCAAGGATGGGAAGCATTTCATGATCTGTAAGCCCGGGCACCACCGGCGCCACCATGACGCCCACGGGAACGCCCGCAGCGGTGAGCCTGCGAATCGCTTCCAGCCGGCGGGCCGGCGTACTCGTCCGCGGCTCCATGATCTGGGTGAGGTGTGGATCGAGCGTCGTAATGGAAATCAGCACGCGAACACCCTGCCAACTGGCCATTCCGGAAAGAATATCGAGATCGCGCATCACCAGGGCGTTCTTCGTGATGATTCCCACGGGATTGTGGAATTCCGCCAGTACCTCCAGACACCGCCGCGTGATCTGCAATTTGCGTTCGATGGGCTGATAGCAATCGGTGATGCTGCTGATGCAGATCATTTCCGGCTGCCATCTGGGGGAGTAGAGGGCCGCACGCAGCAGTTCCGGTGCGTCGTGCTTAACGAGAATTTTGGTTTCAAAATCAAACCCGGCGGACATACCGAGATACTCGTGAGTGGGTCGGGCAAAACAATAAATGCAGCCGTGCTCGCAGCCGCGATAAGGATTCAGCGACGTTCTGAAAGGAATATCCGGACTATCGTTGTGCGTAAGTATGGATTGTGTGCTGTCAGGGATGAATTGGGTGAGAGGCAAATTCCGGTTTGCTGCCTTCCCGTCCTCATCCACGGGCGCATCAGGAAGATCCGGGTCGAGTTCATAGCGTGTGGACTCGAACCGATTGGTAGGATTTGCCGCCGCGCCGCGGCCGTGAAGCGGATTCAGAGTACTCATAACTAATCACCTTACATATACCGAACGATAGCCGCAAGGCGATAGGCAAGTCAAGAAGATGGGAGTCCGTGGGCCTCGCGTGAATGTTCGATTTGGCGTTGGAGCATGCAAACAACAGGCGCTAGACTCAAATGGAAAATATTTGGAGACGAACGGAATGCCTGACGTAACCGCCACATCGCGACTCTTGAAGATTCGCCACACCACGCACTATCGCTACGATCGACCCGTTCAGCGGTCGAGCCATAGGCTGCACTTGCGGCCGATCGAAGACTGGAAACAAAGCGTCCGTTCGTACCGTCTTTCGGTCACGCCCAGTGTGAATATCACGGAATTCGAGGACGTATTCGGAAACTTCATGGCGAATTTTGACATCACGTATCCCTACAGCGAGTTGGTGATTGCCGCCGAAAGCGAAGTGGAGGTTCTGGATGTCGATCCCTTCTCCTTCACGCGGACGCTCGGCCAGCGGCCGACGTTCCCGCTTTCCTGGATGCCCTGGGAATTGAAGATCCTCACCCCGTACCTAACGCCGCAGGAACTCCCCGATACGCAGCTCAAGGAAATATACGACTACGCATGGAGTTTCGCCCAGCGGAACAAGAATGATGTGCTGGAAACGCTGTTCGACATCAACCTGACGTTATTCCGTGAATTCCATTACCTCCCCGGCGTCACGCATTTGGCGACCACCGCCTTCGACGTGCTCACCGCCAAGCAGGGCGTCTGCCAGGATTTCGCGAATCTTTTCATCGCGATGGCGCGGCTTCTCTGGATACCTGCACGCTACGTCTGCGGTTACATCTACACCGGCAATACCGGAGAACACGCGACACGATCGGACGCGTCCCACGCGTGGGTACAACTCTATATTCCGGGTGTCGGATGGAAAGGCTTCGACCCCACCAATGGCGTGTTGCCGAATCTGGATCACGTTCGAGTGGGATATGGCCGCAATTATCGCGATACGGCACCGACGTCAGGCACTCTTTATGGCAGTGCGTGCGAGAACATGGAAGTGAAAGTGCAGGTCGAGATCGTCGGCGCACCCGCCGCGCCGGCTGTTCCTGCTCCCGCCTGATGGCTGGCGATGCAGCACGCAATCCTTATAATGCTTCCAGCGGGTAAATCAGTAGAGGAAACGTGAGATGCCGTACAACATGCCGCAGTGGCATGGCGGCGATGATCTTTTGCGGAGTTCCTCTGCATGGCCATTCTTGTCGCCCTGAACCACGTCACGCATTACAAGTATGATCGGCCGGTCGCGATGTCTCCGCATATCGTGCGGTTGCGGACTGCGCCGCACGCGCGGACGCCGATCCACGCCTATTCCCTCAAGATCACCCCCGAGCAGCATTTCATCAACTGGCAGCAGGATCCGTATTCGAATTACCTCGGGCGGCTGGTGTTTCCGGAGCCCACGCGGGAGTTTCGCGTTGAAGTGGATCTGGTCGCTGAAATGACCGTCATCAATCCGTTCGATTTCTTTGTTGCGGCAGAAGCGGAAAAATATCCATTCGAATACGAACCGGTGCTGCGGAAGGAATTGCAGCCGTATTTCGAAGTGTCGCCTGCCGGGCCGGAACTTGCGGCACTGGTGGCCAAGCTGCGGAGAAAAGGAGTCGTCACCGTCGATTATCTGGTGGAGATCAATGCCACGATCAACCGGCTGCTGAAATACTTGATTCGGATGGAGCCGGGCGTGCAATCGCCCGAGGAAACGCTGCGGCTCAAATGCGGATCATGCCGGGATTTTGCGTGGCTGATGGTGCAGACGCTGCGGCATTTGGGTTTGGCGGCCCGGTTTGCGTCGGGTTATTTGATTCAACTGACGGCGGACGTCAAATCCCTCGACGGACCGTCTGGACCGGAGCGGGATTTCACCGACCTGCACGCTTGGACCGAAGTCTACATCCCCGGCGCCGGATGGATCGGCCTGGACGCCACCAGCGGCTTGCTCACCGGCGAGGGGCATATCCCGCTGGCCTGCACCGCCGATCCTTCCTCCGCCGCGCCGATCACTGGAAACGTCGATAGATGCGAAGTCGAATTTTCCCACACCATGTCCGTACGCCGATTCTACGAAGACCCCCGCGTCACCAAACCCTATACAGAGGATCAGTGGCAGGAAATCGAATCGCTCGGGCATCTCGTCGATGAACACCTCAAGAAGGGCGACGTACGCCTCACCATGGGCGGCGAACCGACCTTCGTTTCGATCGACGATATGGACGGTCCGGAATGGAACACTACCGCGTTGGGCGCCAAGAAACGGCAACTCTCAGGAAAACTCATCAAGCGATTGCGCCAGCGGTTTGCCCCGGGCGGCGCATTGCACTACGGGCAGGGCAAATGGTATCCCGGCGAGAGCCTGCCTCGGTGGGCTCTCTCGTGCTATTGGCGCAAGGATGGCGTTCCGATCTGGAACGATCCCAAGCTCATTGCCGATGATGACCAGAAACTCGGCCATTCCGATATCGATGCCCAGCGTTTCATCGTGGAATTGTCACGCCGGCTGGGGGTGGGTCCCGATCACCTGATCCCCGGATACGAAGACGTCTGGTATTACCTGTGGAAAGAACGGCGACTGCCGGTGAATGTCGATCCGCTCACCAATGATCTCAAGAACGAGGAAGACCGTAAACGTTTGGCGAAAATCTTCGAACACGGATTGGGGAAGGTCATTGGCTATGCATTGCCAATTCATGCCACGGGCAATCCCCGGGCCCGCTGGAAAAGCGGCCCATGGTTCTTCCGTTCCGAGCGCATGTACCTGATGCCCGGCGACTCGCCCATGGGTTTTCGTCTCCCGCTGGACAGCCTGCCCTGGGTCGCCAAAAGCGACTTTCCGTGGATCTATGAGCGCGACGCGTGGGAGGACCTGCCTCCGCTGCCGCCGCCACGATCGATCACTCAGTCCTTTCTGGTTCGACCGTCGGACGCGGCCGTGCCTGAAGGTTTTCAGGAGCAGGTTGCGGCATCGGGAGGAATCCCCGCACAAGGTGAATCATCGCCGGACACGATCCGGACCGCCCTCTGCACCGAAGCACGCGGTGGAACGGTTCACATATTCCTTCCGCCCCTGAGATTTTTTGAAGATTACCTCGATCTGGTCGCCAACATCGAAGCGACCGCCAGCGCGCTGGCGATGCCGGTCGTCATCGAAGGCTACACGCCACCGCACGACTCTCGCGTCAATCACATCAAAGTGACGCCGGACCCTGGCGTCATCGAAGTGAACGTGCACCCGCTGAACAGTTGGGATGAAGCCGTCACCGTCACCACCGGCCTGTACGAAGATGCCTACTATTCGCGGCTGGGCACCGAAAAATTCATGCTCGACGGCAAGCATTCCGGCACCGGCGGCGGCAATCACATTGTCATCGGCGGCGCAACGCCTGCGGATTCGCCCTTTCTTCGCCGGCCAGACCTGCTCAAGAGCCTCGTCGCTTACTGGCACAATCATCCCTCCCTCAGCTACCTCTTCTCCGGAACGTTCATCGGACCGACCTGCCAGGCGCCGCGCGTCGATGAAGGCCGCGCCGACAATACGTATGAGCTCGAAATCGCCATGCGACAACTGCCCGATCCGATACCGCGCGGCCCTTTGCACCAACCCTGGCTGGTCGATCGCATCTTCCGCAACCTGCTCATAGACCTCACCGGCAACACGCACCGGGCGGAATTCTGCATCGACAAGCTCTACTCTCCCGATTCCTCCAGCGGCCGCCTCGGACTGGTCGAATTCCGCGGCTTCGAAATGCCCCCCCATCCCCGCATGAGCCTGACGCAACAACTGCTTCTGCGCGCCTTGATCGCGCGCTTCTGGGAGAAACCCTACACGCAGGAACTCGTACGATGGAACACAGAATTGCACGACCGTTTCCTTCTGCCCCACTTCGTCTCGGCAGATCTCGACGATGTGCTGCAGGACACCCAGCAAGCTGGCTTCCCGTTGAAACGCCAATGGTTCGCTCCGCACTTCGAATTTCGTTTCCCCATCCTGGGCAGCATCGACGTCCAAAGCACAGGCGGCATGCACATGGAGCTGCGCTCTGCCATCGAGCCCTGGAATGTCCTGGGCGAAGAGCCCGGCGGCGGCGGCACGGTGCGTTTCGTCGACTCTTCACTCGAACGCCTCCAGGTCAAAGTCACCGGACTGGTCAATTCCCGCCACGTGATCGCGGTCAATGGCGTGGAAATTCCGCTTCACAATACCGGCCGGATGGGCGAATACGTGGCAGGATTGCGCTACCGCGCCTGGCAGCCGCCGAACTGTCTGCATCCCACCATCGGCGTCCACGCCCCCCTGATATTTGATGTGGTGGATACCTGGAATCATCACGCGGTAGGGGGGTGCACTTATCATGTCGCCCATCCGGGCGGGCGAGCCCACGAGCAGTTTCCCGTCAATGCCTTCGAAGCCGAGGGCCGCAGAGTGGCGAGATTCTTCAAATTCGGTCACACTCCCGGACCGATGGTTGTGCAGACCGTCGCGCCGTCTCGCGAGTTTTCCTTCACTTTGGACCTTCGGCGCACGTAAGAAGAATTGTGGGTTCCAAGTGGGTTTCCTTATGGCTATGCTGAAGTTACGTAAAGCATGACGGTTGACCAACACATTCCTTCGCCTTCCGGCTCCCTGCGCCCCTCCGGGTTATGCGCCGGCTACGTACCCCCATCCACCGTCTTCGACGAAATGGAAGAACGCGATGGTTCCGTGCGGCCGCACTGGAATATGTTCATCAATCTGCTCGACGACCTCGGCCCCGCCGAACTTGGCCGCCGCTGGGAAACCGCCAAGCAATTGATCCACGACAATGGCGTCACCTACAACGTCTACGGCGATCCGGCCGGCATGGACCGCCCGTGGAATCTCGATGCTATCCCCATTCTTTTCGGCGCCGACGAGTGGACGCGCATCGAGTCCGCCCTCACCCAGCGTGCCAAACTCCTCGATCTCATCATTGCCGACATCTATGGGCCACAGCGTCTCCTCCACGAAGGTCTCCTTCCGCCGGAACTGGTCTATGCACATCCCGGATTCCTTCGCCCACTCCACGGCGTGCAGGTTCCCGGAAATCGCTGGCTGCACGTCTATGCCGTGGATATCGGCCGCAGCGCCGACGGCCAGTTGTGGGCGATGGGCGATCGCGTCCAGGCGCCATCCGGCGCCGGCTACACGCTGGAAAATCGCATCGTCATTTCCCGCGCGCTTCCGGATGTCTTCCGTGACTGCCGCGTGCAACGCCTCGCCACATTTTTCCGCACCATGCGCGACACTCTGCGAGCCATGGCGCCGCATAATCGCGATAATCCGCGAATCGTGCTGCTCACGCCGGGACCCTACAACGAAACTTATTTTGAGCATGCTTACCTCGCCCGCTACCTCGGATATACGCTCGTCGAAGGCGGCGATCTGACGGTTCGAGACAACGCGGTCTATCTCAAGACCCTCGGCGGCCTGCAGCAGGTGGATGTCATCGTCCGCCGCCAGGATGATGATTTCTGCGATCCCCTTGAACTGCGGCAGGACTCCTCCCTCGGCGTGCCGGGCCTCGTGCAGGCCGTACATGCCGGCAACGTCGCCGTCACGAACGCCCTCGGTAGCGGCATGCTGGAAACTCCCGCGCTGATGGGTTTCCTCCCGAGCCTCTGCCGGTATTTCTTGAACGAAGACCTCAAACTGCCCTCCGTCGGTTCCTTCTGGTGCGGCGAGGCAACCGCCTGTCAGCACGTGCTGGCGAATCTGCATCGTATGGTCATCAAACCCACATTCCCGGGTACTGGAATGGGGCTGGTATTCGGCGATTCGCTTACTCAGCAACGGCTGGACGAGTTGCGGACCCGTATTCTCACCTGCCCGCGAGATTTTGTCGGTGAAGAGCAGATCACGCTCTCCACAGCCCCCGTTCTGGTCGGCGATCGCGTAGAACCCCGCCATGTGGTCCTCCGCTCGCATCTGGTGGCATCTGCTGACAGCTATTCTGTGATGCCCGGCGGTCTGACGCGTTTTTCCGCCCGCGCCGACTCCATGATCGTCTCCATGCAACGCGGCGGCGGCTCGAAAGACACATGGGTCCTCTCCGGCGGACCGATCGATACTTTCTCTCTCCTACAACCGGCAGGGCAGTCGATCGAACTGAATCGTTCCGGCGGCGATCTGCCCAGTCGCGTTGCCGACAATCTCTACTGGCTCGGGCGATACATGGATCGTGCCGAAAGCCTGGCGCGGCTGGCCCGCGGAATCCTCGCGCGGCTGGCCGATCAGAATCTTGAAAACAGTCCGGAGTTGCAGCTGCTTTTTGCTTCCGTGACCCGCGACGCGGTCAAGGACGAAACCGAGGACCAGCAGCGGCATCCGGAACAACGCCTCGCCAGCATCCTCTTTAACGACAAGTACCCTCAGGGCCTCCAGTCCACGCTGGCCTCCATCTACCGGCTGGCAAGCCTCGTTCGCGATCGCATCAGCATCGATACCTGGCGCATCATCAATCGCTTCGATCGCGATTTTCCGCCGGCCGGCGCGTATGGCGTTCAGATCAATGAAATTCTGCCGGCGCTCGATCGTTTGATCATCACCTTCGCAGCGTTCGGCGGCCTTGCGATGGAGTCGATGACCCGCGGCTACGCGTGGCGCTTCCTGGACATGGGCCGTCGGGTGGAACGATCCCTTTCGCTCCTGGCTTTGTTCCGTGCGACGTTGACGACGTCCATCGAACGTGAGGCCCCGCTGCTGGAGGCCGTGCTGGAAATCGCCGACAGCGCCATGACCTATCGCCGCCGCTATCTCAGCACGCTGCAGGCCGCCCCGGTCCTCGATCTGCTCCTCGCCGATGAAAGCAACCCGCGCTCCGTCGCATTTCAGTTGGCTCGTTTGGCGGAACATGTGGAGCAGTTGCCGCGGACCGCCTCGGCGGCCCGGCGCAGTCCTGAAGAACGCATCCTGCTGCGGATGCTTACCGGGGTGCGTCTCATGGACGTCCAGCAGGAAACGCAGCTCGGACCGGACAATCATCGCGATCGCCTGGATCAAATGCTCATCGCACTCACGGGTGATACCTACGCACTCTCCGATTCGATCAGTCAGAGTTATTTGAGCCATGCCGTCGCCAGCCGGCAGTTGGGCCTCGATCGCCCGATTTCCGGCGCTCTGCCCGGCGGTGGGGGAGGCGTCTGATGCCCCAATATCGCATTCGCCATCTGACGCGCTACCGTTACGACGAACCGGTCTCGGTGTGCCACAACCTGGCGCACTTGCTGCCGCGTCAAAGCCCGCGCCATTTCTGGTCCTATGCGGATGTGGATATTTCGCCGACACCCGCAATCCGCTCCGAACGGTTGGATTTTTTCGGCAATCGCCTGACGCTCTTTGCCATGCAGGAACCGCATCGCGAACTCGAAGTGCTCGCCAAGGGCATCGTCAATCTCGATCCCCCCGCGGGATCTTCTGGCGGCACGGCCACGGATTTATTCGGTGGCATCACCAACTGGTCATGGAACCAGGTGCGCGACTTCCTGACAAACAATCCGCGCGGCGACGATTTGGATGCGTTTCAGTTTCTCTTCGAGTCGCCCTATGTGCGATCTTTTCAGGATGTCCACGCGTATGCGGAATCATCGTTTTCGATCAACCGCCCCATCCTCGAGGCCGTGACGGAACTCACCCGGAGAATTCACGCCGACTTCATCTACGACACAAAGGCCACAACCGTCTCCAGCACCCTCCCCGAAATCATGAAAGCGCGTCGCGGGGTATGTCAGGATTTCGCACATCTCCAGGTCGGCTGCCTGCGTTCCATGGGCTTGGCCGCACGATATGTTTCGGGATATCTGCTGACCGCGCCGCCGCCGGGCAAGCCCAAGCTCATCGGCGCGGATGCCTCTCATGCCTGGATCAGCGTTTATGTCCCGAATATGGGCTGGCTCGATTTCGATCCCACGAACGACTGCATTCCCTCCGACAAGCACATTACGATGGCCTGGGGGCGGGATTATGGCGATGTTTCACCGCTCCGCGGCGTCATCCTCGGCGGCGGCAAACACATCGTGGACGTATCCGTCGACGTCACCACCCTCTGACATCCCGTCGAGATCGGTAGTTCTACACAATGGAGCAGACGCATGCGGCGTCTTTGCTGCCTCATAACTCATCGTTCGGTTGCCTCACAGATTCGCATCTGCCCACTATGCAGGCAGTGATTCGGCGATCCACCCTCCACAATGCCGAAAACCCGGTATTCATTACGGCATTGCGTTTGCAGTGCAACCACCTAGCATGATGTCATTCCTGTCAACTTTGGCGGAGCTGGCTCCGTCGCCGAAAGGGCTATCGAGGGTGGATTTCAACAACTACCAGACGGACGGCTTCTTTGACGAGTTGTTTGAGGCCTGCGGGAAACCGCGGGCTGGGGCGCAGCTTCTCGCAAAACGGATTGCCGCACTGCCTCCGGGCGAGCTCATCGCATGCCAGAGGGCAGCCGAAGCGGCGCTCCTGCAGGCGGGCATCACCTTTGCCGTTTACGGTGACAAGTCCGGAACTGAAAAAATTTTCCCCTTCGACATCATCCCGCGCATTGTCGAGGCGGATGATTGGGAGATACTCGAACGCGGCCTCAAACAGCGCACCATGGCGCTCAACCTGTTCCTCACCGATATCTACAACGACCAGAAAATCCTCAAAGACAAAGTCATTCCGGAATCTTTGATCAAGACCGCCAAGACCTTTCGCAGCCAGATGGTGGGCTTCACCCCGCCGCGGGGAATCTGGGCGCACGTCACCGGCACCGATCTGATCCGCGACCGCGACGGCCAGTTCTACGTGCTCGAAGACAACATGCGCTGTCCGTCCGGCGTGTCGTACGTGCTCGAAAATCGGCAAATTCTCAAACGTACGCTTCCGTCCGTCTTCCGGGACTCGCATGTTCTGCCGGTGGACGAATACCCCAATAGGCTGCTGGAGACGCTGCAATTTCTGGCGCCGCAATCGCTGTCGCATCCGCGCGTCGTGACGCTTACGCCGGGGATTTACAATTCGGCCTATTTCGAACACTCCTTCCTGAGCCAGCAGATGGGCGTGCCTCTCGTCGAGGGCCGTGATCTGGTGATTCGCGACGGCTACGTGATGATGCGGACCACCAAGGGTTACGAGCGGGCCGATGTCATCTATCGCCGCATCGACGATGATTTTCTCGATCCCAAATCCTTCCGTCCCGATTCGCTCCTGGGCGTGCCCGGAATCATGGAAGTCTACAAGTCTGGACGCGTTGCGCTGGCCAATGCCCCCGGCGGCGGCATCGCGGATGACAAGGTCATCTACGCCTATGTCCCGCAGATCATCAAATACTATCTGGGTGAGGACGCGATCCTGCCCAACGTCCCAACCTTCGTCTGCTCCAACGATGTAGAACGCAAACACGTCATCGACAACATCGAAAAGATGGTCGTCAAGGCCGCCAACGAATCCGGTGGTTACGGCATGCTCGTCGGCCCGCACGCCTCGAAGGAGCAGCGCGAGGAATTCAAACTGAAGGTGGCCGAAAATCCGCGGAACTATATCGCCCAGCCCATGATCGCACTCTCCCGCGCCCCGATCATTGTCGATGACCACTTTGAAGGACGCCATGTCGACCTGCGGCCCTATATCCTCCATGGCAAAGATATTTTCGTACTGCCCGGCGGCCTCACTCGCGTCGCGCTCCGCAAGGGCTCGGTCGTGGTGAACTCTTCGCAGGGCGGCGGCTCCAAAGACACCTGGGTGCTCAGCAAGACTCCAACGCCCCAGGTGACCGCAATTACCGACCACTGAAAATTAAAAACTCACTACGGACGATTCGCATGCTTTCTCGTGTTGCTGAAACGATTTACTGGATGAACCGCTACATCGAGCGTGCGGAAAATATCGCGCGTTTCATCCACGTCAACCTGCATCTCATGCTCGATCTGCCGCATGGCGCCGCAGGCAATAGCGGGGCGGGGGGGGGAGGGCAATGGCAACCGCTGATCTGGACCACCGGGGATGAAAAGGATTTCATGGACCGCTATCCGGAAGCGACCCAGGAAAACGTCATGCAATTTCTGACGTTCGACAAAGAAAACCCGAACTCGATCGTTTCCTGCATCCGCTTTGCCCGTGAAAACGCGCGCTCCATCCGCGAAGTCATCTCCTCGGAAATGTGGTGTACCCTCAACAGTTTCTACCTGATGGTCACGGATCATTCCGCGCCGGCCAAAGCCGCGGGCGACCCCCATGCGTTCTATACCGACATCAAGACCGCCTGCGCCCTGTTCCTGGGCGAATCGGAAGTCACCATGTCCCACGGCGAAGGCTGGCACTTTGGCCGCCTGGCCCGGTTGCTGGAGCGCGCCGACAAAACCTCCCGCATCCTGGATGTAAAATATTACATTCTGCTGCCCAAGGTCGAATACGTCGGCATGCCGCTCGATACGATTCAATGGGCGGCGCTTCTGAAATCAACCTCGGCGCTGGAAATGTTCCGCCAGCGTTACCCGACGATCACGCCCAAACGCGTGTCGGAGTTTTTGCTGTTGGATCGGGAGTTTCCGCGTACGGTTCTGCACTGTATCTCCAAGGTGCAGGAGTCGCTGCGCACGATCACGGGTTCCGCCGAGCACACCTATTCCAATCCGCCGGAGCAAAAACTCGGACGCCTGCTGGCGGACCTGAACTACGCGAACATCGACGAGATCACCAAGACGGGCCTGCACGAATACATCGATTCCCTGCAGACACGCATCAACCAGATCGATGATGCCATCCATCACACATTCTTCGGCCTGCAGTCGGCCGAGTCGGAGACTGGGCAAAGTCAGGATCAGACGATGGTCTCATCAGTTCCAGCGCGTCTTGCATCTGCTGCAGGCAGCGGCCTTGTTCGGCGATCAGGCGGTCGCGATGGCGCCAGAGCGTGCGCAAGCGAATAAAGGGGGCGGGCGGCTGGAACGAGGCGGGCAGCAACCCATAGCTGTGCATCAACTGTAGCCACCATCCAGGTCGCTGTATTTGGTGCGTTTGGCTTGCCGCGCATAGGCGGGATGCACCAGGATGACGTGGAAGCCGGCGGCTTCCAGGATGCGCAGCGGCTGCACCCAGTAATTGCCGGTGGATTCCAGCGCCACCGTGGTGATGCCGTATTCCTGCAGCCAGGCGGCCAGCGCCTGCAGCTCGGGGGTCGTGCAGCCGAACAGGCGATAGGACTCGGCCGCGAGATGCGGGGGAATGGC